>JAVBQP010000030.1:0-42780 GCA_031548905.1 Desulfovibrio sp. | reverse complement strand
ACACAGCGGCCCTTGACCAGGCCCAGGGTGCGGGTGTCGCTTTCATCACTGTGTTCCAGAAGGATCTGGCAACCCAGGCAGACCCCGAGCAGGGGCTTGCCCGAGGCGATCAGATCGCGAAGAACGGCGTCCAGGCCGGTGCGGGTGAGCAGGCTCATGGCCTGGGCCGCCGCGCCCACGCCGGGGAAAATAACTCCGTCGGCGGCGGCCAGGACGGCGCGATCGGCCGTGATCTCGGCCTCAATGCCTTGCCCCCGCAGGGCGCGCAACACGCTGGTCTGGTTGCCGGCTTCGTAGTCCAGAATGGCGAGCATGAAAAATCCTTGGCGTTGGGGGGATGCAAAGAGCGCAGCCTACCGGAAAGCGCGGGCAAGAACAAGGGCCGCCCCGCGCGGCGCGGGACGGCCCCAGGTCCACACCCCGGCAGCCCGACCCCGGTCCTGACGCGCAGGCTGTTGCCGCCGTTGCCCAAGTTGACGTCGGAGAGACTGAACCCGTTCTGCGCCGAGATCGCGGTAACGGTATCGGTTCCCACTCCGGTCGGGAGGAGCCGTCACCCTCGACTTTCCCCCCCTCATCGGGTATGTTGTTGTGTTCGTACCATCGGAGGATCCATGCCCTGCCCCATTCTGCGCATCATCACCGCCACAGACGCCGGCCCGCTCCTGCAACGCCTGGCCCGCCGGGCCGACGGCGGCGCGGCCGTAATCGAAGCGGAGGACAGGGTTCGGGCCATTCTTGCCGAGGTACGGGCGAGCGGACTGAAAGCCGTCGCGGCGTACACGCGCTCTTTCGACGCCCCGAACTTTACCGCCAAACAGTTCGCCGTGCCCCGCAAGGCCTTGGAGCGGGCCGCCTCGGCCCTGCCCAAAGAGGACCGTGCGGCCATAGAAGCGGCGGCGGCCAATATCCGCGCGTTTCATGAGGCCCAGACGGAACGTTCCTGGTTCATCACCCGGCCCGACGGCTCCATCCTCGGCAGGCGGGTCACGCCTGCGGATCGCGCCGGCCTGTACGTGCCCGGCGGCAAAGGCGGCTCGACCCCGCTGATCTCGAGTCTGCTCATGAACGCCATCCCGGCCCAGGTCGCCGGGGTGCCCGAAATCGCGGTCATCTCGCCGCCGCGCCCCGACGGTTCGCCCGCCCCGGCCATTCTCGCGGCCGCGCATATTCTGGGCCTTACGGAGGTCTACGCCGCGGGCGGCCCCTGGGGTGTCGCGGCCCTGGCGTATGGAGCGGGCCATCTCAAGCCCGTGGACGTGATCGCGGGCCCCGGCAATATCTATGTGGCCACGGCCAAGCGGCTGCTGATCGGTACCGTGGGCATCGACATGATCGCCGGTCCGAGCGAAATTTGTATCATTGCGGACAGCAGCGCCGACCCGGAATGGGTCGCGGCCGACATGCTTTCCCAGGCCGAGCACGACGAGTTGGCGTCGTCCGTGTGCCTGTGCACGGCCAAAGGCTTGGCCGCCAAGGTGAAGAAAGCTTTGGACGCGCAACTCCGCGACCTGCCCAGGCGGGAAATCGCCGCTTCCTCCCTCAAAGAGTACGGCGCCCTGGCCGAGACCGACCTCGAAACGGCCCTGGAGATAAGCAACACCCTGGCCCCCGAGCATCTGGAGTTGCTGGTGGACAACCCCTGGGAAGTTCTGCCCAAAGTGCGCCACGCCGGGGCGGTGTTCATGGGCGGTTGGTCGCCGGAGCCTATGGGCGATTATTTCGCCGGCCCCAACCACGTGCTGCCCACAATGGGCACGGCGAGGTTTTCCTCCGCCCTGGGGGTCGAGGTCTTTTGTAAGAAAATTTCCGTTCTGGCCGCGAGCCGGGAGTTCACAACCGCGTCCGCCGGGGCCGTGGCCCGGCTGGCCCGCCTGGAGGGCCTGGAGGCCCACGCCCGCTCGGCCCTTGCCCGCACCCGCGCCTGAGAGGCGCTAAAGGATTGTGTTTATGCAGGTCGTCACCCAAACCGATATCCCGGCCTTCCCCTTGGCCGCCCGGGGCAAGGTCCGCGACATTTACGACGTCTCCGAGGATACCCTGCTCATCGTCACCACCGACCGCATGAGCGCCTTCGACGTCATCCTGCCCACGCCCATTCCTTACAAGGGCGTGGTCCTGAACCGGATTACCCTGTTCTGGATGCGCCGCTTCGAGAGCCTGATCGGCAACCACCTGCTGGAAACCGACCCCGCCCGCTTCCCCAAGGCCCTGCACCCGCACACGGATATGCTTGAGGGTCGCAGCGTGCTGGTGAAAAAGGCCAAGCCGCTGCCCATCGAATGCGTGGTGCGCGGCTATCTGGCCGGCTCCGGCCTGAAAGAATACCGCGGCGGCGGAACCTTGTGCGGCTATAAGCTGCCCGAAGGCCTGACGGAAGCAAGCCGCCTGCCCGAGCCGCTGTTCACGCCCTCCACCAAGGCGGCCCTCGGCGAGCACGACGAGAACATCACTCCCGAGCAGGGCGCGGCCCTGGTGGGCAAGGATTTGTATACCAGGGTGGAGAACCTCTCCCTGCAAATTTTCCGGGAAGCCTCGGCTTACGCCGCCAACCGGGGCATCATCATCGCCGACACCAAGTTCGAGTTCGGCATGGTGGACGGCGAGCTGACCCTGATCGACGAGGTGCTCACGCCCGATTCCTCGCGTTTCTGGCCCGCCGAAGGGTACGCCCCCGGCCGGCCCCAGCCGAGTTTCGACAAGCAGTACCTGCGCGACTGGCTGGAAACCCAACCCTGGGACAAGCAGGCCCCCGGCCCCGTTCTTCCCGCCCATGTGGCCGAGACCACCGGGAACAAGTACCGGGAGGCCTACGCCGCCTTTACCGGCGAAAACCTGTCCATTTAGGGCGGGCGACAGCTTACATCATTTTGGGACCAAGCTATACATCCCTCAAGGAGAGTCACATGCTGCTGCAAGGAAAAAAGCCGTCATCTGCGGAGTCGCCAACAACAAGAGCATCGCCTACGGCGTGGCCGAGGCCTTTCGTAAGAACGGCGCGGAAATCGCCCTGTCCTGGGTGGGCGAAGCCCTGAAGAAACGGGTGGAACCCATTGCCGAAGAACTCGGCGCGGCCTTCACCTTCCCCTGTGACGTGACCGACGACGCCCAGGTGGCGGCGGCGGCCGAGACCGTGCGCCAGAAGTGGGGCAAAGTGGACATTCTGGTCCACGCCGTGGCCTTCGCCAAGCGCGAAGACCTGCAAGGCCGCTATATCGACACCTCGCGGGACGGTTTCGCCCTGGCCCTGGACGTTTCGGCTTTTTCCCTGGTCACTCTCTGTAAGGCTTTTGAGCCGTTGATGAACGAGAGCGGTTCGGTGATTACCCTGACCTATTACGGGGCTCAGAAGATGATCCTGAACTACAACGTCATGGGTGTGGCCAAGGCCGCCCTGGAAGCCTCCGTGCGCTACCTGGCCTATGACTTGGGCGCCAAAGGCGTGCGCATCAACGCGATCAGCGCCGGCCCGATCAAGACCCTGGCGGCCTCGGGCATTTCCGGGTTCGGCAAGATCCTGAACCACATCGAGAAGTACACGCCGCTGCAACGCAACGTGGATATCGCCGACGTGGGCGGCGCGGCCGTGTTCCTGGCTTCGCCCCTGGCTTCCGGCGTGACCGGCGACATCCTGTTTGTGGATGCCGGTTACCAGACCTCCGGCATTCAGATCGAAGAATAACACTTCCGGAAAGCCCGCACCGCAAGGAAAAGACATGGACAGTTGGCTCACCGTTCTGGTGCCCATCGCCCTCGTGGTCGTTCTGCTCGCGTTGCGGAGCGGCCCCGGCGGCTGCTGACGCCCTCGCGAGCCCCGCCGGGAGCGGGACGAGAAAAAAGCGGGCGGCACGCCGCCCAAGCGTCCGGAAGACGAGCCGGGCGACAAACAGTAAGACCATTCAGGAGCGACAATGGAGTTTCTGCCCATCAAGCGGGCCCTGCTCAGCGTGACGGACAAGAGCACCCTGGCGGACTTCGCCGCGTTTCTCGCCGAGCGGGGCGTGGAGCTGGTTTCCACCGGCGGAACGGCCAAGGCCCTCAAGGACGCCGGTCTGCCGGTGACGCCCGTGGAAGACGTCACCGGCTTTCCCGAAATTCTCGGCGGCCGGGTCAAGACCCTGCACCCGAAGATTCACGGCGGCATCCTGGCCGACAAGGACAACCCCGAGCATCTGCAAACGCTTGAGGCCCACGCCATCAAGCCCTTTGAGCTGATCTGCGTGAACCTCTACAATTTCGCCGAGGCGGCCCGCAAAAAGTTGGAATTCAAGGCGGCCATCGAGGAAATCGATATCGGCGGCCCCTGTATGCTCCGGGCTGCGGCCAAGAACTACCATTCCATGCTCGTGGCCCCGAACCCCTCCTGGTATCCGCGCATCCGCGAGGCTATGGCCCAGACCCCCCAGGGAGTACCCCTGGCCCTGCGCAAAGAAGCCGCCGCCGCGACCTTCTCGACCGTCTCGGCCTATGACGCGATGATCGCCGCGTACCTGGCGGGGTGAGACGCCGAAAGCCGGGTGAAATGGATACACGCTTCCTCTCGCCGACTGCTGACGATATTGACGGTGAGCATATCTGTTGCGCCTTCTCCGACAAGAAGTACACCGCCGGGTATGCCTTGAAGAAAGCGTGGCTGAAACGGGAGTTCGCCAACGGGTTTGTTTTTCGCAGACTCGACGACAGGGCGAAGGTCTTTATTGAATATTGCCCGGCCGAAAGCGCCTGGATTCCCGTTGACGCCCCCAATTACCTGGTGCTGCACTGCTTGTGGGTATCGGGGCGCCACCAGGGCAAAGGCCACGCCAAAACCTTGCTGCGCTTCGCCCTTGAAGATGCCCACACACAGGGGCGCGACGGCCTGGCGGTGGTGGCCGGCACGGCCAAGGCACCTTTTCTTTACGATACCAAGTGGTTGCTGCGACAGGGCTTTGAAGAGGTGGAACGACTCTCTTACGGGTTCAGCCTCCTGGTGAAGAAGGTGAACGAGCGGGCTCCCGCCCCCCGCTTCAGGGAAACGGTGCTGAGCGGCGAATGCCCGGGTAAGGAAGGCTTGGTGGCCTATTATTCCAACCGGTGCCCCTTCACCGAGCACCACGTCAACATCTCCCTGGCGGAAACGGCGCGCAAGCGGAATATGCCGATCACAATCATCAAGTTGGCAACAGTGGAGCAGGCCCAAGCGGCGCCGACCCCGGCGACCATATTCAGCCTGTTCCATGCCGGCGGGTTCGTCACGACCGACATCGGCGCCTGCCTGGACGCCCGGTTCGACAAGGCGCTTGCCGGCGCCATAAAAAAACGGAGCGTTGCGCCATAGCCAAGGTTGAAGGCAATACCCAGGGTTTGAAGCCCAGCCAGATCAAGGCCCTGAACCGCCTGCTCACCCGGCGTTACCCCAACGCGGGCGGGTACTCCCCGGAGCAGGCCCGAGAATTGGCCGCCTTGTCGCGTTCCCTGAACCGGCAGGTGGGCCTGCTCATCGACCGCCGGGGCCGGCCGCAGATGATCCTGGTCGGCACACCCACGGGCCTGGAGATTCCCGAACTGCCCCGCCGGCGGGAGGGCGCGGGCCGTTTGCGCGGCCTGCGGCTCTTCCACACCCACCTGACCCCGGATCTGCTCACCCAGGAAGACTGCATGGATATGCTCTTCCTGCGTTTCGACTCCATTGCCGTGCTCTCGGTCAACGAGTGGGGCGAGCCCCTGCGGGTCCAGCGCGCCCACCTGCTGCCGCCCAACCCGGAAGGCAAATCCCACGTCATTCTCCCGGCCCTCCCCTGGGATGCCGAAGAAACCGACATCCTCGCGGAAATCGAGGCCCTTGAGGAAGAACTCGCCCGCGCCGACACGGCCGGGGAACATGCCGAGCGTAAAGAAGCCGACACCCGTCGGGGGCAGGCCCCCGCGCCGGCCGCCCACACGGGTGGGCCGGATTCACGCGCGGTACTGGTCAGCGTGTCCACGGCTTCCAGGGCCGAGCAGGAGTCTTCCCTGGCCGAACTGGCCGAATTGGCCGACACGGCCGGGGTCGTCACGGCCGGCACGCTCATGCAGCGGGTCAAGGCCATGAACCCCAAATTCATTCTCGGCAAAGGCAAGCTGGCGGAGTTGGAAGTTCTGGCCCTGCAGGCCCACGCCGGCCTGGTGATCTTTGACGCCGAGCTTTCCCCGGCCCAGTTGCGCAACCTTGCGGAGGTCACCGAGCGCCGGGTCATCGACCGTACCCAGCTCATTCTGGACATCTTCGCCCGCCGGGCCCACAGCCGGGCCGGGCGGCTCCAGGTCGAACTGGCCCAGTCGCAATACATGCTGCCGCGCCTGGTGGGTAAAAGCCGGGCCATGGACCGGCTCATGGGTGGCATCGGCGGCCGGGGCCCGGGCGAGACCAAGCTCGAAACGGACCGCCGGCGCCTGCGCGACCGCGTGGCCCGGCTCAAGGACGAACTGAAAGGGCTGCGCCGGCAGCGCTCCTTCGCCCGCTCGCGCCGGGCCAAGGGCGGCGTGCCCATCGCCTCGCTGGTCGGCTACACCAACGCGGGCAAGTCCACCCTGCTGAACCGCCTGACCGGCTCGGAAGTCCTGGCCGAGAACAAGCTCTTCGCCACTCTGGACCCGACCACCCGCCGGCTGCGCTTTCCCCAAGAGCGCGAGTTGATCCTCACCGACACCGTGGGTTTTATCCGCCACTTGCCCAAGGAATTGATGGAAGCTTTCCGGGCCACTCTGGAAGAGCTGGAGGAAGCCGACCTGCTCCTGCATGTGGCCGATGCCTCCAACCCGGAGCTGGACATGCACGTCGCAGCCGTGGAGGGCATCCTGGAGCAGCTTGAGCTTGCGGAGATCCCCCGCCTGCTCCTGCTGAACAAGGCCGACTCACTGGACGCCGAGCGCCGCGCGGATCTGTACGACCGGTACCCGGAAGCCCTGTTCATTTCCGCCGTTTCCGGCGAGGGGCTGGAAGCCCTGACCAAGGCGGTGATCGGGCGGATCGACTGGTCCTGCTCGGTCAACGCCGTTGAAGGCTCCGGCGACGAATCTCTTGGTGCAACGGACGCCGAAGAGGTCGGAGAAACATCGTGAACCGCGATTCCCTGCTCGATCTCGCCGGCCGGCAGGCCCTGCGCGGCACCCTGGAGCGGGTCGTTTTCCACAACGAGGACAACGGCTGGACCGTTCTGCGCCTGAAGGTGCCGGGCAAGGCAGAACCCGTGTCCGTGGTCGGCTGCATGAACGCGCCCCAAGCCGGCATGGGTCTTTCCGTGACCGGCTGCTGGGTCAACGACGCCCGCTTCGGCCGGCAGTTCAAGATGGAGACGTACGAAGCCCTGCTCCCGGCCACTCTTGAGGGCATCCGGCATTACCTCGGCTCCGGGATGATCAAAGGCGTGGGGCCGACCAGGGCGGCGAAGATCGTCGAGGCCTTCGGCACGGAGACCTTCCGGATTCTGGACGAGGAGCCCGACCGCCTGGCCGAGGTCAAGGGCCTGCCTTCCAAAACGCTTGCGGACATCAAGGCCGCCTGGAAGGAACACACCGGCATCCGCGACCTGATTATGTTTCTTCAGCCCCACGGCATCTCGACCTCGTACGCGGTGCGGATTTTCAAATACTACGGCGCGGACTCCCTCGAAACCGTGCGGCGCAACCCCTACACCCTGGCAATGGATATCCGGGGCATCGGTTTCGCCACAGCGGACGCGGCCGCGATCAAGCTCGGCATCCGCAAGGATTCCCCCCTGCGGGCCGAGGCCGGGCTGCTGTACATGCTCCAGAAGCTCACCGACGAAGGCCATGTGTTCTTCCCGCAAGAGGAGTTGATCCATAAGACCGCCGGGGATCTGGAAATCGAAGCCGGGCCGGTGGCCGAGGCCGTGGAGGCCCTGATCCGCGACGAGCGCGTCGTGGCCGAGGAATACGAGGGGCAGGACGGCGAAACCCGCACCGCCCTGTACCTTTCCCGCTATTACCGCTATGAGACGGGCATCGCCCGCTATCTGCGCCGGATTCTCCACTCGCCCAAGTCCGTATCTTTTGAAAAGCCCGACGAGCTCCTGCGCAAGGTCACGGCCGCCCTGCCCATCGCTCTGGCCGAGGAGCAGGAAGAAGCCGCCGCCGCCTCGCTCGCGGACAAAATCCTGGTGATCACCGGCGGCCCCGGCACGGGCAAGACCACGGTCATCGACGCGATCATCAAACTGTTCCAGGCCAAGAAGGCCCGCATTCTTCTGGCCGCGCCCACGGGCCGGGCGGCCAAGCGCATGAGCGAGACCTCCGGGCTGGAAGCCAAAACCATCCACCGCCTGCTGGAATACAGCCCGCAGGAGGACGGCTTCGCCCGCAACGAAGACAACCCCCTGGCCTGCTCGCTCCTGGTCATCGACGAGGCCAGTATGCTCGACACCCTGCTCATGTACCACCTGGTCAAGGCCATCCCGCTGGGGGCCACGGTGGTTTTCGTGGGCGACGTGCACCAGTTGCCCTCGGTGGGGCCGGGCAACGTGCTCGGTGATATCATCGCCTCCGGGGCGGTGCGCGTGGTGCGCCTGACCGAAATTTTCCGCCAGGCCGCCGGCGGCGAGATCGTCGAGAACGCCCACCGGATCAACCAGGGCGAGATGCCCCGCCTGACTCCGCCCTCCCAAGGCCTGACGGATTTCTACTTCGTCCGCCGCGACGACCCGGAAGACGCCGCCCAAATGGTTGTGGAGCTGGTGCGGGATCACATCCCCCGGCGCTTCGGCTTCGACCCGGTGGAAGACATCCAGGTGCTTACGCCCATGCACCGGGGCGCGGCCGGGGTGGGCAACCTGAATACGCTGCTGCAACAGGCCCTGAACCCGCAGCCGACCAAAATCCAGCGCGGCGAGCGGCGCTTCCATCTGGACGACAAGGTCATGCAGATCCGCAACAACTACGAGAAGGACGTCTTCAACGGCGACATGGGCCGGATCTGCCATGTGGACGAGGAAGAGCGCGAATTGACCGTGCGTTTTGAAGACAAAAACGTGATCTATGCCTTCGAGGAACTGGACGAAATCATGCCGGCCTACGCGGTATCCGTGCACAAGTCGCAGGGCTCGGAATACCCGGCCGTGGTCCTGCCCCTGCTGACCCAGCACTACGTGCTGTTGCAGCGCAACCTGGTCTATACCGGCGTGACCAGGGGCAAAAAGCTGGTGATCATCGTGGGTGCGCCCAAGGCCCTGCACATGGCCGTGGCCAACAACAAGACCCAGCGCCGGCACACCCTTCTGGCCAAAAGGTTGGCCGAGGGGCTGGTCTAGGCTGTTCTTCCTTCTTTCTCAGCACCTTGCCCAATCCCGGCTCTTCCCATACAAGGAAAAATCGGTAGCGGACGACGCTTCGCCTTTCCCACCCTTTCACTCACGGGGGCAGTATGCGCGTCGGTGTTCTTATAGCCTTGTGCGGCGGCGCTTTGCTGTTCGCGGCCGGAGCCTGGAAGGACGGTGACCGCGTTGAGGCCCTGGTAATGCTCGGCATCACTCTGGGCGTCATGGGCGGGCTCCTGTGGATGAACTCCAGGGACAAGTAGCTCGCGCTCTTCGTCGATATCCCCGCGCTCAGAGAGCAATTTCATTCTGAAATTGTGTGCGAAACCACATGACCGGAAGACGCTCAAACGAACCCTCAGCCGTTTTCCGGACGCCGGCCGATTTACGCACGGGGCGCTTCCAAAGCGGGGAAGTCGGTCAAAAATCATATTCCGCTGTTATTCCGGATTGTTGCCCCATGATTTGGGGAAAAGCTCTCCAGTCCCCCTTTTCAAAGGGCCAGCCGGAACTTATTATACATCTGCCGTCTTTCGGCGCTTTTCTTTCGCCATTTCCCGGCCGGGATGCCGGATGCCTCGAGGAGGCCATATGTGGGATTATACCGACAAGGTCCGCGATCACTTCCTGAACCCGCGCAACACCGGGGAACTGAAAGAAGCCGACGCCGTCGGCGAGGTCGGGAGCCTGGCCTGCGGCGACGCCCTGAAGCTGTTCCTGAAAATCGAAAATGACCGCATCCTGGACGCCTCGTTCCAGACCTTCGGCTGCGCCAGCGCCATCGCCTCCAGTTCCGCCCTGACCGAAATGGTCAAAGGCAAGACCCTGGACGAAGCCCTGAAAATCACCAATAAGGATATCGCCGAATTCCTGGGCGGTCTGCCCAAGGAAAAGATGCATTGCTCCGTCATGGGCCAGGAGGCTCTGGAAGCGGCCATCCGCTCGTACCGGGGCGAGCCCGCCGTGCCGCACTCCCATGAAGGCCGCTTGGTCTGCAAGTGTTTTGGGGTGACCGAGGACCAGATCGTCAAGGCCATCAAGGAAAACAACCTGACCACGGTGGAGGAGATCACCAACTTCACCAAGGCCGGCGGCGGCTGCGGCGACTGCCGGGACGACATCGCCCAGATTCTTAAAGACACGCTGGCCGGCGCGTCTCCGGCCAAGCCGCTGATTCCGGACATGCGGCCCAAAGAAACCAAGGCCGGCGCGCCCCTTTCCAACGTGCAGCGTATGCAGCGGGTCATGACCGTGCTTGAGGAAATCGTCCGCCCGCGCCTGCAACAGGACGGCGGCGACATCGAACTGGTGGACATCGACGGCAAAACCGTGGTGGTGGCCCTGCGCGGCATGTGCACGAGTTGCCCCTCCAGCAGGCTGACCATCGAGGGTTTTGTGCAGCAGACCCTGCGCGACCAGGTGGAAGCGGATCTTACCGTGCGGGAGGCCGAGCAATGAGCGGGCGCGTGATCTATTTCGACAACAACGCCACCACCGGCACGGCCCCGGAAGTTTTGGAAGCCATGCTGCCCTACCTGAAAGGCGAGTACGGCAACCCCTCGAGCATCCACGGCTTCGGCGGCCGCGTGGGCCGGGCCGTGGCCAAGGCCAGGGAGCAGGTGGCCGAGCTTCTCGGCGCTTCCCCGGACGAGATCCTCTTCACCTCCTGCGGCACGGAAAGCGACGCCACGGCCGTAAACGCCGCCCTTTCCGCCCGGCCGGAGAAAAAGCACTTCATCACCACCCGCGTGGAGCACTCGGCCATGATGGCCGCCGGGCAGGAGCTGGAAAAGCGCGGCTACCGCGTCACCTGGCTCGGCGTGGACGGCAAGGGCCGGATCAGCCTGGACGAGCTGGAAAAGTCCCTGGACAAAGACACGGCCCTCGTCTCGGTCATGCACGCCAACAACGAGGTGGGCAACATCTACCCCATTGCGGAAGCCGGCGCCCTGTGCCGCGAGCGGGGTATTCCCTTCCACACCGACGCGGTCCAGACCGTGGGCAAGCTGCCCATCAACCTGGCCGAACTGCCCGTGGACTACCTGGCCCTTTCCGGGCACAAGCTGCACGCCCCCAAGGGCGTAGGCGCTCTCTACGTCCGCAAGGGGGCCTTGTTCCGCCCCTTCCTGCGCGGCGGCCACCAGGAGCGCGGCCGGCGGGCCGGCACCGAGGCCGTGCCGAACATCGTCGCCCTGGGCGCGGCCTGTGAACTGGCCGGGCGGCATATCGGCGAAGAAGGCACCAAGGTCGCGGCCCTGCGCGACCGCCTGGAATCCAGACTCCTGGCCGCCATTCCCGACACCATCGTCAACGGCGACCCGACCAACCGCCTGCCGGGCACCATGAACCTTTCCTTCAAGTATGTGGAAGGCGAGGCCATTCTGCTCCTGCTCGACCAGTACGGCATCTGCGGCAGTTCCGGCTCGGCCTGCACCTCGGGCAGCCTGGAACCCTCGCACGTGCTGCGGGCCATGGGCGTTCCCTTCACCTATGCCCACGGTTCCCTGCGCCTTTCCCTCTGCCGCTGGAACACCGAGGAGGAAGTGGACTTCGTGGCCGCCAAGCTGCCGGAGATCATCGCCCGCCTGCGGGAGATTTCCCCCTATCGCAACCTGCCCGACGACGCCGTTCCCGGCGACGGCCAAGGCTGTTCCTGCTCACTGTAAGGCACGAAAAACCACATCTCGGCAGGACGGGCGGAGCGTTTCGGCGCTCCGCCCCCCTTTTGCCCCAAAGGAAGACGGTATGACGGCGGGAGTGGGAGAAGCGGCGGCCTTCGCCACGGCCTTCGGCTGGGCCGTTTCCGGCTATATTCACGCCGTGGTGGGGCGAATGGTCGGCTCGGTCGGCGTGACCATGCTGCGCCTGCCGTTCCAACTGGCGGCTCTGGGCGCGGCCTGCCTGCTGCTGGGCGTCGAACCGGATCTCAACCCGCGGGATCTGGGGCTGCTGGCTTTATCCGGCATAACCGGGTTCATCTGCTGCGATCTGCTGCTTTACTGGTGCATGGGAACTCTGGGGCCGCAAGCCGCGGTGTTGCTGCTTTCCCTCAGTTCGGGGTTCACGGCCTTGTTCGGGTGGGGGGTTTTGGGTGAGCGTCTGCCCGCGCAGGCCGTGGGCGGCATCATCGTGACCATTCTGGGCGTGGCGGTGGTGTTGTCCGAGCGGACAGGCAGCACGCTCCTGCCGGGGCAGGAACCGCCAACGGGCCGCAAGCTGCTGTTGGGCGTGGCGGCGGGCCTGGGTGCCGCTGTTTTCATTTCCGCCAGCTTTTTATTTTTGAAGGCGGCCATGCACAACGGCCCCTCGCCCCTGTGGGCCGCCTTTCTGCGCCTGCTTGTCGCCACGCTGCTCTTGTGGGGTGGGGGACTGTTCCGGGGGTTTTCCAGAGCGGCCGTGCGCCGCCTGCGGGAAAATCCTAAAGTACTCCGGCTGTTGATCGGCGTGACGCTTTTCAGTTCCGGGGGCATTTGGGGCTCAAGCCTGGCCATGCACTACGCCCCGGCCGGGGTGGCGGCGACAATCATCGGCCTGCAACCGGTCATCCTGACCTTTGTGGGCGCCGTAGGCAACCGGCGCCGGCCGTCCTTCCGGGTGGTCGCCGGCTCGTGCGTGGCTTTTTTCGGCAGCGCCCTGGTCTGCTTACGTTAAAAGCGATGCCTTATCGGGGGGTTCCCGACAAGGCATCGAAAACCGCTTCATCGCGCGTATATCTTCTTCTTGGCGCTTTACGCCGCAGCCTTCTCCCGCCTTACAGTCCACGCTTGAACAGCTTGTCGAGCAGTCCGCGCCCCAGGCGCACGGCCGTGGGCCGGCCGTGGGGGCAATGCTCGCGGTTGGGCACGGAAAGCCATAAAGCCAGCAGCCCCGCCGCCTCATCGGCGGTCAGGCGCTGCCCGGCCTTGACCGCGTTGCGGCAGGCCATCAGGTGCAGGATGTCGTCAAAATCCTCGGTGCGCCCGGCCAGGATGTCGCGCAGGCTCTCCAGGGCCGGGGCGCGTTCCAGCACCGTGGGCAGGCCGAGCACCCGCAGGGCGTCCGGGCGCTCTTCCACTACCCAGCCCATGCGCAGGAGCATCTCCCGGCACTCGCCCAGGCGTTCCACCGCCTCGGGGGTCAGGGGCACATCCACGGGCGCGAGCAGCAGCCTGCTCTGCGAGGCGTTTTGCTCCAGTCGGTGCATCAGGGCCCGCTCGTGAGCCGCGTGTTGGTCCACCAGTACGGGAGTGTCGCCATCCAGAACAACGAGATAGGTATCCATGACCTGGGCCAGGCACAGCAGCGAGCCGACCCGCACGGGGAATCCCCCGGAAGCGGGCGCGGTCTGACGCGGCGTGTAGGTCTCCCGCTCTTCCGCCACTGTCGGCCGGGAGGACGCGGCCGGGAAAAAATGCTCGGCCGGCGGGAGAACGGCCGGAAAGACGCCGGTTTCTTGCTCATCTTCCGGCTCGGCCGGGGGCGGATTCAGAATCCGGGGACGGTCCAGGCTGCCCCAAAATCCTTGAGGGCGAGCCTCGCGCGGCTCCTGCTCAGGAAGACTCAGCGGACGCGGGGCCGCGAACAGCGGCGGCAGGGTGGGGGCAACCTCTCCGCCCTCGGGCCGGAACAGGGGCTCCGGCCCTTCCGCCGGGAGGGAGAACAGGGGGCCGGCCTCGGTCAGGGCGCTTTCCACTCCCCGCAAGACCGCGCCGAACACGGCTTTTTCGTCCCGAAACCGGACTTCGTTCTTGGCCGGGTGCACGTTGACGTCCACCTCGGCCGGATCGATATCGAGAAACAGCGCCACCTGCGGGAATTCCCGGCCCGTGAGCCTGCCTTTGTACGCTTCGCGCACGGCCCGCAAGAGCAGGCGGTCGTTCACGGGGCGGTCGTTCACATACAGCCAGACACGGTCGCCGCGCACCTGGGCCAGGGCCGGCGGCGAGGCCAGACCGCGCACCCGAATCTCATGCCGGGTCGCGTCAAACGGCAGCAGGTCGCGTACCGAGGAATCCTGCAGGGCCCCGGCCAGGCGGTCGGCCAGGGTTTCCCCGGCGTGCAGGCGCAGAACCTCGCGCCCACCGGCGGTCAGGCTGAAGGCCACGTCGCAGTTGGGCAGGGCCAGACGCACGAGAATCTCGCGGCAGCGCTTGAGCTCCGTGGCCGGGCTCTTCAAAAATTTCAGGCGGGCCGGCACGTTGCCGAACAGTTCCCGCACCTCGACCAGGGTACCCCTGGTCAGGGCGGCCGGCCCCTGCCCGGCGACTTCGGCGAAGCGGACCCGGATGAAAGCGGCCTCGCTCGTGCCGCCGCCTTCGCCGGCAAAGGCGCTGGTCCCGGTCAGGTCGGCCACCGAGGCGATGCTCGGCAGGGCTTCGCCGCGAAACCCATAGTGGGCTACGCGCAAAAGATCTTCAAACGTTGTGAGCTTGCTGGTGGCGTGGCGGGTCACGGCCTGCTTCAGGTCGCCGGCCGGGATGCCGTAGCCGTTATCGCGAACGGAGAGCAGGCGCACACCGCCGTCATCCAGGTTGACGGCGATATCCGTGGCCCCGGCGTCCAGACTGTTTTCCACCAATTCCTTAAGAACTCCGGCGGGCCGGTCGACGACTTCACCGGCGGCGATCTGGTTGCGCAGGGCTGGGGGCAACAAACGTATGGGGCGGATAGGTGCGGCTTTTTTCATAGGGACAGTGTACCCCCCTTCGGGGGGAGGGGTAAAGGGGGGCCGCGCGGGGCCACTTCCACCCGGGCCTCCCGGCCATACTGGAACCTGAAAAACTCCGCGAAAATCCGGCAACGGTATCAGCCGTCAAGTGGTTACGCCGTCTTTGGAACCAACCGCTCTTTGTTTCTCAGCATTGTCCTGATGAGGACGAGACGTTCGCGTACACAGGCGTCACCTTGCAAGGCCTGTCTGCGGCAGCCGGCCGCAAAGGCCGGGCCTCGGCCAACTTCGCGTCAGTGGAAGAAAAGCTCACGTATCTCGCAGCGGAGCTTGAATATGGAAAAGTCATATCGCTTCCGATTCGGGCACGAATGGGGAGCGCATAAAAAGGCAACTCTTTCATGGGGGGCGAATTGCGGGTCCGGCATTCCCCGGCGTTTCTGCCGCATCACTCCGGCGAGCGGGATTGCCTCTGGTTTTTCTGTCGGGAGCACGCGTGAACCGGTCGTTACGAGCCAGGGGAAACTACCTGCCGGTCTTTTTCAAGAGGGGGCGGGCACCACGCAGCGGCCCCTCCGCGTTACCGGCAATCATCCCTCCTCCTCGCTTAAATCCCGGCGATAGCGGCCATAAAGCCACATGCCGATCAGAGTGGAAACCACAAACAATACACACGCCGCAGCCGTCCGCCAGAGCGGATCCACCCGCAGGCCACTGCCCAGCAGGCAGAAAATGATGCTCTGAGGCAGATAGCCTACAGCCGAGCCCAGAAAAAAAGGCGCGAAAGGAATATGGGTGATGCCCGCAAGCATATTGGTCAAAGCGTTATGACCCACGGGAAGAAAACGTATCGCCACGGTCATGGCGAAGGGGCTGTGGGCGAGGAAAGCCTCCAGCCGGGCGATGCGCGGGCCGAAACGGCGTTGCAGGGAGGAACGCCCCAAGAGCCGGGCGTACCAGAACCCCAGGGCACAGCCAAGGGGCAGGGCCAGGCCGACCAGCACACACCCCCAGAGCGCCCCGAAGGCATAGCCACCCAAAGCCGCCAGGGCCTGGCGCGGCGCTCCGGCGGCGGAAGCGAACGCGGCGAGGGCCATGAACAGGAGAATCCCTGTGGGGCCTTGGCGCAAGTGCAACTCGACCCAATCCGGGTCGGTGATGGATTCCAGGTCAAAAAAATGGGCGACACCCACAAGGCAGATCAAGGAGACGAGAATCGCCGCGCCCTTGAGGGTGGAACGCCGCAGCCTACTGCCGGGGGTCGCCATTCAGCGGCGTTCCCGAATCCGCCAGGAAAGGTGACGGCGCTGCATCCAGCGCACGGCCAGCAGATCGCAGAAGCCGGACCAGGCCCTGTCCCAAATGCCGTATTTGGAAACGCCGTGCAGGCGGGGCCGGTGGTTGACGTCCACCTCGGCGATCCGGGCCCCTTCCAGTTTCATCAGGGTGGGCAAAAAGCGGTGCATTCCCCTGAACATGGCCAGTTTTTTGGTCATGGAGGCGCGCATGATTTTGAGCGAACAGCCCGTGTCGGTGATGTTCTCGTTGGTCAGGGAATTGCGCACGGCGTTGGCGAAGCGCGAGGCATACCGCTTCAGGGCGGTGTCGCGGCGTTGAGCCCTTCGGCCGATGACCATGTCCCAACCCTGCTCGTAAGTCTCGAGCATTCGGGGGATGTCGGCCGGGTCGTTTTGCAGATCCGCGTCCAGGGTGACCAGGATTTCGCCCTCGGCCTCGGCGAAGCCGGCCGCAAAGGCCGCGGACTGGCCCCGGTTTTCCGCGAAGCTGATGAAGCGCACCCGCTTGTCCTCATCCGCCAGCTTGCGCAGCAGGCTGAGGCCGGAGTCCGTGCTGCCGTCATCCACGAAAAGAACCTCCCAGGGGAGATCCCGCATGGCCTGGACGAGTTCCCGGTACAGGGCCGGGATATTGGGCTCCTCGTTGTAAACCGGGATGATCAGGGTGATGCGCGGGGCGCTGTGGTCGCTCATGCGGCGCAAGATACGAGAGAGCGGTTTACTTGTAAAGAGAGTGAGCATCTCCGTGTGTAACGGCTCGGAAGAAGGAGAAACGGCAAGCGTCGGGACGCCTGAAAAGCGCGACGGGGAACCCGCTCTCGGAAGTCCCTTGTTTTCTCCGACGGGCTTCCGTATAGTCGCTGTTCAGCCATGATCCGCCTGCGCCACGTGTCTCACTGCTTCGGCCCGCATTGGGCTTTGAAGGATTGCTCCTTTTCCCTGGAAAAGGGGGACTTCCTGTTCCTCTCCGGCCCCTCGGGCGCGGGCAAAACCACCCTGCTGCGCCTGTTGTTCGCCGGCCTGCCCCTGCAACGGGGCGAGGCCGAAGTCGCCGGCATGGATTTATGCGCGCTGACGCCCAAAAATATGGCCCTGCTGCGCAGGCAGGTGGGCGTGGTATTTCAGGACTTCAAAATCCTGCCCCAGCGCACCGTGGCGGAAAACATCGCCCTGCCCCTGGAAGTGGGCGGGCTCTCCCGGCAGCACATCGAGCGCCGGGTCCGGGCCGTTGTCCGGGCTCTCGGCCTTGAGGCCCGCCTGGAGATTCCCTGCGGGGAGCTTTCCGGCGGCGAGCAGCAGCGCACGGCCATTGCCAGGGCCTTTGTGATGAACCCCAAAGTTCTGCTTGCGGACGAGCCCACGGGCAACCTCGACCCGGATCTTTCCCTGCGCCTGCTGGAGTTGTTCAAACAGTTCCAGGCCTACGGCGCCACGGTTATCTTCGCCACCCACAGCGCGGAGCTGATGAAGCGCCACCCCGGCGCCAAAATCATGCGCCTGGAAGACGGCATGATCGTCCGCGCCAATTGGCCCGGCGCGGCCATTTTCCGACACCCGGACGAAGAGGGCCTGCCGAGCCTCGCCCTTGAGGCCCCGCAGCGGAGGCGCGTATGAGCCGCACCGTCCTCCGCCTTGCCCGCCAGGGGGTTCGCGATCTGGCCTTGAACCCCTGGGCCCAGATTTTCACCCTCGCGGCCGTGACCCTGGTGGCCTTTCTTTCCGGCCTGTTCCTGATGGCCCTGACGACCCTCAACTACCAACTCGGCACCACCAGGGGCGAAACGGCCTTCCAGGTCTACTGGCGGCCCGGAACCTCCCAGGAGATGATCGAGGAGCAATGGCGCGATTTTCACCTCCTGCCCGGTTTTTCCAACCTGCGCACCTTCGACCCCAAGGAAGCCCTGCAGGAACTCGGCCGACGCCTGGGGCGCAAGGACGACCCGGAAAAGGCCTTCCCGTTCCTGGCCGCGAAAAACCCGTTGCCGGCCACGGCCCTGGTTGTTTTCGCCCCACGCGAGACCGACATTGAGCGCTGGCTCGCCGAGACCACCGACTATTTCCGGAATCTCGCCGGGGTGGAGCGCGTCGCGGCCACTCCCCTGCGGGACGAGTTGGGCCAGGCCTGGCGCAAAATCAGCCGCTACGTCATGTGGCCGTCCGTGGCTTTCCTGGCCCTGGTCCTGGGGCTGGTGGTGGGCAACACCATCCGTCTTTCCCTGCTGGCCCGCTCCCAGGAAATAGATATTCTCCAGCTTGTCGGGGCGCGCAACTGGTATATCCGGCTGCCCCTGGCCGTGGGCGGGGCGCTCCAGGGTCTGCTCGGCGGCGGTTCGGCCCTGGTGCTGTTGCGTCTGGTCCACATGCAGGTGCGCGACGTGCTGAATTTTCCGCCCCTGCTCATGGAAATCCGCTTTCTCTCCTGGGAGACCGCCCTGGCCCTGGTGCTGGTGCCCACCGTCATGGGCGTGGTCGCCGCCTGGACGGCGGTCAGGGATTAGCCGGGAAGGGGGTTTGATGCCTCCGGCCGGCAGGGGTAATGGTTCCCATGTTATTTGAGCGGGTTGCCGGGCTCCCGGAGCATTTGCAGGCATTCCGGCCCTTGCCGGGACGAACAGGCGAGTTGGACCCAGCCGGAATGCGATGGTGACGCGCATGGCCCCGATGCGATACCACGCGCCGTTAAGGCCGTAGAAAATCTTCCTCTTCGGAAGTCTCGTGACGGCACAACGTTTGTACGCCTTCAAATCCATCGTCTCACCCCATGAGGGGTGCAGGGGAAATCATTTCCCCTGCCGGGGTCCAGGGGCAGAGCCCCTGGCGAGTGCGGGGCGGAGCCCTGCCCGCCGGAGGCAAACCCAACCATCTAAAAAAAGAGATATTCCCATGAAACCCAATCGCAGCACGCGCATGACCGGCGGGCCGGAAAAGGCTCCGCACCGTTCCCTGTTGTACGCCCTGGGCCTGACCCGGCACGAGATGGAGCGCCCCCTGGTGGGCGTGGTCAACGCGGCCAACGAGGTCGTGCCCGGCCACCTGCACCTGGGCAAACTGGCCGAGGCGGTCAAGGCCGGGGTACGCATGGCCGGCGGCACGCCCTTGGAGTTCCCGGCCATCGCGGTGTGCGACGGCCTGGCCATGAACCACGCGGGTATGCGCTTCTCGCTGCCCAGCCGGGAAATCATCGCGGACTCCATCGAGATCATGGCCACGGCCCACCCGTTCGATGCAATGGTCTTTATCCCCAACTGCGACAAGTGCGTGCCCGGTATGCTCATGGCCATGCTGCGCCTGAACGTGCCTTCGGTGCTGATCAGCGGCGGCCCCATGCTGGCCGGCCGGGAATTCGCCGGCAAACGCTCGGACCTGATCACCGTGTTTGAAGGCGTGGGCAAGGCCCGGGTCGGGGCCATCTCCGAGAGCGAGTTGGAAGACCTGACCGAAAACGCCTGCCCCGGTTGCGGCTCCTGCGCCGGCATGTTCACGGCCAACTCCATGAACTGTCTGTCGGAAGCCGTGGGCCTGGCCCTGCCCGGCAACGGCACCGTGCCGGCCGTGCACGCGGGACGCGTCCGTCTGGCCAAAGAGGCCGGCATGGCCGTGATGGACCTGTACGCCAAGGGCATCCGCCCGCGCGACATCGTCACCGCCGCTGCGGTCAAAAACGCCGTGGCCGTGGACATGGCTCTGGGCGGTTCTTCCAACACGGTGCTGCACCTGCCGGCCGTGTTCGCCGAGGCCGGGTTGCCGCTTTCCCTCGAGATTTTCGACGAGGTCAGCCGCGTGACCCCCAACCTGTGCAAGCTCTCCCCGGCCGGGCCGCACCATATTGAAGACCTGCACCGGGCCGGGGGCATCCCGGCGGTTATGTCCGAGTTGCTCGGGGCCGGGCTTCTGGACGGCTCCGTATTGACCGTCACCGGCGCAACCCTGGCGGAGAACCTGACGGCCCTCAAGGCCGCGAACCGCGATCCGGAAATCATCCGGCCCGTGGCCGCGCCGCATTCCAAGGAGGGCGGCATCGCCATCCTCAAGGGAAGCCTCGCCCCGGAGGGCGCGGTGGTCAAGCAGTTCGCCGTGCTGCCCTCGATGATGACCCGCGAGGTCACGGCCCGCGTGTATAATTCCGAAGAAGACGCGGTCGCGGCCATCCTTGGCGGGGCCATCAAGGCCGGCGACGCGGTCGTGGTGCGCTACGAAGGCCCCAAGGGCGGCCCCGGTATGCGCGAGATGCTCACGCCCACCTCGGCCATCGCGGGCATGGGCCTGGACGGCGATGTGGCCCTGATCACCGACGGCCGGTTCTCCGGCGGTTCGCGCGGGGCCTCCATCGGCCACGTGTCCCCCGAGGCGGCCGAAGGCGGGCCCATCGCCCTGGTGGAGGAAGGCGACCGGATCTTCATCGATATCCCCAACCGCACGCTCAATCTCCTGGTGGACGAGGCTGTCCTGGCCACGCGCCGGGGAAGGTTCAAGCCCGTGGAAAAGCCCCTGGATTCCCCCTTCCTGCGCCGCTACAGGCAACAGGTCACCTCCGCCGCGACCGGCGCGGTGCTGAAGGGGTAGGAGGAAGAGGAAGAAAAGAGAAGACGCCTCCGGCGGGCAGGGGGTTTGAAGCCCCCTGCGCCCCCCATATGGTGAAACGGCGCGTCTGCTGATGAGGACGCGCCGTTTTGCATTCAGGGCTCGGAAAGAAGAAATTTTTGGTTGGCCTCAATCACGCTTGGCGAGGGAACGAATCTTCCGCCGTGCCGCCGCATTCCGGCTTGCGCAAATGAGGGATTTCTCTCAGGCGCGGGCCGGAATGCTTCCAAATGCTCCGGGGCCGGCTGCCCGCTGAAATCATGGAAAAAAATCTTTGAACGTTCCTCTTAAGTATTCCCTTTTGCCGCCGATAAGTGTCGATGAACGGTTATATTCGACCGCATGGAGGGGAGTATGGAAACAGCAGTTGCAAGCGCAACCCTGCGCGGAGCAATGGACCAGCAGACGCTTGGAGCGTCCGTGATCACCAAGACGCTCGATCGCCTGAACACCGGCACGAACGGACTGACCCAAACGGTTAATGCTGATTACGCCTTGCAGAAAGACGTGCTCAGCGCGGCCTATGCCGACAAAGGCATCGGCACGCGTCTGGACACCACGGTTTAGGGCTTGCCCCAGGCCGCACGAAAAAAGGGGCCGAGGCCCCTTTTTTCGTTCTTCTCGCGCTCCGTCGAGGGACGGCGCGTTATGGTACCAACGGCGCGAACCGCAGACCCGAGTCCAGGGGCAGGCCGCACATGAGGTTGGCCCCGGCCACCGCCTGCCCGGAAGCGCCCCGACAAAGGTTGTCGATGCAGGAGACAAGGATCAGTCGGTTGGTACGCGGATCCTTGACCAGGCCGATGTCGCAGAACATGGTGCCGCGCACCGAGCGCAACAGAGGCAGCTCGCCCGGGGGCAGCACCCGGACAAAGGGATGCGGCGCGTAAGTCCGCTCGTATAGGCCGTGGATTTCTTCCAGGGGGGCGTCGATTTTCAGGGTGGCGTAGATCGTCGCCAGGATGCCCCGGTTGATCGGCAGCAGGTGCGGATTAAAGGAGAGCGTCAGGGGCCGCCCGGCGGCCAGGGACAGTTCCTGCTCGATTTCCGGGGTATGCCGGTGCGAGGCCAAACCGTAAGCCTTGAACGAGTCGGCCACTTCGCAAAACAGGGTCGGCACCGAAGCGCCCCGCCCCGCGCCGGTAGCCCCGGACTTGGCATCGATGACCAGCCCTTCCGCCTCGATCAGGCCGGCTTTGAGGGCCGGGTGCAGGGCCAGGATCGAGGCCGTGGGGTAACAGCCGGGGTTGGCGATGAGCCGGGCTTTTTTCATGTCCTCGGCGTACAGTTCCGGCAGGCCGTAAACCGCTTCGGCCAGTTCCTTCGGCCGGGAGTGCTCCACCTTGTACCACTGGGAGTATACGGCCGCGTCGCGCAGGCGGAAGTCGGCCGAAAGATCCACCACCTTGCAGCCCGCTTCCAGAAGGGCCCCGGCGGTTTCCATGGCCGCGCCGTGCGGAATGGCCAGGAAGACCACCTCACAGGCGCCGACCAGGTCGGCCGGGTCGGGTTCGGTGATGATCAGCTCGCCGGGGGTGAAGCCGCGCAGGGAGGGATACAGGGAGTCCAGGCGCAGACCGGCCTCTTTGCGCGAGGTAGCCCGGACCAGTTCCATGTGGGGATGCAGGGCCAGAATCCGGGTCAGTTCCATGCCGGTGTAGCCGGTAACGCCCACCAGGCCCACGCGTATCTTCTTGGCGCTCATGGGGAATCCTCACAGCAGGGGGGAGTGGGAAAGGCCCGCCTGGACAATGTCTATTTTTTCAGCACGTACTTCATGCGCAGTTCGTAGAGAAGCCCTTCGAGCAGGCGCTTCTCGTCGTCGTCCAGGCCTTTCTCGATTTTCTCCTGCAACATGGAGAGCAGGTCGATGGTGTGTTTGGCGGCCGGGATGTTCGGATTCGTCCCGCCTGTTGACGGGTCCGGCACCTCGCCGAGCTGCACCAGGGCCGAGGAAGCCATGGAAAGGACAAAGGTCGAAAAGGTCGGTTTGGGCAGCAGGGCCGGACGCGCATCGGATGCGGCGGTCTCGGCGGCTTCGGCTTGTTCGGCCGGATTTTCAGGCCGGGTGTCCTGTTCGGGGGTATCGCTCATTGGTGCCTCCTGCGGAGTGTCGAAAGAGTGCGCGGCAAGCCTCCCGCGCGGTGCGTCAAAAACCCTGATCCAGGGCGGCCTGGTAAGCCTCCTGGGCTTGCTCCAGGTAATTGCGCGTGCCCAGATAGCCGCCGCAGTCTTGAAAGGAACCGGCCAGGGCGGCCAGGCCGGCCAGCATGTCGGCGTAGTCCACCCAGCCCATGTGGCCGATGCGGATCATCCGCTCTTTCAGGTGGTCCTGCCCGGCGGCCATAATCACCCCATAGCGCTCGGCCGCGCGGGACAGCAGAGCCGAAGCCGGGACGCCTTCAGGCAGAAGTACGCCGGTCACACCCCAGGCGAAATCCGTGGGCGCGAACAAACCCAGGCCCAGAGCGGACACGCCCGCCCGGACCATGCGGGCCAGGGCCCACTGCTTGCGGTAAATATTATTCAGGCCAAACTCCCGGAACATCTCCAGGGTCTCGGCCAGGCCGACGATCAGGCTGATGGCCGGGGTGAAGGCGGTCTGGTTTTTCTCGGCGTTCCGCCGTTCGGCGGGCAGATTGAAATAGAAGTTGGCGAGAGGCAGGCTTTCAGCCTTTTTCCAGGCCCGCTCGGACAAGGCGACAAGGGCCAGGCCGGGAGGCAGCATCAGGCCCTTCTGGGCGCCGGTGACCAGGCAATCCACGCCCCAGGCGTCCATAGGGCAAGGGGTGATGCCCACGCCGGAAATACCGTCCACAACCAGCAGAATGTCCCGCTTGCGGGTAATCGCGGCGGCCTGCTCCACGGGGTGCTGCACCGTGGTGGATGTTTCGGAAAGCTGGATGAGCACACCCCGGATGGCGGGGTCGGCGTCCAGGGCCTGGGCGAGGTCGGCCGGGTCCAGGGCCTTGCCCCACTCCACACTCAGGATGACGGTCTCCACGCTCTGGGCCTGGGCGATTTCCGTCCAGCGCTGGGCGAACTTGCCGCCTTCCACAATCAAGACTTTTTCTTTGGGCGCGAACAGGTTCGCCACGGCGGCCGTCATGGCCCCGGTGCCGGAAGCGGCCAGGGGCAGCACAAGCTGCGAGGTGCCGAACAGTTCGCGCAACCCTTCCTGCACCCTGCCGAACAGAGCTTTGAAGGCCGGTTTGCGATGATGGATCATATCCGAGGCCATGGCCAGGCGAACCCGTTCGGGCAGCGGCGTGGGGCCGGGGGTGAGCAGACGGGGTCTGTGCAGCATGGGAGGCTCTCCGGAAAAAGGAAATCGCCGGTACTCCGGCAGGGCGAAACCATAGCGCAATGCCGTTCGGGAGACAAGCGGACCACCGCCCCGGCCAGGGCGGAGCGTCTAAAATCTTGAGAGTCTTGTTTTCGTTCCTCTATACATCGCCCCCTCCAACTCTACCGGAACCTCAAAAGTTTCTCAGTGACGCGGGAGCGCGAGCCGGCATTCAGGCAGGGCGAGGAGGCTCTCGCAGCCCCGGAGGAGATCCTCACCGGCCCGAAGGGACGGGGAAAGCTCCGTAGGGTTCAGCCCTGCCGCCAAGAAGCGCTCATGGGAGGGGATCGCATCGATCTTGCCGTCCGTGTCACAAATTCTTGGGGTCCAGGGGCGGAGCCCCCGGCGCGCGAGATTCCCAAGAGGGGCCGCGTGGTTCCTCTTGGCCCCCGGAGGGTGCAACAGAACTTCAAGGCACAACAAACTTCACCCGCCGCGACCGGCGCTCCCCCCACCACCCGAGAGCCCCACGCCGCGACCACCTCCATAAAAAGAACCCAAGATTGAAATGCGCCTGCCCCGCCCACTGACCGGGGCTGCGCCGGCGTCACGGGCGTCCGCTTTCCCGCGGCTTCGCCCCGAAGATCGCCTCACGGCCCTGCGGGGTCAGGAGCAGGTCGCAACTGTTGCCCTGGGACGAGGCATGGAGAATCCGGCCGTCGGGGCCGGCCACGACGTCGATGCGGCAGTTCTGGAATTCCCCGTGGGGCGGCATGTAGACGCTCACCGTACGGAACACGGGGTACCCGTCGTGGTCGTAGCCCACGATCACGTCGCGCTCCACGGTCCTGGCCGGGGCGTTGAACACGCGGGAAAAGTCCCAGACGGCGCGGACCTGCCCGCCGTCCAGGGGATTCTCGGCCGTGGGCGGGCCGAAAATCTGCCTGGCCGCGGTCAGGTCGGAGATCTGGGTCAGGATGGCCTCGGTGCGCGTGGCCGGGCGTCCCGCGCAGCCGGCCAGGACAAGACTGAGGAGTATCGCGGCGAGAAACGTTTTCACGAGAGCCTCCCGTCAGTAGGTGCGCCGTTGCGAAAACCCTTTCCCCAGCACCAGATGGGTGTTCTCAATGATCATGAAGGCGTTGGGGTCTTCATTGTACACCAACTCTTCCAAGCGTTTCAATTGGATATTGTAGACCACGGTCATCACGACCTCGCGCGGGGTGCGGGTATAGGCTCCCTCGCCGTGCAGCACGGTACAGCCCCGGCCGAGGTGGCGCAGGATGCTTTCCCCGATTTCGCGAAACCGGTCGGAAACGATCAGGACCATCTTGCGCTCGCTGAACAGGCCCATGAAGTAGTTCATGAGCGACGAGGTCAGGTAGGTAATGATCATGGAGTAGAGCACGTTGTCCACACCGATGAGCGGCAGGGCGCAAAGAAAGAGCAGCACGTTGTAGCCCGTGTTCAGGGTGCCTACCTGGGTGCCGAACTTGTGGTTCAGGATCAGCGAAATGATGTTCAGCCCGCCGTCACTGCCGAGCGAGCGCACCGCGATGCCCGAACCCGCGCCGCAAAGCACGCCCGTGGCCACGGCGGCCAGGGTCCGATCGGCGATGCCCGCATTGGTGAAGGGCATGAACTGGGTGAACACGGTGGTCATGACGATGCAGTAAATGGTATACAGCATGAACCGCCGGCTCAGAAAACGCCAGCCGGCGAAAAGCACCGGAATATTGAACAGGGCGTACCAGACGGCGATGCTCAAGGTGCCGGTGCCGTATTCGATGAGCATGGCCGTGCCGTACAGACCGCCGGAAACGAACCCGTGCGGCTTGGCGATGCAGACCAGGGCGAACGAGGACATGAAGGCGCTGACGGTGAGAAGAAAGATGTTCCAGGGCACGCCCATAGTGATGCGGCGCAGTTTGTCGGAAGGCATAGGAAGCTCCAGGCCCCGGCCGGTCGGGGGGTTGTTTCATCCGGGCAAACGCTCTATACTCCCTTTCCGCGGCCAAAGCCAGAGAGCTTTTTCCTCTGTGGGGCGCCGCTCGTTCGTCGCTGTTGACGGTTGTGAACAATTTCAACATGAAATTGCTCGAGAGATGAGGGAGGTTGTGTATGCTGGTTCAGGAATGGATGACCAAAGATGTGGTGACCATCACCCCGGACATCTCCATTATGAAGGCCTCGCGCCTGATGAAGGAAAAGCGCGTGGGCAGGCTCCCGGTGGTGGATGAGGACGGCCGCATCGTCGGGATCATCACCGACCGCGACATCCGCAGCGCCTCTCCCTCCAAGGCCACGACCCTGGAAATGCACGAGTTGTATTACCTGCTCTCCGAGCTGAAAACCAAGGACGTGATGAGCAAAAAGCCCGTCTGCGCCAAAGGGACGGACTCGGTTGAGGGCATCGCTCGGCTGATGATGGACAAAAAAATCGGCGGCGTGCCGGTTGTGGACGACGCCGGGCGCGTGGCCGGGATCATCACCGACAGCGATATCTTCCGGGTGCTGGTGGACATCACCGGCGCGGACAGCGGCGGCATCCAGCTGGCCTTTGAGATTCCCAACACTCCCGGCAGTCTACGCCCCATTCTCGACGGTCTGCGCGCCCTCGACGCGGGTGTGGTTTCCGTGCTGACCTCCCTCAGGGATGAGCAGGCCGGCTCGCGCCGGGTGTACATCCGCCTGCGCCCCCTGGAGCCGGCGGCCGAAGCCAAGGTCGTGGAACAAATGAAGGCCGGGTTTCCCCTGGTATATTGGGAACCCGCTTTAAAAAAAGAGGCGGGCAGATAACCCGCTCGCGCCGCCGGCGCGGGGCGGAGAAATCTCCAACCTCCAGCTTGAATTTTCTACCGGTTTGGAGTAGAGTCCCGCATCATAGCTTTTTGAGAAAGGGTTTTCTTATTTTCCGGGTTCCGGGAATGGATGCCGAGAAAAGAATTTTGATTGAAGGCGGTGTTTGCGCCGCTTCGATTAGGCGCGAAAATTCTTTCGCATAAAGGCCGAGATCACACTGAAGAGTCCAAGGAGGACGCAATGGCTGAAGTTAGCTACAAGGGTAAAAGCTTCGAGGTGGATGAAGACGGTTTCCTGCTGCGCTTCGATGATTGGAGCCCCGAGTGGATGGATTATGTGAAGGATTCCGAAGGCATCACCGACATCACGCCCGACCACCAGAAGATTCTCGACTTCCTGCAGGATTACTACAAAAAGAACGGCATCGCCCCCATGGTGCGTATCCTCTCCAAGAATACCGGTTTCAAGCTGAAGGAAGTTTACGAACTCTTCCCCTCCGGCCCGGGCAAAGGCGCCTGCAAAATGGCCGGCCTTCCCAAGCCCACCGGCTGCGTGTAATTCCGCCGCTTTTCAGACTACAAAAAAACCCCCTGTCGCAAGGGGGTTTTTTTGTAGCCGGGGAAAAGAGCGCACGGCGATGAGGCCGGCATCTTCCCGTGGATTCCGATATCCGTCACACTGCTCTTGACCATTCGCGGGGTTTGGTGAAGGCTCGCGCGATACGCACTCGTCCAGGAGAAGAACCTATGGAACAAATCTTTTCGCCGATCACGGTGGGGAATGTCGCGCTGCGTAACCGGATTGTCGCTCTTCCCTTCCAGACCGCTTACGCCACGGGTGAAGGCGCCGTCACCCCCCGCCTGCTCGCGTATTATGAGCGCACGGCCGATTCCGGGGCGGGCATGACCATTGTGGAGGCCACCGGCATCAGCCCGGAGGGCGCTTCCGGGATATGCCCGCAAGTGACCGACACGACGTTGGCCGGCCTGGGCAGGCTCGCTTCCGCCATTCAGGGAAAAGGGAGCAAGGCGGTCATTCAGCTTGTTCACAGTGGGCGGTTCGCCGCTGCGGAGGCGGTCGGCCCTTCCCCGGTGGATGTTTTCGGGCGGCCGGTGCGTGAACTGACCCTCGGCGACATGCGGAAGATTACGGCCGACTTCGCTCTGGCCGCGAAACGCATGAAAGAAGCCGGCTTCGACGGTGTGGAACTGCACGGCGCAACGGGTTATCTCCTGGCGTCTTTCATCTCGCCCCGCACCAACGTCCGCACGGACGAGTTCGGCGGCAGCCCGGAAAACAGAATGCGCTTCCCCCTGGAAGTGGCCGCGGCGGTTCGTGGGGCTGTCGGCGGGGACTACCCCGTGGGGTACAGGTTCATGCCGCTGGAGTATATTCCGGGCGGCCTGGCTTTGGAAGAGTCCGCCGCATTCGCCCGGAAACTGACGGAAACTCTCGACCCGATGTACCTTTCCGTGGCCTCGGGCACGCACGAGTGTTATGCGCTGCCCGAAATGCAGGGCAAAGCTCCTGAAATGTTCATGGCCGGAGAAGCGGCCGCCATCAAGCGGGCCGTCCCCACTGTGGCGGTCATCGCCGCCGGGCATTTGCAAACGCCCGCGAACTGCGAAAAGCTGGTCGCGGAAGGAGCCGCCGACCTCATCGGCCTTGCCAGGGTTCTGTTCGCCGACGTGGACTGGATTCGCAAAGCCGGCGGCCGGGCGCTGGGAGAGATTCGCGCCTGTGTCCAATGCAACAACTGTGTGAAGCAAATCAAGAGCGGGAAACCCTCGTTCTGTGCGCGGTGGAGTAAAGAAGAGCGGGCGCGGAACCTCGACGATATCGCCCACGCATAAGCCGTATATCGGCAAGGATGACTTCCGCCCGTCCACTCCGGTGAGCGGGCGGATTATAATCTGAATCTCTTATTCCTTTCCCCATTCGCGTCGCTCCCGCAACATGCCGCTCGACGCTGGAAAGAGACGTCGCTCTTATCAATGCCGAGCAATAAAAAATAGATGTCCAAATTTTTCCGGTAAGGCTTTCTCCATATCGAGCATGTCGAAAATACAAAAATAAACAGTATAAAATGTGAGTTACGCCCGCAGTGATTGGCATTCTCGCATCTTGTATTTCCGCGAGACTTCCTCTATGCTTAAATGAATACATGGGATGCAGGAGCCGATGAAGACGAGGCTGAAGGGGTGCCCATGCTTCAGTGCTTTTTGAAAAAAGTATTCTGATATACTTCAAAAATAACCCCGGCGGCATATATAAAACGTGAAAATCGCCGATAGATGATCCTACAGGCGACGCAGGCGCGCCTGCCCCCATCATCGCAACCCCTGTGCTTGGAGAGCCGTATGACCACAAAACATAAGATTATCGCCGGGTTTCTTTTCATGGTTCTGCTGCAGGCGGGGCTGGCCGCTTTCGGCTGGTTGCGGCTGAACGACGCCTCAACCAACTTTAACGGTTACCGTGCGGAAGCCCGCACCGCAGCCAACGGCAATAGGGCGGATGCGCTTATGCGCGAAGCCAAGGATGAAATGAGCAACTTCGTGCTCAGCCTGAACCCGGCTCTGGCCTCCCAAGCGCGCGAGATGCTGGCGAAAAGTATCGAGGCTGTCGGCGCCACCCGAGAGAGCGAGCACGACCCCACGCAGCAGAAGGCTCTGGACGCCCAAGCGGCCCGGCTCTCCGGCATGGCGGAATTGACGAAGAGCCTGGAAAACAGCCTGCTGCACGCGGATAAAATCGTACGGGAAAAGAGCATTCCCATCGGCGTTGCGTTGAACAACAACCTTACGGAGATCAACGCCGCGGCCAGGGAGTCCAACAACGGCACCGTGCTCGGCCTGGTTGACGACGCATACTCCGTGCTCATGGATCTGAACGTCGCCGTGCGCATATACAACGCAACGTACCAGCCCGAGGACGGCAAACGCGCCGCCGAACTGACGCAGTCCTTCAGCGAGCTCATGCGTAAAATGGATGCCGCCATCGTTATGGATACAACCCGGCGGGCATACCAGGGGCTGGCCGCGAACGCCGAGGCGTTCAGCAACGCGTTCAAGGAACTGGACACCACGATCCGGGCGGCCATCCAGACCAGAAAACAACTGACCGATACCGCCGCGGACATTTCCGGCTTTTTCGACGGCTACACCGAGACCGCGCAAAAAAATATGGACAAGGTGGGCGCCGCCACGCGCGAGAGCAACGACGGCGCGCAGTCGCTCATGCTCACGGTCGGGGGCGTCGGCGTCCTTCTCGGTCTGCTGTTTGCGGCCTTGATTGTCCTGGGCGTCACGCGTGTGCTGACCCAGGTTTCCACCTTCGCGGGCGAGGTTGCCCGGGGCAATTTCGACGCCAAGCTCGCGATCGGTGAAGGCGGGGAAATCGGCCTGATGGTCCGGTCAATCATGGGCATTCCCGCCACTCTCAACGACATGGCCGCCGAATACAACCGGGTGGAAGAACGTATTGAGCAGGGCTTCCTCGACGTCCAGGCGGACGCCGCCAAATTTTCCGGCGGGTTTGCGGGCCTGTTGCAGGGCACCAACACCATCCTGAAGCGCATGGGCCTTATCTTCAACAGCCTGCCCTCGCCCATCGTCGTACTGACCAGGGATCTGCAGGCCGCATACCTGAACAAGGCGGCCCAGGATCTGGCCGGCACCGACTTTGCGGGCAAAACGTGTGAGCAAATGTTCGGCCGTGAAGATTTCGGCACCTCCGCCTGCGCCCTGACAAACGCGGTCAGAGACGGGAAAAACCATACCGGCGAAACGGTCGCCCACCCCAGAGGGCGGCGCATGGATGTCCGCTACACCGCCATCCCCATGACGGACGCCCAGGGCAAGCTGGCCTCGGTGTTGCAGCTTATTATCGATCTCACGCAGATCAAGGACACCGAGCGGACCATCGTGGCCGTGGCCAAACAAGCCCTTGAAAACGCGGACCGCGTGGCCGCCGCTTCGGAAGAGCTCTCCGCCCAGGTGGAGCAGGTCAGCCGGGGCGCCGACATGCAACGCGAGCGTGTGGATTCGACCGCCGCGGCCATGAACGAGATGAACGCCACCGTGCTTGAAGTGGCCCGCAACGCGGGCAACGCCTCGGAACAGACAGAGGAAACCCGCCGCAAGGCCGACAACGGCGCGGATCTCGTGAACAAGGTCGTCCGGGCGATCAACGGCGTGAACACCGTTGCCTTGGGCCTGCAAGAGAATATGACGGAACTGGGCAAGCAGGCCGAGAGCATCGGCGGCGTCATGAACGTGATTTCCGACATCGCGGACCAGACCAACCTGCTGGCCCTGAATGCGGCCATCGAGGCGGCCCGGGCCGGTGAAGCCGGGCGCGGCTTCGCCGTGGTCGCGGACGAAGTGCGCAAACTGGCGGAAAAGACCATGAGCGCCACCCAGGAGGTAGGCGCCAACATCAACGCCATCCAGGCCTCCGCGCGTACCAATATCAATGAAGTGACCAACGCGGTGAAGAATATCAACGAGGCCACGGACCTCTCCAACGCCTCCGGCCAAGCCCTGAACGAAATCGTGGATCTGGCCGGGGCCAACTCCTCGGTCGTGACCTCCATCGCCACGGCGGCCGAGCAGCAGAGCGCCACGTCGGAGGAGATCAACCACGCTCTGGCCGATGTCAGTCGGATCGTGGCCGAAACGGCGGACGGTATGACCCAGGCCTCCGCCGCCGTCCAGGATCTCTCCCAGGTCGCCCAGGAGTTGAAGACGACCATCGAGCGCCTGCGCAGCAACTAGCCGGGCGTATCTCCCAAGGCTCCATCCACCGGTGCTTCCGGCGGATGGAGCCTTTTTTTATTTCCCCCCACGTAAGATTTGATGGGAACCGCCGCAATATTCCATATTCATCTTGTATTTTTTTCTAACTTCTTCTATGTGTGAGATGAGAATGAGCCATCTGGAGCAATGTATTGCACGAGAAAAATACATATGACAACACATTTTTATAGAATATACTATTTTTAAAGTAGAATATTTCTATAACATACACTACATGAATAGAATTATTCTGATGCTTATAATTAAAATAACACAAAATAACCGAGAATATCTGCCGCAATAAACTCAACAGTGACTGCAAAATCGGAGAATCTGTATGACTACAAAACACAAAATCATCGCCGGATTTCTTTTCATGGTTTTGTTGCAAGCCGGATTGGCGGTTTTTGGTTGGTTGCGGCTGAACGATGCATCGACAAATTTCAACAACTATCGCAGCGAGGCCCGCACCGCAGCCCACGGCAACAAGGCGGATGCGCTCATGCGCGAGGCCAAGGACGAAATGAGCAACTTCGTGCTCACCTTGAAGCCCGAACTCGCCTCCCAAGCGCGTGAAATACTGGCGAAAAGCCTTGAGGAGGTAAAGAAAACCCGCGAAAACGAACCCGATCCGTCCCAGCAAAAAGATCTGGAAGCTCAAATATCACGGATTACCGGCATGGCGGACCTGACGAAGAGCGTGGAAAGCAGATTGTTGCAGGCCGACAAAATCGCGCGGGATAATCTTATCCCCATCGGGGACAAGCTGAACAACACCCTCACGGACATCAATACAGCAGCCAGGGAGGCCGGCAACGACGCCGTGCTCGGCCTGGTCGACGACGTTTACACCCTGTTTGCGAACCTGAGCGTTGCCGTGCGCGTGTACAATGCCACCTACCTAAGCGAGGACGGCAAGCGCGCGGCGGAGTTGTTGCATTCCCTTGAGGCGACCCTGCGGAAAATGGACGCCGTCATCATCCGGGAGACGACCCGCAAGGCCCACCAGGAGGTCATGCGGAACGTCGGGGAATACGACGCCGCGTTCAAGGCACTGGACGGTGCGATCCGGGAGGCCTCCCAGGCCAGAAAACAACTGGCCGACACCGCCGCTGATGTCTCCGGCTTCTTTGACGGCTATACCGAGTCCGCCCAAAAGACTATGGATACGGTCGGCGCCGCCACACGGGCCGGCAACGACAGTGCGCAGTCGCTCATGCTCACGGTCGGGAGCGCCGGCGTTCTGCTCGGCCTGCTGTTCGCGGCCTGGATCATCATGGGGGTCGTGCGCGTGCTGACCCGCGTTTCCGCCTTTGCCGGCGAAGTGGCGCGAGGCTGCTTCGACGCCAAACTCACGATCAGCGAAGGCGGGGAAATCGGCTCCATGATTCGGTCGATCATGGGCATTCCCGCCATCCTCAATGAAATGGCCGCCGAGTACAACCGTGTGGAAGAGCGCATCGAGCAGGGCTATCTCGACGTGCAGGCGGACGCCGCCAAGTTCTCGGGCGGGTTCGCCGGTCTGCTCCAGGGCACCAACAACATCCTCAAGCGTATGGGCATGATCTTCAACAACATCCCCTCGCCCATGGTCATGCTGAACAAGGATCTCAAGGCCTCCTACCTGAACAAAATCGCCCAGGATCTGGCCGGCTCCGACTACCACGGCAAGACCTGCGAGGAAATGTTCGCCCGCGAGGATTACGGTACCTCGACCTGCGGACTGGTTTGCGCGGTGAAAACCGGCGAAATCAGCAGCGGCGAGACGGTCGCCTGCCCTCGCGGGCGGCGTATGGACGTCCGCTACACGGCCATTCCCATGAAGGATGCCCAGGGCAAGCTGACTTCCGTACTGCAGTTCATCGTCGATCTGACGCAGATCAAGGATACCGAGCGTACGATCATCGCTGTGGCCAAGCAGGCCATCGAGAACGCGGACCGCGTGGCCGCCGCGTCTGAAGAACTGTCCGCTCAGGTGGAGCAGGTCAGCCGGGGCGCCGACATGCAGCGCGAACGTGTGGATTCGACCGCCGCGGCCATGAACGAGATGAACGCCACCGTGCTCGAGGTGGCCCGCAACGCCGGCAACGCCTCGGAACAGACCGAGGAAACCCGCCGCAAAGCCGACAACGGCGCGGATCTCGTGAACAAGGTCGTCCGGGCCATCAACGGCGTGAACACCGTTGCTTTAGGTCTGCAAGACAACATGAAGGAACTGGGCAAGCAGGCCGAAAGCATCGGCGGGGTGATGAACGTGATCTCCGACATCGCGGACCAGACCAACCTGCTGGCCCTGAACGCGGCCATTGAGGCCGCCCGGGCCGGAGAAGCCGGGCGCGGCTTCGCCGTGGTCGCGGACGAAGTGCGCAAGCTGGCGGAAAAGACCATGAGCGCCACCCAGGAGGTGGGCGCCAACATCAACGCCATCCAGAGCTCCGCGCGCGCCAACATCAATGAAGTGACCAGCGCGGTGAAGAACATCAACGAGGCTACCGATCTCGCCAACGCTTCCGGCCGGGCCCTGAACGAGATCGTGGATCTGGCGGGCGCGAACTCCTCGGTCGTGACCTCCATCGCCACGGCGGCCGAGCAGCAGAGCGCCACCTCGGAGGAGATCAACCACGCCCTGGCCGATGTCAGCCGGATCGTGGCCGAAACGGCGGACGGCATGACCCAGGCCTCCGCCGCCGTGCAGGATCTCTCGCACGTGGCCCAGGAGTTGAAGACGACCATCGAGCGCCTGCGCAGCAATTAAGCGCGACACGGCCCAAGGGGCCCCGTCCGCCGAAGAATCCGGCGGACGGGGCCTTTTTTCATGCTCTTTTATCGAAAAACCGACGGCACGCGCGGAAAGGGAGGCCGGCCGGGCCATGCGTTTTGCCAAGCCGGGATAGTGTATGTTATATTTCGCTCCTGCCGGCGGCTTTCCGGGCGTCGTTCACGCCCCGGCCGCCGTCTTCCTCTCCGCCCGGATGGGCGGGGAAACCGCAACCAAAGGAACCGCCGTGATCGCACGGGTCATTTGCGGCGCTCTGCACGGAGTGGACGCCTTCAGGGTGGAACTGGAGGTGGACTTTTCGCGCACCGGTATGCCTGCATTCACCATGGTGGGCCTGGCCGAAGGCGCGGTGCGCGAATCGCGCGACCGGGTCTTCGCGGCCCTGAAAAGTTCCGGCTTCCGCCTGCCCGCCGCTCGAATCACCGTGAACCTGGCCCCGGCGGACCGCAAGAAGGGCGGCAGTTCCTACGACCTTCCCCTGGCTGTCGGGCTGCTCTGCGCGGCCGGCATTCTGCCGCCCGAGGCGGTCGAGGGGCATGTGTTCTGCGGCGAGCTTTCCCTGACCGGCGAAGTGCGCCCTGTGCACGGCGTGCTGCCCGTGGCCGTTATGGCCGCCGGCCTGGGCGGCAAAGGTCTTTTCGTCCCGGCCGAGAACGCGGCCGAGGCCGCCGTGGTGGAAAACCTCACGGTGTACGGGGTGGACACCCTGGGCCGGCTGGCCGCCCACCTGGCCGGGGCGGACCGACTGCCCATCGCCGAGCCGGCCGCGCGCGAAGCGGGCGCCTTCGAGGCGGCCTTCGCCCGCGACTTCGCGGACGTCAAAGGCCAGGAGCACGCCAAGCGGGCCGTGGAAATCGCCGCGGCCGGCGGGCACAACCTGCTCTTTCTCGGCCCTCCGGGCAGCGGCAAAACCATGCTGGCCCAGCGCATGGCCTCGGTGCTGCCGCCCCTTTCCTTTGATGAAGCCCTGGAAGTAACCAAGATTTACAGCGTGGCCGGCCTGCTCCCGGCCGGGAGCGGCCTGGTGGGGGATCGCCCCTTCCGCAGCCCGCACCACACCATTTCCGAATACGGGCTCATCGGCGGCGGGGCTTACCCCAAGCCGGGGGAGATTTCCCTGTCGCACCGGGGGGTGCTGTTTCTGGACGAGATTCTGGAGTTCCGCAAGCAGACCCTGGAAGTGCTGCGCCCGCCCCTGGAAGACGGCGTGGTGCAGATCGCCCGCGCGGCCCAGTCCCTGCGTTACCCGGCGGATGTGATGCTCGTGGCGGCCATGAACCCCTGCCCTTGCGGCTTTCTGGGCGACGCCAAAAAACGCTGCACCTGCCGGCCGGAAGACGTGCGCCGCTACCGGGCCAGACTTTCCGGGCCGCTCCTGGACCGCATCGACCTGCATGTGGAGGTGCCTGCCGTGGCCTATGAGGATTTGCGCCTGCAAACCTCCGGCAAGTCTTCAGCCCAGATGCGCGCGACCGTGGCCGAATCCAGGGCCGCGCAGGCGGAGCGCTACGCGGGAACGCCCTTCCGCTGCAACGCCGATCTCTCCGGCAAGGCTCTGGACGAGCACTGCCGCTTGGACCGGGAGGCCCACGACTTCCTGGGCCAAGCGGTCAAAAGCCTGAATCTCTCGGCCCGGGCCTACACCCGCATTTTGCGCATCGCCCGGACCATCGCGGATCTGGAACACGCCCCCGGCATCGCCGCTCCGCATCTGGCCGAGGCCGTCAACTGCCGCACTCTGGACCGGGCCGCGAACTGAGTGTCTTCGTAACGCCAAAGCGCCTCCGACGGATGGGTAGTCCCATCGGCCGGAGGCGCTTTTCGTTGCAGGCGTGAGTCTGCTACAGCCCGTAGAACCTGCGGGCGTTGTCGCCGCAGATGGTCCAGAGTTCTTCCACCGGCATGGCGCGAACCTTGGCCATGACGTCGATGGTGTACCCGAGGTTGGCTGGTTCGTTGCGCTTGCCGCGCAAGGGAACGGGAGAGAGATAGGGGCAGTCGGTTTCCACCAGCAGCCGATCCGGGGGCGCGGCGGCAACGGCATCGCGCAGGGCCTGGTTGGCCGGGTAGGTGATCGGGCCGGGGATGGACAGGTGCCAGCCGTTTTCCACGATGCGCATCGCCATATCCGTATCCCCGCCGAAGCAATGCCAGAGCAGGGGGCGGCCGGCCATGCCGGCCTCGTCGAGCATCCGCAGGGTGTCGGCCACAGCGTCGCGGCAGTGGATGACCACCGGCAGCTCCAGGGCCTTGGCCATCTCCAGTTGAAGGCGGAACATGTGGGCCTGGCGTTCCGGCGGGCAGTCCTTCCAGTAATAATCCAGGCCGATTTCGCCCACGGCCTTGATTCGCGCGTCCTGCCGGATGATCGCTATGATCTCTTCCAGTTCCGCGTCTTCGTGCTCGTGGGCCTCGATGGGGTGGATGCCGATGCAGAAAAACACGTCCGAATGGGCGTCGAAGCGGCGGATATTGTCGCGATAGGCGGCGGCGCTGAGGAACACCTGGAGGATCTGGGCGACGCCGGCCCGGCGGGCGCGTTCGATGGTTTCGTCCATGTCCTCAAGAAAGAGCTTGCCGCTCAGGTGGGCGTGGGCTTCCACGCCGGTGCGGGGCAGCGCCGGCGGGGGGAAGAAGGGTTGTTTCTTGGCGCTCATACTTCCTGCCGGTACTGCAACGATTGGCGCAGGGTTTCTTTATCCATGAACTTGACCTCCGCCCCCAGCGGAATACCCTGGGCCAGGCGGGTGACCCGGATCTGCGGGAAGCGGGCCCCCAGGCGGGTGCGGATGTACACGGCCGTGCTTTCGGCCTCCACCGTGGCTCCGAGGGCCAGAACCACCTCGCGTACCAGGCCCTCGCCCAGGCGGGCGTCCAGGCGGTCCAGTTCCAGGCTTTCGGGGTGCACGTTGTCCAGGGGGGCCAGCAGACCACCCAGGATCAGGTAACGGCCGTGGTAAAAACCGCCGTCCTCAATGGTCAGCATACTGTCCCAGTCGGCGGTCAGACAGAGCAGGTCATCCGAGCGCCCGGTGTCTTTGCAGACCGGGCAGGGATCGGCCTCGGTCAGGGCGCCGCAGCGGGAACACAGATGCAGGTTGTCGCGCAGATCATGGATCGCCCGGCCCAGGCGACGGGTCTCGGCTTCCGGCCATTTAAGAAAGGTCATGGCGCAGCGCAGGGCGGACTTGGGGCCGAGGCCGGGCAGGCGGGCCAGTTGATCCACCACGGCCTGAAGGGGTTCGGGAAGGCGTTGCACGATATGGCCTACATTCCCGGCAGTTTCAGGCCGCCTGTCAGGGCGGACATTTCTTTTTCCGCCATCTCGCGGGAAAGGCGCAGGGCGTCGTTCGCGGCGGCCCGGACGAGATCCTGGAGCAGGTCCACGTCTTCCGGGTCCACGCAGGCTTTGTCGATGACCACGTCCGTGATTTCCTGCCGACCCGTGGCCGTGACCCGGACCATGCCGCCCCCGGCCGAGCCGGTGACCGCGCGGCCGCCCAGTTCTTCCTGGACGCGCAGCATCTTGGTCTGCATTTCCTGCGCCTGGCGCAGCATGTCGTTGAGTCCCTTCATGGGTGTTCTCCTTTGCGGATGAAGCGAAACGAGGTCAGCGCCGGGCCCAGGGGATCACGCCCCCGTCGGGCGGCTCGATACCGATGGCGCCGCCGGGCAGGCGTTTCCGGGTGTAGGTATAGTTCGGGGCCTCGGCGTCGCCGCTGGTATGCAGGATGACGGTATCGGCATCGGGGTTTTCCACCCTCAGGATGGTGTACTTGTTGATTTTATCATCGTAAGCGAACACCAGGCTTTTCTCTTCGGTGTCAATACGCGCGTGCCTGGCAACGCCCTTGCCGAACTGCTCGATCTGGGCCGCCCGTTTCTCGGGCGTGACATCCGGGGCGAGCCGGTCGACCAGAGCGGCGGCGTCCGGCCCCCAGACGCCGTCCACCCATGAGGCGGCACAGGCCGTTTTGGGGCCGGCGCGGAACAGGCGGCAGACGAGCAAGGGCAAAAGAACTATACGGCGGGGCATGATCTTCCGGGTATGGCGCGGGTGCGCGGTATCAGCGCCCAAAGTCGATGAGTCGGGCCTTGAGCAGTTCTTCGGCGGTCCGCACCAGCGGATGGGCGCGGACTTCCTCTTCCAGTTCCTTGCGGTTCATAACGGAGATGCGCGGCGGCGGGCCGACTTCCAGGGGAACCTCCCGCCCATACAGCGAGAGTGAGGCAGAGGCGATGAGCTCGCGCACGGCCGGCTCGGCCAGGCGTTCGGCCGTGAAACCGTCCTTTGGCGTGAGCAGGATGCCGCCGGGCTTGTTCTCGGCCTCGGCCGCGCGGGCCAGAGCGTTGAACCAGCCGGGCGCGCCCCGCTCGACCGCGTGGGCCGCAAGATCCTCCCAGCGGGGAACGCGATCGGGATCGGCCATGTCGCCGGCCTCGGCGGGCGGTTCCGCGTAGGCGGGGTCGTCGGGGTTGAAGTCCGGCGCGGGCGGCTCGTCGGGGTTGGTCACTGCGACAACTACGGGCGCGGCCGCTTCCGGCTCAACGGGCCGGGGCGCCGGCTTCGGAGATTGCGGGGCGACCTCCGGCTCAACCGGGGCGGGCGCCGCGACCGGCTCGGGGCGCGGCGTTGCCGGGTGCGGCTCCCGCGCCGGAACGGCTGTTACCGGGGCCGGCTGGGCCGGAGCTGCGGGCTCAGGAGTTTTTTTTTCCGCCGTGCCCGCGGGCGGGAGGAAGCCCTTGGGCGCGGTGCGCCTGCCGATGGCCGAGAGTTGCTCCAGGGAAAGCAGCTGCGGCAGCACGCAGAGGTTCAGCAAAAGCAATTCCAGGCCCAGAGCCGGCTCCAGGCTGGTCAGGATGCGCCGGCCGCCTTCCAGGGTCATCTGCCAGGATGCGTGGAGTTGGGTGAGGGAAAACGGCGCCGCCAGGGCGAGCAAGGCGCGGGCTTCGTCCTCGGGCAGGTCGACCACGGCCAGCCCCGCCTCTCCTGCCTGGCGCAGGATAAAGAGATTGCGCCATAACTGGGCCAGTTCGCGCAGGAAAAAGCCCATGTCCAGGCCCTGGTCGAGAAGCGCGCGCAGCAGCGAGACGGCCGCCGGGATATCAGCGGTGCGGACGGCCTCGAGCAGGGCCGTGAAGGCTTCCTGCCCTGCCAGGCCGAGCACGGAGCGCACGCCTGCCTCGGTCAGTTCCGTTTCACCCAGGGCCAGGGCCTGCCCCAGAAGGGACATGGAATCGCGCACGCTCCCGGCCCCGCGCCGGGCCAGCAGGCGCACGGCCGCCGGCTCGTGGGGCAGATTCTCCTGCCGGAGCACGTTTTCCAAGTGGGCGGCCAGGGCGGCCTCGGGCAGGGGCTTGAAGACGAAGTGCTGGCAACGACTGATGATCGTGGCCGGGAACTTGTGCGGTTCCGTGGTGGCCATGATGAAGGTCACGTGCCGGGGTGGTTCCTCAAGGGTTTTCAGCAAGGCGTTGAAAGCCTCGCGAGAGAGCATGTGGGCTTCGTCGATGATAAAAATTTTATAACGCCCGTTCATGGGGGCGTATCCCACATCTTCCTTGAGCCGGCGTACGTCGTCGATCCCCCGGTTGGAGGCGCCGTCGATCTCGACCACGTCCACGGAGGAGCCGCCGGCCACGGCCCGGCACAGGTCGCAGACACAGCAGGGCTCGGCCGTGGGCGCGGTGCGGCAGTTCAGGGCCTTGGCGAAAATCCGGGCGATGGTGGTTTTGCCCACGCCGCGCGTGCCGCTGAGCAGATAGGCCGGGGCGACTTTGTCTTCCAGGGCGGCGCGGGAGAGGATCGTCTTGATCGTCTCCTGCCCGGCTACCTGGGCGAAAGTCTGCGGTCTGTACCGCGCGGTAAGGGCTTGGCTCATGGAGGCACCATTTTTTTCCAATATCAGAGTGTGCGGAAAGCTACCGGAGGCCGGCCCGGAGGTCAAGCCCGCACGGCGGGCGGGAGATCCTTTTGCCGTACTATCGCGGCGGAGATCATTTTTCCGCCTGGGGAAAGTGCCGCTCGGCAGGCAAAATGAGCCCCCGCCCGGCCGGATGGGGCATTAAAAAGATCACCTGCGGCTGTCGGACGAAAAAGCCTATTTGATTGACTCTTATTTTCTCTGTGCTATATTGGATTATATGAATATGCACATGTTGTTGTACGGATTCGGTCGAATATAAAGAAAAAACACTTTATCCCTGACGGGCATTGACGGGAGATGCGTGCTATGACGCTCAGACGAGCCATCATTGCGTCATCGGTTTTTTTGGTGGCGATCTCCGCCGTTCTCTTTTTTTCGCTTTACAGCGTCTGGAACAATGCGCATGAAATGGATGAGGCCCAGATGCGGCGTCAGGAATCTCTTATACTTGCGGAAGAACTACGCCAAAGCTCGGAAGATCTGACAGGTAACATCCGGGCATACGCCGTTACCGGTGATGATGCATACTCCGATGCTTACTGGGACGTAGTGAAAATTCGCGGCGGGGAAAAAGAGCGGCCCGCCGGCCGGGCAATCGCTCCGGGGGAGCGGCGCCCTTTGCTCGAACTGATGGAGCGGGCCGGCTTCACTCCGGAGGAATTGGACCTGCTGCGGGAAGCGGGCAAGCGCTCCGACTCGCTCATCGCCTTGGAGACAGAAGCGATGCACGCGGTACAGGGGAAATTCCGCGATGCCTCCGGGGCATACACCGTCGCGGGCGAGCCCAATCGCCCTCTGGCCACGGGGCTGGTTTTCGGCAAGGAATACCGCGACAGCGTCACCCACATCATGCAGCCAATTGATGCGTTTCAGCAGCGTCTCAACAAGCGCCTTGACGGCGCCCTGCGGGAGAAAGCGGAAGGATTCCAGACCGCGCTCACGGTTCTGATCGCGCTCCTGGCCGTGGTGTTGGCCGCGATGGCGGTGTTTATGCTTCTGCTCAACTCCAAGGTCATCCGGCCGATCATCAAGTGCGACGATTTCGCCATGCTGGTGGCCAAAGGCAACCTGGACAGCGCTCTGGACCACTCCGGAAGCAACGAGATCGGCTCTCTGGCGGTTTCGTTGCGCAGCATGGTCGCCGCTCTGCGGGAGCGCATCGGCGCGGCCGAAGAAGCGACCGCCAAAGCGGAGGAAAACTCGCTCCGGGCCGAAAACGCCGTGCGGGAGGCCGAAACCGCCAAAAGCGCGGCGGAACGCGCCAGAAGCGAAGGTATGCGCCAAGCCGGGGAACAACTCCAACAGATCGTCGAACGGGCGCAAAAGACTTCCGATTCCCTTTCCAGGCACATCCGGAACGCGGTGGACGGCGCGGAGTCGCAGCAGCGCCGCCTGACGGAGGCCTCCCAAGCCATGGATCAGCTCAACCAGGTGGTCATGGAGGTGGCCCGTAACACCGCGTCGACCACCGAGTCGGCGGAAGACGCCCGCCGGAATGCCGTCGCGGGGTCGGAAATCGTCAACAAGGTGATAACCTCCATCTCCGAGGTGGACGCGAAGGCCGCTTCCCTGCGCACGGAATTGGGGCATTTGGGCGAGCGGGCGGAAGGCATCGGGCGGGTGATGGGTGTGATCAGCGACATCGCCGATCAGACCAACCTTCTGGCCCTGAACGCCGCCATCGAGGCGGCGCGCGCCGGCGAGGCCGGGCGCGGCTTCGCCGTGGTTGCCGACGAAGTCCGCAAACTGGCGGAAAAGACCATGCTGGCCACCAGGGAAGTGGGGGAAGCAGTCGCCGCCATCCAGAACGGCGCGGTGGAAAGCATCCGAGGCATGGAGGAAACCTCCCGGGCCGTGGCCGCGGGAACGGATCTGGCCACCTCGGCCGGCGACTCGCTGCTCCAGATTGTCGGCATCGTCCAGGGCACGGCCGAGAAAATCCATTCCATCGCCGTGGCGGCGGAAGAACAATCCAGCACCTGCGAGGAAATCACCCGGACTACGGAATCCATCCACAAGACGGCCGGCGATACCCTCGTGACCATGGAAGACTCCAGTCGCGCCGTGGCGGAAATCAATGAGGTGGTCAAGCGTGTTTCGGCCCTGACGGAAACGCTGCGGACAGCGTAGGGCCGTCTCCGAGCAAATCCCCGCGGAACTCTCCCCGCCCCTTCGGCCGGTGAGAGTTCCGTGGGGATTTGCCCTGCCGCCAAAAGGCGTTCATGAGGGGGGAGCCGCCTTGGTCTCGCCAGTCGCGGAAACTCAGCAAAACTCGCCGACGCAACCGGCTTTCCCCCCCCCACACGGCCACCTCCATAAAAGAACTCCCCCCCCCCCACGAAAGCCCATCCACCCTTTCCGCAGCACGCCC
>JAVBQP010000072.1:0-13371 GCA_031548905.1 Desulfovibrio sp. | reverse complement strand
TGGCTCTGCCGCCTTTTGCCGGGGATATCCGCGAAGGCCCGGTAAAAGCGTTCGGGCTGCTGCGCGCGGCCCTGAGGGAAGAGGCCGGGCGCTTGCTCTTCCCGTGGCTTGAGGCGTTGGCCCGCGAGCACGGCTTCGCCTGCGTTCCCGGCCGGGCCCGTTTTCAGAAAAGCCGATGGGGGAGTTGTTCGGCCAAGGGGGTGATCAATCTGAACGTGGCCCTGGTGTTCCTGCCGGACCACCTGATTCGGCACATTCTGTTTCACGAATTGTGCCACACCAAAGAGATGAGTCATTCCGAACGCTATTGGAAGCGACTTTTCGCCGTGGAACCCAAGGCCTTGGAGTATGACAGGGAACTGCGCTCGGCCCGGCCGCGCTGGGTGCCCGCCTGGGCCTGGGGGTGAAAGGGAACGCCTCGCCCCGCGAAAAAAAACGGCGCCCCGAGGGGCGCCGCGTGTGGCTCTGAAAAGGACGGTCATTTGGCGAATACGCCGGTACGTTGCTCGCCCTGCGTTTCAGAAAATGTGTAGTTTTTGACCACGCCCTGCTCCTCGAAGAGAATGACCAGTTCTTTTTTCTCCTGGTCTACTCCGGCTGCGAAGAGGTTGACCACAGGGACAAAGTTGACGCCCTTGGCGGTGGAAACTACATGAAAATAGCGCCAGATTTCGCTGCCGCCATCGGAGAAGCTCACATTATCGGCCGGTCCCAAGGCGGTTTGAACCTGCGCCTTGGTAGTGACACCTTTGGTAATTTTTTGCGACAGAGAGGCGTCGTTTTCATTCCTGAGCTTCTCGTTGCCGGACGAGGCGCAGCCCATGAAAAGAAAAGTCAGCAACAATACCGCCGTGAAAGTGGAACCTACTTTCATACATTCTCCAAAGGCCGCGCTGGACGGCCGGTAGTAAGTTGGAGAGGTCTTCGGCTTTATCAATTATAATCGAATTATATAAAATCCTCTTGTCGAGCGCAGTAGATTTCTCGGTGGGGCTAGGCGCTGAAAATACGAAAGGACCGGGGGTTTCCTCCCGGTCCTTTCGTATGAGTCGCTGTTTTGGCTATTTGAACGATTCCTTGGCCGTGCGGATTTCCGCCTTGATGGAATCCAGGCTCAGGGCCTTGCAGGCCGCGTCGAACTCCCGTTGCAGAGTTTGCATGAGTTCCTTGACCGGGATGATTTTGTCCACCTTGAAGACGTTCGCGCCGGTGAAGGCAAAGCCCTTGTCCAGGTTGCCTTTCATGGCGTTCAGCAGGGCAGCGGCGATGCAATAGGGGGACTTTTCCGGGTCGCAGGTGGAAATGCAGTGGAAAATGCAGCGAAAATTGCGTTTGCCCTGTTCCACGGCGTCCATGAAGCGACCCTTGATGGCCCGGCCGGGCATCCCCACCGGGCTTTTGATGATTTGCACGTCGTTCTCGCCGGCGTCCACGAAGGCCTGCTTGAAGCGGATGTCCGCGTCGCATTCGTCCGTGGCCACGAAACGGGTGCCCATCTGCACGCCAGAGGCGCCCATTTCCAGAAAACGCCGGATATCATCACCGGAGTATACCCCCCCGGCCGCGATGACCGGAATGCGCCGGCCGATTTTGTCCTCAAAGGGTTTGACCGCTTCCACCACCTCGGGCACGACCTTTTCCAGGGCGTGGGCCGGGTCGTCGAGTTCCTCGGGCTTGAAGCCCAGGTGCCCGCCGGCCTTGGGGCCTTCAACCACAAAGAGATCCGGCAGGTAATCGAAGCGGGACGCCCACTTCTTGCAGATCACCGAGGCGGCGCGGGCCGAGGAAACGATGGGCGCGAGCTTGGTGCGGAACTCTTCTTTTTTCTCCTCGCACACGGCCCGCAGATGGCCGGGCAGATCCAGAGGCAGGCCGGCGCCGGAGAAAATGATGTCCGCGCGCTCGGAAATAGCCGTGCGCACCAGGGAGGCGAAATCGGTCAGCGCGACCATGATGTTCACGCCGATAACCCCGTCGGTCAGGGCGCGGGCCTTGGAAATCTCGGTGGCCAGGGCGCGGGTGTTGGCGCCGGTGGGGTTCTGGGCCACATCCGGCTCGCGCATACCGATCATCGCCCCGGCGATGACGCCGATACCGCCCTCGGCGGCCACGGCGGCGGCCAGGCGGTGCAAAGAAATACCCACGCCCATGCCGCCCTGGATAATGGGCAGGCGAACCGTGAGATCACCTATTTTCAATGAGGGAAGAGACATAGTTGGAAGGCTCCTTGCGGAACGGCCCGACCCGCCGGCGGGATGCCGGCCGGAATATGGTCGAAGGCATTGAATAAGCCTATTCCGTAGGTAGTATCATACACGCATTTTTGCAGGAACACCAGCGGCAATGTGGCCCCCGGCGCGGAAAAAATGCGCGGCTCCCGGCGATATTCTGCAAAACCATACCGAGAAGTTGTGGAATGCGTTCATCCACAGCCCGCTCGCGCTCTTCCGGGCCGACGGTTTTGCCGAACAGGGGGGCTTCTTCGCCGCCCGCCGCGAGCTCGATCCAGGCCGCTTGGACAACAGGCGGAAGGCTCGCGTTCATGGCCGCCAGATACACGTACACAGGCAGTTGCACGGAGGGCACGTGCGCCGCGACGAAGGCCGGCAGGTCCGGGTCTTCCGGGTCGAAGGCGTCCAGCCCGTCCCAGAAGGGCTCGTCATCGGCCCAGAGGCTTTGGGTCACACGAGGGATCTTCCCGGTTTTATAGTCCAGAATCACCGCGCCGCCTTCGCGCATGTCCAGGCGGTCCACGGTGCCGATCAGGCTGATCTCCCGGCCCACGCGCAAGGGCGCGGCCAAGCTCTGTTCCAGGGCCAGGGGAGTGCAGACCGGCTGGTTGCGCAAAAAGCGGCGCAGGCGCTCCGGCCCGGAGACGCGCAACATGGCCGTGACGTCGGCGGGCAGGGTCCGGGCCAGGGCGGCCAGTTCCGGCCGGGTCAGGAAGGTTTCGGCCAGGGCCTCGTATTCCGTTTCCGGCATCTCGGCCCCGGCGGGCAGGGCCAGGCCCAGGCGTTCCCGGTAGAAGGCCTCCAGGGTTTTGTGCAGGAGCACGCCCACGGCCGGCGGATCGTACTCTTCAGAAGGGGCCTCGACCTGGCGCAGGCCCAGAATCCGCTCGTGAAAAAAACGCACGGGGCAGAGCAGGAAGGCGTCCAGCAGCGAGGCCGACACAGGCTTGGCCAGGAGATTGTCCACCAGGGCGCGCACGGACGGGCCGAGGCGCACCGGGCCGGGCGCGGCCGCGATCGGCGCCGGGGCGTCGGCCAGGATGCGCAGGGGGCCGTCTTCCCCCTGTGCCGGGAACAGCCGGCCGCGTTGTTTCTCCTCTTCCCAGAGGAGTTCCTCCACAAAGCGGCTTTTAAGCTTTTTACCGTCGAACAGGCCGCCGGCTTCGCCGCCCTCGCGCCAGAGGATGACGGCCTCTTCCGCGCCTCGGATCAGGCTGAACAAGTGATGCGCGGCCGGGAGTTCGGCGGAACGGCGCTCGGGCAGGCCGAGGGCCGGGCGCAGGGCGTCCGGCAGCAGGGGGTCGCCCTGGGGCGTGCCGGGCAGAACGTGCTCCCCGGCATCAAGAATGAACACCCGGCGGAAGGACAGCATCCGGGCCTCAAGCACCCCGAGCACCTGTAAGCCGGTCAGCGGCTCGGCCTCGAAGGGCACGCGCTCGGCCTCCGCCAGCTTGCGGGCCAGGGCGAACAGGGCGTCTTTGGGCAGGGGCAGGCGGGCGGGCACGGAGTGGAGCAGCTCGGGAATCAGCGATTGGAGCAACCGGTACAGGCACTCGGCGTCGATGGGCGAGCGCGGCCAGAGGTGCGGCCCGTGCTCGAGCAGCAGGGAACAAAGCCCCTCCAGGGCCGTTCCCAGGGCATGGGGCGTGGCCGGGCTCTCGAAGCCGGTCAGGCAGATCCGGAAGATTTTGCGGAACAGCCGGTCATGGGCGGCCGGCACGGCCTCGTCCGGGGGCAGGGCGGCGCGGATATCGGCCCACAGAGCGGACGGATCGACGTAGACCGCCCCGCCGGCGCGCACAACTTCCTCAAAGAGATGCAACTCGCGGCGGATATTCCCGCCCGGCTCGGGCGGGGCGCCGTCCTCGCCGGCGGCCGGGGGTGCGGGATCGAGCCCGGCGATGGCCGGGTGCCCGAGGAGTTCCAGCAGATCCCGCCAGTGCCGCTCGGTCCCTTTGCGGCCTTCTTCCAGGCGCAGGACGGTTTCCACCAGTCGGAACAGCGGCGAGGGGGCCAGGGGCCGGCCCATGGAAACGTTGATGTCCGTGTTCGGCAGATGATGCAGGGCCGGCACGAGCAGATCCCCGGAGGGCAGGATCACGGCCGTGTCGGCCGCGAACCCCGGCGGCGGCGGAGCGTGGGGATCGGGCGGAGGGGCGGCGGCCAACTCGTCGCGCAGGGCCGCGAGTTGGGAATGCAGGTCGAATCCCTGGATGAACCGGATCGAGGCGGAGGGTCGGGCCACGACCGTGGGCAGGGGCAGGATCTCGGCCCGTTCCTTGCGGGCCCAGGCGAAGAGCGGCCCGCAACTCCAGTGGGCGGCGGCCGGGTCCGGGTCCGCCCGCAGGATGACGCAGGCCCCGCGCTCGGCCGTGAGGTGATGCAGCAGGGCCTCTTCCGGCCGGGTCAGGGTGTGGAACCCGGCGATATAGATCCGTTTGCCGGCCACGAGCCGATCCGGCAGGGCGCGGCCCGTGCGCAGGGCTTCGGCCGCCGCGTGGGCGTCCAGGCCGGGAGTGGTCCAGCCGCGCTCATTCAGGGCCTTGGCGTAGGCCGCGAAGATCCGCCCCAGGCGCTCCAGGATGCGGGCCGCGAAGGGCGCGGCCTCGGCCTCGGGGTGGGTGATATCCGTGGGCGGCACCCCGGCGGCCAGGCATTCCTCGAACAGATCGGCCAGGCGGAAGGCCCAGGGGAAGAAAAAAGCCGTGAGATCGGTTTCGCCGCCGGGGCCGAAAAAGTCGTCGCAGCCGGTTTCGCGCAGGCATTCAAAGAGCAGGCCGGCCCGGTCGGTGGGCCCGGCGTTCCACAAAGGAGCCCCGGCGAAATGGCGGTGCAGCTCGGCGAACAGGCCGGACACGGTCCAGAAGGACGGCTCCAGAATCGGCCTGGGCAGGTCGCTCCGCCCGGCCAGGGCGCGGACCATGTACTTGCCCGGCCGGGCATGGGGGAAGAGGAACACCGCGTTGTGCAGGTCGTGTCCGTGCGACAGGGCGAAGTCGAGCAGGGCGCCGGGCAGATCGGCGTTGAAGGGAACGGAATAGAATACGCGGCTCACGGCGCGACCTCCACAATCCTGCGCTCGTCCAGGTAGACCAGGAGCCCGCGCGCGGGTGTGCCCAGAGCCTGACCGGCCAGGCGCATGTAGGTGCGGACCTGTTCCTCGTGGGCCGGGTCGGGCCGGCCGGTCTTATAATCCAGGGCCGTGACCCCGGCCTCGCCCGGCACCAGCAGGTCGGCCCGCCGGCGTTTGCCCGCCTCATCGATGATGCCCTGCTCGCGCAGGCCGTGATGCAGCATCTCCGGAGTTCCCGGCAGGCGCACGAACCAGAGCAGCGATTCGGAAACGGCCTGGGCGGCGGCCTCCGGATCCTCCAGGGGCAGGGGGAAGAGGCGCACGGCGTGGGCCACGGCCCGGCGCACGTCTTCTTCTTCCCGGCCGGGACCGGAGAGGTGCAGGTTTTCCAGGCAGAGGTGGACCAGGATGCCGCGCCGCTCCGGGGTGAAGGCGGGCTTGTGCAGGACGGAACGGTAAATTTTCAGTCGGGCCGGGAGGTTGAAGGCCGGCGTCGGTTCGGCGGGCGGCTCAACCCGGCGCGTGGGGGGCGCGGCCGGCGGGGGCGCGGCGTCCGCAACGTCTCGGGCGGTCGCGGCCGGATCTTCGTAAACGAAAGCCTCCGGGGCGCGGTCGCGCAGAAGCGGCACGAGAATCTCCATCCCCCGGCCGAGCGCGCCGCACGACTTCGTGGGCCGGGTGACAAAGGCGTGCAGTTCCTCGCGCGGCCGGGTCCAGGCCACATAGAGCAGGTTGAGGTGCTCCATGATCGAGGTGATCCGGGCCGGGTAGAAGAGTTCCGGCAACTCCGGCCGGCCTCTGACCAACAGGGGGACGCCTCTGTGCTCGAACACGGCCGGCTTCTCGGCATTGTCCCTGCCCCGGTGCAGGGAAGGCAGAATGACCACCGGAAACTCCAGACCCTTGGCCGCGTGGATGGTCATCAGGCGCACCGCATCCATGCTTTCGGGCAGGGCGAGCTTGTCTTCCAGGCAGCGCTCCCGCCAGAAGTCCAGAAAGGCCGCCGGGGAGGAGAAACCCCGGCCCTCGGCCAGGTGGGCGGTTTCCAGAATCCGGCGCAGAAACGGAGAGTCGCCGGGGCCGGCGGTGTTGTCCAGGGGCAGGCCGAAGCGGCGGACCGCCTCCATGAGCAGGTCGTAGGCGCTCATCAGCCCGGCCCGGCGCAGCAACGGCTCAAAGCGGGTTTTCCACTGTTCCGGCCGGGCTTCGGCAAAGAGCCGGTAGAGCGGCGGGCGCCGGCCGGAGCGTTCGCCCAGGCGGGCGCAGACCTCTTCGCGCAGGGCGTCCGGGTCCGATTCGCGCAGCAGGGCGAGGCTTCCCCAGAAGGCCGCGTCGTCCGCCGGGTAGCGCAGGAAGGCCAGCAGGTCGATCAACCCGGCTACCAGGGGATGCTCGGCGGGCAGGAAACTTTCCTCGGTGACCACGGGCACGCCCCAGCCGGCCAGGAGCGCGGCCAGATCGCGGATCTCTTTGCGGCCGCGCGTGAGCAGGGCGATGTCACCCAACGGCCGGCGGGGCAGGAGATCCTCGACCAGGAGCCGGCGCAGGCGCTCGGCAACGGTCGCGTCCACGGCTTCGGACGACCCGCCTGTTGCCGCGTACAGGCAGACCCGGCCGCCCGAGGCCGCGCCCTCCGGCAGGGCCTGGGCCGCGCCGGCGAAGGCGGCCGTGGTTTCGGCCACGGCCGCCTGGAGATATTCCGGCGGGGTGTGCCCCGGCAGCATGGCCGCGAGCACGGCCGAGGCGGCTTCCGCTTCGCCCAGCAGCGAGAAGGCCGCGTTGTTGAAGCGTACGACCTCGGCGCAACTGCGGCGGTTGTACGGGAGCTTGCGGAAGGCGGCCCCGGACACGGCCCGCAATTCCGGGTCGCGGGCGGCCTCGGCAAAGAGCCGGGCGTCGCCGCCGCGCCAACTGTAAATGGCCTGCTTGACGTCGCCCACGTAGCTCAGGGTGCCGCCGCGCGCGAGGGCCTCGAGAGCCAGGGGGGCCACGGCGGCCCACTGTTCCCGGCTGGTGTCCTGAAATTCGTCCAGAAGAATGTGGGTCAGGCGGGTGCCCAACCGGCAGAGCGCGTCGGACACGCCGTACTCGCCGGAGAGCAGCCGGCCGGCCAGGAAGGGCACGGCCGGGGCGGGCAGGATGCGTTCCCGCCGCCAGAACGGCTCGGCCCGCAAGCGGAGTTCTTCGGCCAGCACGGTCAGGGGGGCGAAGCCGGCCGCGTCCTGGAGCAAAGGGAGGGCTGCGGCGCGCTCGGCATAGGCGCGGCGGAATCCGGCCCAGGCGGCTTCCGCCGCCGTGGAAGCGGGGGGCGACTTTTTGAGCAGGCACGCCGCAAGGGTTTCTTTGTGGATATAGGTACTGCTCGGCAGGTCGAAAAGTTCCAGGCCGGCAAATTTGGCCAGGAAGTCGCCGAGATATTTCGCCGGGAGCAGGCGCTCGCTTTCCAGCCGGCCGGAGAGTTCCTCCAGGGCGCGGGTTTGGGCGGCGCGGAGCAGGGCGACGGATTCGAGCACAAACTCCTGGCTCATGGCCGGCACGGGGAAGCCGGCGATATGCAGCAGAAAAATTTCATGCAACTGCCGGTGCAATGACCCGCGCAGGCTGAAACCCGTGGAACGCGCGGAAAACAGCCCGGCCCGGCAGGCCCGTTCCAGGGCGGCGCGCAGGGCGGCGGCGTCCGCGCTCAGGAACTCCGGCTCGCCGGCGTGGTCGCCGAGATCCCGCATCAGGGCGTCGTACAGGGGGGTGAAGTAGTCCTTGGCCTCAAAGGCCGGCTCGAAGTCCGGGGGCAGGCCCAGGTCCAGGGCCGAAAGGCGCACCAGGGCGTTGAGCAGGCTGTCGATGGTCCGAACGTTCAAAGCCCCGCAATGGCGCAGGAGGGAGTCCACCCGCCGCTCGGCCGTGCCGCCGTGAATCCCTTGGGATAAGCGGGCCAGGGCGGCGCGTTTCAGGGTGGAGACGATGCGCTGCTTCATCTCCGCCGCGGCCTTGTTAGTGAAGGTGGCGGCGAGAATCTCGCTCAGGGCGTAGTCGCCGGTCGGGCGTTCCCAGTCGCAGCCGGGCGGGGGATGGATGCGCCCGGCTCGGCGCATGAGCGCCAGGAAGCGGCGGGTGATCCGGTAGGTCTTGCCGGACCCCGCCGAGGCGTCGATGCGGGTGATTCGTTTGGAGGACGGCACGGCTCGGGCGTTCTGAAATTACGCGTTCGGGTCGAGCGCCAATTCCGGCTGTCCGGTTGATTCCAGCACGGCCCGCCAGTACTCCGTATGGACGTTCAGGCGCCGGCGCTTGCGGATGACCAGTTCCAGGGGCAGGTGCACGTAGCGGTCCATGAGTTTGGCCACGACCATGTTGGTGCGCCCGGCCATGGCCGCGTGGACCGCGTTCTGGCCCAGAAATCCGCAGTAAACCTTGTCGTTGGCGTTGGCCGGCACCGAGCGGATGATGTAGCTGGGGTCGATGTACTTGAGGGAAAAATCCATACCCTGTTCCGTCAGGTAGCGCTTGATCTCGCGCCGGAGCACCTCGGCCACGTCGCCGAGCGCCGCGTTGCCGGAGGCGTCCGTGGCGTTCCCTTTCTGCATCAGGTGCTGGCCCGCGCCCTCGGCCGCCACGATCACCGCGTGCTTGCGGGTTTTCAGGCGCTCGGCCAGGGCCGGGAGCAGCCCGCCGGGACCGTCCAGGGCAAAGGGAATCTCGGGGATGAGCACGAAGTTCACTTCTTTCATGGCCAGGGTGGCATGAGCCGCGATAAAGCCCGATTCCCGGCCCATCAGCTTCACGATGCCCACGCAGTTACGGTAGCCCACGGCCTCGGTATGGGCGCACTGGATGGCCTCCGTGGCCTTGAACACGGCCGTCTCGAACCCGAAGCTCTGGCTGATGAAGTTGATGTCGTTGTCGATGGTCTTGGGGATGCCGATAACCGCGATGCGCAGGTTGCGGGCCTTGATTTCCCTGACCACGCCGTTCATGGCCCGCATGGTGCCGTCGCCGCCGATCATGAACAGCACGCTCACATTGAGACGCTCAAGGGAATCGACGATCTCGGCCGGTTCCTGCGGCCCGCGCGCCGAGCCCAGGATGGTGCCGCCGAACTGGTGGATGTCCGCGACCTTGGCCGGGGTCAGTTCCTCCACGTCGTGGCCGTATTTGGGAATAAAGCCTTCAAGCCCGTAGCGAATGCCCAGTACGGCCGGCACCCGGTACTTGTGGAAGGCCTCCATCACGATGGCCCGGATCACGTCGTTGATGCCGGGACACAGGCCGCCGCAGGTCACGATGGCGCATTTGGTCTTGGCGGTGTCGAAATACAGGCTCTTGCGCGGGCCGGCCGTTTCAAACTCCACGGCCGTGGGAGCATGGCCGAGGAGTTCCTCGATATGCTCGCCGTCCAGAAACAGGGGGATGGTCTCGTCGCCCAGAAAGGCGGCCGAGGCCAGGGGCGAAGGCACGCCCGGTCTGCCCAGGCTGTCGATGGCGGTGTTCAGTTCCAGGTCGCCGATGGTGATGGATGTCGGGGGCATGGCGATCCTCCTCTGGCCCGTGCTTTTATATGACGGGCGGGGCTGTGACGGTCAGGTGGAACAGCAGAAGCTGCCCGAAAAAGGCGAAGGCGAAGGCGATTCCGGCCAGACCGGCGGCCGGCTTGTGGCGCAACGGCACGGCGCTTTGACCCATAAGCAGCAGCAACAGGCAGGCGATGAGCGAAATCGCCGCCGTGCAGGCGAAGCGGGCCAGGGCGATATCGTCGGGGCTCGCTTTGGTCAGGCCGGTGAGCACCCACCAGGCCGAGGCGGCGGCCGCGATTGTCAGGGCCGCTCCCCAGCGGGCGCAGAATTTCAGGGCGAAGGTGTAGTAGTCGCGGCCGAAATCCTCACGGTTGCGGCGCAGCAGCAGGTACCAGACGCCGAACACGGCCGTGGTCGCGAGCCCCGTGGCCAGGGCGTACGTCAGGTGCGGGAGCAGGGCGGCGTTGAAGCCGGAGTCCGGCGAAAGGGCCTCCAGCAGCGCTCCGGCCCGGGCTCCGGTCTGGGGGTTGCCTATGAAGGCGCGGACCTGATCCAGGGGCAGGATCAGCCTGCCCAGCAGGGCCAGGCCCAGGGCGGCCGGCAGCAGGCCCAGGAAAAAACGGGTTTTCGGCAGGTGGTTCAGGCCGGTCCAGGTGGCCCGGCGGACCAGGAACAGGCCGTACCCCATGCCCGGCACGAGCACGAAAAAGATCAGGCGCATACCGAAGGGCGGCTCCAGCAGTTCCGGAACATGCCGGCGCAGCAACAGGTAGCCGGCCGCCACCACAACCAGGCCGGCGGTCAGGCCGATCACGCTGACGAAACGGGTGAGTTGCAGGGCGCACTTTTCGTAGAACACTTTGCGGCTTTTCAGAAAAAACGCCTCGGCCAGCGTGCCGAAGAGCGGCCCGCACAGGGCGGCCGCAAGCAGCAGCAAAACCACGGTCACGGCCGCCAGGGTCCAGAGAAAGGGACCGGGATCGCCGGGTATATGAGGAAGGATTGCGTCCAGGCTCATTCAAACTCCTTGCATAAATGAAGGGATGCATCATGCCGCAAAACGGATGCGGAGGCAAGGCGAAGAGGGATGGGCCTCCAGAGGCGGACGCATTCTGGAGTATTGGGCTCCTTTATGGAGGTGGTCGCGGAGCGGGGATCTCGGGGCGCGGCACGATCGCCTGTCGCGGCGGGCGAGGCCTGGTGTGCTTTGAAGTTTTGTTGCCCCCTCCGGGGGCCCAAAGGCGGCTGCGCGGCCGCCTTTGGGGAATCTCCGCGCGTCGGGGCTTTGCCCTGGCCCCCAAGAGTTGTAACGCGATCGGCAGGACCGATGCGCCCCCCTCATGAGCGCTTCCCGGCGGCAGGGCAAATCCCTACGGAGCTCTCCCCGGCCTTCGGCCGATGAGGATCTCCTCCAAGGCTGCGGGAGCCTCCCCGCCCGCGAGCGGGCTTCGGGGTCTCCCTCCGCGCCCTGCCTTGAAGCCATTGGCGCTCCCGCGTCACAGCGGAACTTTTTCAGATTTCGGTATGGGTGGGTGGTCCCGCCGGCGTAAGGGGCGGGGAAGGGAAAGATTATTGGCGCGGCTCTGAAAAAATTGAGAGGCGCTTGTCCTGAGCGGACCGCCCGGCAGCGACATTTCCCTTCTTTTCTTTCCCCGCCCCGGCGCGTATGTTCCCCCCATGCAACGCATTCTTCTTCCTTTTCCCGCCGGCTGCATTGAGGGCCGGCTCATCGCCCGGGTCAAACGCTTCACGGTATACCTCGAAGCGGGCGGTGAACGTCTCTCGGCCCACTCCAACAACCCCGGGAGTATGCTCGGTCTGGTTCGGCCGGGTACGCCCGTGTTCGTTTCCCCTGCTCCCGGCGTCGGGCGCAAGCTGCCCTATACGCTTGAGCTGGTCGGGCTGCCGGGGGTGTCCTCCGGCTGGGTCGGAGTCAACACCTTGACGCCCAACCGCCTGCTCCGCGCGGCCTTCACCGCGGGGCTGCTCCCCTGGGCGGCCGGCTACACCGACCTGCGCCCGGAAGCCAAACGCGGCCTTTCCCGCCTGGACGCCCTGCTGACCGGCCCCGGCTTGCCGCCCCTCTGGGTGGAGTGCAAAAACGTGACCCTGGTGGAAGACGGCGCGGCCGCCTTTCCCGACGCGGTCAGCGAGCGCGGGCAGAAACATTTGCGCGAGATGATGGATATCGTGGCCCACGGGGAGCGGGCGGCCTTTTTCTACGCCGTGCAGCGCCCGGACGCCGGCTGTTTCGGCCCGGCCGATTATGTGGACCCCGCCTACGCGGCCCTGTATCACCAGGCCCTTGCGGCCGGGGTGGAGGTGCGGCCGCATGTCGTTCCGGCCTCGCCCGCCGGCATCGGGTTCGGCCCCATATTGCCTCTTGTGCCACCACTCTGCTAGAATCCTCCCGGCCGCGCGGACCTTCCCGCGCGGCTCGACCCTGCAGCAACGACAAATAAAGAATACAATGAGCGATACCCCTTACCGTTGCGGCTGGGCGGCCGTCATCGGCCCGCCCAACGCCGGGAAATCGACCCTTTTGAACGCCTATCTGGGCCAGAAGGTGGCCATTGTCTCGCCCCTGCCCCAGACCACCCGCAACCAGATCACCGGCATCCTCTCCGACGAGGAAGCCCAGGTGATCTTCATGGATACGCCCGGCATTCTGCAAACCCGCGGAAAAATGAACCGCCTGCTGGCCCAGGCCGCCTGGGACGCCCTTGCCGGCGCCAATGTGGTCTGCGTGATGCTGGATGCGGATCTCTCCGTGCGCCGGCCGGACTTCATGGAAAAAGACCTGGCCCCCCTGCGCAAGCCGATTGCGGAAGAAGAGCGACCGGTCTTTGTGATCGCCAACAAGGTCGATTTGCTGGGCGACAAATCCCGGCTGCTGCCCTTGCTGGAAACCCTGCACGCCTGGTGGCCGGATGCCGAGATTTTCCCGACCTCGGCTCTCAAGGGCGAGGGGATGCCCAACCTGCTGGCCGCCCTGAAAGCGGCCCTGCCCGAGGGCGAGGCCCAGTTCCCGGCCGATCAGCTTTCCACCCTGCCCATGCGTTTCATGGCCGCCGAGATTGTGCGCGAGAAACTCTTCCTGACCCTCAAGCAGGAGGTGCCCTATTCCACGGCCGTGGATATCGAAGCCTGGCAGGAAGACCCGAACACCGGGCATGTGACGATCAATGCGGTAATCTACGTGGGCCGCACCGGGCACAAAGCCATTGTCATCGGCCGGGCCGGAAGCGCCCTGAAAGGCGTGGGCCAGGCGGCCCGCAAGGAAATCGAGGCCCTGCTCGACCGCAAGGTGCGCCTGGAGTTGTGGGTCAAGGTCAAAGACAACTGGATGGACGACACGGCCATGCTGCATTCCCTCGGCCTTGGCCTTCAGGAGTAGCGTATGGCTGCCGGGCTGTTTGAGCGTTTCGAGGCGGTCATGGAGCGCCTGCGCAAAGCCGAGGTCGAAGCCGGCCGGCCGCGCGGCGTCGTGGCCTTGACGGCCGTTTCCAAGTTCCACCCGGCCGCGGCCGTGGCCGACCTCGCCCGCTATTGGGCC
>JAVBQP010000017.1:0-47321 GCA_031548905.1 Desulfovibrio sp. | reverse complement strand
GGGCTTCGCCGCGGCGGGTTTCGGCGCGGCGCGGCGCGGCGCGGCGGCCGGCCGGGGAGCCGCCGAAGCCACGGGCGCCCCGCACTCGTCGGGTTGAGAGCCGGAAACCTTGGAACGCCGGGTGTACTTGCTCAAATCCCTGCCGCCGGCGTCTTTGGCCCGGCTCGTCAGCATGGCCTGCACATCGCCGTTCTTGGGCAGGTAATACTCGTACGCCGCGATCACTGCCGCGTCTTCCAGGCGAATGGCCCGCACGGAAATGAACACCTTGTCGCCGGAGCGCGAATACAGGCCGACAAGCACGGCGTGCGCGTTGTAGTCCTGAGCCAGAATCCGTGCCGTATCACGCGACAGCATGAACTCGCCCTGGCGTAGATCCATGCGCATGGCCTCGGTCAGACGCACATCCAGCACTTTAAAGCCATGCTGGGCCACGCGCGAGCCGACCTGCTGCATGGAGGTCCGGCCGAAAGGATTGGAGTCGTCCAGGTTTTCCATGTCCGCCATGGTCGCGGCCAAAATGCCCGAGCCGGAGCCGATGCGTTGCAGCAACTCGGCGCTGAGCACATCGCCCGCATAGGTGTTGGCCGTGAGCATAAGCGAGCCGGAGGGCGGGTCCACCGGCACGGCATGGGGCAGGGGCGGGTATCTTTGTTCCGAGGCGCACCCGGCCAGAAGAACCGCAAGCAGCAGAGTAATAAAAATCTTTTTCATACGGTCACCTGGAGACGATGCGCACCCGGCGCGTGGAGGCGTTTTGGGGGTCGATGGATTCCGGGCTGATATACATGGCCCACTCGTCGTCATCAATATAGGCAAGCTGCGAAAGATGCATCACGTAGCGATTCTGGTAGGCCATGCGGGTATTGAGCACAATCTCGTTGCGCGAAGGCACCCCGTATCCGCCGGTGACCAATCCGGCCAGGCCCATGCCCACACCGGCCAGACTCGGCGACCAGGAGCCGCCGGACTCATGCTGCACGGTCTGGACATCGTACTCAATGACCAGGGAACACGGCTCCAACTGCTCGGAAACCTGCATTCCCTTGGTCACCAGACGGGTGCGCAAAAGATTGTAGAACGCGATGGAAAAGGGGCGGTCGTTGGGTGGCTGCACGTACAGCGGCATGGCGATGAGATCCGGGCGGTCCTCAAGGGTTTTCTGCACCCGCTTGGCCACGGTGTCGGCAAGATTGTCCCAGTGATCGACGGCCCGCAATTTGTCCTGCTCGTGCAGCGGCGGGGTCGAGGCCACGGGCTTTTCCGGCGTGGCGCACCCCGCCGAGACGGCGAACGCCGCGCATATGACCGCCGCAAAAACGGCCGGGAATCTCGTCTTCATGAACACGCCTCACTTCTTGAAATAACGGCACGGAGACCGTGCGATCTTATCGGCGGAGAAGCGTGGGGGCTTTACGCCACCATGCTCTCACCGGGATCGCCATCATTATGCAAGATGTGTTCCGGAAAAATCGACCACCTTTTACTGAAAGAACAGGAGGAATACCGACAGCACCAAAGAGGCCGCGAACACATAGTTGGCGCGGCGGATGCCTTCGGAGGAAAGAAAACGGTTCATGACCACGCCGCCGGCCGCCCAGGCCAGGTTGGCCATACCGCCGAACAGGTTGCACATCACGCCGATGATGACGATGCGGTGCCACATGTATTCATCGGCTCCGGCATAGGTGCCGATGGTAATCACATGGCCCATCCAGACCTTGACGTTGACGAACTGGAAGGTGAACCCTTGCAGGAATGTCAGCGGGCGTGTCACGCTCTGGGAAGATTTTGCCGCTTTCTTTTTTTCCCCGCCACGCCGGCGCAGGGCGACAAGGGGATCCAGGCCGGCAATATGCAAGGCCAGCCAGATAAGGTAGGCGCCCCCAACAACACGCAACCCGAGATACAGCGTGGGGTAGCGTTGGAACACCTCTCCCAGGCCAAGGGCCGTCAGCGCGAACGTAAATACGGCGCCGGAGACGCCCCCGGCGCTGTAAGGAAAAACGGAACGAAACCCGTGCGACATGGCCATGGCCATGCACATGGTATTGTTCGGCCCCGGCGAGAAGCACAGGGAAAAAGCCATGAAGAACAGGCTCGAGACAAACAACATGTAATCCATGACAATCCTCTGACACGCAATGGGAATATGCGGACACGATTCATACGCCCAAAGCCCGGAGGGGTAAAGGGGAAAGAAGGGGAGGGCTTCCCGCAATGCCCCTGTAATGCCCCCCTTCCGCTCCGGCTGCGGCCGACCACCCCGCTCCCATCAATCCGGCCTCATTCCCTCTCTCCCCGGCTTCCCTTTCACCTCATTTCGGCGTAAATCTTGCATCAAAATCCCCAATACCCCGTCCGGCAGCTATTGCCGGACCCTCCCCGGCCGATAAGAACAAAAATCTCCTTTCAGGAGCCGACCGACCATGCAGCCACGCGCCTTCGCCCTCAAAGCCCTGCTCTGCGCCCTGCCGCTCTGCCTTCCCGCCGATCCGGCGGCCGCCGGCAAATACTTCGACATCATCACCAACACCCAGATTCTGTACGACGCCTGCATGAACCGCTGCAACCGCACGGACGCCCTGGGCAACCTGACCCGCAACGGCTGCGTGAAAACCTGCGACGAATTGCGCCGCACCTTTTCCCTGCGGGCCAAGAAGTACGAAAACCTGGGCGACTGCATGGAAGCCTACGCCCGACTTGAACTGGAACGCGACGAAATCATCGAGGAAAACCAGCAGTGGTGCATCGAGGAATGGCGGCACCTGCATAAGCGCCAAGGCTGCAAGGACGCGGTGACGGCGTTCTACGGCGCGGCCACGGCCGAGAACATGTGCGGCGCTCGTTCCGGCGTCCATAACGCCCCGGTGCTCGGGCAGACCCCCATCATGGATTCCTCCGCGCCCGTCGCCCCCGCCCCCGTTCCGGCATACACTCCCAAACAGGCTCCCGCGCCGCAAACCCCGCCGCCGCCCATGCTGACGGACACCCCCAAGGCGCAAAGCGCTCCCAAGGCGCCGGCCAACCCCGCCGTGACGCCCGCCAAACGGAGCGCGCCCAAACCGGCCCAAAGCGCCAAGCCGGCGGCCGCAAGTAAAACGCCTGCCAAGGTTCCGGCAAAAACGCCCGCCAAGGCAGCCGCCCCCGTGAAACCGGTGGAAGAAAAAGACGCCCCTATGCCGGATCTCTCCGCCCCGTCTCCCAGCCCGGCACAGACTCCGTCGGCAGTTCCCGCCCAGGTTCCGGCAGCGGCTCCGGTCCCCGCCGCGACGCCCGCCCCGGCGGCTTCCGCTCCTCTTGTTTCCCAACAACCCGCGGCTGCGGTACCAACGCCCGCACCCGCCCCCGAACCGACTCCGGCCGCGCCTTCCGCCGCCTCCACGCCGGATCCAACCACGCCGCAGCGCCAGACGCCCCCCACGCAACAGCCTCCCGCCGCGCCCGAGCCGACGGCCCCAGCCGCGCCGCAGGTCCAGCTTCCCGTCATGCCGGCGCAGCCGGCGGCCGCGACGCCGACGGTTCCCAGGGCTCAAGAGTTCCATCCGCCCGCAACGGTCGAGAGCCAATCCCCGGAACCGCTTCCGGTCGAGCCCCCGGGTGGGGTCATGCCGGATACGCCGTCCATGATGCGCAAGGATGTGCCCCTGCCGGCCACCCTGCCCACCCGGCAGTAGCGCCCCGACGCAAGAGCCGCCTCCCCCCCGGAGGCGGCTCCTTTTTGGGCATTGCCAAAAAGAGGCCGAACGTATAGAAAAAGAAGGCCCGTACACGCTTGCGGCCGACTTTTCAGAACAATTTCACCCGAAGCTCCCGCCGGGCCGCGTCCGGTCGTTACGGCGGAACCTTCAGGATTGTCGATGAAACAGCTTTGGTGTCCCTGGCGGCTGGAGTATATTCTGGGTCCGAAACCGGATTCCTGCGTATTCTGCATTCCGAACCACGACCGGGAAGACGCCGAGCGCCTTATTCTTTACCGGGGCAGCCGCAACTTTGTGATCATGAACAAGTACCCGTACAACAACGGGCACCTGATGGTCACTCCTTACCGACACGTTATGGATCTGTGCGCCCTTGATGAAGAGGAACGCAACGAGCAGATGTTGCTGTTGCAGGTCTGCGTGAAAATCCTGAAAAGCCGCTTCACCCCGCAGGGAATCAACATCGGCCTGAACCTGGGCGAGGCCGCCGGGGCGGGCATTCGCGAGCATCTGCATTTTCACTTGGTGCCGCGCTGGAACGGCGACAGTTCCTTTATGGCCGTCATGGACGAGGTGCGGGTCGTGCCCGAGCACCTGGCAAGCACCTACGCCGCCCTGAAACCCCTTTTCGACACATACGCGGAACAGTCCGGAGGCTCCTCATGCGCTATATAAAGGCCCTGCTCCTTCTGCTTTTCTTCGCCTTTGCCCTGCTCTTTTTCATGGAGAACTTCAAGGCCCTGTCCACTCCCCTGGCCCTGAAGCTGGATCTGTTCATCACCTACTCTTCGTCGGATGCCGCCCCGGCCCCCGCGGCCGCTCCGGTTTCCGAGCCCGCTCCCGCCCCCGAAAGCGCCGGAGAAGCCGCTCCCACCGGAGGCAGCGCGGAGATTGCCGCGCCCGAGGTCGCGCCCGCGCACTCGGAGGATCCGGTGATCCCGGCCGGGAAAAAACGCCTGTACTGGAAGGCCGACGCCGTGCCCCTGTACTTTGTGGTTATCGCCGCCTTTGCCGTGGGTGTGCTGGTGACCACCTGTTTCTTCATTCTCGGGCGTATCCGCATGAGCCTTGACTCAGTGAAGCTCTCGCGCAAGGCCAAGGCCCTGGATAAGTCCCTCCAGGCTCTCAAAGCCAAGTCCACCCGGGATATCGAGGCCGGCAACAAGCGGATTCAAACGCTGGAAGCCCAGGTCCAGAAGAAGGATCCGCCCGCGGAAACCGTCCAGGCCGGCTAACTCGTGTCCCTGTTCAAGCGCCTGCAGCAGATTTTTTCCGGCACGCCGGGGCCGGTATATGATCGGGATGCCGATCTCACCCTGGCCGATCCCTCTCGGCTGTACGCAGGCGACCCTTCGCCGGAAGATGCCGTGCAGGCATTGGCGGACATGTTCCGCTCGCGGGGCGATGTGGAAAGCGCCGTCCGGCTGCGCCGGAGGCTTCTGACCGGCAAACCCGCCGGGCCTTCATCCGCCGCCCTGCATTTCGACCTCGGCTGCGATTATCGCTCGGCCGGCTTGTTCGACCGGGCGCTCAGCCACTTCAAAGAGGCCGGGCGCCTCGGCTTTTCCTCCGACCGGATCCGCACCGAGATCGCCCGCATCCACGCCGATTCCGGCAATTTCGCGGCCGCGGCCGACGATTGCGCCGCTCTCGGCAATGCGCCCGCCCAGGCGCACTTCATGGTCCGCATGGCTGAAGAAGCCTCGGCCGACGGCCGGGATGAGGCCGCCAAGCGGCTGCTCCACCGGGCTCTGGAAGTGTACCCCGCCTCGCCGGAGGCGCACCTGGCCCTGGTCGGTATGAGCCTGACGGCCGGCGACGGCAAAGACGCGGCAAAGCGGCTCGACAACGCCCTGACCGCCTTGGACGAGACCGGCAAGCTTCTGCTGCTGGAGGGTCTCTACGCCATCTCCAAAGCAGGTTTTGGGCCGGACCTGCCCTCCTCTTATTTCAGGACTCTGGCCCAGGCCCTTTCCATGCTGCCGGCGAACCGGGACGCCGGCCTGATGGAATGCTACTATTGCGGCCTGTTCTTTTTGCTCTGCAAACAGCTTGATACGGCCCGGCTCTGGTTCAGCAAAGCCCTGGTGCTGAGCCCGGACTTCTGGGCCGCCCGACTGGCCCTGTTGGAAATTTCGCTGCTGGAGGGCGAGTTGCCGCCAGAAGCGGCCGCGCACGTCGACTTTTTCGTGCGCGAAGGCGCGCGGGCCAGACGTTTTCTCTGTTCCCGCTGCGGCCTGCGACGCGAGCATATTTTTTACTTCTGCCCGCGCTGCCGCTCGCGGCATTCGGCCCGCTTCCGCCACAACCTGCAATGAGCAAATACGTTATTTGCTCTCGCGGACGCATGAGCGGCCGCGCGCTTGCGAGTTGCGTTCCGCAGTCCGGCGGAAATATGATTTCCTCAACAATTTAACTGCGACATTGTTCCAGACGCGCATGAACAAAGAACAACCCCGGCTTACCCCGATGTTTGAACAGTACCTCGCCATTAAGGCGGAGTACCCCGACGCCCTGCTCTTCTACCGCATGGGCGACTTTTACGAGATGTTCTTCTCCGATGCCGAAACGGCGGCGGCGGAGTTGCAAATCGCCCTGACCAGCCGCAACTCCGGCTCGGTGAACCCCGTGCCGATGTGCGGCGTGCCGCACCACGCGGCCGAAGCCTACCTGAACCAGCTTCTGGAAAAAGGCTACAAGGTCGCCATCTGCGAGCAGATTGAAGACCCCAAGGCCGCCAAAGGGTTGGTCAAACGCGCCGTGACCATCGTGCGCACCCCCGGCACCGCCGTGGAGGACGCCGGGCTCTCCCCCAAGGGGCACAGCTACCTGGGCGCGCTGTTCTTCGACTCCGGCAAAAGCGCGGGCGGCTTCGCCTGGCTGGACTACTCCACCGGCTCCTGGTCCGGCCTGTACAGCAGGAAGGAAGCGGACCTCTGGCAGTGGGTGCAGAAGATGCAGCCCCGCGAACTGCTCCTGCCGGATCTGCCCGCCGAGGTCTTCCGCATTCCCCAGAGCCTCGATCTGGGCGCGATTACCCCGGTCCGCCTGCCGGCGCGCGGGGCCTTCGATCTGAAAGCGGCCGAACGGCGCATGGCCGCGGCCCAGAACATTCAGGAACTCGGCGCCGTGGGCCTGAACGGCAAGGACGAGTTGACCCGCGCCTGCGGGGCCATCCTGGCCTATCTGGAGCAGACCCAGAAACAGGAGCTCACCCACCTCGCGCCCTTTGTGCCCCTGAACCTGGGCAAGCACCTGATCGTGGATGAAATTTCCGAGCGCAACCTGGAAATTTTCCGCCGGCTCGATGGCCGAAAAGGCCCGGGCACGCTCTTCCACGTCATGGACGAAACCCTGACCCCCATGGGCGGCCGCCTGCTGGAAGAGCGCCTGCGGCACCCCTGGCGGAACCTGGAATCCATTTCCGAGACAGCCGACGCCGTGACCCTTTTCCACACCCACGACGCCAGACGCCAGGCCGTGCGCGAGGCCCTGCGCGCCGTGTACGACCTGGAGCGGCTTTCCACCCGGATCACTCTGGGCCGGGCCGTGCCCAAGGATCTGCCGGCCCTCGGCCGCAGCCTGGCCCGTTTGGAGGAAGTCCGTAAAGCCCTGACCGCCGTGCCGGCGGGCACGTACGCTTCCGCCGACACGGCAGACGGCCTTGAGTTGCCGGGCCGCATCCTGCATATCTATGATCACTGGGATTCCCTGGACGACGTGGCCGACCTGCTCGACCGCGCTCTGCTGGAAAATCAGCCGAACACAATTACCGAGGGCGGGCTCTTCAAGGCCGGCTACAACGCCGAGCTGGACGAACTCCTGGATCTGGTCGAGCACGGGGAAAACCGCCTTCAAGCCCTGCTGGCCGAAGAGCAGGAACGCTCCGGCCTGCCGCGCCTGAAACTCGGCTTCAACAAGGTCTTCGGCTACTACTTCGAGATTTCCAAGGCCCATGCGGAAAAGATGCCCGAGCACTTCATCCGCCGGCAGACCGTGGCCTCGGGCGAGCGTTGCATCACCCCGGCCCTCAAGGAACTGGAAGAAAAAATCCTGGCCGCCGGGGAACGGCGCAAGCAGGTCGAGTACCGTCTGTTCCAGGAACTGCGCGTCCTGATTTCCCAGGCCCGGCCGCGCATCCTCTTTATGGGCGGGGCCGTGGCCGCCCTGGACTTCTGGCAGAGCCTGGCCGAGTGCGCCAAAAAGCGCGGCTGGACCCGCCCCACCCTGCACGAAGGCACGGAAATCCGCATCCGCGAGGGCAGGCACCCGGTGGTGGAGGCCATGGCCGGCCCGGCCGGATTCATCCCCAACGATCTGCGCATGGATGACGATCGCCGGATGCTCCTGATCACCGGTCCGAACATGGCCGGTAAATCCACGGTGCTGCGCCAGACCGCGATCATCTGCCTGCTGGCCCAGATGGGCTCGTTCGTGCCGGCCGCCGAGGCGCGCATCGGCACGGCGGATCGTATCTTTTCCCGCGTGGGGGCTTCCGACAATCTCTCCCAGGGGCAGAGCACCTTTATGGTCGAGATGATGGAAACCGCCCGCATCCTGCGCCAGGCGGGCAAAAAGAGCCTGGTCATTCTGGACGAGATCGGGCGCGGCACCAGCACCTTCGACGGCCTGGCCCTGGCCTGGTCCGTGGTTGAAAGCCTCGTCGGGCGGGAAGGCGGCGGCATCCGCACCCTGTTCGCCACACACTATCATGAGCTCACCGCCCTGGAAGGCAGGCTGCCCGGGGTTCACAACATGAACATCGCCATCCGCGAATGGAACGGCGAGATCGTCTTTCTGCGCCGGCTCGTGCCCGGCCCGGCGGACCGCAGCTACGGCATTGAGGTCGCCAAACTGGCCGGCGTGCCGCAGGATGTGGTCCGCCGGGCCGGGCAGATCCTGAAAATGCTTGAGCAATCCCGCTCCGGCCGAGATAAAAGCGATGCGGCCGCAGCCATGCAGCAACTGCTGCCCGGCATCGTGGAACCGCCGCCCGCCAAGCCCCAGCCGGCCCTGTTGCCCGAACAATGCAAAGAGACCGAGCACCCACTTGCCGTGACCCTGCGGGATCTGGACGCGGACAACCTGACGCCCATCAAGGCGCTGCAACTCATCACTGAATGGAAACTCCTCTGGGGAGGCGAAATCACATGAAATTCCAACGTATTCTTCTTCTCTGCCTTGTTCTCTGCGCCGTTCTGACGGCCTGTGGCAAATCCGGCCTGCCGGACCCCGGCGATCCGTCCAAAACATTCTCCTGGAAATCGTATGAAGCCAAAAGCATCGGCAACTGCCTGGCCTTTTCCGGGCAACTGGGCGGCGCGTACGACAACGTGGACTCCATCCGCCTGGAACTTTCCCCGGTGAACGGGCCGGAAGACTGCCCCGGCTGCCCCTTCGTGGCCGGCGAAACCGTCTCTTTCTCCCCCAGGGAAGCCGGTATGAACAAAAACTCCGGCGCATTTTCCTTCTCCTATTGCCCTGCCAAGGCTCAGGCCTTCCGCTGGCGGCTGGTGGGCATCAATATCTATGCAAGCCTGCCGTATGCGGTCACGCCCCCCCAGTTCACCCTCATCGCGAAATAGATGATAACACGCTGCTTTTATTTAAGAAAAAAATACCGGCTTCACCGGTATTTTTTTCTTGCCAAAAGCTTGAGCCTTTGTTTATATAACGCAACACAAGAACACGTAGAAGGAACACCTCGTGAATATCCCGTTTGACGCTTTTTTCGCCCGGCTATCCAGAGAGACGGAGATCCGCACCCAGACGGCCCTGGCCGAAGCATTGGGCGTGAACCGCTCGGCCATTACCCAGGCCAAGGTGCGTGACGCGGTGCCGCATAAGTGGATTTTAACCCTGGCACGTCATTGTTCCCTTTCTCCCGACTGGCTGGAATTCGGCAAAGGCCGCCCGCGCCCGTCCGTTTCTCCCGCCGCTCCGACCGAGGAGAAGCCGGTGGAGATGATATTTGTTCCCAAGGTGGCGGCCAAACTCTGCGCCGGCGGCGGCTCTTTTGAGCATGGGGCCTTCCCGGTCGCCGAGCACCCGTTCCCCCGCGCCTGGCTGGCCCGCATGGGCAGGCCCTCGGCCATGGTTTTCATGGACGTGGTCGGGGACAGCATGGAGCCGGATATCCACGACGGAGACATGGTTCTGGTGGATCAGTCGGTGCAGCGCCCTGTTCCCCGCGCCGTCATGGCCGTGGGTGTGGAGGACGCGGTGTTCATCAAACGTGTGGAAAACCGGGGGGCTGGAGTGCGACTTCTGTCCGACAACCCCGATTACAGCCCGATGGAACTCTACGGCGACGAATTGGAGACCTTCCGAATTATCGGCAAGGTGGTGTGGCTCTGTCGGGATTGTTGAATGCCGGCTCCAGGTGGCCTTTCCGTCATCAGGAGCCCATTGGAAGGATTCCTTTCAGTTCCGACAATGAAATTTGAACATGCGCACGGCACGGACGATGGGGTCGGCCCGACCCTCTTTTTTTTTCCGCGTTGTTGCCGTTTATAAACACGGAGGATATCATGCAAAAGCGTTTCTGCACCTGCGGCCAGCCCATTCTTGTTGATTACGTTTCGCGCAACGGAACCTGGAAACCCTTGCTGCTCATCGAACGAAAGAACCTGTTCCAACGCAAAAGCCGGCACGCCTGCTGCCCCGGCTGCGGGGCTCCGCTCGACATCAACAGGCTGCGCTGAGTCACCTCACGTTGCACGCCATATCGCCCGATCTTTGAGCCTCAAGTGGATAAATCGCCATCCGCGAAAAACAGATTTTTTGTGGATGGTAGATTCCCGCGGCCTGAGCTTTGATCGAGATATCATTGTCCGCGCAAATTCGGAGTGATATCATGCGATATCAAAAAAACACATCAACTTCACACAGGAGGCCGCCCATGAGCGAACCCAACGACATGTGGCGCTGTCAGGTCACCAATTGCGGCTATGTTTATGATCCGGATCGCGGCGACCGCAAGGGCAAGATCTCCAAGGGCACCCGATTTGAGGATTTGCCCGATGATTGGCACTGCCCGGTGTGCGGCGCGACCAAGAAGACCTTCAAGCGCCTGACCGATACCGCGTAAGCGCCTGCCCGCGCATACGTGAGGCGTGAGTCGGAAACGAGGGAAAACCTTTTTGCGGAGTACGTCGGCAGGGTACTGCTCAGCCCGCCGCAGGGTTCGGCCTCATGAAAATACCGCCCGCAAAACTTTGCGGCAGATGAATTCATTGGGGCCGCGCCTGGGCGCCATTCGGGCGAGAGGCGTGGGTCGCGTCCATAATCCGGGCGAAGACCGCGTCGATATCCAGGTCGGACGTATCGATGAGCACGGCATCCGGCGCGGGCACAAGCGGCGCGACGGTTCGGGTCCGGTCCATTTCGTCGCGTACCCGAATCTGCTCGGCCAGTCCGACCACGTCCACACTTTGCCCCATAGCCCGCAGTTGTTCGGCCCGGCGCTCGGCCCGCACTTCGGGTCTGGCGTCGAGGAATATTTTGCAGTCGGCCTCAGGGAACACCACCGTGCCCATATCCCGGCCCTCGGCGACCAGAGCCGCAGCGCGGCCCAGGTCGCGCTGCCGGGCCTTGAGCACTTCGCGCGCTTCAGGCTTGACGGCGAAGCGGGCAGCCGCGAGCCCGGCCTCCTCGCTACGGATTTCATCCCCCACCGGCCTGTCGTTGCACAGCAGCCGGGTGGCTCTTCCCGCGCCCTGCAGGGCAAACGTGAAGCCGGCTAAAAACGTTTCCAGAGCCTCACCGCACAGGCTTGGATCATGCTTCTCTACAGCCAGGGCCAGAGTTCGAAACATGGCCCCGGTATCCAGGTAGGCGATGCCGAGGGCTTCGGCCCCGCGCTTGGCCAAGGTACTTTTGCCCACCCCGGCGGGGCCGTCGATGGTCAGAATATAGGGCGCGCTCATGCGGCAAGCTCGTCTCGCAACAGGTTGATGAACAAACCATTTTCCTCAGCCGTGCCGATGCTCACCCGCAAATGATTGCCGAGCCCGTAGCTCGCCAGGGGGCGGATGATCAACCCTTTGGCCAGCAAGGCCTCAAACAGGCTGCGCGGGGTATGCCGGGCGCCCTCGGGCAGGGAAAACATCAGAAAGTTCGCCATGCTCGGCCAGACCCGGCAGCCCAAGGCGCTCAACTCGCGCCCCAGAAATTCCCGGCCGGCGCGCACGCACTCCAAGGTGGCCAGGCGGAAGGCCGAGTCTCGCAGGGCCGCGATACCCGCCTCTTCGGCCAGGATGTTCACGGAGAACGGCAGGCGCACCCGGCACAAGGCGGCGGCCAGGGGTTCCGGCATGATTCCGTAGCCCAGGCGCAAGCCGGCCATGCCGAAGCTTTTGGAAAAGGTCCGCAACACCACCAGGTTGGGGAACTCTTCCCGACGCGACAGCAGCGAGTGTTGGGATTCGTCGTCGCAAAAGTCCATGTAGGCTTCGTCCATAACCAGCAGGCATCCGGAGGGCAGCGCGCGGGCGAAGGCCGCGATCTCCGCCGCCGGCGGGCAGTACCCTGTGGGGTTGTCCGGCGTGGTCAGGAAAACCAGGGCCGTGTCGGCATCCGCAGCCTTGAGCATCGCGGCGTAGTCGAAGGAAAAGTCGTCCTTAAGCGGGACTTGGCGCAGCTCCACCCCGCAGAGTTTGCTTTGCAGCCGGTAAATGCTGAACGAGGGGTCGGCCGTGACCACATTGTGCCGCCCCGGCGTGGGGCAAACCCGCACCAGCAGGTCGATGACCTCGTCGGAGCCGTTCCCCGTGACGATACAGCCGGCCGGAACCTTGTGATGCGCGGCCACGGCCTCGGCCAGACGGGGGTTGCCGCTCTGGGCATAACGAAACAGGGAGGCGGCGGCCCGGCACACGGCTTCCCGCGCCAGAGGGGAGGCCCCCAGCGGGTTCTCGTTGCTGGCCATTTTGACCACGCTTTCCAGGTTGAAGCGCCGGCGGATCTCGTCGATGGACAGCCCCGGGCTGTACGGGGCGAAATCCAGCACGGACGGGCGGATGGGGTATGGGCTGGTCACGGCGTCTGCTCCCTCGTTGCGGTTGAACCGATTCTGTTTACCGCTGAATCCCGGCCTCGGCAAGCCGCGCCTTGAGGGCCGAAATTCGATTGTATGATTCTTCCAGGCGTGCCTGGTCGATCTTCCCTTCGCGCACCAGTTCCACAAGCGCGGTATGCGCTTTGCGCCCGGTTTGCGGATCATGGACCAGATTGTTGCCGAACAGGAGCACATCCACCCCGGCGTTTACGGCCAGAGCTATGGTTTCCTTGAGCGAATACCGGTTGCGGACGGCCTTCATCTGTAAATCGTCGGTGATGACCACCCCGGCCCAGCCCAGGTCACGACGCAACAGACCGTTGATCGTCGCGCTCGACAAACTGCTCGGGTGGCGGGAGTCCAAGCCGGAGTTGTACAGATGCCCGATCATGACCATGCCGGGCTGGTCCGGGCGCAGCAGCAGCGTGTACGGCTCCAACTCGGCCCGGCTCCAGGTCGCGGAGATGTCGGGAAGATCCTCATGGGAATCGACGGCGGCACTGCCGTGGCCGGGGAAATGCTTCCAACAGAAAAGAACGCCCTGCTCCCGCAGGCCGTCGGCAAAGGCCCCGGCCTGGGCCGCCACCATGCGCGGATCGGCGGAAAACGAGCGCCCCAGAGCGCCTACGGCCGGGCTTGCCGGGTTCACGTTCACGTCGAGCGAAGGCGCGAAATCCAGGTTGACGCCCGCCTCGCGCAACTTGGCGCCCATAACCGAAGCCAGGGCGCGGGTCGCGGCCGGATCCTGGGCGCCCATATCCGCCGGGGAAGGCATGTCGGGCATCCCATGTGCGGGCAGGAAACGCCGCACCCGGCCCCCCTCCTGGTCCACGCCGATGAACAGCGGAATACGCGCCCCGCTCTGGAGCATGTCGGTGAGCCGCCCGACCTGGGCCAGGGAACGAATGTTCCGGCCGCGCTCTTTGGTGACGGCGTCGCGCTCGAACAAGATCACCCCGCCGACCCGGCCGGCCGCGATGTCTTCGCGAAGATATCCTATGTCTTCATGCAGGGGGGTGTCGCCCGTGCCGCGAAACCCGACCATGATCATCTGGCCGGCCATTTCCTCTACGGTCGCGGCGCCTGCCGGAGCAGCGAACACCAGGATGAAAAAAAGTGACAGAGCGCGGTAGCGCCACATGCTGAACCTCGAACGGTTGCGGTGGAACGGCCGCGCCACGCGCAAACGCGGCGCGGCCGTGTGATGCCGAAAAGCGGCTCAGGCGGGATCAGGCCGTTGCTTCCGCCCTCACCCTGCGGCGCTGCGCGAGAAACACCACCGCGAAGCAGACGAGCCCCGGGATGGCGAACAGGAACTTGGGCGGCCGGTTTTCTTCCGGCAGGAGAATCCCCAGCACGGTGTGATCGTCCGCGATATCCAGGCCCATTTTTTCCGCCCGGCTGTTCGGGGTGATGTCCGCCACGGTCAGAGCGTCTCCCCGGTGTTCCAGAATCAATCCGGCCTCAAGCAGGCGTTCCGCCGCGCCGCCGTGCCCGGCGGGCAGGGCGATGACCCGCTCCTTCACGCCCCTGCCGGTGTCCGTGCTGATACGCAGACGCATGACGCCGTCCGCCGGCAGGGATTCAAGCGCCTGCTCCACTTTGGGTGCGGGCAGTTCCTCATAAGGCGGGAAAAAGTGATTCTGAGCGATGCCCGGCCGGAAGAGGAACACCATGCTGACCACAAGCAAAAGCACCTCCCACCAGCGGGTCCGGGTAAACATAAACCGCTGTGTGGCGGAGGCAAAGGCCATGCAGGCCAGCGCGGCGGTAAAAAGCACCCAGATCAGATGCAGCGCGGAATCGACCCCGATCAACAGCAACTCGGGGTTGAAAAGGAACACGAAGGGCAGCACGGCCGTACGCATTTCATAAATAAACCCCTGGACGCCGGTTTTGAACGGGTCGCCTCCGGAAATTCCGGCCGCCGCGAAGGCCGCCAAGGCCACCGGCGGCGTGGCGTCGGCCATGACCCCGAAGTAGAGGCAGAACAAGTGCACCGCCACCAGGGGCAGGGCCAGGCCATGCGAGGCGCTCAAGTTGTAAATCACGGGCGCCAGCAGGGTCGACACGATGATGTAGTTGGCTGTGGTCGGCAGGCCCATGCCGAGCACCAGCGAAAGCAGGGCCGTCATGATCAGCACCAGCGCCAGCGAGCCCATGGAGAGCGTCTCCACCACCGCGGCCAGGGCCTGCCCCACCCCGGTCAGACTCACGGCGCCGACGACAATCCCGGCGCAGGCCGTGGCCAGGGCGATGCCGACCATGTTCCCCGCCCCGGTGATCAGGCTGCCGAGCAACCTGGAAAAGCCGGCGCGGACTTCCGGCAGGGCGGGCTGCTTGCGCAGCCAGGCCACCACGGGCCGGTGCGTGAGCAGGATGAAAATCATGAAGCAACAGGCGTAAAAAGCCGCCAGACCGGGCGACATCTCAAAAACCATCAGACACCAGACCAGGGCCGCGATGGGCAGCAGAAAATGCAAACCGGAAAGCAAAATAGGACGCACAGCCGGCAGGGCCATAAGCGCGTTTTCGTCCGAGCACTCCGGCAGGTCCGGGCAACGGGCGGAAATGCCCAGCAAAGCAAGATACCCGACCAGAAGCAGCACGGCGAACACAATCCAGGCCGCGTCGCCGAAAACGGTGGGGATCCAGGCCGTGGCAAAGTGAACGGCGCCCATGAGCACCACCAGAAGCGAGGCGGTCAAGCCCCAGCCGAGCAGTTGCAGGCGCAGTGGAGTCTGGCGCTCAAGGCCTTTCATGCCGAGCTTGCAGGCCTCCAGATGCACGATATAGAGCAGCGAGCCGTACGCCAGCATGGCCGGAACGAAAGCGTGCTTGATCAATTCCGAGTACGGCATGTTGATGTACTCGACCATCAAAAAGGCCGCCGCGCCCATGACCGGGGGCATGATCTGCCCGTTGGATCCGGCCGCGACCTCCACCGCCCCGGCCTTTTCCGCCGAGAAGCCGACCCGCTTCATGAGCATGATGGTCACCGGCCCGCAGGTGAGCACGTTGGCGATGGACGAGCCGGAGATCAAGCCGTGCAGGCCGGAGGCGACCACCGCCGCCTTGGCCGGACCGCCGCGCAGATGCCCAAGCAGGGCGAAGGACAGGGAGGTCAGGTAGTCGCCCGCCCCCGCCTTTTCCAACATGGCCCCAAAAAGCACGTAAAGAAAGACGAAGCTCGTGGAAACCCCCAGAGGCACCCCGAACACGCCCTCGGAAGTGATCCAGAATTGCGAGGCCGCCCGCGACAGGGACGCCCCCTTGTGGGCGATCAGGTCCGGGGCGTAAGGACCGGCGAACACATAGGCCATGAACACAATCGCCACAATGGTCATGGGCAGGCCCATCACCCGGCGGGTTGATTCCAGGAGCAGCAGAATACCCGCGCAGGCCACGGCGATGTCGAGGTTTGTGGGGATGCCGGCCCGCGTGGCCAGAGAATCCTGAAACAAATACAGGTAGGCGGCGCAGAAAGAGGCGCAACAGGCCAGCAGCCAGTCGTAGTAAGGAATACGGTCTCTCGGGCTCCTGCGCAGCATGGGAAAGCCGAGATAGGCCAGGAACACGGCAAAAGCGAGATGGATGGAGCGCGTGGCCGTATCATTAAATACGCCCATACCCAGAGCATAGGGGATCGGAGAGATGATCCAGAGTTGGAACAGCGACCACAGCAGGGGGACCAGCAGGCACACAACCTTGGGCAACCCTTTGGGTTTTCGCCGGCCGGTTTCTTTTTCCAGAATTTCGGCCAACAACCGCGCGTTCTCAAACTCAACGGCCCTCGCCATGCAACCTCCTTAATCTATAGGAAATTTCGACTCAAAATAATCCGTGAAGCGATATGCAGGAAAACGGTACCCCCCCTTACAAGGGGGGGCGACCAACCGCAGAAGGCTCGTTTTTATCGCTCTTCATTCCCCGCAGGAATGAGCAACAGATCCCGTCGCCCCGGAAAAGAGACTGTTCTCTTCCGGGGCGCGGTCTGAAACCCATGCGTCAGGCGGCTACATCAGCCCGGCTTCTTTAAAGTACCGGATCGCCCCCGGGTGGAAGGGCGCGGTGTTGCCGGTGAGCATTTCTTGCGGGGTGAGGTCTTCCAGGGCCGGGTGGAGCTTTTTGAACTCCTCCAGATTGGAGAACACCGCTTTGGTGATCTGATAGGCGGTTTCTTCCGGCATGTCGGCGGAAGCCAGCAGGCAGGCGCGGGGACCGACGGTCTTCACCTCGCCCGTCGTGCCCGCGTACATACCGGCCGGAATCGTCGCGGGCGGGTAGAACGGATACTTGGACATAAAGGCGTCAACTTCCGGGCCGGTCACCGGCACCACATGGGACTTGCAGGTGGTGACGGCCTCTTTGATCGAACCGTTCGGGTGTCCCACGACATAGACATAGGCGTCGATTTTGTTGTCACACAGAGCCCCGGCCATTTCCGCCGGCTTCAGGTCCGTGGCCAGTTTGTAAATTTCCGGAGTCCAGCCGTATTCCTTCATCAACAGTTCCATGGTGCTGCGGTTGCCCGACCCCGGATCGCCCAGGTTCACCCGCTTACCGGCCAAATCCTTGAAGTTGCTGATGCCCGCGTCATCGCGGGCCACCAGGGTGAAGGCTTCCGCATGCAGGGAGAACAGAGCCCGCAACTTGGTATCCGGCCCGGCCTTGATGAACTGGTCGCTGCCCTCGCCCTTGTAGGCGTAGTACTGCGTATCGCTCTGGACGATGCCCATGTTGAGATCTCCGGAGCGGATGGCGTTGACGTTGAACACCGAGGCGCCGGTGGACTCCACCGTACAGCGGATGCCGTGCTCTTTGCGGGTTTTGTTCACCAGGCGGCAAATGGCCCCGCCCACGGGGTAATAAACGCCGGTGATGCCGCCGGTGCCGATGGTCACGAACTCGTCCGCCGCACAAGCGGGCGCGGCGGAAAAAGCCGGCACGGTGACCAGGGCCGTCAAACCGAACGCCAGGGCTTTCCTGAGGAAGGACATTCCCTTCATGAGCTGCTCCTTTGCATGGAAGATGAATGCGCGCGTTGAATGCGCCGCGTAAAAAAAAGATATAAAATAATCGAGGGAAATCCTCAACCGCGAAGTGCCGCCGCTCCCTGCGCGGGAAAAGATCCCGAGGTAGGCCGCTCTTGCGGTAAAGCGGCCCACCGTCGCAAAGAAAAAAACCGGCGGCCTTAAGCTTCAGACAAAGATGCCGATATACGGAGAGTCCGGAGTCGCCACATGTCCACAATCACAGCGCCGTCACACAATATCCCCGATTCCGCGAGACTTCGCGGCCTGTACCCGTGGGAAACGGCCGCTACCTTCGCGCGGTCCCTTGTCGCCAGGGCCGAGTCCGCGCTTGAACCGACCGATCCAGGCGACGCCCCCGCCGGCACGCCAAGCCGCGATGTCGGAGCCCTCTCGCAACGCCTGGAAAGCGCCCTGGCCGATACGGTGTCGTTCGTCGCGGACAAGCACGGCGACAAGGCCGGCACCGCCATGATGGGCCTGATGGCCAAAAGCCTGGGCGACGGCGAAGTGGACGAGGCTTCCCTGAGCAAGTCCCTGCTCAACGTAGTCAAATTCGTGGATCAAAACTTCGGCATCGAAGAGGGCGACGCCCTCATCGATCATCTGAACGGCAGCCTGAACGACTCCCTGAATGCCTTCTTCGACAACGGCCGCAACGAGCAGTTCATAGCCAAAACCACTCCTTCGCCCACCGATCACAACATCGACACGAGCATCGCCGAGCATGGCCCCGGCACCATCGCCGGCATGGCCGACAATATCCTGGCCGTGTTGGAAAGCTACAAAGCCAGGCGCAAAAAGGCCGGGCCCAAACTTCCTTACGAGACCGACACCGGCTTGCCCGCCGGCGCGATGGTCGACGCGGCCGCGTAATCGGCCCCCACTCCGCAAGCGAAACAGACAAGCGTCAGAACGGCGGCCGCAAGCAGCCGCAGGCACAGGCCGCGCGTGCCGGCGAGCCGGTCGGACATGGCCCGCGCCCGTTGCGAACGGCCCAGGAACCCGGCCAACGTGTCGTCGAGAACGGCCTCGCTTGGGCATCCCCGGGCGAGGCCGGCAAACAGCCGCGCATCCAGTTCCAGGCGTTTGCCCAGCCAGATTCCGTAGGCGGCGCAGAATAAGCCCGCCAGGAACAGGCCTTTGCCGGCAAGCCCGGAGGCGAAAAGTGCCCCCACGCCATGCAGCAGAAGCATGGGAACGAACAGCAGGCTCAAACCGGCGGCCCCGCGCAGCAGGGCACTCAGCACGATGCCGGCCTCAGGGCGCAAGTCTTCATCACGCATGGAAACTCCTCCGATGTGCGCGGCCCGCGCCGCGAACAGCACTTCGCTCCGCTAAAACGCTTGAGGCCGAAGCCCGTATCCCTTCACCCGCCGGCCGCATACGCGGCGAGGCGGCGGCGCGTTTCGGGCGATACCGTGATACCGGGGCGCTTGGCCTCCACCAGGGCCAGGGCGGCCTCCGGGGTGAAGCCCTCCCGCGTGGTCGCCCAGAGAGCCGTGACCGCCGCGCTGCGACCGAGGCCGAGAGCGCAGTGAACCAGCACGGGCCCCTTCGTTCTCAGGGTGTCCAAGGCGGCCAGAGCGGCGGCGAGTTCATCCCCGGAAGGCGCGACCAGATCCAGCATGGGCACGCTTGCGTAGGGCGTTTCCGCCCGGACGGCCGGGGCGCGGGGGTATTCGGCGCACAGATCCAGCACGCCACAGCCCGGCACGGGCAACGTCGCGGGGTAACCGCCGAGCCACAAGCCGGGGAGCACCTCGGCGGCGGCCGGCAACCCGGCCAGAAACCACCTGCGGGACAGGGCTGCCACAACACGGTACGGAGCCAGAAACCACGCCGCCGGCCAAGCCTGCCGGCCTTCTCCGGTCTTTTGCATCACGCCGGGGCCAAGGCCCAGGCAGCCCGCCGCCACGCAGGACAGGGCGGCGGCGGGCCAGAGCAGCAACCAGGCCGCCCCGCCCCACAGACAGGCGGCGCCGGCAAACGAAACGGCCCCAGACACATACAGCACTCCCAATCGAAGCGCGGCGGGCGACGGCGCGACAAAGGAAAGCCGGCCCCCGTCCCACGGCACGAGAAAGCAGCATACCAACCCGGCAACGGCGCCCGTGGGCACATCGATCGCGTGATGCTGGTAGGTGGTCAGGACCGAGGCCGCAATCAGCAGAGCCCAAGCGTGAACCAGAGGGAGCAGCCGCCGGGAAACATGCCGCCGGTAGAGATCCCACAGGATCACGGCCAGGCAGATGTGCAGCGACGGCGCCTGGTTGTACGGCATGTCGAATCCGGCCAGCGCGGCGAACAACCAACCGAAAAAACCGTCCGCAGGCGGCCGCTCGAAGCTCATGCGCAAGGGGAAGAGCAGAAAACCCGCCACGCAGATCACGGTGGCCAAGGCAAGGCGCAGGGCGTGGAGGCGGAGCTCCTTACGGGTTGTGCAAACGAAGAGCGACAGCCCGTACAGGAGATCGATGCTCCAGTACGGGACAATGGTCCAGGGCAGGAAGGGAATGCGGCGCTCCCAGTTGAATACCACGCTGCCCACACCGCTCCGCCCGGCCGTGTAGTGGTTGCTGAAGCCGTAAGCCGTAAAAAAGAAGACCCCCAGCAGGCAGACCCAGAACAAGGCTTCCCCCCACGGCCGTTCCGGGGGCTCCCGGCGAAACTCCGGCGCGTTCCCGGCCGTCATGCGATCCGTCGAGCCAGGCCGACCGTGAAGATGGCCTGCTCGTCGCAGCGTTGGGTGATTTTTTCGAACCCGGCTTCGGCCACCAATAGGTCCATTTCGGCCTGCGAGCGGCAGCGCATCACCCAGGGGTCTCCGTCCCGGTGGCTGGTCAGCACCCGGGCGATGAACTCCAGCTGCGGGTGCCAGGGCTGGTTGGTGTAAACAAGGTATCCGCCCGGGGGAACCGCCCGGGCGATCCCGGCCAGGGAAGCCCGGATCTGGGCATTGGCCGGAAACAACTCATACAGGCCCGAAACCACCGCCAAGGTGGGAGTGGGAGAAACGGCGGCAAGACTTTCTTCGTCAAAAGCGTCGCCGTGGCGGAACTCCGCCTTGTCCGCCAGACCGCGCTCGACGATCGCTTTCGCGCCGGCCTCCACGTTCAGGGGGCTATAGTCGCGCAGCACGGCGTATTCCCACTCCGGCAGGGCCGCCAGGGCGTCCAAAATATAGCGCCCGTGGCCGGCCGCGACATCCAGCAGACGAACCGACACCCCTTTCGCGCGCAACGCCTCGGCCGCAAGGGCGATCAATTCTTCCACCAGGATCTTGCGCGTTCTGATCCCGGTCCAGCCGGGGGAGTCAAGGTACAGCCGGTCCATGAAACGCCCCACGGCATTGGCCCCACCCGCCCGGTTGCGGTACACGTAATCAAGGGTGCCGCCTGAATCAAAGCCCGTGTTCCGGCCGAGCCGGATGCCGTCGGACCAGTCGCCAAAGCGGGCGATGCCCGCGCGGGCCGCGGCAAAGGCCCAAGCTTTGGGGGAGCGGACCGGCAGCGGGGTTTGCAGCCATTTTGCGGCGCGGGCCGAGGGGCCTTCCTTATCCGCTGCCGTAAGGTTGGGTTTATACGGCGGCATGGCGAAAATCCGCTCGATAAAAGATCTGATCGCGGTAAAGGCCCGGCCCCTATCCTTTTCCCCCAGCGTGTCGTGATAGAAGCCCGGCAGCACGTGGCGCTCGTTTTCCGGGCAGGGCAGCCGGTTGAAAAACACATGCTGGGGATGGTGCCGCACCACCCAGTCGTCGCCGGAAACCAACAGTTGGGTCGGTATGGTGATGGCCCCGGCGTCGGCGATGATCCGCTCGGCGTTGTCATACAGGGCGGTGAGGATGCGGGCCGAGATGGCCCGGGTGATCAGCGGGTCGGCGTCGAACGAGGCGATGCGCTCGGGGTCGTGGGTCAGGAACTTGGCCTTGACGTACGAGGAGACGAAAAAGTTGCCGAACAGCCTCATGAGCAGCTTGATCCCCTGCCGGGCGAAGGGAACATACAGTTTGACCGAAAACGCCGGGGAGGCCAAAATCATGGCCCGCACCGGCGGCGCGTAGTCGTGCGCCCAGGTTGCGGCCAGCACCGCGCCCACGCTCTGGCCGAGCACGACGATTTGCTCCATTTCAAAGCCGTACGTGGCGCGGATATGCCGCACGAAGTCGTCTACGTCCCGCACCGACACGGCGAACGAGGGCGAGTCGCCCCGCCGGCCGGGTGAGCGGCCGTGACCGCGTGCGTCCCAGGCGAAAAAGGAAAAATCCTCCAAACCCAGTTCCTCGACGATATGGGCCGTGCGGCCGGAGTGCTCGTGCCCCCGGTGGAACATCACCACGGCGCCCCTGGGGCGGGCGGGCCCGGTTCCGTCACCTTCCGCGCCGGGCGCGGGCCAGTGGCGGTAAAACAGCTTGGAGCCGTCGGAAACGGCGAATTCTTTCTCAAGGCACGGCCTGCTCATGGGGGCCTCCTTCGGTTTCAGGGTCGTCGTCTTGTTGGTGCGCGTGCAGTATCGCCAGGGTTTGCTCGCGCAGGGAATGAAATGTGCCGCGCAGCGCGCCCATGAACTTGGCTTTGTCCGGGTCGAAGGCCAGGCGTTCGCCGATGCACACGTCAATGAAGAACGGTACGGGAATCCACTCCCCCTTGGGCAGGGAACGCCCCAGGCCGTGCAGGTACAACGGGTGGAGCGATGCGGCCGGGCAGCGCCTCAGTAGGTGCCAGAGGCCGGGCTTGAACTCGCCCAGGGCTTCGGGTCTGCCGCGCGTGCCTTCGGGAAAAATCACCAGAATACCCCCGTCCTCAAGGCATTCCACCATGCCGGCCAGAGGATCGCGCCCGCCCCGGCGGTCCACCGCCACCAGGCCGAGCAGCCGGGTGGAAAGAAACCGCGACACCGGATGGGCGAAAAAGTAATCCGCCGCCGCCGCGACGCGCACCTTGGGGATACTCCGCAGGGGAAAACGGGTCAGCAGGACCAGGGTGTCCAGGTGGCTGTTGTGGTTGGCCGCGATCACGGCCGGCCCCCGCTTCGGGAGCGCCGCCCGCCCCCGCACCGAGACGCCCAGCCACAAGTACGTCACCGGGTAGGCCACGCACAGGGTGAACAGAATCCGGCACAGCGCGTACAGCATCACTACCAGCAGAAGTAATACAGGATGTGAAAATACAGGGGAGCCGTGAAAGTCAGGGAATCCAGGCGATCCAGCAGGCCGCCGTGGCCCGGCAGCAGGGTGCCGGTGTCTTTGACGCCGATGTCCCGCTTGATCGCGGACATGACCACATCACCCACGAATCCGGCCGAGCCGATGACCAGCCCCAGCAAAAGCGCCCCACCCCAGGCGCGGGCCGAGCCGGCCCAGGCCCGCAGCGGCGTGAACACCGGGGCAAGCAGCAGGCAGAGCAGCATGGTCGCGCCCACGCCGCCCCAGAAACCGGCCCACGTTTTGCCGGGGCTGACCAGGGGGAGAATTTTGCGCCGCCCGAGGCGCTTGCCCACCGTGAACTGGGCCACGTCGTTCGCCTGGGTGAGAAAAATCAGGAAAAAGAGCGCGTCCGCCCCGGCCACCGACCCAAAGGGGCCTTCCTGCGTCGGCAGCGAGAGCAGATAGGCCGCGTGACTGAGGGAGAACACGGTGGTCATCAGGCCCCAGTGCAAAACGGCCGTGGAGCGCAAGAACCCTTTCGGACGCCCGCTCAGAACCAGCCGGGTCGGCAGGAGCAGAAACAGGTACACGGGAATGAAGATGATGAACATCCCGTACCAGCCCATGCCGGCCCAGAGATATTGCAGGGGAATGGCGATATACGCCCACAAAAAAGCCCAGCGATCCTCCGCCCGCGACGGCGTGAGGGTGATGAACTCCTTGAAGGCCATAAAACTGACCAAGCCAAGAAAGATATACGGCCAGGGCGAAGGCGCCAGAAATATCGGCAGCAGGAAAGCCACAATCCAGCACCAGGTGCGGATACGCAGCAGGACTTCGCTTTTGAGCGGCGAGCCTTCCTCCAGGCGGCGCGAGGCCGTCAGATAGGCGACGGCCAGAAGCAACAGCACCAGGGAAAGGCCGAAGATCAGAGGGGTCACGCCGGCCCTTCCTTCCGCTCCGGCGCGGGGGCCGCGGATTCCGCGACCGGCTCGCGCAACGCCCGGTTCAAGCGGTTATATATGCTGTACAGCATCAGCAGCGAAGCGAAGCCCAGCGCGATGTTCAAGTACAGGCCCGCATCAAAGCCGCTCACCGGGGCCGCGCCCGCGAGCAGGCCGCACAAGGCGAGGAGAAAGGCCCGATCGCTCTTGCCCATGGGGCCGTCATAGCGCCGGGCCGAACCTATCAACGGCCCGAGCACCCCGGCGAATTCCACCACGGCGGCCAGCCAGACGAACACGGCCGTCAACAGGCCGGAAACACCCGGTACGCAGGCCAGGGGCGCGAACAGGGCCGCGTCGGCCACCACGTCGCCGCACTCATTCAGCAGGCCACCCAAGCGGCTTTTCAAGCCGAATTCGCGGGCCAGCACACCGTCTATGGCGTTCATGGCCATGCGCAGGAACAGCCAGACGGGCAGGCAGAACCACAGCGCGGCAACGCCGGGGCAAAAATACAGGGCCGCACCGTAGGCGATGGATATCACAGCCGCCGCGACGGTCACGTGGTTGGCGGTAACGCCCAAGGAGTACAGCCGGGCCGCGGCCGGGCGCAGCAGCGCGATGAACGACGGCTTCAACAGATAGATGGAAACAGCCATATCTTGGGAAATATCATACCATTCGGGAGAAGAAAAGTTCAGCGCGCATCCCGCCTCGCCCCTCCGCGCCGCCAGGCCCGGGTCCAGCGCCCCCCCCTTCCCTTTCCCGGCCGGAAGGAGTATGTATCGCGCTGACGGTTCGAGTCCGCTTGCCGGCCGTTCCGTCGATTCCGGATGGGGTGTCCCCGGCGCGCGGTGATTCCGTGCCCGCGCCGAGGGCTGAGATCATACCCGTTGAACCTGATGCAGTTCAGACTGCCGTAGGGAGTTCGGATGCCGCGCGGCGCATTTGCGCCCGGTTTCTCTCTCCGGCGTGGAATTGCCATACGCCGGAGGCGTCCATGCAATCTTCCCGCTCGTATTCCTGGTTTCCCCTGACCCTTCTCTGGTTCGGCGCGGCGATGTCCGTGGCCGAGATCAACACCGGCGGCCTGACCGCCGCAGCCGGGATCGGGCCGGGCCTGTGGGCCGTGCTCGGCGGTCACCTCGTCGGGGCGGCCCTGCTCGGCCTCATGGGCTATCTCGGCTTCCGCGAGGGCCTGCCCTCGCTCATGTGCACCCGTATCGCCTTCGGGGTGTACGGCTCTCGGCTGCTCTCCCTGGCCAACATCATTCAGCTTCTGGGCTGGACTACGGTCATGATTCAATTGAACTCCCAGGCCGTGGGCGGCATCACCAGCACCCTGTGGGGCTTTGAGTCGACCGTTCCGGCCGTTCTCGGCCTCGGCGCCCTGATCGCCCTCTGGGCGCTGTGGGAAAGCCAGGGCAAGCACGGCGGCAATACCGCGGCCGTGATCATGATCGCCCTGCTCGGCCTGGTGATCACCTGGACCCTCTGGAAAAAAGCCGCCGGGGTCGGGTTGCCCGCCGGCGCGGCCGCGCCGGCCATGAGCTTCGGCGAGGCTTTCGAGCTTTCCCTGGTCATGCCCTTGAGCTGGATGCCCCTGGTGGCCGACTACGCCAGCCGGGCCAAAAGCGCCCGGGCGGCCTGCCTCGGCCCGGCTCTCGGCTACCTGACCGGCAGCCTGTGGATGTACGGCCTGGGGTTCGCCGGGGCGCTGCTCACCGGCGAAGCCAACCCCACGCCGATGATGCTGGCCGCCGGCCTGGGGGTGATTGCCCTGAGTGTTCTGGCGCTCTCCACGGTGATCACCACCTTTCTGGATGTCTATTCGGCCGTGGCTTCGGCCCGAAACATCTTCCCCAACCTGCCGGAGCGGCCGGCCGGGCTGGCCGTGGTCTGCATCGGCACAGGCGCGGCCCTTTTTTGGGACAGCACCCTGTATATCGGGTTCCTGCATCTGATCGGCGCGGTCTTCGCTCCTCTGGGGGCCGTCCTGTTCACCGACGCCTTTATGCTGCGCCATGACGACCGCGACCTGCCGGTCTCGCCGGCGGGTCTGATCTCCCTGGCCACGGGCGTGGCCGGGTATGTGCTGTTCACCTTCATCGGCAGCCCCGTGGGGCCGACGCTCTCCTGCCTGGCCTTGACCCTGGTAATCCACCTGACCTTGCGGCTGGTCTGGCCGCGCGGCAAAAAAGCCGCGTAGCGACCGCCCTTTCCCTGTTGCACAACGAAAAAGGACTTGCGGCATCAGACCGCAAGTCCTTTTTCGTTCCAAGCCGGCGAATCTCAGCCGTTCTCTTTTCTGGATCGGACAACCTTGGCCGGCACCCCGGCGACAACGGCGTAAGCGGGCACATCCTTGCTGACCACGGCCCCCGCGCCGATCACCGCGCCGGTGTGCACGGTGACACCGGGCAGAATGACCGCGCGGGCGCCGATCCAGACATCGTCCTCGATGCGCACGAACGACGGGATATGCCCTTGGGCCGCGATAGGAATATCCAGGCGATCGAACCGGTGGTTGGCCCCCTGGATCAAAACCATCGGGCCCACGGCCACGTTGGAGCCGATGCTGATTTCGGCGTCGTTGGCGTTGACCGAGGAAAAATCACCGATGAACACGTTGTCGCCCATCGATATTTTTCCCCGCGCCGCATAAAGCGAGGCGTGGCGGTTCAGCCCGCAACCCCGGCCCAGGCGGATGTGCCGAAAGCCCTGCACCACAACACCCACGCCGGAACGAAACGGCCCGGCGCCGGCGAACAGGGGACGGTAAGCAAGCCCGCGCAGGCGCGAGCCGGGGCCGCCCGGAATCCAGCCCCAGAGAAAACGCCAGAACTCCTCGAACTGGAGGCGGATCCGGCCGCCCGGACTCAAAGGCTTGTCGGCTTCAACGGGCGGCATCGTTCCGCTCTCTTCCCGCTCAACTGTACCGGCCGCGCAAGGGGTCATTGCTCATGAAATCAACAACCCGGCGGTGATCTTCAGGAGTGTCGACGCTCAGAGTGCGTTGCGAAGTCGGGACCATCAGGATGCGGCCGCCGTTTTCCAGCACGCGCATCATGTCCACGGACTCGATGATCTCGAGCGGCGACTCGGGCAGGCTGTTGAAATGCAGCAGAAAGTCGCGCCGGAACGGAATGATGCAGACCTGTTTCTTCATCGGCACCTGGGAAACGCCCTTCTTGCGCGACGGGATGGGCTCGCGGGAGAAGTACAGAGCATAGCCTTTCAGATCCGTGACCACCTTCACTTCGGCCGGGTCTTCAAACTCCGCCGCATCGGCCAGATCGCCCATGAGGTTGGTGACCTGAAGGGTCGGGTCGGCAATCATGGGGGCCACGGCGGCGTCGATCATGTCCGGGGTGATCATGGGCTCGTCGCCCTGGATCATGACCACGATATCGGCTTTTTTGCCCGTCTCGGCCTCAATTTTCAGCATGGCCTCGGCGGTGCGGTCCGTGCAGCGGGTGTGGGTGTCGGCGGTCATCACGGCTTTCAGTCCCTTGGAGGCGGCGTAATCCATGATCACCTGGTCGCAGGTGGCGATGTAGGTCTCGCTGATATTTTTGCACATCAGGGTGCGGAAGGCCACATGCCCGACCATGGGCACGCCCTGAATGTCGGCCATGGGTTTGCCGGGATAACGGGTCGACCCCATGCGGGCGGGGATGATCGCGATGATGTTCATAGGAAAGGCTCCATTTGGATGCCGGGTTGAGGATGCGGGGAATACGCCGAAACCGGCGTATTCAGTTTTTCACCAAAAAGCCCATGGGCGACACCGCGTCCGGGTGCAACTCGCGGTGCACGTCCTCAATGGTGTGCAGAATGCCCTGGCCGAGATCGACGGACAGCCGCGGCACCATCTTGCGGGCGGTCTTGGGGTTGAAGGAATACGGGGTGATCTCATAATGGCCGCTCTTGCCGTCGCCCTGGAAGTCGAAAGTAATGTCCCGGCCGAGCATTTCCGCGATCATCTTGAGCAGATCCCCCACGCGCATGGGCCGGTCGCCGGTGAGCACGATGTTGGTGTCGGCGTATTCCGGGGCCAGGATCTCCACGCTGCAGTCGGCGGCGTCTTCCACATGGATATACTCGCGCAGGGCCGTAGGCAGGCCGTAGTAGGCGATGGTTCCGGTTTCCAGAGCCTCGCGCACGAAACGGTAGATGGCGTTGCGCTTGTCGGCGCGGGCCCCGTAAAGGGAACCGTAGCGCAGAATGGTGTATTCCAGGCCATAGACCCGGCGGTAATTCTCGATGTACAGTTCCCCGGCCTGCTTGCTGCAGCGGTAGAAACCGCCGGCCTTGCTGTAGACATACAGGGAGCTTGCGAACACGAAGCGTTTGACCTCGGCCTTGCGGCAGGCTTCCAGCACATGGACGTTGCCGAGAATGTTGTACTTGGCCGTGTCCACCGGGCGGGAGCCGGCCTCGCCGATATCCGCAATACCCGCGAAGTTGTACACGGCCTCGGCCCCGGCCACGGCGACTTCCACCGCCTCCAGATCGAGGATGTCGCCGGTGAGCATTTTTTGATCTTCGCGCAGCCAGGGGGACGTCCTGACGTCGAAAATCGTCACCTCATGCCCGGCCGCGCTCAACTTGTCGCAGATATGGGATCCGAGAAACCCGGAGCCGCCGAAAACGGTAACCTTCATATCTCGCTCATATGCCGGACGGGCGCCGGCCGCTTTGCAGGAACAGAGAATCAATGCCGTAGGCCAGGAAGGTGTAGCCCTGCGCGGCCTTGGCCTTGAGGGCCTCCGGATCCGGCTGGACCACGTGGAAACCCTTGGGCAGCTTGGCGGCCTCAGCCTTCTGCTCGATCAAGGTCAGGGCCTTGAGGAACTCCGGATGCTCGAATTGCCCGGTCAGGCCCATCGAGGCGGAAAGATCGTAGGGGCCGACCATATAGGCGTCCAGACGGGGGTGGGCGAAGATCGCCTCCAGGTTGCCCAGGGCATCGACGTGCTCGATCTGGGCGACCAGCACGATGTCCTGGCCCAGACCCTCGGCCGTGGTATGCTCGACAAAGTCCAGGCCATAGGCATTGGCGCGGGAAAAGCCCACGCCGCGCCGCCCTTCGGGGAATTCTTTGCCGCCGGGGTAGAGGCTGAAGCGGATGGCGTCGTCCAACTGCTCGCGGTTTTCGATCATCGGAAAGATCAGGCCGCGCGCGCCGGAGTCAAGGCAGGCCTTGATCTGACGCATGTTGCCCTGCGAGACGCGGACGAACGGCAGCGTTCCCCAGCGCTCAAGGGCGCGGAAGACGTCCGGCAGGTGCGAACGGCTGAAGGCGCCGTGTTCCATATCCACGGCGGCCCAATCATAGCCCATGCGGGCGATGATCTCGGCCGAGTCGGCGCTGGGTATTTGCAGCCAGGTGCCCACGGTGGGGCGGTGTTCACGAAGATCCCGGCGGATGTCGCGGGCGGTTTTCGCGATTTTCATAGATGTGCTCCGGCCGCTCGGGCGGCGTATTTTCCCGCTCTTTATACCCGCTCGGCCCTGCCGGCAAGAGGGAACGGGGAAAAAATCCCCCGGCGCGGGGTCGCGCCGGGGGAAAAGAGCGGAGCCGGCCCCGGGCCTTACTGCAAGGACTCTATCCGCGACTGCAAGGAATCCGCTTCATGGGTCAGGGTGTCCACCGCGGCGGCGGCTTTTTCCATGGCGGCGGAAGTCTCGGCGCAAATGGCGCTCACGGCGTCCACAGTCCGGTTGATTTCGTCGCTGGAGGCCGACTGCTCTTCAGCGGCCGCCGCAATGGAGCGCACCTGGTCCGCAGCTTCGTCCACAAGGGAGACAATAGCTTCAAGGCTGCGCCCGGCCTCTGTCGAAAGCTTGTCGGCCTCAAAAACCGCGACGGTCGCCTGCTCCATGTTCTGGATATTGGCATGGGTGCCCTTCTGGATGCCGGTAATCTCGTCCCCTACTTCCTTGGTGGCCTGCATCGTTTTCTCGGCCAACTTGCGCACCTCGTCGGCCACCACGGCGAAGCCGCGCCCGGCTTCGCCGGCCCGGGCCGCTTCAATGGCCGCGTTCAAGGCCAGCAGATTGGTTTGATCCGCGATATCGTTGATGACGCTGATGATCTGCCCGATGCCGTCGGCTTGTTTGCCCAGGGAATGCATCCCATCCAGCAGGGATTTGGCGTGCACGGCCACGCCGTTGATGCCTTCCACCACGCCGCGCACGATATCCGCGCCGTTCTGGGCGGTGGCTTTGGCTCTGTCTGTGGTTTCCGCGGCCAAAGACGCGCTGTGGGCCACAGCCAGCACGGCGGCGTTCATTTCCGACATGGCGGAGGCGGCCTCCGCCACGCGGGCGGCCTGCAGTTCCGCCCCCTTGGCGGCGCGATCAACCTCCTGCCCGAGTTGGACCGATACGTTGCCGGCAATGTTCACGGCCGCTCCGGCGGCCTCGGCGATCTGCCGGCCTTTTTCCTCAACGGCGAGACGGCTTTCTTCCATCTCGGACATATCCATCCACACCGAAAGCGTGCCGAGAACGGCCCCTGACTTATCAAAAAACGGCGCCGAAGAAATCGCCACATGGCGTTTGTTGTTTTTCTGCGTCATAATCTCGCGTCTAACCGAGATGCTTCGCTTTTCACGCAGGGCCTGGGTGGATATGGTCTCCCGCGCGGGGTCACCCCAGATATACGCGCCGGAAGTCATTCCCATCACGTCTTCGGGATTGCCGGAGCGCTCGATCAGATCCATCATCTGCCGGTTGGTGAAAAGCGTTTTATCTTCCGGCGAAAACACCGAGCAGGGAATGGGCATACCCTGCAGCAGGCCGCCGGAAAAAGCCAGTTGCCGGGTCAGATCCCGAACCATGAGCCGGATGCTGTCCGCGAGAAGCCCCAACTCGTCGTCACGCCGCAGGTCCAAAGCGGCCTCCTTACCGTCGGCACAGTCTTTCGCGAAAGCGGTCAACTGCGCGATCGGGGTCAAAACGCCGCGACTCATCATTCTGCCGAGCAGGAGCACGGTGAGCAGCGAGGCCAGACCAAACACCACGCCGACGACAACCGCCGCCAGATGCCTGTCGACATATGCGGCGTCGAGCTCGGCAAGCCGGCCGGCCAAAAGCGTGCGCAGCGCGTCAAACTCGGCGCGCACGGCGGCCAGGGCCGGGAGGGTGTCTTTCTCAAAAATATGCCGTGCTTCGGCTTTATCGGTCAGAGCAATGATGGTTTTCGCCGAAGCGTGCAACTTGTCGTGTGGCCCCTGCAGCTTGGAAAGATGCGCCGCGCTTTGTGGAACAAGTTCCCCCATGAGCTTGGGAGCGGGGCTGGACAGCCACTGCCCCAGCGAACATTGCGTTGGGTCCGTGCCCACAGCCGGTTTTGCGCCGTTTTCAGTGCCAAGATATTCCATGAGCGTTCGCGCCCACTGCAAATGGGCCACTTCGCGTTCCAGAACGGCCGCGTTCAGGGCGGCGCATTCCTCGGCCTCCGCCTTCAGCCGCCCCAAGCCGGAAAGAAAAAAAACAAAGAGCCCGCTGCTGAGCAGAGACACAAGAAAAACGACGGACAACCCGGCGGTAAACCTGGCGCGAATGCCTTTTTGAGGCCCCGACATATTTATTCCCCTTTTATGCAAGAATGCTTTTTACCCAACATGGCGTAAGGTATATAAAAAATATCGACAGTCAACATATTTTTATCAGATTGAGAGGAGAATGCCCACCAAAAGTATAAAGTAAGCCGTTCGCATCGAACTTCAATTTTCACGCGCGTTCGGCGCCTCCCCTGCGGCTCCTCTCACGTAAGCCGCACACACAAACTCAGTGAAAACCGAAAATGGCCGAAAGCGCCGGCAAAGCCTTGCCATGCGAAGCTTGAGGAATTATGTATTTCTGTTGAGCGCGCATTTCGCCGCCCGCCGCCTTTTCCCGGAGAATCCATGTTCAGCCTGATCTTCAAAAAAATCTTCGGTTCAAGCAACGAACGTTACGTCAAGCGCAAGATGGCCCAGGTCGCCGCAATCAACGCCCTGGAGCCGCAAATGCAGGCCCTGGCCGACGAAGATTTCCCCGAGCGCATCCGCCACTGGAAGCAACAGGTCGCGGCCGGCGAGGTCACTCTGGATTCCCTGCTGCCCGAAGTGTTCGCCCTGGTACGCGAGGCTTCCGTCCGCGCCATGGGTATGCGGCACTTCGACGTGCAGCTTATCGGCGGCATGGTTCTGCATTCCGGCAAAATCGCCGAAATGAAGACCGGCGAAGGCAAAACCCTCACGGCCACCCTGGCTGTGGTGCTCAATGCCCTATCCGGTAAGGGCGTGCATGTGGTCACAGTCAACGACTACCTAGCCAGGCGCGATGCCGAGTGGATGAGCGCGGTCTATAATTTTCTGGGGCTCTCCGTGGGCATCATCGTGCACGGCCTGACCGACCCCGAGCGCCAGGCCGCCTACGGCGCGGACATCACCTACGGCACCAACAATGAATTCGGCTTCGACTACCTGCGCGACAACATGAAATTTTACAGCGCGCAACTGGTCCAGCGCGGGCACAATTTCGCCATTGTGGACGAAGTGGACTCCATTCTTATCGACGAGGCCCGGACCCCGCTGATCATTTCCGGCGCGGCGGACGATTCCACCGACCTCTACCGCAAGGTCGACACCGTGGTCACCCGCCTGGAGCGCGACCGGGATTTCACCGTGGACGAGAAGGCCAAAACGGCCATGCTCACCGACGAGGGCGTGCAGCGCTGCGAGACGATTCTGGAAATCGACAACCTCTTCGACCCCCAGAACATCACCCTGCAGCACCACGTGCAGCAGTCCCTGAAAGCGTACTCCGTGTTCCAGAAGGATGTGGATTACATCGTCAAGGACGATCAGGTAATCATCGTGGACGAGTTCACAGGCCGGCTCATGCCGGGCCGGCGCTTCTCCGACGGCCTGCACCAGGCTTTGGAAGCCAAAGAACAGGTCAAGGTCCAGGCGGAGAACCAAACCCTGGCTTCGGTCACGTTCCAGAACTACTTCCGGCTTTACGGCAAGCTTTCCGGCATGACCGGCACGGCCGACACCGAGGCTGTGGAATTCCATGAAATCTACGGCCTGGAGGTGGTTTCCATCCCCACCCATATGCCGATGATCCGCGCGGACATGCCCGACGTCATCTATCGCTCCAAGGCCGAGAAGTACGACGCGATCGTCGAGCAGATCCGCGAGTTGCACAAGAACGGCCAGCCTGTGCTGGTGGGCACCATTTCCATCGAAACCTCGGAACTGCTCTCCGCCAAACTCAAGAAAGCGGGCGTGCCGCACAACGTGCTCAATGCCAAGCACCACGAGCAGGAGGCCGGAATCATCGCCGAGGCGGGCCAGGCAGGCAAAGTGACCATCGCCACCAACATGGCCGGTCGGGGCACGGACATCAAACTGGGCGAAGGCGTGCGCGAACTCGGCGGGTTGTTCATCCTCGGCACCGAGCGCCATGAGAGCCGACGTATCGACAACCAGTTGCGCGGCCGCTCGGGCCGCCAGGGCGACCCCGGCCGCTCGCGCTTCTTCCTTTCCCTGGAAGATGATCTGATGCGCCTGTTCGGCTCGGAACGCATTTCCAGGCTCATGGCCACCTTGGGCCTGAAAGACGGCGAATCCATCGAACACAAGATGATTTCCCGGGCCATCGAAAACGCCCAGAAGCGGGTGGAAGGCCACAACTTCGAAATCCGCAAAACCTTGCTGGACTACGACAACGTGATGAGCCAGCAGCGCGAGGTGATCTACTCCCTGCGCCGCGACGCCATCGGCCGGGAAGATGTGGAAGAAACCGTCTCCGAATTCCTGGAAGACACCCTGAGCGATATCTTCTCGCTCCCGGAAACGGCCAAGGGCCGGCTGGACGCCGACGACGAAGACATGGTGCGCTCCCGCCTGCAGGAAGTGTTCAACATCGACAAGGTCTGGCAGGACGACCGCCTGCCCACCCGGGACGAGACTCGCGATCTGGTCAACGGCATGTTCGGGGTCATCCGCACGGCCGCGCCGGATCATTACCGGGACATTCTGCGCTACTTCCTGCTGGAAGAGCTGGACCGCTGCTGGAAGGAACACCTGCTGAGCATGGACCACCTGCGCGACGGCATCGGCCTGCGTGGGTACGGCCAGCGCGACCCCAAGCAGGAATACAAGCGCGAGGGCTTCGCCTTGTTCCAGGAGATGCTCGATCGCATCCGCGAGAATCTTTTCAAGACCCTGACCCGCCTGCGTCTGCAAGCGGCCGAGCCCGCTCCGGAACATCAACAGCCCCCGGCCGAAGCGCCCGCCGCGCCCGAAGAGGCCCAACCGGCCCCGCAGCAACAGGAAGCCGCGCAGCCGGCCTCACCGTTTCGGCACAAAGACACCTCCAAGCTCTCTTATTCCGGCGGCTCGGCCTCCGGTCCGGCCAGACCCGCCGCCGCCAAGCGCGACACGCCCAAAGTGGGCCGCAACGACGATTGCCCTTGCGGCAGCGGCAAGAAGTACAAGAAGTGCTGCGGCCTGGGAAAATAAGTCGATTCGGCCGCGCGCGGGCCGAACCGACGGACATCCCCATGCCCGATGACCGGCACAAGCCAACACCTTGACTTTGTGAGTGACACCATGACCACCCCACTCCCCCAAGGCTTCCGTCTGGCCGCCACCTCGGCCGGGTTCAAAAGAAACGGCAGGCCCGATCTCTCCCTGCTTCTCTCCGATCGGCCCGCCACGACGGCCGGCGTGTTCACCACCAACTTGTTCAAGGCCGCGCCCGTACAAGTGGCCCAGGCTGCGCTCGCGGAGCGTAAAACAGCCCGGGCCGTGCTGATCAACACCGGCCAGGCCAACGCCTGCACCGGCGGCGAGGGGCTGCGCAACTGCCGCCATACCCTGGAATTGGCCGGAAAGACCTTCGGGCTTGATCCGGCGGACATCCTGCCCGCCTCCACCGGGGTTATCGGAGCCCAACTCAAAATGGACCTATGGGAAACCGCCCTGCCCCGCCTGGCGGAAACCCTCGGCGCAACCACGGTGGAAGAATACGCCACAGCCATGATGACCACCGACGCCTTCCCCAAGTACGCCTCCGAAACGGTGGAACTGAGCGGCGGCCCGGTGGTGCTCACCGGCACGGCCAAAGGCGCGGGGATGATCTGCCCGAACATGGCCACCATGCTCTCGGTAGTCATGTGCGACGCGGAAGTCGCCCCCGAGGACTGGCGCCCGATGTTCGCGCGCGCCGCCGGTCTGACTTACAACCGAGCCACTGTGGACGGCGACACCAGCACCAACGACACCCTGTACGGCCTGGCCGGCGGAGCTTCCGGAGTCCGGGCCCTGGGCAAGGATCTGGAAAAGCTGGAGGAAGCCCTGGTCCGGGTTCTCGGCACCCTGGCCTACCTGCTGGTCAAGGACGGCGAAGGCGCCACCAAGGTGATCATGATTCGGGTGCGCGGCGCGGCCTCTCATGCGGACGCGGAAAAAGCCGCCCGCACCGTGGGCCATTCCCAACTGGTGAAAACCGCCATGTACGGCAAGGATGCCAACTGGGGCCGCATCGTGGCCGCCCTGGGGCGTTCGGGCGCGTTCTTCGACCCGGCGGCCGTGCGGGTTTCCCTCTGCGGCGTGGAACTGTTCGCGAACGAGCAACCCACGGACCTGGACTTCGACACCCTGCTCAAAGGCCCCCTGGAACAACGCGACCTGCCCCTGGATATCGTCCTGGGCGGCGGCCCCGGCTGCTGCGAGCTGCTGGCCTCGGACCTGACCCACGAGTACGTGAGCATCAACGCGGACTATCGGAGCTGATATGCTCCTCTCACCGCACCCTGGGAATCCGGTCCCGTGCGGCGGCATATCCCCGGCCGGGGCCAGACTGTTACCGCCAAAGGGATTGCAAAGGGCTCACCCCTTTGCCCGCCGGAGGCGCCCCCACCCCAAAAGAATCCTTCCATGAAACTGTTCACGCGCACGCTGGGAATGGGCACGGCGGCCCTGGCTCTGGGTATCGGGGTCTTTCTCTCGCGCATTCTCGGGCTGGTGCGGGACAAAATCATTTCCTATTACTTCGGAGCCGGGCCGGAGGCGGACATCTACTTCACGGCCTTCGTGATCCCGGATTTTCTCGGCTACCTTCTGGCCGGTGGGTACTTCTCCGTCACCTTGGTGCCGTTGCTGGCCTCGGCCTTCCAAAGTAGTGAGGAGGACGGCAAAAAGCTGTTCTCGGCCGCCGTGTGCTGGGCCTTCATGGCCATCGCCCTGCTCAGCGCCGCGGCCTGGATCTTCGCCCCGGAACTGGCCGAAATCGCCGCGCCGGGATTTTCGGCCGAAGCGCACGCCCGGCTGGCGCACTTCCTGCGCATCATTCTGCCCGCCCAGATCTTTTTCCTGCCCGGGGCCTGCTTCACGGCCATGTTGTACTATCGCCGCCAGTTCGGCGTGCCGGTGCTGACCCCGCTGATTTACAACGGCGGGATCATAGTCTGCGGCATCCTCTGCCTGTACCTGTGGCCGGAGCGGGGCATGGAGGGATTCTGCTGGGGCGTGCTCGTCGGCGCGGGCCTCGGCAGCTTCGCCCTGCCCTTCCTGGCCGTGCGCGCCGGCGGGCCGGTCTTTTCTCCGACCTTCCGCCACCCCCTGATGAAGACACTGCTCTTCCTGGCCCTGCCGCTCATGCTCGGGCAGTCCATCGTGGCCCTGGACGAGCAGTTCGTGCGGGTTTTCGGCTCCCTGACCGGCGACGGCGGGGTCAGCCTGCTGAACTACGCCCGGCGGATCATGCTGGTTCCCGTGGGCGTGGTGGCCCAGGCGGCCGGCATCGCCTCGTTCCCTTTCCTGGCCTCCCTGGCCGCTTCCGGCGACAGGGCCGGCTTTGACGCCTCCCTGCGCCAGGCCCTCGGCAACACCGCGCTTGTGGCCCTGCCCCTGTCGCTGGGTCTGGCGGCGGCGGCCGAGCCGATCATGCGCCTGATCTTCCAGCAGGGCGATTTCTCCGGCGAGGCCGCCACGGCCTCCGGCCTCCTGCTGGCCGTCATGCTGCCCGGTGTGGCTTTCTGGAGCGTGCAGCAAATCATCAGCCGCGCCTTTTACGCCCACAAAGATACCCTCACCCCGGCTCTGGCCGGCACGGCGGCGACGGCCCTGGCCCTGCCCCTGTACTATTTCGGGGCCGAACGCCTGGGCGCTCCCGGCGTGGCTCTGGCCGGAACGCTGGGCGTGGGCCTGTATACGGTCATTCTCTGCCTGCTCCGCTCCCGGCGCTTCGGCCGGGGGGGGACGGCCGGAATCCTCCGCCTCTGCCTGCTCTGCCTGCTCTTCTGCCTGCCCGCGGCGGCCGCCGCCTGGGCGGCCCAATGGTGCGTGGGACGCATTCCCGGCGCATTCCATCCCCTCTGGCGGGCGCTGCTGCAAATCCTGGCCGCCGGCTGCGCCTTCCTGCCCGTGTATCTCATCCCGGCGCGGCTCCTGGCCCCGTCGCTGCTCGAACCCCTGCGCCTGCTCCTAAGCCGAAAGCGCCGTCCCAACACCTGACAACCCGTGCAACGTATGCACGGGACACCCCTCCGGCCCCCTTCCCGCCCCCTTCCGACCGCTTTGCCGCTTTTCCGCGTGGTACGGCCTCCGCACAAGGAGGCGCCATGCCGCATCGATACACACACTCTCTGGAAGCTTACGCCCGCCTGGAATACGCCGCGAAACAGCGCTCCGCCGGGCAACTCGACGCCCTACGGGCCCGCCTGGGGCGCGAGGATCTCTTCTATCTGCTGACCCGGCTCCTGGGCCGCAACGACCTAGACGACCCCTGGCACTTTGCCCGCTGCCGGGAGGTCCAGGCCAAACCCGACGGCCGCCTGGATCTCTGGGCTCGCGAACACGGCAAGTCGTCGATTATCACCTTCGGGCAAACAGTGCGCGACATCCTGAACGACCCGGAAACCACCGTGGGCATCTTTTCGCACACCCGCCCGGTGGCCAAGGATTTCCTGCGCCAGATCAAGCATGAGTTCGAGCACAACCCCCTTTTGAAACGCCTGTACCCGGACGTACTCTGGGCCGACCCCAAAAAGGAAAGTCCCTCCTGGTCCCTGGACAAGGGCATCACCGTGCGCCGCCGGGAAAACCCCAAGGAGGCCACCGTGGAGGCCTGGGGACTGGTGGACGGCCAGCCCACGGGCAAGCACTTCTCCCTGTTGCTCTACGACGACGTGGTCACGCGCGAGTCCGTAACCACCCCGGAGATGATCGCCAAGGTCACGGAGGCCTGGTCCCTGTCGCTCAACCTCGGCTCCGGGGAGGGCCGGCGGCGGGTCATCGGCACGCGTTACCACTACAACGACACCTACCGGACCATCCTGGACCGCAAGGCCGCCGTGCCGCGCATCCACCCGGCCACGGACGACGGCACGGAAACCGGCCGGCCCGCGCTGCTCTCCCCCAAGGCCCTGGCCGATAAGCGCGCGGCTATGGGCGCCCATGTCTTCGGCTGCCAGATGCTCCTGAACCCGCGCGCCGACAAGGTCGCCGGCTTCCGCGAGCAATGGCTGCGCTTCTGGACGCCGGGGCGCGGGCCGTTCGGCGGGGCCGCGCACCTGAACCGCTACATCGTCGTGGATCCCGCCGCCGGGCGCGGGGCTCGCGGCGACTACACGGTCATGCTCGTGGTCGGTCTCGGCCCGGACGGCAACCGCTACCTTGTCGACGGCGTGCGCGACCGCCTGAACCTGGCCGCCAGGGCCGAGGCCCTGTTCCGCCTGCATCGGCTCTACCAACCCATCGCCGTCGGATATGAACAATACGGCATCCAGGCGGATATCGAATACATCGAGGCCGAGCGGGAACGGCGTAACTACCGCTTCGAGATTATCCCCTTGGGCGGATCCGTGCCCAAGCGCGAGCGCATTCTGACCCTCGGCCCGTACTTTGAGCAAGGGCGCCTGTTTCTGCCCGCCCGCCGCCCCTTCGTCACCCTCGCGGGCGAAACCCGCGACCTGACCCGGCTCTTCACCGAGGAATACCTGGAGTTCCCCGTGGGCCGGCACGACGACATGATCGACTGTCTGGCCCGCATCCTCGACCCCAAGTTGGGCGCGGAGTTTCCCTCAACGGAAGCCCCGGCCCGCATGGAAGCCGAAACCTCCTACCGCTTTTTCGGAGAACCCCATGAACGCTGACGATCTTGTCCTGCTCGGCCGCGCCCCCGGCCTGGAACGCCCTCTGAGCCGGGGTGAATTGCTGTGGCTTTTCGATCTGGTTCGAGAGGAAAGCCTTCTGGATACGCTCTTTTACGACGGTTCCACCCGCCGGGCCGGAGAATTCGCCGACCTCATGCAGGAGGCCGGCACCTGGCTGTACGTTGTCTGCGGTGGTACCCCCGGCCCATTGCGCGGCCGCGCCCCCCTGGCCTTCTGCTGGCTGAACAACTTTTCCGGCCGGGGCGCCATGATCCACTTCTGCGTTCTGGGGAAAGGCAGAGAACGCGCCGCTGGCATCGGCCGATTTGTGGTCCGGGCCTTGCTCCTGGCCGGCCCCGGCCGGGCGGCCGAGCGCGAAATCCTGACGGCGGACGGCCCCTGGGCCGCGCACCGGCTCGCGGAAGCCACGGCCGAACCGGGCCCCTATTGCCTGGACGCCCTATTCGGCTTGACCCCGGCCCCGTTCCGGCACGCCTTGGACTTCATCCACCGTCTCGGTTTTCAAGAGAAAGGCCGGCTACCCCACGCCTTGAGCATACGGCGCGGCAACCGGGAACGATGCGTTCCCGGTGTGCTGACCTGCCTGACCAGGGAGGATTTGCTGGAAGCCGCTCTGAGAGCTTGCCCATAAATAAGTGTGTTTATGTCCAAGCTCTTATACGGCGAGACGCAGGGTCTTGCGGGCGAATCGATGCAGCAGCGCCGCGATGAGCGCCTGGGAGGCCGCGCCGCTCAAAGCCGCGCCTTCAAGCCCGAGGATGGGTATCAACAGGAAATTGCCGCACAGGTTCAGCAGAAAGGCGGCCAGAACGATGAGGCTCTGCACGCCGGGGAACCCGGCTCCGGCGGGCAGGTTGCCGAAGGGGGCCCAGCCCGCGCCGATGACCGTGCCGGCCATGAGCAGGGCGAAGGCCGCCGTGCCTTCCGCGAACTCCGGCCGCCCGGTGATGAGAGGAACGGCATACGGATACAGCGCCACGGCCGCGAGCCCGGCACAACTCATGCCGATCCAGGTCAGGTTGCGCACCCGACGGATGCATTCCGCCAGGGCCGCATCATCCCGTTGGGCCAGCATGACCATCGTTCTGGGGTTGTAAACCGTGCGCAGGACGGCGGGCAGTTGGGAGGCGGCCTCGGCCAGCAGCGCGGCCATGCTGTAAATGCCGACGGCCGTGTCGGGCATGAGCAGGCCCAGACAGATCACGTCCACGCGCAGGTTGAGATCCTGCACCAGGTTGCCGCCGAAGGCCCGCAGGCCGAATCGCGTGTGCGCCCCGACTTCCGGGAGAAGCTCCCTGATCGGAGGCGGGGCGAACAGAATATCGCGCAGGAAAAACGCCAGGACCGCCGACAGCAGCCCTTCAGCGAACAGCAGCACCGCCGGAAGAACCGCCGCGTCCAGGCCGAAGGCCATGTGCAGAAGCACTCCGCACAGCAGCAGGACGTATCGCAAGGCGTTGCACAGGGCGTATGTCTTCAGGCGGGCCAGAGCGTTCAGGGCGGCCAGGAGGATCTTGGCGCAGGAAAAGGCGGGCAAAGCGGCGGCGGCCCAGAGCAGTCCTCGGGCCGTCTCCCCGCCCAGGCCAAGCCGGCCGAGAAACGGAGCGGCAAGCCACAGCCCTCCGGCCACGAGCCCAATGGCCGGAACGGCCGCAAGCAACGCGCCCCACAGCGCCGTTCGGCAGGCAGGGCCGTCATTCCGCAGGGGAGCCAGCCGGCGAAGTGCCGAAACCGGCAGGCCGAAGGAAGAAATCTGAGCGGCCACCAGGTAGACGGCGAATACTTTGTTGAACACCCCGAGCACCGGCGCGCCGTACCGCGCGCCGATGAGAAAAAACATCCCCAGACCGACCAGCCCGGCCACAGCCACGCCCGCGGCGTTGAGGAGGATATCCGATTTCTCGGGGTGCCGCATCGAAAGGCCTTCGGCGATACGCCGGACAAAAGGGTACAGGGCCAAGCTTCTGAGTGGGCGCCGGAACTCCGGCCCGCCGACGGCACTCTACCCGCAAAAGCCGATAAAAAAAACAGCCCCGAAGCCTGCATCCGGGCTTCACGGTTCGCTTTCCCTGTATCGCGCGGGTGACCGGCGCAGGATTCGGAACATTCAAATCCGTCAAAGAATATAAACAACATAACGGTTATACTGAAAATCAGCATATTTACCCCTTCCCGTAATTCTGCTAGTAGGGGCGAAAAGGACGCGACAAAGCATACGCTTTTCGGCACAACCCGCAAAGCGGGCCACTCACCGCACAACCGAGCACGGGGGCACCCTTCATGAAAACGACACGCTTACTCCTTCTGGCGGCCGCTTTTTTGGCTTTGGCCTTCACAAGCGCATGCACAAGCCTGGGAACAGGGATCTCGAGTTCTTCCCAAAAAGAATTGACGCAAGAAGCGCGCACGGCCCTGGATGTTCTCTACGCCGGCACACCGGAGGCCAAAAAGCTGCGGGATCGCTCGCAGGCGATATTGGTGTTCCCCGATATTTTCAAGGCCGGGCTCATTATCGGCGGCTCGGGCGGCAACGGGGTTCTGTTCGCTCCCGACGGCAAGGTGCTGGGCTACTACAACGCGACGTCGATCTCCTACGGATTGCAGTTGGGGGCGCAAAGTTATTCCGAAGCCCTGTTCCTGACCACGCCCGAGGCTTTTAAATACCTGGATGACAGCGCCGGGTGGTCCATCGGGGCCGGGCCCAGCGTTGTCGTCATGGACGCCGGAGCGGCGGCGGATCTGTCGACCACCACCCTGCGCTCCGATGTCTTTGCCTTCATTTACGGGCAAGAAGGGTTGATGGGCGGAATAGGCATACAGGGGCAAAAGATCACCCAACTCCACCCGTAGCCGACAGTTCGTTTTGGAAACAAGAAAGGGGGCTCGTGAAAGCGGGTTCCCTTTCTTGTTTCCTGAGCGGGCCGAAGCACCCAGCCGGGCCCGTATGAGAAAGCGCCCTCCGCCGCCCGTGAAGGGAGGCGGAGGGCGCCGTTTGCGCGTCGAGACGCGGTTCGGCCTTACAGAACCTTGAACACGCGGGTTTCGTTGGACTCGGGGTCGATGACATGCACGGCGCAGGCGATGCAGGGGTCAAAGGAGTGGACCGTGCGCAGAATTTCCACCGGGCGCTTGGCGTCCACAATGGGCATACCGGTGAGGGCTTCTTCCAGCGGGCCGATCTTGTCGGCGGCGCAACGGGGGCTCATGTTCCAGGTGGTGGGCACCACAAGCTGGAAGTTGGCGATCTTGCCGTCCTCAATGCGGATCCAGTGGGAGAGACCACCGCGCGGGGCGTTGACGAAGCCCACGCCTTCGGCCTTCTTGGGCATTTCCCACTTGCCCACGAGCTTGGGCGTTTTGCCTTCCGACTTGAGCTGATCCTGGAACTCCGCGATCCAGCCTTCCATCTGGTCGGCGATGACCGCGGTCTCGATACCGCGCGCGGCCGTGCGGCCCAGAGTGGAGACCCACGCTTCCGGCCCCACGTTCAGGGCCTGGAGCACATGGTCCACGTAGCCGGCGACGGCCTTGTTGCCCTTGGCGTAGGCCACCAGAACCTGGGCCAGGGGGCCGGTTTCCATGGGCTCGCCTTCGTAGCGCGGCGCCTTGGACCAGGAGTAGCGGTCGTCGCCGTGCAGATCGGTGAAGTTGGGCTCGGTCACGCCCTCATAGGGGTGGTGCGCCTCGGCGCCCTTGTACCAACTGTGGCGGACGTGCTCGGCGATCTTCTTGGGATCGAAGGCCTCGACCTTCTTGAGGTCGCGCTTGCGGATGATCCCGGGCTGGAAGAAGCCGGTCTCGCGCTTGTTCGGGTCTTTGCAAAACTCGCCGAAGGTGATGAAGTTCTGGGTGCCGCCGTAGCCCGCGACATCCTTGTACTCGGCGGCAACGGCCAGCAGATCCGGAATGTAGTAGTTCTTGACGAAATCGATGGTCTCTTTCTCAAGATCGATGAATTCCTTGATCTTGTCGGGCTGCAACGAGTTGTAGCAGGTCACGCCGCCCACCACGGTAAACTGCGGGTGGGGGTTCTTGCCGCCGAACACGGCCATGGCGCGGGCCGCCTTGACTTGCAGGGCCAGGGCCTGGAGGTAGTGGGCGGTGGCGATCAGGTTCAGTTCGGGCGAGAGCTTGTAGGCCGGGTGCGGGTCGCCCAGGAAGTAGGCGTTGGTGAAGGGGCCGAGCTGGCCGCTTTCCACGAACTTTTTCAGGCGTTCCTGCACGGCTTTCAGGTCTTCGGCCTTGTCTCGGCCGGAAACCGAGGCCGCCTTTTGCGGGTCGGCCTTAAGCGCGTCGGCGACGTTGACGAAGTCCAGAGCGTGCAGGTGGTAGAAGTGCACCACGTGGTCGTGCAGGAACTGCGAGCCGAGCACCAGGTCGCGGATCATCCGGCCCAGGGGGGGCAGTTCCACGCCCACGGCGTTGTCCACAGCCCTGATGGAGGCCAGGGCGTGGGTGTACGTACAGACGCCGCAGGCCCGCTGGGTGATGTGTTGGGCGTCGCGCGGGTCGCGGCCCTTGAGGATTTGCTCCAGGCCGCGGTACAGGGTGCCGCAGCTATACGCTTTCTTGACTTTGCCGCCTTCGACTTCCACTTCGATGCGTAGGTGGCCTTCAAGACGGGTGACGGGGTCGACGACGAGCTTGCCGGTGTAGTTGGGACCAGACGGAACTTTATTTTCTGCCATGAGGCTTTCCTCCCTAGGATTGTGTTCGTGCGGTTCTTACCGGTCAGCTTTCATAGAAGGGGGACATTTCATCCCAGAAATTGGGCTCGCTGCAACCGATGCAGGGGTGGCCCGCGCCTACCGGCCAGTTCACGCCGTTGAACAGCACCTTGGGGCAGTTGTTGTAAGTATTCGGGCCCTTGCAACCGAGGTTGTACAGGCACCAACCCTTACGGGCTTCTTCGGAGTCGAAGGACTCGGCAAACTCGCCGGCTTCAAAGTGGGGCAGGCGCTCGCACTGCTCGTGCACGGTCGCGCCGAAGAACATGACCGGGCGCATCAGGTCGTCCATTTCCGGGGCGCCGCCGGTCTGAAGGAAGTGCACGATGGTGCCGACCAGGTTCAGCGGGTTGGGCGGGCAGCCGGGAATGTTGATGGCTTTCACGCCCTGGGCGCCGAAGCAGTCGTTGATGCCCTTGGCCCCGGTGGGGTTGGGTTTGGCGGCCTGCACGCCGCCGTAAGCGGCGCAGGTGCCGTAGGCGATGACCACTTTGGCCTTGGGCAGGATCTCGCGGTTGATGTCGAGCATGTTGTGGTTGCCCACGCGGCCGAAATTGCCTTTGTCGGCCGTGGGAATGCCGCCCTCAACGATGGCGATGAAGCCGTCGGGAGAGTTGACGGCGGCGTGCAGGGCTTCCTCGGCGGCATCGCCGGCGGCGGCCATGACCGTTTCCTGGTAGTCCAGGGAGATGGTGTCGAACAGGATGGTGTCCAGGTTGGACTTGGAATCGGTGAAGGTCTTCACGTCGGGCTGGTTGGTGGAGCGCAGGAACGCTTCCGTACAGCCGGTACATTCGGCGTTGTGCAGATAGACCACGCTGGGGCGCTTGCCCGTAAGGGCTTTGGCCACTTCGGGGGCGAAGCCGGGGCCCATGCCCATGGCCACGGCCACGGCCGTACAGTATTTCAGAAACTGCCGGCGATTGATCCCGTTCTCTTCCAGCCGCTTTTCCACATTATCTCGTGCGAGACCAACGGCAAATCGCATTCTCAAGCCTCCTTGTATCATGTGCCACAGGCGCAGTGAGGAGAAAGTCGTCCCGAAAAACATCCCATGACATTTTCCGTATAGATAGCGGAAGATACCGCTTCGCCGGGAATTTGGCGAATAAAAAATTTCAATAATCTTTGGGAGAGGTATCGATTTTTTCTATAGCTAAAAAAGTGAAGAGACACTTCGGCCGAGCTTCACAACCCTGTTCAGAAAGGCGCATCCGCTTCGGCCGAAGGACGCGCAGCAAGAGATATTCAACCGTAAAGCGAAGCGAACACAATGCGGGCGGAGGACAAAAAACGCCTCATGGCGACTTGGCTCACTCCGGCACGAAAGCCATTCCCGCCAGGGGCGGCAGGGTCAGGCGCAGACTCGGCCGGCCGCTCCAGTGCCCGCCGAGGGATTCCAGAATACCGGGGTTGCCCGCGTCGGAGCCGCCGTAGTAGCGGCTGTCGGAGTTGAAGCACTCCCGCCAGCGCCCCTTCAGGGGGCAGGGAGCGTGGTAGCCGTGCCGGACCACGGGCGTGGCGTTGAAGACCCACATGACCGGACGCTCGTTCGGCGCGGTGCGGGCGAAGCTGTAGACGGACGACTCGTAGTCCGAGCAGTCCAGCCAGGTGAAGCCTTCCCAGTCGTGGTCGTGGCGGTGCATGGCCGGCTCGGAGCGCAGAAGGCGGTTCAGGTCGCGCACCTCCGCGCTGATGCCCGAGTGGGCCGGAAAGCCGAGCAGCACCCAGTCCAGCTCGCGGGCGTCATCCCACTCGTTCCACTGCCCAAACTCGCCGCCCATAAAGAGCAGTTTCTTGCCGGGGTGGGCCCACATGTAAGCATACAACAGGCGCAGGCCGGCCTGCTGTTGCCACATGTCGCCGGGCATCTTGGAAAGCAACGCGCCCTTGCCGTGCACAACCTCGTCGTGAGAAAGGGGCAGAAGGAAATTCTCGGAGAAGGCGTACAGGAAGGAAAAGGTCAGGGCGTTGTGATGGTGCTTGCGATGCACGGGGTCTTTGCGCATGTACTCCAGGGTGTCGTGCATCCAGCCCATGTTCCACTTGAAAGTGAAGCCCAGGCCCCCCGCGTAGACCGGGCGGGAAACCCCCGGCCAGGCAGTGGATTCCTCCGCCAGGGTGATCGCCCCGGGGGCCTCGGCGTGGACCACGGTGTTCAGCTCGCGCAGGAACTCCACGGCATCCAGGTTTTCCCGGCCGCCGTACTTGTTGGGCCGCCACTCGCCCTCTTTGCGCGAGTAGTCGAGGTAGAGCATGGAGGCCACGGCGTCCAGGCGCAGGCCGTCGAAATGGAATTCCTTCAGCCAGTACAAGGCGTTGGCCAGCAGGAAGTTACGCACCTCGTGCCGGCCGTAGTTGAAGATCAGGGTTCCCCAGTCCGGGTGGCTGCCCAGGCGCGGGTCTTCATGCTCGTACAGGGCCGTGCCGTCAAAGCGGGCGATCCCCCAGAAGTCCTTGGGGAAGTGCGCCGGAACCCAGTCGAGGATCACCCCGATGCCGCTCTTGTGACAGGTGTCCACCAGAAAACGCAGCCCGTCCGGGTCTCCGAAGCGTGAGGACGGCGCGTAGTACTGCCCGGTCTGGTAGCCCCAGGACTGATCCAGAGGGTGCTCGGCCAGGGGCATGAACTCGATGTGCGTGAAGCCGAGCTCCCGCACATAGGGCACCAGAGTGTCGGCCAGTTCCCGATACGAATAGAACGGCCGCACGACGTCGTTGTGCCGGCGCCAGGAACCCGCGTGGACCTCGTAAATGGAGACCGGCTCATCCAGGTGCGAAGCCTTGCCGGCCCGCCGGCGCATCCAGTCCTCGTCACTCCAGGCATAATCGCCCAAGCCCCAGGCCACGGCGGCCGTGCCGGGGCGGTACTCGCAGAAAAACGCGAAGGGGTCGGTTTTGTAGATGATCTCGCCGGTCGCGCCCTTGATGCCGATCTTGTACAGCATACCCTTGGTGATGCCGGGCACGAAGGCGGCCCAGATGCCGGAGGAACCGACCGGATAGAGGGGAATCTCCCCCCAGGTCCAGTAGTTGAACTCGCCGGTCAGGTAGACTTCTTTGGCGTTGGGCGCCCAGACGGCGAAGCGGTAGCCCGCCTCGCCCTCGTCGGTCGTCGGGTGCGCGCCGAGGACGCGGTACAGATCCAGGTGCCGGCCCTGGCCGAACAGGTGCAGGTCGAAGGGGGCGATGAACAGCGGGCGGCTTTGCATCAGGCGCGCCCCCTGCCGAGTTTGCGGTACAGTTCCAGGTATTCGCGGGCCGCGCGCTCCCAGGTGAATGCCCGGGTCATGGCCCGCTCGACCATGCTTTTCCAGGCGGCCGGGTCGGAGGTCCAAAGCTCCACGGCCTTGCGAACCGCGCCGAAAAAGTCGTCCGGCGCGCTGTTCATGAAAATGAAGCCCGTGGATTCCGGCGAGGGCCAGGCCTCGATGGTGTCGCGCAGGCCGCCCACGGCCGTGGCCACAGGCGGGGTGCCGTAGCGCAGGGCGTACATCTGGGTCAGGCCGCAAGGCTCATAGCGCG
>JAVBQP010000048.1:0-16297 GCA_031548905.1 Desulfovibrio sp. | reverse complement strand
GCAGAACGGCACGTCCGCGCCCTTGGCGTGAGCGTCCATGACCATGAGCACGTTGGGCAGGTAACAGGCGGCCTTGACCTGGGCCAGGGCTCCCTGCTTGGCCGGCACGGAGGTGCGCGCGCCTTTCAGGCCGGCGGCGTACCAGCTTTCCGGCATGGTCGGGTGGCGGTAGGCGACCACATACAGGCCGGCCTGAGGGCATTCGGCCGGGTCGATGCCGAAGCCGCCGGGGCCGCGCCCCATGAGCACGCGGACCATGCCCTCGCGTTCCCCGCCGGCGCCGGCGGTTTCCAGAATGATCCCGCGCAGCTCCTCCCAGGCGAGCGGCGGGGTCAGGCCGATGCCGGCGGCCGAGCGGCGCATCCGCTCCAGATGCCTGTCCGGGCGGTACATTCTGCCTTGGGTGTAACGGATGGTCTCGAACACGCCGTCGCCCCGGTGGACGAGATGGTCGTCCAGGGGGATGAGCATAAGCCGGGGATCGCGACAGATGCCGCCCAGACGGTGATCGTAGAAGGCCAGGATGTTTTCTTCGCCGGGCCGGGGCAGGGAGAGGATGCGGTCCAGAACTTCCTGTTGCGAGAGCAAAGCGGGCATGGCGCACCTCGGGGAGAGGATTGCCCCGGCGGACGGGAGACCGCCCGCCGGGAAATGTGTCGTTTAATCGAACGCCTTCACATCCGGCACGCGGAGAAGATTATCGGCCAGAAGGCGCTCGGCGATCTGCACCGCGTTCAGGGCCGCGCCTTTGCGGATGTTGTCGGAAACGACCCACATGTTCAGGGTGTTGGGCCGCGTGAAGTCCTCGCGGATGCGGCCCACGAACACTTCGTCCTCGCCGGCCGCGTCGATGGGCATGGGGTACATTTTGGCGTCCGGGTTGTCCACCACCTGCACGCCGGGAGCGACGGAAAGCGCGGCCCGGGCTTCTTTGGCCGAGAATGGCTTGGCGAACTCCACGTTGAGGGCTTCCGAATGCCCGTAGAAGACCGGCACACGCACCGTGGTGGCCGTCACCGGGATGTCGGCCTCCATGATCTTGACGGTCTCGTGGACCATTTTCATTTCTTCTTTGGTATAGCCGTTGTCCAGAAAGACGTCGATCTGGGGCAGGCAGTTGAAGGCGATGCGGTGCGGGTACACCGCGACCTCCGGCTCCTGCATGTTGAACATCCGGCGGACCTGGTTTTCCAGTTCCGCAATGGCCTTCTGCCCGGTGCCGGACACGGCCTGGTAAGTGGAAACCACTACCCGGGTGATCCCGGCGGCTTTGTGCAGAGGCATCAGGGCCACGACCATTTGAATGGTCGAGCAGTTGTGGTTGTCGATGATGACTTTATGTTTTTTCAGGGCCTGGGGGTTTACTTCCGGAACGACCAGGGGACAGCGATCGTCCATGCGCCACTGGCTGGAGTTGTCCACCACCACGCACCCCGCGCGCACGGCGTGGGGGGCGAAGGTCTCGGAGGTGCCGCCGCCGGCGGAAAACAGGGCCAGGTCCACGCCCGCGAACGATTGCGGAGTCAATTCCTCGACCGTCAGCTCGCCGCCTTTGAACGGCAGGGCCATTCCGGCCGAGCGCGCCGAGGCCAGGGCTTTGAACGAGGCGGCGGGGAAATCCCTTCTTTCCAGCGTCTGCAGCATTTCGCGGCCGACCGCGCCGGTTGCGCCCACAACGGCGACAACGGGAGACTTGGACATGGTCAAACCCTCCTCAGGGCTGTGATGGTGCAACGGCCGGAGAACCTTCCGGCCGTCCGAAATCTATAGCCCAAAAGATCACGCCCCGGCAACGCCTTTTCCGGCTTTATCCCGCCGGGAAGGGAATACTTTCAGATGGTTGTGAATGATTTCCCGATCCGCCCGCCCGGCCACGCCGCAGGAGCGGGTCAACCGGCAAGCGGCGCAACGGATTCAATGACCCCGGCCGCGATCACCCGCAGCAGGGGGCGTCCGTCCGGGTGGAAGGCCAGGGGCACGGGCATATACAGACAGGCGACCTGCCCCGGCGCGGTGGGGCCTTCCGGCTCGGCGAAGCGGATATGCAGGCGGTCTCCCTCCCATTCCACCTGGGCCGGGCGCGGGGTCTGCCGGTAGCGGGTTTTGACCATGAGCGTTCCGTTCCAATGCTCCGGGGCGAGCAAGATATTCAGGCCGCCGATCAGGCAACCGGGTACGGAGAATTTCGGGCCCAGGCGCAGGGCGTTGCGGTCAGGCTCCTTGGCGGTCACGTACAGGGGGTGGCTCCAGGCCACGCCCAGGCCGCGCCGGCCGCCCTCCGTATGGCGCCACAGCCCCCGGTGCCGGCCCACCTCGGTGCCGTCGGCCAGGAGCATCGGGCCCGGGCCGGGCAGGGTGACGCCCAAGTCCGAGGCCAACTCGGGCAGGGCGCTTTGGTAGTCGGCGGGGATAAAGCAGACTTCCTGGCTCTCAGCCGGCTGGGGTGGAGTGATGCCCAGGCGCTCGAGCGCCGCCCGGACCTCGGTCTTGCGCGCCCGCTCCAGGGGGAAAAAAGCTTTGCCCAGGCGTTCGCGCGGCACCAGGGAAAGAAAGTAGCTCTGGTCTTTGCCGGAGTCTTCGGCCTCCAGCAGGGCCGGGCCGTCCAAGGCGAGGAAGGATGCCGCCGGGGGCGGAAAATCCAATGCTTCGGCCCTGCCGCAGGGGGGAACCAGCCGGGCGTAATGCCCCGTGGCCAGGCAGCGGGCTCCGGCCGATTCGGCGGCGTCCAGCAGCAGCCCGAACTTGATCTCGCGGTTGCAAAGGGCGCAGGGGTTGGGGGTGCGCCCGCCGGCATAGGCTTCCACAAAGGGGCGGATGACCTTGTCGCGGAAAGGGACGCGCAAATCGGCGATGTGCAGGGGCACATCCAGGGCGCGGCAGGCGACGGCGAGGCCGTTGCGGACTTCTTCAGACTGCGGCGTTTCCGGCCCGAACAGGCCGTGCAGGGCAAGAACCGGGGTTGCTCCCCCGGCAAGACGCATGAGCGTAAAAAGGCTGTCCGCGCCGCCGCTGACGGCGACGGCGATGGGAGCGTTGGGCATGATCGGCTCGAGTGTTTCGCCGTATGTAAGGAAAATACGGGCCGAGGGCAAGCCGGGTGAGGGGTGCGGGCGTCGCCGGGCCGATAAAAAAGGTGAATGACAAGTAACGAGGCAACGTTTTTGGGTTTTCTTTCAAATAAGAAGAACTTCGGGATTTACCGATGCGGGAATACATGTTATCCTCCAACGATATGGGGTAATCCCCGGTGCAGATGGGGGAACTCACGCCCTGCCCGGGCAAGATGGCTTTTCGAAGCCGGCTGAGCAGTATGCCGCTAAAACACTTTGAAATGTTTTTTTCTTCCGCCGAACGGGACTCTTCCGCCGTTTTGCAAGCCAACAGAACCGAGCTGTACAGGACAAACTCCATTGCCCTGTCTCTTTCTTCGTTGTTTCTGATCTCCATCGCGCTCATTTTCAATATCTCGGAAGGCAACGAATCGCTGTATCTCCCCCTTGTGGTTTCCGACTGCGTCATCCTGGCTTGTCTGGCGTATATCGGAGCAACCGGGAAAGGATTTGTGCCGATCCTCGTCAATTGCCTGACCCTGATGTCGATCGGCGTCTACCTGTTGCTTTTCTATGACCGTGGGGTGGAATCAAAACTGTTCTGGTTCATACTTTTTCCGCCTATGCTGATGCTGTGTCTCGGTCTGCGCTACGGTTCCCTGATCTTTGTCCTTTTCTTTCTCTTTTTGCTGGCGGTTATGGTCGGGCCGCTGACACCCTATTTAAGCTACGAATACCCGGCGCCGGTGCGCTTTCGTTTTCTCGCGGTTTTTTTCGGTTCCTTTTTCTTTTCCTGCTTTTCAGAGTACGCCCGCTCCCGTACCCAGAAGGAATTATGGCGGGCCTTGGATCGCCTGGAACGCGAGTCTTTGACCGATCCGCTCACGGGCTTGGGCAACCGCAGGGATTTTCAGAATTTTTTCACCTGGCTGCAGGCCAAGTCCATTCGCGAGAAACGGCCGTTCTGCATCGCCCTGATCGATATCGATCACTTCAAAAAAATTAATGACCGCCACGGGCATGAGGCGGGTGACGCCGTGCTGCGCCACACGGCCCAGATGCTCATTCCCAGGATGCGGGCCGGAGATCGGCTGTTCCGCTGGGGCGGCGAGGAGTTCGTCATTCTCATGCCGGAGACGACCTGCACGGAAGCTCGCAACGCCATGGAGCGCCTGCGCGGGGAAATAGAATGCAGCCCCTGTGATTATGACGCCGAATGTATCGGCTATACTATAAGTGTCGGCCTGCACTGTGGTGAGGCCACTGAAGCGATGCGCGAGCAGGTTGCGGCCGCCGATTCCATGCTGTATAAAGCCAAAAGGAGCGGCCGCAACCAGGTACAGTGTCTGCCGGAACAGGAGCAATCAGCGGCTTTGACCCCTTGATGCATGATTCCACCACCACCTTCGGCCCTATTATGGTGCGGAAATCCGGCCTTTGGCGGGAACATCTGCATCTGGCGGTTCGCCGGCAATACCCGGCCGGCGCGGTGCTGCTGCGGCCGGGGGAGTACATCGAGTATCTCTGGTTTGTGGAGAAGGGCGAGGTGCTCGTTTCCCACAGCCTGACCCCGGACACCATCAACGGCCTTTTTCTTATGCGTGAGAACGCCATGCTGGGGCTGCTGGGGTTCTTCAACCCCGCCCCCGCCTTCGCGACCTGGGTGGTGGTCAAGCCCGCCGTGCTGCATTTGTTTTCCCGCGAATACATCTATAATCGACTGCCGAACGTTCTGTTGCTGGATTTGCTCGAGCAGTTCACCACGCTGAGCCGGAGCCTGTCGCGCCGGTTCGTCGTCCATGCCGGCAAGGCGGGTGAAGCCCGGGTGGCCCAGCTTATCCTGCACCTTCTGGAAGCCTGCCCGGACGAGTCCAAAAACATGCGGGGGAATGAAGGGGCATTTGTCCCCGGCATCACCCAGGCTATGGCCGGGTATATGCTGAGCCTGCATGCGGTGACCTTGAACCGTATCCTGGCCGGCTTGCGCAAACGTGGGATCCTCGGCAGGTTCACCAAGCAGCGGCTGGAAATCTTTAATCTGCGCGCGCTACGTGAACTTGCCTCGGGCGCCCTTCCCCCGCCCGCCTGATATCTTTCCTCCCCCCCCTCCGCGCTCGCCCGGACCAGCCGCCGCTTGGCGGGGCAGAAACATTTTCCCTGGCGCGCAAGGATTTTCGAATTCGGATTTTCCTCCTCGGAAAAAAATGACGGAAAAATAACATTCCTTAGTTTATGCTAAGGATTTTTTTACATCAACATTGTACTTTTTTTCTCAAGTCGATGTCGGCTCATGTTCGCCCGGCCGTGCCGAGGCCGAACACCGCTTCGCATATTCATTGCAATTTCAGGAGGATGTCGGCCTATGCACGATACGAACGCGAATTCCCGGCTTATTCTGCAGTGGGGCACGGTGGTCGCGGCCACGCTGCTGACCTTATTGGCCTGCCTGCATAATGGGCTCCCGGCGGCGCAAGTGTCGTTTTTCACCATCACGGTGTTCGCTCTGACGATTTTTGCCTGGGATCTGCTGCCCGACGCCCTGGTGGCCACAGTGCTGCCGGCCGCCTATATCATCGCCGGCGTGGGCAAGCCCGGCGTCATTTACGCCCCCTGGGGTTCAAGCGTGGGCTGGGTGATGCTCGGCGGTATGCTCTTTGCCGCCATCATGCTCCAGACCGGTCTGGCCAAGCGTTTGTCGCTGGCCTGCCTGCGTCTTGCCGGCGGCTCCATTTATCGGTTGCTTTTCGGCATCGTGGCGGCCGGCTATATTCTCGGTCCGGCCATTCCGACCATGATGGGCAAGGCCGCCCTGGTGCTGGTTATCTGCGTGGGCATTTGCGAATCGCTGAATATTGAGAAGAAAACGCCCCTGGGGGCTTCGATTCTGTTCGCCGGCTTCCTGGCCTTTTCCGCTTCGCGCATCGCCTACCTGACGGGCGGCGGCGACATCGTTATGTATGTGAAGACGATGACGCAGAAGCTCGGCATCACCATTACCTGGAACGACTATTTCATCCACCACTTTGGTCTGGCGGTGATTTACGCCGTGCTTTCGCTGCTTGTGGTCATTGTGGTGCTGAGGCCGAAGTCCCCGGGCGGCATCAGGGAATTCGTCTCGGCCGAGCGCGCCAAGCTGGGCGCGATGAAGCCCGCGGAAATCAAGACCGCCGGCCTGCTGATCCTTCTGGTGGGCCTGATGGCCACGGACAAATACCACGGCATCGACGCGGCCTGGATCATTCTGGTGCTGTGCTTTGTCGCCGCCCTACCCGGCTTCGGGCTGCTGGACGTCAAACGCTTCAACTCCGTTTCCCTGTCGCCGCTGCTGTTTGTGCTCGGTTGCATGACCATCGGTTCGGGCGCCCAGGCCAGCGGCGTGGATAAGGTTATGGCCCAAGCGGTCATTCCGTACATGCAGGGTAGTTCCGATCTGGTTCTGACCAGCATTTCCTACTGGCTGGGCGTGGCCGTGAACTTCCTGCTCACCCCGCTGGCCGCGCTGTCGTCCATGACCGTGCCCCTGGTGGAGATCGTCAGGGATCTCGGCGTGAACCCCGTGCCGGTGATGTATGCTTTCAACTACGGCCTGGATCAGTATCTTTTCCCCTACGAGTTCGCCGGGTTGCTCTATGTTTACTCGGCCGGCTACATATCCATGCGCCAGCTCCTGCTTGTTTGCGGCGCGCGCATGATTGTGGGCTTCGGTTTTGTGCTGACCATGTGCTACCCCTACTGGGAGTTCCTCGGCCTGTACGCGCTCAAATAAAAACGGTTTCCGACAATCTAACGAAAAGGAGTGAATCATGGGACACCCGACCATCTACCCCACCGGCGTCACCATCTATGACCCGGACAAATGCTGGAGCGGCTATACAATCATGCCCGTGCGCGAGCTCGGCGCCCTGCTCATCGACATGAACGGCCGCGAGGTTCGCGTCTGGAAAGGCCTGCACGGCCTGCCCAACAAGCTTTTTCCCGGCGGCTACGTGTTCGGCTCCAGCGGCCTGCGCAACGGCAAGTACGGCATTCAGGACTATGTGGACCTGGTCCAGCTTGATTGGGACGGAAATATCGTCTGGAAATACGATCAGACCGAGTACATCGAGGATCCGGGCGAGAAGCCGCGCTGGATGGCCCGTTACCACCACGACTTCCAGCGCACCGGCAACCCCGTGGGCTATTACGCCCCGGGCATGGAGCCCCAGACCCTTTCCGGCAACACGATGATTCTGTGCCACCGCAACGTGCGCAACCACCATATCTCCGACAAGCTCCTGCTCGATGACCTGATCGTGGAGGTGAACTGGGCGGGTGAGATCGTCTGGGAATGGCTGTGCAGCGACCACTTCGAGGAAATGGGCTTTACCGAGCGGGCCAAAAACGCCCTCTGCCGCGACCCCAACTACCGCCCCGTGGGGCCCGGCCAGGGCGACTGGATGCACATCAACTCCATGTCGCTGCTCGGCCCGAACAAATGGTTCGAGCAGGGCGACAAGCGCTTCCACCCCGACAACCTGATCGTGGACGGCCGCGAAGCGAACATTCTGATGATTATCGACAAAAGCACGGGCAAGATCGTCTGGCAACTCGGCCCGGACTACGACCGCACCCCCGAGGAGCGGGCCATCGGCTGGATCATCGGCCAGCACCACGCGCACATGATTCCCAAGGGCCTGCCCGGCGAAGGCAATATCCTGGTCTACGACAACGGCGGCTGGGGCGGCTACGACAACCCCAACCCCGGTTCCCCCAAGGGTGTGAAGGCCGCCCTGCGTGACCACTCGCGGGTGCTGGAAATCGACCCCGTGGCCATGAAGATTGTCTGGCAGTATACTCCTGCCGAGGCCGGCCACCTGATGCCCGTGGACGCCAATCGTTTTTACAGTCCCTTCATCAGCGGCGCCCAGCGTCTGCCCAACGGCAACACCCTGATCACCGAGGGCTCCGACGGCCGGGTCTTTGAAGTGACCGCCGCGCATGAAACCGTGTGGGAGTTCATCAATCCCTATCGCGGCAGCGCCATGCCCATGAACATGATCTACCGGGCCTACCGCGCGCCGTACGAGTGGGTTCCGCAGGAGCCCAAGCCCGAAGAAACGCCGATCAAGCCTCTGGACGTCTCCACCTTCCGGGTGCCCGGCGCGGCCCCGGCGGGCACCCGCAAGGCCGAGGTGGAAGTGGAAGGCGTCCTGCCCTTCCAGCAATCCAACGCCCTCTGCGTGGCCAAGTCGGACGAAATGGCCGAAGACGATTAAGATCTTGTCCATAAATAAGCGTTTCGTGGCCGATGACTTCGTCACCCCTCTTTTTTGCTTCGGTCGAGTACCGGAGAGTACACTCCCTTCGCAAAAAAGAGTGCTTCCTTGTCCTCGGCGCGCGCTCCACTCATTTATGGACAAGCTCTGAACAGCCTTGGCGTCGGTTGCCGGGAGAGCCCGGGAACCGACGCCGGCCGGGAGCGCCCGTGACCGATGTGATCGAGCTGTCCGAAGATGGCGAAAAAGCGACGGACAATTTGATCGTGAACTTTTAAACTTGCCTTGGCGAATATCCGTATTATGTCTGATCCGCCGGAATGGGCTCACGTCCGCCGGCCGGGAAAAGACCGCGAATTTCGAACAAGGCCCTATAAGTTATTACTTCACAAGGAGAACGGTCATGGGCATCACACTGTACACCGCGCCGGATTGCATCCGCTGTCGGGTAGTGAAAAGCTACCTTGCCGACAAAAACACCCCGTACGAGACGATTGATTTCCAAGAGCAAAAAGACACATTCAACGTCTTTTACCGGGCCAATCGGCCTGCCATCTACCGCAACCCGGAAGGCGTGGAATTCCCGCTCTTCAACGACGGTACGGTGATCAAACAAGGCAGCGGCGAAGTCATCGCCTATCTGCTTTCCGGCCATGAGATGGAAGGGTCCGTGACCCGCAGTGATCTGCTGCACGGCTGGATTTCGGGCCTGTACCCCTCTTTGTGCCCCAAAGCGCATGAGGATCACTTCGTGGAGCTGGTCGGCCGGCTGGCCGCCGGTGGCCTGAAGGTCTACCTCCAGCCCGACGGCCGCAACCCCGGCCTGCTGCGCCGGCTCATCGAATCCGGCAACTTGACCAAGGTGGTGCTGAACATTCTCGGCCCGGCTTCGATCTACGAAAGCGCCTTCGGCGGTTCGATCTTCCCGGAGGAATTGGCCGAGAGCGTCAATCTGGTGAAAAATTTCCCCAACCATGAGGTCCGCCTGTTGGTCAGCCCGATCAAAAGGGCCGACGGCTGGTCCTGGCTGACCAAGGAAGAAGCGGGTGAAGCCGCCAAAATGCTGGCCGAGGCCTGCAAGGAGCCGCAACTGCCCTTCGGCATGGCCGCTGTGACCGCCGAAATGCCCCAAGGTCTGCAAGGGCTTGAGCCCTTCGGCCAGGATCAGATGCTGCCGTATCGCTCGGTGGTGCGCCGGCACATGTTCAAGGCCGACATTTCCAAGCCCGAAACGGTCTAGCTTATAAGAGGGAGATCACGATGGACAAATTTGATGTTGCAATCATCGGCGGCGGTCCCGGCGGCTCCACGGCGGCCAAGATCCTGGCGCAAGGCGGCAAGAAGGTGGCCCTGGTTGAAAGCGTGGCCCTTGGCGGCACCTGCCTGAACTGCGGCTGCATTCCCACCAAGTTCCTACTGGCGGCCACGGCCCCCGGCGCGCAGTTGCACGAGCACGCCCGTCTGGGGGTGCTTTCCGGCGAGGTCGTCGTGAACCTGGCCGCCCTGCAGCAACGCAAGGATCGCTTCATCAAGGGCTCCTCGGCCACCCTGGCCAAAGCCCTGGGCGCGGCCGGCGTTACCGTGTTCACCGGGCGCGGTTCCTTGACCGGCCCCGGCAAAGTTAAAGTGGAAGGCGACACCCCGGCCGAGTTTGAAGCCGGCGCGGTGATCCTGGCGGGCGGCTCGCGTTCCGCGGCCTTCCCCGGCCTGACCCCGGACGGCGCGGCCGTGCTCGATTCCACCATGCTCCTTTCCCTGGCGGAGGCTCCCAAGAGCCTGCTGGTGGTCGGGGGCGGGGCCATCGGCCTGGAGTTCGGGGACTTTTTCGCTTCCCTCGGCACCGAGGTGACCATCATCGAAGGCCTGCCGCAGATCGTGCCCACCGAAGATCTCGACGTGGCCGAGGAGTTTCGCAAGATCCTCCAGCGGGCCGGGCGGACGATTCTCACCGGGGCCAAAGTGGCCTCGCTGGTCACGGAAAACGGCCGGGCCAAGCTGACCCTGGCCGACGGCACCGTGATGGAAGCCGACAAGGCCCTGGTGGCCGTGGGCCGCAAGCCCAATACGGAAAACCTGGGCGTGGAGGCCGCCGGCGGTTCCCTGAATCCGCGCGGTTTCGTGCTGGTGGACGACACCCTGCAAACCGCCCCCAACGTCTATGCCGTCGGCGACATCAACGGCCGCACCCTGCTGGCCCACGCGGCCGACCACCAGGGCGCCTACGTGGCCCGGCGCATCCTCGGCCAGGCTCATGGCTACTATGTGCCCGGCCCGGTACCCGCCTGCATCTTCGGCCACGTCGAAATGATGCGCGTGGGCAAGACCGCCAAGGAAAGCCTGGCGGCCGGAAAGGAAGTATTCGTTTCCAAGGTGCCCTTCGCCGTCAACCCGATCGCCCAGGCCCACGCCGGCAACACCGGCCTGTGCAAGGCCGTGTGGGAAGGCGACACCCTGGTGGGCATGGCCGCCCTCGGCCACGGCGCCTCGCATCTGGTGACCGCCGCCCAGTTGCTGGTTCTCGGCAAGTACACCCCGGAAACCCTGCATGAGTTCATGTTCGCCCACCCCACCCTGGACGAGTTGCTTTCCGCGGCCCTGAACGCGCCGCGCACGGCCTTCACCGGATAACCAAAGGGAGACGACAATGGGTAATCTGCAATTCCCCGACGATCGCCTGTATCACAAGGAACACCTCTGGGCCAAGAAAGAGCCGGACGGCACCTACCGGGTCGGCATCTCCGACTTCGCCCAGGAGCAGTTGGACAGCGTGATCTTCATCAGCCTGCCCAACGTGGGCGATGTGTTCAAGCAAGGGGAGTCCGGGGCCGAGCTGGAATCGGTCAAGGCTTCCTCCGACGCGATCATGCCGCTTTCCGGCAAGGTCACGGCCGTGAACGCGGGCCTCAAGGACGCGCCCGAGTTGGTGAACTCCTCGCCTTACGGCGACGGTTGGCTGATGATCATCGCCGCCGATAATCCCGACGAAGGCAACACCCTGACCGCCGCCCAATACGCCGCCCAGGTCTCCTGACCGGTGCGCGGCACCTCGTTATCCGCCCCGTTCTTCGTGCGGGGCGGATGACGAAACCCGCCTTCTTTTTCCCATCGCCCTCAAGCCCGTCCGGCCGTAACGCCGGGAGGGGGCTTCCGCGCCCGCGCGGCGGGGGGCTTTGTCGCGCCCTTTTTTCGGGCGAAACGGCTCCGCTTTGTTGTAAAGGCGTTTCCACGGTGGAAGTGCCTTGGCCATACAGACACCCTGCAAGGAGGAAACAATGCCTAAAGATTTCCGAACCCTGATTTCTTACGGCCTGGTGCTCGGTCTGACGCTGCTCTGCCCGGCTTTCGCCGCGGAGGCGGCCGAAGCGGAGAAACCCAAAAAACTCATTCCCGGCCCGGCCGTCACCCCCACGGCCTGGCCCGGGGGCACCAGCATCCCCACCGGCAAGCTTTCCATTGTGGATCACGTGACCTTCTCACACGGGGAGATGCGCCAGGGCACCGGCTCGTATTCCTCGGACAAGGGCGCGCGCTCCAACGACCTGACCACCAACACCTTCAAGCTGCGTTACGGCCTGGCCTGGAACAGGCTGGACATCCGCACCAGCACCCCGTTCGTGAACAACGACATCGCCCGGCACTCGCCCAAGGACGGCACCTGGAAGGGCGGTTGGGGCGACACCACGATGATGCTGCGCTACCAGATCGTGCCCATGAACAAAGACCGGCCCGTGTGCGTGGCCCTGGACGCCGGGGTGATTCTGCCCACCGGCACCGTGGGCGGCAAGGACAAGTATACAGCGACCAACGCCTTCGGGATGCTCTTCGGCGGCGGCGCGAGCTGGATTGACTACGACCAGCGCGTGGATGTGGACGCCCGCTTCGTCGCCTACACGGAAAACGGCGCCCACGGCATCCGCCCGGCGGACTATTTCATGTCGCATGTACATTACGCCTACGCGTTCTCGCCGTATTTCGACCTGGGCGCGGAAGCCTGGATCAAGGCGAGCGAAGAAAGCGACACCTACGGCGTGGGACAGAACAATTCCTTCACAGAAGCCTACGCCGGACCAAAGGTGCAGTTCAAGATTCCGGAGTGGAACAACCTGATGATCGGCGCGGCCGTGACTTTTCCGGTCTACCGGTACTACGAGAAAGAGCAGCTTTCGCCGGACACGCGGTTCGAGACGCGGATCGGAGTGATGTTCTAGGGCCTGTTCACACAAAGGCCCTTTTGCCCCCCGGCTGCGTCAGAACGGCTTTTTATTTCAGTCGAGTACCCAAGAGTACACTCCCTGCATAAAAAGCCTTTTTTCCTTGCCGGAGAACAAAATTGCTCTTTGTGTGAACAGGCCCTAGCCCCGGAGAAGATGGGGAAAGCAAAAGCGCCGCGGGACATTCCCCTGCGGCGTTTTTGTATTTGCGGCGCCGGTCGGCCCTCAGCGTTCCGGGCGGGAGTCGATGAGGTCGCGCAGGCCTTCGCCCAGCAGGTTGTAGCCGAGAGCGGTGATGAGAATCGCCAGACCGGGGAAGACCGAGAGCCACCAGCCGGCCTCAAGGTTGTCTTTGCCCTGGGTCAGGATGTTGCCCCAGCTCGGCATGGGGTGCTGAATGCCGATGCCCAGGAACGACAGCGCCGACTCGACCAGAATGGCCCCGGCAATGCCCAGAGTGGCGGAAACGAGAATGGGTGGCAGAGCGCCCGGCAGGATGTGCCGGAAGAGGATGCGCGGGGTGCTTGCCCCGGCCAGCCGGGCCGCGTCCACGAAGGCGCGCTCGCGCAGGGAGAGGGTTTCGGCCCGGACCAGCCGCGCCGTGCCGGGCCAGGAGGTCAGGCCGATGACGATCATGATGTTCCACAGGCTCGGCTCAAGAAAGGCGATGACCGCCAGGATCAGGAAAAAGGACGGAAAGCAGAGCATCACGTCGACGAAGCGCATGACGCATTCGTCCACCAGCCCCCTGAACCAGCCCGCCAGAAGCCCCAGCAGGGTACCGATGCACACGGAGATACCCACGGCCACAAACCCCACCCAAAGCGAGACCCGAGCCCCGTAAAGCATCCGCGAAAAAACGTCGCGGCCGAGGTCGTCGGTGCCGAACAGATATGGGAGAGCCGGCGCGTTGAGGATGCGGTCCAGATCCAGATCCACCGGATTGAAGGGCGCGAGCAGCGGCGCGGCCAGGGCCGCGAGGAACATCAGCACGGTGATGCCCAGGCCGGCGCGCAACAATCCGTTGCGGCGCAGGGCCAGGGAGAAACGGGAGAGGATATTCGGTTCCATAGGTTGTGTCATCCGCACCGCGAAAAAGAGTGAGCCGGAAACCTGATATTTTCACCGCCGCATCTTTGCAGCGGCCTGCCGGTTTCGGAGCATTTGGAAGCATTTCGGCCCACTGCCTGGGCGAACCGCCATACTCGAACCGGGCCGGAATGCGGCGGACAGGCACCGCGTGCCGGGAATGCGCCCCGCGTCAATAGGACCAAATAAAGATTCTTCTCAGTGCGCATCGCTCAAGCAATTCATTCCATATCGGCGGCCGAGTCACACACTCAATGGGGGCGCAGGGGCTCATTCCGCAGGAGCGGAATGGATGTCGCCCTTGGGCGGCACCCGAAGGGCGAACCCCAGGAAGGGTTCGTCAATCAATCCCCTGCCCGCCGGAGGCATCTTACTTTATCCCCGTTACCGCGCCGCGCCGGTACGGATACGCGGGTCGGCCAATCCATAGCAGAGATCGGCCAGAAGGTTGCCGGCCAGGGTCAGGATCGCGCCGATGACCAGGTTGCCCATGATCAGGGGATAGTCTCGGGCCATGACCGCCTTGTAAAACAACTGCCCCATGCCGGGCAGGGCGAAAATGGACTCGATGATCACGCTGCCGCCGATCAGGCCGGGCACGGAAAGACCCAGGATGGTGATTACGGGCAGGAGCGCGTTGCGCAGAGCGTGGCGGAAGAGCACGACCCGCTCGGAAAGGCCCTTGGCCCGGGCGGTCATGATGTAGTCCTGGCGCAGAGCCTCGATGACCGAGGCCCGCACAAACCGCGACATGCCCGCGAGCCCGGTGAAGACCGTAACGGCCAGGGGCAGGGCGAGGTGCCATAAAAGATCGAGGGTTTTGCCCACGGGGGAAAGCTGCCGGAAATCGAGGGACGTCAGGCCGGAAAGTGGAAACCAGCCGAGGTCCACGGCAAAGAACATCATCATCAGCAGGGCCAGCCAGAAGGTCGGCATGGAAAAACCCAGGAAGACGATGACGGTGGTGACACGATCGAACAGGCCGTTGCGCCGGCCCGCGCCGGCCACCCCCAGAGGCACGGCCACAAGCAGGGTGAATACCAGCGTCGCCACGTTCAGGCAGAGCGTCAGGGGCAGGGCCTCGGCGATCTTGGCCATAACCGGCCGCGGGTCGCTGCTCATGGAGTTGCCGAAATCGAGCGCGGCCAAGCGTTTGAGCCAGGAGACGTACTGCTCGGCCAGGGGCTTGTCCAGGCCGTAGATGGCGTTCAGGCGGGCGCGGGCATCGGCGTCGGCCAGGGGATTCATGGTGGTGTCCAGATCCGTGGGCGAGCCGGGGGCCAGGTGGATGACAAAAAAACTGATCAGGGTGATGCCGAGAAAGACCACCAGCAGCCACGCCGCTTTGCGCAGCAGGATTTTGCCGATGTAGAGCAATCTGGGGGCCATGCGTCTGTTCTACCGGAGGGTATCAGGCCTGCGTCCATTCGCGGAGGCGTTTGGTCTCGTCCTTCCACTCAGGGCCGAGGCGGACGCCGAGAAACGCTTTGTACAGGGCGTCCAGCAACTCCAGGCAGGACTCGATCAGGTGGACTTTCTCCAGAAACAGGGCGTCCGGGTCGTCGTCATCGTCTTTTTCGATCTTCGGGGTCTTCAGGCCGCTCAGGGTGAAGTCCGCCGCTTTGAGGGTGACCTGCCAGGCTTCGGGGTCGCGCTCCAGGCGCAGCAGGGCCCGGGTGACCTTCTTGCCCGTGGTCAGGCCCATACGGGCCTCGCGCAGTTCGGAATCCAGGCCGGAGACGGAAGCGGTTTCCACATGGTCGCCCTCGCCGCCTTGGACCACGATGCGTTGCTCCCTGGACACGGTGAAGGGGCGGCCCGCGGCGTCATTGAAAATGCCGCCTATGGCGCTTTTAAACCAAAGCCAGGTGAGGAATTCCTGGCCGAGGATGAGATCCGTGGTCTGGCCGAGGTAGGGGGTATCGCTCATGAAAGCCTCAGGCGAAGTTGGTGGGTTCGAGGGTGTCCAGGCGGCCGGCGTCGCCAAGGATTTGGGCGGCGGCTTCATACGGGGTGTACGGCTCGATGTGTAATTCGAACGTCCGGATGAACAGTTCCTGGAACATGTCCAGCATCTTCTGCTGGGTGGAGGCGAAGTAGACCATGCCCGAGGCCGTGTTCCAGACCGTCTGGAACTCCGCCGGGATGGGCAGGAAGCGTTTGCGCAGTTGCAGCTCCACCAGTTCCTTGAGCTCCTTCTTGCGCTCGCGCGAGACGAACTTGCGGCCCTGTTCGCGGGCCAGGGCTTCTTCTTTGCGGATGGCCACGGCCAGGTGTTTTTTGGTCACGGCAGGGGGAACGCGGCGGGTGTCCAGGCGCAGGGAAAAGGCCAGGTAGTGGCCCTTTTCCACCGGGTGCTCGTTGAAGACCGGGTTGAGCATGTCTTCAAAGCTTACCCAGCCGAAGCTGCGTTCCTCGGGCAGGTCGTCGATGTCGATAAACCCGTTTTTGCGCAGGCGATCGATGATCTCGCCCCAGATGGAGGCGGGCACGGGATCGGTGATGCGGAAGCGGGTGAAGCTGGTGCTGGTTTTCAGAAAGGACATAGGCGTCTCGCGGAATGAAGTGGTGGGGGTGGCGGCGACGGGCTGCCGACCGGTACGGTCATACGCGAAAGGGGGGGAGGGCGCACTGTGTGTGGGGGGAGGTGGGGGGCTGGGTGGGGGGTTGGGAGTGGGGAGTGGAGGGTGGG
>JAVBQP010000007.1:0-14716 GCA_031548905.1 Desulfovibrio sp. | reverse complement strand
CGGGCCGCGCGTTCCCAGGTGAAGGCCCTGGTCATGGCGCGCTCGACCATAGCTTTCCAGGCGGCGGGGTCGGATTCCCACAACTCCACGGCGTTTCGCGCCGCGCTGAAGAATGCCTCCGCCGTGGATTCCGGAAAGATGAAGCCTGTGGATTCCGGCGCGGGCCACGCCTCAATGGTGTCGCGCAGGCCGCCCACGGCCGTCGCCACGGGCGGGGTGCCGTAGCGCAGGGCGTACATTTGGGTCAGGCCGCACGGCTCGTAGCGCGAGGGCATCAGAAAAATATCCGAGCCGGCCTGGATGCGGTGGGCCATTTCTTCTGTGTAGCCCACCACCGCCGCCACCCGGCCGCGATAGGTTTCCATCAGGTCCAGAGTCCGGGCCTCATGGGCCGGCTTGCCTTCGCCGAGGGCGACCACGCCCACGTCCAGTTCCATGAGGCGCGGGATGATCTCGTTGAGCAGATCCACACCCTTCTGGCCGCGAAAACGGCCGATAAACCCGAGAATGGGCCGTTTTCTCAGGGCCGGATCCAGGCCCAGGTCGCGGATCAGGGCCTCTTTGCAGATCGCTTTGCCCTTCGTGTCGTCCGCCGTGTAGGGGGCGGGCAAGAAATAGTCGCCGGTCGGATCCCAGACGCCGTAGTCGGCTCCGTTCAAAAGGCCATGCAGATCAATCTCGCGTTTGCGCAGGATGCCGTCCAGGCCGCAGCCGAATTTCTCCGTCAGGATTTCCCGGGCGTAGCTGGGGCTCACGGTGGTCACGGCGTCGGCGTAAGCGATGCCGCCCTTGAGCAGGTTGAAGTCCCCGAAGTACTCCACTCCGTCCATGCCCCAGGCCGCCTCGGGCAGGCCGCAGCCCGCGAACAGCCGCGAGGAGAAGCGCCCCTGAAAGGCCAGATTGTGGATGGTCAGCATGGTCGAGGTGCCGGCCCAGAACGGGTCCGCCTGACGCAGGAAATGGATGTACACCGGCAGCAAGGCGGTCTGCCAGTCGTGGCAATGGACCACGTCCGGGGCCTCGCCCAGGCGGCGGATCAAGGCCAGGGCGGCACGGCAGAAGAAAATGAAGCGCTCGGCGTTGTCGAAGTAGTCGCCTTTGTGGGTGTTGTAGTAGTTGCGCCGGTCGAAATACTCGCCCCGATCGATGAAGTAGACCGTGGCTCCGTGATAGTCCGTCTCGTAGACGTCGGCCGTGATCGGCTCCCAGGGGTAGCCCACGGGCATGTCGGTAATCGACAGGCGCAGATGGTATTCGGAAGTGCTCACCCGGCCGTAGAACGGGGTGATCACCGACGTGGGCACTCCCACCGAATGCAGAGCGGGCGGCAAGGCTCCGAGCACATCTCCGAGCCCGCCGCTCTTGGAAAAAGGATAGATTTCCGAAGTGGCCAGAAATACCCGCCGCATGGCGCCTCCCCGTCCCCGGATTTATTCGGAAACGTCTTTTGTTCCGCTTCGCAGGTAGTCCCGCAGAATTCGCCCGTGATCAAAGGCCAGATCGACCGGCAGAGCCTCGACCGGGAAAAAGCGCGCCTCGGCCGCGTCGTCCCCGCCCGCGATCGCCTCCGGGTTCGCCGCCTCGGCCGCGAACACCGTGCTGATGGTGTGCTTGCGGGCGTCGCGGGCCGGATCGGAATACACTCCGACCAGGGAAGTCAGACGCACCGCAAGCCCGGTTTCTTCCAGGGCTTCGCGCACGGCGGCCGCTTCCACGGTTTCGCCGTAATCCACAAACCCGCCGGGCAGAGCCCAGCCGAGGGGCGCGAAACGCCGGCGCACCAGAACGATACCCCTGTCCGGGTGGTGGATGACCACATCCACTGTGGGCAACGGGTTGCTGTGCCCGGGAAGAATCTTCCCGCAATAAGGGCAGAATACGTCGGCCACGGCCGGCTCCTCTCATGGACGGAAGGATTGTGAGATGCCTCCCGTATGAACAAGCTAGCCTGTTTCGCATAGAATGACAAGCGGATGAGAGAGGCGGAAGCCCGTCCGGCGGAGAGAAAAAACGGGTGCCCGGCGCAACGGCCGGGCACCCGCAATACCGGGTCTCTTTATAAAAAAAAGTTCTTTACACGTTGAACAGGAAGTGGACCACGTCGCCGTCCTTGACGACGTACTCCTTGCCTTCCACCCGAAGCACCCCGGCGGCGCGGGCGGCGGATTCCGAGCCCAGGCGGATGTAGTCGTCATAGCCGATGACCTCGGCCCGAATAAAGCCGCGCTCGAAGTCGGTGTGGATTACCCCGGCCGCCTGCGGGGCCTTGCAGCCCACGGGAATGGTCCAGGCCCGGACTTCCTTTTCCCCGGCCGTGAAGTAGACGCCCAGGTTGAGGGTGCGGTAGCCGGTGCGGATTACCGCCTCCAGGCTGCTTTCCGTGATGCCGTAAGAAGCGAGGATCTCGCCCTGCTCCGCCTCGGAAAGGCCCTGCAACTCCTCTTCGATTTTCGCGCAGACCACCACGGCCTCCGCGCCGCGCTCGGCGGCCAGGGCCTTGACCCGGCGCACTTCCGGCACGGAGTCCGGGTCGCTCAGGCCCGATTCGTCCACGTTGGCGCAGTAAATGATCTTTTTTGCCGTGAGCAGGCCGAGCTCGCGCACGGCCTCGGCATACGCGTCGCTCTTCCCGCCGGGGAAGCCCGCCGCCGGGCTGCCGGAGTCAAGGTGCGCCCGCAGGGCTTCCAGCTCTCCGACCAGGGCGGCCGCGGCCTTGTCGGCTTTGGCCGACTTGCGGGTGCGCTCCAGGCGCTTGTCCAGGCTCTGGACGTCCGCGTACAGGAGCTCGGCCTCGATGGTCTCGATGTCGGCCACGGCGTCGATCTTGCCGTGCACGTGGGTGATGTTTTCGTCCTCGAAGCAGCGCACCACCTGGAGGATGGCCGCGCACTCGCGGATGTTGGCCAGGAACTGATTGCCCAGCCCTTCGCCCCGCCCGGCCCCGCGCACCAGGCCCGCGATGTCCACAAAGTCCACCACGGCGTGCTGAACGCGCTGCGGATTCACGATTGCCGAAAGCTCGGCCAGGCGCTTGTCCGGCACGGGCACGGTGGCCTTGTTGGGCTCAATGGTGCAAAACGGGTAGTTGGCCGCCTCGGCGTTCTGGGCCTTGGTCAGGGCGTTGAACAGGGTGGATTTGCCCACGTTGGGCAGGCCCACGATGCCTATGCTGAGAGCCATGAGTTCTCCTGGGGCAATGTACCTTTGAAATTGTGCATGAAACCATAGTACCGGCGAGCGTTGCAACGAACCGCAAGCGGAGCGGCCCCCGGAGCAAAGTACTTACGCGGAAAATGCAATCGCCGCTTCGAGAGAGCCGACACCGGCGGCGACCCAGGCCGGGCGCTCTTCGGAATGCGCGGCCGCCGCCGGGGCGTGGGCTTTCAGGACGGGCTCGACCATTTTGGTCAGCACACCCTTGGGGCCACACTCCACGAACAGGCGGACGCCGTCGCTCCACTGAGAGGCGATGGTGTCGATCCAATAGACCGAGGAGGTCATCTGGGCCTTGAGCAGGTCGCGGAGTTCCCCGGCCTCGGAAACGGCCTTACCCTTGGCGTTGGGGTACACCGGGAGGCGGGCGTTGTTCCAGGCCCCCTTGCCCAGGGCGTCGATGGCCTTGTTCATTTCCGCGGCGGCCTCCCGCATCAGCGGGCTGTGGAACGCCCCGGAAACCGGCAGCGGCACGGCGCGGCCCTTCAATTCCTTGGCCAGTTCCTGGGCCTTGGCCACGGCGGCCTTGGTGCCGCTGACCACGATCTGGCCGGGCGTGTTGTAATTGGCGACCACGATCATTTCCCCGGTCACCTCGGCGGCCTTGGCCACGCAGGCTTCCACCTCGGCTCGCCCGAGCTTGAGCATGGCGGCCATGGCCCCCACGCCGTGGGGATCGGCCTCGCTCATCAGCCGGCCGCGCAGGGCCACCAGTTCGATGACGGCGGCCTCGGGCAGAACCCCGGCGGCGGCCAAGGCGCTGTATTCGCCCAGGCTGTGCCCGGCGGCGGCGGCGGGCTTGAGCTTTTTTGAAAGCTCGCGCCACAGGGAAAGGTTGACCACCGTCAAGGCGGGCTGGAGGGCCCGGGTGTCGGCCTGGGCGGCCTGGTCCTCGGAATCCCAGTATATTTCGCGCAAGGGGAGCTTGCTCGCGGCTTCGGCCTTTTTCCAGAGGTCCATGACGGCGGCGTCGGCCTCGGCCGTATCGCGGCCCATGCCCGGCTCCTGAGAGCCCTGACCGGGGAAAAGCAATGCGGATGCAAACGACATGAGAAGTCCTCGCTCGGGATGGTATGGCCGTGAGCGGGCCGGGCTTCAAAAAGAAGCGGCCCGCCGGCGGCGTGACCTTGTACACCACCCACAGGGGCCTTGCCAAGCCCGGAGAAGAAAAAAAGCGGCCGGCCCGGCCGCGACATTTGAGAAAAAACACTTGCCCCGGCGGGTACTTGGCGGTATTCCCTGCGAGACCGCCGGAGAAACCATGAACGCCGCCCCCCCCCTGACTTCAGACTCCCTGCGCGACGCCTGCGCCGAAGCGCTGCCGGGCTTCCCGCTCACCGAGCCGGCCCTGGCCGGCCTGCGCCTGTATCTGGAAACCCTGCTCAAGTGGAACAAGGCCATGAACCTTGTCGGCCCAAGCACCTGGCTGGAGGTGCTGGAGACTCTGATCGTGGACAGCTTCCACCTGGCCCTGTTTCTGGACGAGCTGCCCCTGCCGCCCGAACCGCGCTGCCGGGATCTCGGAGCGGGCGCGGGCCTGCCGGGCATTCCCCTGCGTTTGCTCCGGCAACAGGGCGAATACGTGCTGGTGGAAGCGCGGGAAAAACGAGCCCTGTTTCTGAAGACGGTCCTCGGCCTGCTCGGCCTGCCGGGTACGCGGGTTTTTCACGGCCGGGCCGAGGCATTTCTCGCCGCCGAACCCGCTGCGGACCTGATCGTCAGCCGGGCCTTCATGCCTTGGGAAAAGGTGCTCGATCTGGTGCGGGAGTTTGTCGCTCCCGGTGGATTCACGGTCTTTCTCACCCTCCGCCCGCTGCCGGAAAATCCGCCGGTGGGATGGACAGGCGCGGCGGAGCGGAGCTATACTGTCGCCGGTTCGTCCCGCTACCTTTGGGCGTTCCGGCGCGACCGCGGCCGGCCCGAGTGACGGGCGTCCCCATTCATACATTCGCCGCCGTTCGGCTGCATAGATAGATTTGCCAAGGACTCCCATGCTCGGCTGGAAGCAACGATTCTTTTTCGGCCCTTGCCCGGCCCTTCCCCCCCCCGGCCTGATCGTGGAGGGTGGACCGCCGGCGTCTGTACCCGAGCGACTGTTCGTGCCGCTGTTCGGCGTGCTCTTCACTGTGGCTTTCTGCTTCGGCGTTCGGCTCCTGGAACTGCCGTTCTGGGATTTCGCCGGCTTCTACCTCAACGGCGAGCCCCTGCTCGGCACCCACGACGCCTACCACTGGGTGGCCGGGGCCGAAGGCTTCGAGTTCGGGGCGGGGCACCCCATGTCGGAACTGCTGCGCGTCTCGGCCGGCCTGCTGAGCATGACGCCCGCCGAAGCCGCTTTTTACCTCCCGGCTTTTTTCGGCGCCCTCACCGGGGCGGCCGTCTTTCTGTGGGGCTGGGGACTGGGCAGGCCCTGCGCCGGCATCGTGGCCGGGGTGCTTTCCTCCCTCTCCCCGAGCTTTTGGGGTCGGACCCTCCTGGGGTATTACGACACGGATCTGGTCGTTCTGCCCTTCGCGGTCCTCCTGGGGTTGGTGCCGGCCATGTGGCTGCACCCCTGGCTGTCCTCCCCGGCCGACGCGCTCTTCCGGCGCTTCGCCCCGGCTCCGGGAGAACCCGGCGTTTTTTCCTGGCGTTTCGCATCCCCGGCGGCCGAAGCCGGCGCACCCGGGCCGGACGCGGAAAGCCTCGCGGCCTCGGCCCTGAGTTGGCCCCGGGTCGGTTTGTTGATTCTGGCGGGGTTCCTTGGGTACCAGACCCAGGCCTGGCACTCGCTGTTCCCCTATCTGGTGCGCTTTTCCGCCCTGCTCATCCCGTTTTTGATCGTGGTTTTCGGCCCGGTTGGGGGCAGGATTGTGCTCCTGCGCGGGGCCCTCTGCCACGCCCTGCCCCTGCTGCTGGGCCTGCCCGGCGCGGTGTTCGCCATGCTGTTCGCCCTGCTGACGACGGCCCATTCCCTCTCCGACGGCCCGTTCTGGCTCGAGCGGGCGCGGCGCATCCTGCTGGGCAACCGGGCCGTGCCCCTGCTCTGGCTCGGGGTGATTATTCTGGCGGCCGCCGATTCCGACGTGGGCAGGACCATGTACGCCTCGTTCATGTCATACGCCCACCGGGCCGGGGATCCGGCCGCGACCGTGGCCGGCGGCGCGGCGCTGCTGTTTCCCTCGGTGAGTCTTTCGATCATTGAGACGCAACTGGTCAAGTTTTCCGAACTGATCCTGCACGTCTACCCCAACCGCTGGCTGGTCCTGCTGAGCATGATCCTGTTCGCCCGCAGGCTGTTCCTCACGCCCGCCTTCTGGTGGTTCGTGCCGCCGGTCGCCCTGTTCCTGCTCAGTGTGATGATGGGCGGGCGCATGTCCATGTTCGGCGCGCCCTGTCTGCTCCTGGCCCTCTGCCTGGACGTCTTCGATCTGCTCGGGCGCTTGGGCGCCCGGCTCGCGCAACACTTCGGCCGATGGACGGAACAGCTCACGGGATGGAGCGCCGCGGCCGGATGGGCCAGGGCCGGCGCCTCTCTCGGCGCGGCAATCCTGCTCGTCCTGCTTCTGGTCCGGCCGCTGATGGACATCATCCCGGCGGTGTCCCAGGGGCCGATCCTCACCCAGAGCCAGGCCCAGGCCCTGCGCTGGCTCAAGGACAACTCCGCGCCGGACGCCCTGGTCTGGAACTGGTGGGACTGGGGGTACGCCACGCACCACTTCGCCATGCGCCGGACCATCGCCGACGGAGCGCGCCACGGCGGGCCCTCCCTGTTCCTGCCGGCCGCGGTCTACACCACGGCCGACCCGCGCTTCGCCCGGCAGATGATCAAGTACACCGCGCTCAAGGGCAACGAGCCGGGGGAAGTCTTCAAGGGTCTCGACGCCGCCGGCGCCCAGGAGCTTATGCGCCGCCTGGGAGACAAAAGCGAACCCTTGATCGAGTCCGGCGGGACGCAGTACGTGGTCGTCAGCCTGGAACTGCTGCGCCTCGGGGTCTGGGTTTCCCAGTACGGGTCGTGGAACTTCGCCACGAACAAAAGCTCCGGATCCTACATGAACAACTTGGACAAGGCCATCGCCTACAACCTGGAGACCGGGCTGGTCCAGCCCGACGGCGGCAAGGGCCTGCGGGCCGGGAGCATCGCCGTGTTCGAGTCCGGCGGATTAAGTGTGCGACGCTACCCCGACCGGCAGGGGGGCTTCCACTTCATCTTCAACCCGCCGAGACGCGACGAGGAAGAAAGCTTCCACAAACGCTTCATCGCCAACCCCCTGAGCCTGTTCTGGAAGGACGAATGGGCTTACGTGCGCCTTGCCGTGGAGAGCAACGACAAAATTGCTATGGACGAAGTTTTCTACAATACCCTCATGGTCCAGCTGCTGCTCTGCGACCGGGACGATCCGCGCTTTGCCCCTTACTTCCGCCTGGTCTACGACAACACCTACACCCGCGTGTTCGAAGTTCGCTGAGGCCCTCCACCCGGAATGTTCCAGACGGTATCGTCACGAGATCGGCTAATGGTGGTAACCCGTGCCGGCCAGGATGTTCCGCGCCCGATAAAGCTGCTCCAGCAGAAACTCCAGGGCGGCTTCATGGGTCAGGGTCATGGGACTGAGGGAAAGCAGGCGGTCGGCTCTGGCCCGGACCGTGTCGTCCAGACCGTAAGCCCCGCCGATCAAAAAACAGGGCGGCCGGGCGGCGTCTTCAAGGCGTTGCAGCAGACGGGCGAATTCCTCGGATGACATGGCCTTGCCGGTTTCGTCCAAGCAAACGCTCTCGCGGCCGGGGCGGACTTGTTCCAACAGGCGGATTCCTTCCTGGGCCTTGCGTTGCGGCAGCGGGAGTTTGGCGTCGGCGTCTTTGACGTGAACCAGTTCCACCTTCCCGAACGGGGCCAGGCGCTTGAGGTAGTGGGCGACGGCCTCCACTCGGAAGGGAATTTTCGGCTTGCCCACGGTGACGATGCGGATGTCTTTCATACGGTGTCTCGACGTTGCGGCGGCGGCCCGCCGAGGAGTTCACTTTGTCGGCGAAAACACGTATGTTGAAACGACAAAAAATGCAAATACGGGAGCGGCAACCATGAGCTTTCCCACCCTGACCCTGGAGGAAGCCTGCGCGGCCCTGCGCGACGGGCTGGCCGTCATTTATCCCACGGAAACCTTTTTCGCCCTCGGCTGCGACGCCCTGAACCCGGACGCCGTGGGCCGTATTTTCAGCATCAAGCGCCGGGCCCTGAACCTGCCCCTGCCGGTGATCATTTCCCGCCGGGACGACCTGGACAAGCTGATCGCCTATGTGCCCGAAGCCGCCGCCAAGCTTATGGACGCCTTCTGGCCCGGCCCCCTCTCCATCGTGCTCCCGGCCCGGCCCGAGGTGCCGGATCTGCTCACGGCCGGGGTGGGCCGGCTGGCCGTGCGTTTTTCTCCCCACCCCGCCCCGGCGGCCCTGCGCAACGGTTGCGGCATTCTCCTTTCCGCTTCGAGCGCGAACCTGAGCGGGGAGCCGTCCGTCTCCGACGCGGCCGCTCTCTGTTCCGAAATGCATTCGGGCGTGGCCGGAATTTTCGAGGCCGGCCCGGCCCCGGCGGGGGGCCTGCCTTCCACGGTTCTGGACGTGGTGGATGGCCCGCAGGGGCCGTTGGTGCGGATTCTTCGCCCCGGCGCCGTCAACGCGGAATCGATCCGCCGGGCCGGCTTCAAGGTGCGGGAACCCGAGGAAGAGTAGTCTCCAAGGTATCACCTTTATTTGACAAAATTGTCGCGCCATACCGTCCTCGCGGTGTGGCGCGACTTTTTTCGCCCCAAGCGCGGAACCCGACCGACACTTGAAGATCGCGCCTCTCGCGTGTATGCTTATGGATTGCCACACCATAACCCGAAAACTCGAACACGGACCCTGCGATGATCACCACCGGAACCCGCGCCGTTTTCCGCAACAACGCCCTTCTCACCGACACCGACGCCGGGGGCGGGCCCGACTGTACGATGACGGCCGGCATCCTGGCCGCCCACAATACCGACAAAGGCGACAACGCCCTGCACATCACCTTCGATGCTCTGGCCTCCCACGACATCACGTACGTGGGCATCATCCAGACCGCCCGGGCCGGGGGGCTGGAACGCTTCCCCATGCCCTACGCCCTGACCAACTGTCACAACAGTCTGTGCGCCGTCGGCGGGACCATCAACGAGGACGACCACCTGTTCGGCCTTTCGGCCGCGCACCGCTACGGCGGGGAATACGTGCCCGCCCACCTGGCCGTCATTCACCAGTACATGCGTGAAACCGCCGCCGGCTGCGGCAGGATGATCCTCGGCTCGGACAGCCACACCCGCTACGGCGCCCTCGGCACCCTGGGCGTGGGCGAAGGCGGGCCGGAACTGGTCAAGCAGATCCTCGGCCGGACCTACGACATTACCCGGCCGGAAGTGGTCGCCGTCTGGCTGGAAGGCTCCCCCCGCCCCGGCGTTGGCCCGCAGGACGTGGCCCTGGCCCTGATCAAGGCGGTGTTCGCTTCCGGCTTCGTCAAGAACCGCATCCTCGAGTTCGCCGGCCCCGGCGTGGCGGGCCTCAGCGTGGACTTCCGCCTGGGCATCGACGTGATGACCACTGAAACCACCTGCCTCAGTTCCATCTGGGTCACCGACGACAAAACCCGCGCCTGGCTCGCGGCCCACGGCCGGGAGGCGGACTACAAGCCCCTGGCCCCCGGCGACGGCGCCTTCTACGAGCGCTGGGTCCGGCTCGATCTCTCCAGGGTTGAGCCGATGATCGCCCTGCCCTTCCATCCCTCCAACGCCTGGACCATCCGCGAATTTTTGGCGAACGCCCCGGATCTGCTGGCCGGGGTGGAGAAGGAAGCGGCCGGCCTCCTCGGCGGCAAGGGCAAGGCCCCGAACCTGCGGGCCAAGCTCAAGGGCAAGGACTTTTACGTGGACCAGGGCATCATCGCCGGCTGCTCCGGCGGCACCTACGAGAACATCCGACGCGCGGCCGCGATCCTGAAAGGACATTCCACCGGGGCCGGGGCTTTTTCGCTCTCCGTGTACCCGGCCAGCCAGCCGCAGTACCTGGAGTTGACCCGTTGCGGAGCGATCACGGATCTCATGCTCTCCGGCGCGGGCATCAAGACCGCCTTCTGCGGCCCCTGTTTCGGCGCGGGCGACGTGCCGGCCGACAACGCTTTTTCCATCCGCCACACCACCCGCAACGTCCCCAACCGCGAAGGCTCCAAGCCCTCCGGCGGACAGATGTCGTACGTGGCCCTCATGGACGCCCGCTCCATCGCGGCCACGGCCCGCAACCGGGGCAGGCTCACCCCGGCGGACGAGTTGCTCGACGCACCGGCCGAAACGCCCCTGGAGTACCGCTTCGACCCGGAAATCTACGCGAACCGCGTCTATCGCGGCTTCGGCAAGCCCGAGCCGGAAACCGCCCTGGTCTTCGGTCCGAACATCGCGGACTGGCCCGCCATGCCGCCCCTGCCGGAAAACCTGCTCCTGACCGTGGCCTCGGCCATTTACGACCCGGTGACCACCACGGACGAGCTGATTCCCTCAGGCGAGACCTCCTCATACCGTTCCAACCCGTACAAGCTGGCCGAGTTCACTCTCTCGCGCAAGGATCCCGAGTACGTGGGCCGGGCCAAGGCCGCGCGGGAGCTGGAAGCGAAACGCGCCGCGGACCCTTCCTCGGTCGCGGACATCTTCGCCGGCCTCGGCCTGGCGGGGCAGGAAGCTTACACCGGCCTCGGCTCCCTGGTTTTCGCGGTCAAGCCGGGCGACGGCTCAGCCCGCGAGCAGGCGGCCTCCTGCCAGAAAGTGCTCGGCGGCTGGGCCAACCTGGCCGAGGATTACGCCACCAAGCGTTACCGCAGCAACGTCATCAACTGGGGGATGCTGCCTTTCGCCGTGCCGGGCGCGGCCGGGTTCAAGCTCGCTCCCGGCGATCGCGTCTTTCTGCCCGGCATCCGCCAGGCCCTGATGGCCGGCCTCGCAGACATCCCGGCCGTCATCCACCGGGCCTCCGGCGGTTCGGAGCCCGTCACCCTGCGCCTGCCGGATCTGAGCGCGGATGAGCGCGCCGTGATCCTGGCCGGCTGCCTGATCAACCACTACGCGGAACAGCGTTCGTAACCGGAGAGCCTTATGCCCGTCACGCCGGAACAAGTCGTCAAAGTCGCCTCCCTGGCCCGCCTGGACCCCACGGCCGGCCTTGCCCCGCAGGAAGCCGAAGCCGCCCTGGCCGCCCTGGCCGGGCAGCTCGACGCCGTGGTCGAGTACATGGATATCCTCAACCAGGCGGACACCTCGACCGTGGAACCGCTGTACCAGCCCCTCGGTCCCATCGCCCCGCCCCGCAAGGACGAGGCCCGTCCGGCCCCCGGCCCGGACGCGATCCTGCGTGAGGCCCCATCCCGGCAGGGCGACTTTTTCGCCGTGCCGCCGGTTATTTCCTGAACATCCCGCACAATGAGTACTCCCATGCATACGCTTTCCCTCACGGATGTCCGCGACAAGCTGCGCAAAGGCGACCTGCGTCCCACCGAGGTCGTGGAAGCGAGCCTCGGCCGCATCGCGGCCACCGAACCGGCCCTGAATGCCTGTATCACCGTCTGCGCCGATCAGGCCCGAGTTGGAGCCAAAACTTTGGAAGAGAACGGCCCGGACCCGGCCAAGCTCCTCTGGGGCGTGCCCCTGACCCTCAAAGACCTGCTCTGCACCACGGGCATCCGCACTACCTGCGCCTCGCGCATGTTGGAGAACTTCACACCGCCGTATGACGCTTTCGTGGTCCGGCGCTTGAAGGAAGCCGGGGCCGTGATCGTGGCCAAGACCAACCTGGACGAGTTCGCCATGGGTGCCGCCACGGAGTTTTCCCACTTCGGCCGGACTAAAAACCCCTGGGATGCGGAGCGCGTGCCGGGCGGCTCCAGCGGCGGATCGGCGGCTTCGGTGGCCGTGGGGCAAGCTTACGGCAGCCTGGGGTCGGATACGGGCGGATCCATCCGCCAGCCGGCCGGTTTGTGCGGCTGCGTGGGTATCAAGCCCACCTACGGCCGGGTTTCCCGTTATGGAGCCGTGGCCTACGGCAGTTCTTTCGACCAGGTCGGCCCCCTGGCCCGCAGCGTGGCCGACTGCGCCCTGCTCCTCCAAGTCATCGCCGGGCATGATCCCAAGGATGCCACCTCGGCCGTTCTGCCTGTGCCGGACTATGCCAAGGTATTGGGGCGCACTGACCTCAAAGGCATCAAACTTGGCCTGCCCAAGGAATACTGGAAACAGGGCCTGTCGCCGGAAGTGGAGGCCGCCTGCCGGGCCGCCGTGGAAACGGCCCGGGAACTGGGCGCGGAAATCGTCGAGGTTTCCCTGCCCCACCTGGATCTGGGCGTGGCCGCCTACTACATTCTGGCCTCGGCCGAAGCAAGCACCAACCTGGCCCGTTTCGACGGGGTGCGTTACGGCCTGCGCGCCGGGGAAGAACAAGGGTTGGTGGGCATGTACACGGCCTCGCGCTCGGCCGGTTTCGGCGAAGAGGTGCGGCGCCGTATCCTGCTCGGCACGTATGTGCTTTCGGCCGGGTATTACGACGCCTATTACACGAAGGCCGCCCAGGTCCGCCGTCTCATTGCCGGGGATTTCGCGGCCGCCTTTGAGCGTTGCGACTTCCTGGCCGCCCCCTCCTGCCCGATCACGGCCTGGAAGGCCGGAGAAATCTCCGACCCGCTGACGGCCTACAAGATGGACATCCTCACCTTGAGCCTGAACCTGGCGGGCTTGCCGGGCCTGTGCCTGCCCGCCGGCAAAGGCGCGGATTCCGGCCTGCCTGTGGGCCTGCAGCTCATGGGCAAAGCCTTCGATGAAGAAGGCCTGATCCGGGCGGGAAGCGCCCTGGAATCGGCCCTGCCGCACCCCGGCCTGCCGCCGCTGTGAGCCGGCGTCTCGGGATATGAGACGCAACCGGGAAGAAGACCCCGCGTATCTGCGGGAACAGGTCATCACCTGTATCGGCAACAAGCGCGCCCTGCTGCCGGTCATCGGCGCGGCCGTCGAACGGGTCGGGAAACGCCTGGGCAGAAAAAAACTGCGCATCCTCGACCTGTTTTCCGGCTCCGGCATCGTGGCCCGTTTTTTCAAGCGCCATGCCGACCGTCTCGTGGCCAACGACCTGGAGCTTTACAGCGCCGTCGCCAACTCCTGCCACCTGAGCAACGCCGCGACGGTTCCCCACGCTCGCCTGGCCCAGGCCCTGGCCCATATCGGCAACGCCCTGAAGCACCCCCGCCCCGGCTTTTTCTGTGAGCTCTACGCCCCGGAGGACGATACCCGCATCCGGCCCGGCGAGCGGGTTTTCTATAGCCGGGAGAACGCCTTGATCCTCGACACCGCCCGCGCGGCCATCGAGGAGGTGGACGAAGACCTGCGCGTCTTCCTGCTGGCCCCGCTCCTGGCGGAGGCGTCCGTCCATGCCAATACGGCCGGGGTTTTCAAGGGGTTCTACAAAGGGCGGGATGGCGTCGGGCGCTTCGGTGGCGAAGGCGGGCACGCCCTGCAACGCATCATGGGCCGCATCGAGCCGCGTCTGCCGGTCTTTTCGCGCTTCACCTGCGAGAGCCGGGTAGTCCGGGGCGACGCCGGGGCTCTGAGCGCCCGCCTGCGCGACGAGGGCGCGGAGTTCGATCTGGCCTACCTGGACCCTCCGTATAATCAACACCCCTACGGCTCCAATTACTTCATGCTCAACCTGCTGGCCGAGAACCGCCGGCCCGAGCGGGTCAGCAAGGTCAGCGGCATTCCCGACGACTGGAACCGCAGCGCCTTCAACAGAAAGCGGGAGGCGCGCGAGGCTCTGTTTTCCCTCGTGGCCGGGCTGCCCGCCCGCTTCATCCTCATCTCCTACAACTCGGAAGGGTTCGTTTCCCACAATGAATTCACGGGGTTCCTACGCTCTCTCGGCAAACTTGAACTTGTCGAGACGCCGTACAACGCTTTCCGGGCCAGCCGGAATCTGTCGGAACGCGCCATGCATGTGGTCGAGTTTCTCTATCTTCTTGAAAAAAGACTCGACGTTTCATTATAAGGGGATTGAATCCTTGTGATAAAAGGGGTAGGTTTTTAGCAAACGGGGAATTCCTTCCCCCGGAATGAATCGGATCCTCTCTTTGGAGAGTCACCTCGAACACAAGGAGATCGATATGCCCGCCATCAAAAAGATTCTTTGCGCCTTGGACCTTTCCCAGCACTCCTCCCTGGTGGCCGACTACACGGTGACCATGGCCAAGGCCTTTGATGCCGAAGTCGTCGCCGTGTACGCCGCCCCGGCTCTGACGCAGTATGTTGGCTTCCATGTGCCGCCCAGTTCCATCGAGAACTTCGTGGGCGAAATCATCACCGGCGCGGAAAAAACCATGGAGACCTTCGTGGCGGAGAACTTCTCCGGCATCAAAGCCACGGGCAAGGTCGTCAACGGGTACGCGGCCGAAGAAATCCTGAGTCTGGCCGAGTCCGTCGGGGCCGAC
>JAVBQP010000064.1:0-53231 GCA_031548905.1 Desulfovibrio sp. | reverse complement strand
AAAAGCGCTTTTCCTCGTCCTCGGCTCACGCTCCACTTATTTACGGATATATTCTTAGTAGCGGTAGTGCTCCGCCTTGAACGGCCCGTCGGCGGCGACGCCGATATAGTCGGCCTGTTCTTTGGTGAGCTTGGTGAGCTTGGCGCCGAGGCGGTCCAGGTGCAGGCGGGCCACTTCCTCATCCAGCTTTTTGGGCAGGATGTGCACCGTGGCCGCGAGCTTGCCGCCGGCCAGTTCCAGTTGGGCCAGGACTTGGTTGGTGAAGCTGTTGGACATGACGAAACTCGGATGGCCGGTGGCGCAGCCCAGGTTCATCAGCCGGCCCTCGGCCAGAATCACGATGGCGCGGCCGCTGGGCAGATGCCACTTGTCCACCTGGGGCTTGACGTTCTGGCGCTTGCAACCCTTTGTGCTTTCCAGCCAGCTCATGTCGATTTCATTGTCGAAGTGGCCGATGTTGCAGACAATGGCCTCGTCCTTCATCTTGAGCATGTGCTTGCCGGTGATCACGTGATAGTTGCCGGTGGCGGTCACGTAGATGTCCGCGACGGGGGCGGCGTCTTCCACGGTGGTGACCTCAAAACCTTCCATGGCGGCCTGCAGGGCGCAGATGGGGTCGATTTCGGTGATCAGCACCCGGGCTCCGAGGCCGCGCATACTCTGGGCGCAGCCCTTGCCCACGTCGCCGTAGCCGCAGACAAGCACCACCTTGCCGGCCACCATCACGTCCGTGGCCCGCTTCAGGCCGTCGGCCAGGGATTCGCGGCAGCCGTACAGGTTGTCGAACTTGGATTTGGTCACGGCGTCGTTGACGTTGATGGCCGGGAAGAGCAGCTTGCCTTCCTTTTCCATCTGGTAGAGGCGATGCACGCCGGTGGTCGTTTCTTCAGACACGCCCCGGATTTTCTTCGCCACGGCCTGCCAGTGCTTGGGATTCGCGGCGTACGCGGCGGCCAGGCGATCCATGATGATCGCGAGTTCCTTGTTGTCCGACTTTTTTTTGAGCAGGGCGGGGTTCTTTTCGACTTCCACGCCCTTGTGGATCATCAGGGTGGCGTCGCCGCCGTCGTCCACGATCAGATCCGGGCCGGAGCCGTCGGGCCAGGTCAGGGCCATTTCCGTGCACCACCAATACTCTTCCAGGCTCTCGCCCTTCCAGGCGAACACGGCGGCCATGCCGGACTCGGCAATGGCGGCGGCGGCGTAGTCCTGAGTGGAGAAAATGTTGCAGGATGCCCAACGCAGATCCGCGCCCAGGGCGTGCAGGGTTTTGATCAGCATGGCCGTCTGGATGGTCATGTGCAGGGAGCCGGTAACCTTCAGGCCTTTGAGCGGCTTTTTCTTGCCGTACTTGGCGATCAGGGCCATCAGGCCGGGCATTTCCCGCTCGGAAAGCTGCATTTCCATGTGCCCCAGAGGCGCGGAGGTAATGTCCGCCACCTTGTACGGCAGGGACAGATCCAGGGGCATGACGCCGGATTTCTTCGTGGGCGCGCCGCCGGCCTTTGTGGTGGTCTTGTTGGGAGCCGGGGCGGCCTTGGCCGGGGCTTTAGCGTTTTTTTTCATGGTGGCCATAGAGTTCTCCTTGAGGTCGGCCTAGACGGCCGCGGCTGTTATGATGTGCAGGGAAAGGTTGCGTTCCACCGGAACAAGCTCGGACTTTTCAACCCGGAATCCGGCGTTCAGCAAATATTCGCGCAGGACGGCGGCCTCGAAACCCAGCCGGCGATCGCCGTATTCCGAGCGCATCCGTTCGTCTTCGTGGCGGTTGAAGTCGGTCACGACCAGCGTTCCGCCTTTGGCCACGACCCGGCGGACTTCGTACAGGGCCTCCTGCGGGTCGGCCAGGTGGTGCAGGACCAGGTTCAGACAGATGAAGTCGGCCTCGCCGTCGGCCAGGGGCAGATGGGCGAGATCCCCGATGCGCAGGGAAATGCGTTCCTCAAACCCGGCCAGGCGCCGTCGGGCCAGTTCAAGCATCCGGGGTGAGTCGTCCACGCCGATGGCCTTGTCGGCCCGCTCCGGCATCAGGCCGAGCACCGCGCCCGTGCCGCAGCCGAGATCCGCCGCCGTGCGGACCTTGGGCATACGGGCGCGCACGGCTGTGGGCAGATCGAAGCCGCCCAGGATCTCGCGTGAAAATTTGTCCCAATCCTCGGCGATGGCATTGAAAAAATGCCGGGTGGACGAGAGGCGTTCCTCGATCATCCGCGCGGCCGCGCCGTCGTCGGCCCGCATCACGGGGTCGGCCTCGACAAAGGGCAGGACCGCGTTGATGAAATCGCGCCCCGGCCCTTCCTGCGGAATGCTGTAGAATACCCACAGACCCTCGCGCCGCCAGACCAGCAGCCCGGCCGAGGAAAGGATCTTCAGGTGCCGGGAAATGCGCGATTGCCCCATGCGCAGCACCGCGACCAGTTCATTGACATTGCACTCGTATCGGGACAGAACGTGCAACAGACGCAGCCGGGTCTCGTCGGCCAAAGCTTTGAAGTATTGGGTCGTATCTGGCATGATCTTCACTTAATCAAGATTTCTTGATTTACCTTATGTGAAAATCGGAATATGTCAAGGACAAAGGGAAAAATCCCTTCTCAGGGCATACCTCCATGAGGCGCGAATGGTGGAAATAATCGGTATCAAGGTGGCCGGGGCGCTGCTGGTGCTCGGCATCTTCGCCGCTCTGGCCCTGTTGCTGCGGTTTCTTTACGGCCCCAAGGGGCGTTTTCGGGACGCCCGGTGGGACATCCCGGAAGATGCCGAGCGTGGCGAGGAGCGCGGCGTCGTGGACATCCAGGCCCTGCACGAAGCATTTGAAACATACGCGCGCGGCTTTTACACCGGTGATCCTTCTGTCGACGGGCAACTGGACCTCAAGCGCGACCACACCCGCAGGGTGCTGGCGGCCGCGCGGGAGATCGCCCGCCACGAGCCGGTCTTTGCCGATCCCGCCCTGCGCCGCGCTTTGATCGTTGCCGCCTTGTTCCACGACGTGGGCCGGTTTCAGCAGTTGCGCGACTACAAGACTTACGCGGACGCGTTATCGTGCAATCATGCTCTGCTCGGGGCGAAGATACTGCGCCGCCGGGGGTTCTTGCGCGACGAGCCGGAGTCGGTTCGCGGTCCGGCAGGCATCGCCGTGGCCCTGCATAATCGGGTTACGGTGCCGGCCGGGGTTTCGGGCCCGGCCCGCCACGTGTTGGAAGGCCTACGCGACGCCGACAAGCTGGACATTCTGCGGATTCTCTCCGAACACCTGGGGCCGGGGCGGGAACCGGACCCGCTGGTGGTCATGCACCTGACGCGCAACGGGGGCGTGAGCCCGGCCGTTCGGGAGGCTTTCGCGGCCCGCCGAACAGCCCGCTACGCGGACATGCGCACCTGCAACGACTTCCGGCTGCTGGTCTGTACCTGGCTGTTCGAGTTCCATTATCCGTCTTCTCTGGGGCTTCTGGCCCGGAGCGGGCTGTTGGAAGCCATCACGGCGGGCATGGATGAAGCGCCGGAGGAGCAGGCCGAGGCCCGGCGGCTGATCGACGAATTTTTCATTCCCTTCCGAGGCGGGGCCTGAAGATGGTGCGCTCCGCGCGCTCAAGGCCGTTGCCCGGCAAATTGCCGCGGTTGTTGTCGCCCGGCCTTCCGGCAGATGGACCTTGAGGGCGAAGACCAAGCCGGGCGCTTCTCGGCAAAACCGGGTACGCCGATGCGATGAGTTGCGACCACTCCATCCGGTTCACGGCGGGGCGGCCGGTTGCTTCCCTTAATGCCCGGCGAGGCTCAGGAGCAACCGTTCCAGGTTGTTGGGCTCGCCGGGTTTGTGCTCGTCCGGGTAAAGCAGGGCGGACATATAAAAAATGGAATTGATGCGCAGGGCGTTGGAGGCGCCTTGGGCGAAGCCTTCCAGCGCTTCCAGAACCCGAGAAAACGCGTCCTCTTCCCGCAGGGCGGCGGGCAGGGCGGCGGCCTTGCCGGGCAGGGACCGCAGCAGTTCGGCGCGCCGACGCATCAGGTCGCGGTACGCGGCTTCGTTCTTTTGGCCGTGGAGTTCCTCCACGGCCTGTTTCTCCAGAGAGTTCACAGCCTCAGACCATTCGGCGAGGTGGGAAAGAAGACTTTCGGCGTTCATGGCGTTCCTCCGATACGGTATCCGGCGGGTGTAACCGCTTCCGTCCAGTAGAGCACAACCGGTCTTTCGACACAAGCGGCCGAAGGCGCATCTGTAAAATAGCTTTTTTGATACCTCATCAGGTTGCATAAACCGGGCACTCCCGCTATTATTATGCGTTAACCGTTCAGGCGGCTTGCACCGCCGCGCTCAAGGAGGTTGTGTGAGCGGAAGGTTCGTGACGGCGTTGATTGTGAGCGGGCTCGGCCTGCTGATAGTGCTGACGCCCTGGTATATTTTCCCGGTCTGTGTGGGCATGGTTCAGACCGTCTCCGGCGCGGCCGTGCATATGAAATGCTTCTGGGCCGGGGTGGCCGCCTCAAGCGCCGGAGGGGTCATCGCGGCCGGCGGCCTGTTCATGGGGCTGTTCCGTTCCCCCGGCATTCGCGCGGGCATCGCCTTGATGCTGGTTCCGGCCGGTTTGTACGTAGCCCTGATTCCCTCCTTCATCATCGGGGTATGCCCAGGCGAAACCATGCCCTGCCATATAGGCACACTGCCCGCGTTGCTCCTGCCGAGCGTTCTCGCCATTCTGGTCGGGGCGGCCGGCGCCGTGGGCCTGCGAAAGGAAATTCAGCGGGATACCCGATTCTGAACCGCATACCGGCTTTCCGGAGCCGAGCGGCCCCCCTGCCTTCACGCGGACCGTCCTTCCGGGCGGTCCATTGTTTTCCGCGGCTTGATGGGCATTGCCTGTTGAAGAACAGGTGTGCGTTATTTTGTTTTTGACATTCGTTTTCATTTCATATACCCAATAGGGGTATTAGGTATAGGCGCGGGAGGAAAACATGCGCGAGTGTATGAATGTGGATGCGGTGGTCGCCAGGCTGAGACGCATCGAAGGCCAGGTGCGCGGCATTATGGACATGGTGCGCAAGGACGTGCCCTGTGAGGATATTCTTGTCCAGATCGGCGCGGCCAAGTCGGCCCTGCACAAGACCGGACAGGTGATTCTGGAAGGGCATCTGCACCATTGCGTGCTCTCCGGCATTGCCGAAGGCGACGCGGATGAAACCCTGCGCAATCTGGCCAGGGCCATCGAGCAGTTTTCCCGCATGACATAGGCGGCGGCTCCACGAGTCGTTTTTTGCTCTCTGTCCGCGTTGCGTCCGTTCCATCCGGCGGTTGCATATGTCTGGAGACATGCCCGTCGATCAAAGCGGACAACCTCTGAAAGAGAACGAACTCGATCTCGTGTCGCCATTGACCGGAGCATTATGCGGCGGGGCATATCCTTCTGAAAAAAAGAGTTTCACAAAGAACCGATTCGGGAGTTCGTGATGGATGGAGTGAAAGCGATTATTCTGGATGAAGAGAAACGGCATCTGGCCGGCGCCTGCCTCGGCGGCATCTCTCTGGTGTGCAGCTTTTTTGGCCTGCGCGGGCCGTTGCCGTTCGATCCCGCCTGGGTGGCCATTGTCCTGTGCGGGGTGCCCATTCTGAAGGGCGCCATCGTCGGGCTGGTCACCGAGTTCGACGTCAAGGCCGACGTGCTGGTGGCCGGCGCCCTGGTGGCGGCCGTGACCATCGGCGAAACCTTCGCGGCAGGCGAGGTGGCCTTCATCATGGCGCTCGGCTCGCTGCTGGAAGAGCGCACCGTGCGCAAGGCGCGGGAGGGCATCGAGAAGCTGGTGGACATGACCCCCCGTACCGGCCGGGTCGTGCGCGACGGCGTTGAAACGGAGATCTCCGCCCAGGATATCCGGGTGGGTGACGTTTTGCGGGTTCGCCCCGGCGAAACCATCGCCGTGGACGGCCTGATTGTCTCCGGCCGCACCGCCGTGGATCAATCCTTGATGACCGGCGAATCCCTGCCCGTGGACAAAGATGTGCATGATGAGGTCTGGAGCGGCACCGTCAACCAGCACGGCGCGGTCGACATGCGGGCCGTGAAGGTCGGGGAGGACAGCTCCCTGCAACGGATGATCCGGCTGGTGGAATCGGCCGACGCCGCCAAAACGCCCATCGTGCGGATCATGGACCGCTGGGCCACCTGGATTGTCGCCGCCGCCCTGCTGACGGCCCTGGGCACCTGGGCCGCGACCGGCGAAATCATCCGGGCCGTGACCATCCTGGTCGTCTTTTGCCCCTGTGCCCTGGTGCTGGCCACGCCCACGGCGATCATGGCGGGCATCGGCAACGCCACGCGCTTCGGCATCCTCATTTCCTCCGGCGACGCCCTGGAGCGTTTGGCCAAAGTCGATCGGGTGGTGTTCGACAAGACCGGTACCCTGACCCACGGCAAACCCGCGGTGACCGCTGTGGAATCCTTTGAGCCCGGCCTTTCCGAAGCGGACGTGCTCCAGCTCGCGGCCACGGCGGAACTGCGCTCGGAACACCCCCTGGGCCGCGCGGTCGTCCGCAGGGCGGAAGCCGACGGGGTGGCGTTTCCCGAGCCGGAAGATTTTGTGATGGTTCCGGGCCGGGGCGTGCGGGTACGGATCGGCGGCGGGGAAGCGCTCGCCGGCAGCCCGCAGTTCATGACCGAGAGCGGTATCGCCGTACCGGACGAGGTTGCCGGCGCGGCCGCGCGTCATAAAGAAGCGGGCGGCACGGTCATCTTTATCGCCAGGGAGGGCCGGGTGACCGGGCTCGTGGCGCTTTCGGACACCTTGCGCCCGGACGCCGGGGAAACGGTTGCCCGTCTGCGCGACGAAGGCGTGGCCGCCGGTCTGCTGACCGGGGATCACATGGAAGCGGCCCGGGCAATCGCCGCCTCGGTAGGCATTCAGGATGTGCATGCCGAACTGTTGCCGGAAGATAAAGTGAAGATCATCCGGGAAGACTTGCAACGGAACCGCTTTGAGAAAGTCTGCATGGTCGGTGACGGCATCAACGACGCCCCGGCCTTGAAATGCGCCTACGTCGGCCTGGCTATGGGCGGCGTGGGCAGCGACATCGCCGTGGACGCCGCCGACGGGGTGCTGGTGCGCGACGACATCAAGCAGTTGCCCCATCTGCTGCGGCTGGCGAAGAAGACCGCCTCCACAATCAAGGTGAACATTTCGCTTTCCATGCTGCTCAACCTGGTCACGGTGCTCCTGGCCGCCTGGGGCCTGATGGGCCCGGTGGTCGGCGCTCTGGCCCACAATGCCGGGGCGCTTTTGATCGTCCTCAACTCGGCCCGGCTGCTGGGTTTCGGCGGCCCGGCCCGACAGAGGGCCTGACCGCGTTTTGCCTCGTCTCACAAGAGAAAAGCCGCTTCCGGATGGGGCGGCTTTTCTCTTGTCTCCTGGTTTTTCCCAGCCGGCCGGCTAGCTGCCGCTCAGGGCGCGGACGACTTCGCGCGCCGCGCGTTGCGCGGATTGCGGGTTTTGCCCGGTAATCAGGTTGCCGTCGACCTCGACGTGATCTTCCCAGTTCTTGCCCGGAACGAATACGGCGCCCAACTCCCGCAGCCGCGCTTCGAGCAGGAAGGGCATGTGGGGAACCATACCGGCTTCTTTCTCCTCGGCGTTGGTGAAGGAGGTGAGCCGTTTGCCCGCCACCAGGGCGTCGCCGTTGTCCAGGCGGGCGCAGGTCAGCCCGGCCGGGCCGTGGCACACGGCGGCGATGAGCCGATCCGCCTTGTGCATGGCCGTGAGGATGCGGCGCAGGTCGGCGTCTCCGGCCAGGTCGAACATCGCGCCGTGCCCCCCGGGCAGGAACACGGCCTCGAATCCCGCCGTATCGCGGATTGTTTCCAGGGGCACCGTGTGCTCAAGGTGCCGCATTGTGTCCAGAAGGGGGCGCGGCGCTTCCTCCAGGCTTTTGGGGTCGATGGGAGCCCTGCCGCCGGCGGGTGAGGCGACGGTCACCTTCATTCCGGCAGCGGTGAATTCAAGATAAGGCTCGGCGAACTCCGACAGCCAGATGCCGGTCTTCGCGCCCGCCGCGCCCATTGTTTCCGTTGAGGTCACGATCATCAGGATATGCTTGCTCATGGTTTTCACCTCTTTTTTCCCCGCGCTCCGGGGCCTTTCCCAAGGCCGTCGCGAAATGCGCGGAAGGTACTATGCGAACATATAAGGTTGGCGGAAGGGCCTGCCCAGAGGCGCGGCATTATTTTGCGGAATAGGCCCGGTTCGCCGCTGGTTGCGCGGGTGGGCCCGAAAAAAGAAGCCCCCGGCGGCGCGGGTGCGCACCGCCGGGGGCGTGAGGCGGGAGGTTAGGCTCAGGACTCATTCAGCCGCCGCCCGCGAAAAACTCGGCTTTGCAGCGGGCGTCTTGACGAGTCCTGAGCTAGGACGCGCTTCCGGAAGAAATGCTCCGGGTGTGTTCCACAAGCCGTTGCAGCCGGGCGAAACGGTCGTCGTCAAGCGTCACGTCGCCCATGGGCGCTTCCCGGCCGAGGAAGTGGTATTTCTGCGTGCCGAGACGGTGATAGGCCAGCAACTCATAGCGTACCTGCGGATAAGGCTCGAGCAATTTCAGGATGGCCGCGATGTCTTCTTCCGTATCGTTGACACCGGGTATGACCGGTGTGCGCACGCAGACGGGCAGCGTGGGAAAGCTCGTCAAAATACGGCGCAGGTTTTCCAGAATCGTCTCATTGCCCGCGCCGGTGGCCTGCTTGTGCCGCGCGCCGTCCATGAGTTTGATGTCGAACAGCAATTCGCGCAGGAGCGAGCAGGCTTCTTCCAGAACAGGCCAGGCCACCTGACCGCAACATTCGGCAGCCGTGTCGATACGCCGCCGTTTGGCCTCGCGCAGAAGGGCCAGGGCGAAATCGCCCTGCATGAACGGCTCGCCCCCGGAAAGGGTCATGCCGCCGCCGGATCGGGCGTAAAAGAGGGAGTCCTGCTCCACGGCCGAGACGACATCTTCCACGCTGCGTGGTTTGCCGTAAGCGATCAATGCCTGCGACGGGCAGGCCCCTGTGCATCGCATACAGCCGGCGCATCGCGCGCGGTCCACCACGGGCAGATTCCCGGCGGGGGCGGCTATCGCGCCTTCCGGGCAGGCCGAGAGGCAAAAGCCGCATTTATCGGAGCCGAGGCAGCGTCCTTCGTTCCTGGCCAGTTCCGGCTCGGGGCGTTGCGATTCCGGGTTGCTGCACCATTTGCAGCGCAAGGGGCAGCCTTTGAGAAACACGATACTGCGGATACCGCCGCCGTCGTGAACGGAGTAGCGCTGCACGTTGAAGACAATGCCTTGGGTGGCGCGATCTGTTTGCGAAGAACTCATATTGTGTCCTGCCTGGGTGGATGGGGAAGGCGAAGCCCCGAGAAGCCGGGAAACGAGCCGACCTCCCGGGGCGAAACGTATGAGGCCCGAGCCTGTGAGCCTTGCCGCCGCGGGGCGGGAGCCGGAAACCCTTCGAGCCCGGCTCCCTTCGCGGTTTACACGCTCTCGTGGGCGGTGCGCAGGATCAGGTCGTTCTGCAGATCCGGGGAGAGATCGACAAAGTAGGCACTGTACCCGGCAATACGCACGATCAGGTTGCGGTACTTGTCCGGATCCTTTTGCGCGGCCAGCAGGGTCTCTTTGTTGACCACGTTGAACTGCACGTGCCAGAGCTTCAGGTCGCAGAAGGTCCGGATGAACGAAACCATCTTGCGGGTGCCGTCCTCGCCCTCAAGGCACTTGGGAGTGAACTTGATGTTCAGCATACGCGCGGCGCGGTCGCGGAGGCCGCAGTTCTTGGAGGCGTAGTTCGAAAGCAGTACCGCGGTGGGACCGTTGACGTCCGCGCCGTGCGAGGCGGAGGAACCGTCGGAAAGCGCGGTGAAAGCCTTGCGGCCGTTAGGTGTGGCGCTGACCACCCTGCCGAAGGGCACGTGCGAGGTGAAGGGCACGTACCGCACGTCGTTGTGGATGCCCAGTTCTTTTGAGTACTTACCGCCGTATTCCACAGAGAGTTTGTCGATCTTGCGGGCGATTTCATCGGCATAGGGGTCGTTGTTGCCGTAGCAAGGCGCTGTTTTCAGCAATTGCTGGAGAGCTTCCTTGCCTTCGAAGTTGCAGCGGACGGCATCCAGCAATTCTGCCATGGTGATCCGCTTGTCTTCAAAGACCAGCTTTTTGATCGCGCACAGGGAATCGACCACTGTGCCCAAGCCCATGTACTCGAAGTAACCGAAGTTGATGCCTTCGGGAATCTGTGGGGTGTGCAGGTCGAGGCAGTGTTTCATGCACAGATCGTGCAGGGCGGATCCCATGGGCTGGGCGAAGTGCCGGGCCCGCAGGTTGCAGATGATGTGCTGCTGGGTGAAGGCCGTCTTGCAGAAGAGCAGGTGCTGCTTTTTGTAAGCTTCCCAGACATCGTCCCACCCTCTGAATTGCAAGGGGTCGCCGGTTTCCAGGCCGAGCACGCGGTCGCCGTACTTGAGCATCCGCCCGTTGAAGAGCACCATTTCAACGGCGGCCGCGAAGTTCACATACGCGCCGCCGCTGGTGTAGGTGTCGCGATTGGGCATCCGGGCCTCGGTGCAGCCGGAAACGGCGTAATCCAGGGCTTCCTCAAAGGTCGCGCCCTTGGAAACGTACAGGGGAACGACTTCTTCGTCGTTAATCAGCTTGGGGAAGCCGGCGCCGTCTTTGATGGTTTCGGCCACTTCATAGAGAAAACGCTCCGGCGAGCGGGAATGGATGCGCGCCGCCAGATCCGGGTAGTGGAGCGGGAATTCGCGTTTGGACTTGAGGAACAGATACGTCAGGTCGTTGGTGGCGTCGCAGCCGTCCGGGGTCTGCCCGCCGACGGTCACGGCCTCCCAGTGGGCGTAACCTTCGTTGAAAGCGCCGCCGGTGGGGGATATGTACAGGTCGATGAACTGGGCCATGCCCACCCACATGCACTCGAGCAGCTCAACGGCCTTTTCCTCGCTGAGGAGGCCTTTGTCCATGTCCTGTTTGTAATAGGGATAGAAGTACTGATCCATGCGGCCGTTGGAGATGATTGTCCCGGTCTTCTGCTCGATGCGCGAGAACATCTGGGTGAACCACTGGGACTGCACGGCCTCATGGAAGGTGCGGGCCGGCTTTTCAGGCACGCGCTCGCAGATCTCGGCCATGGTCAGCAGTTCCTGCTTGCGGGTGGGGTCGGTTTCGGCCGCGGCCCTTTCGCGGGCGGCGGCGGCGTGGCGCTTGGCCCACAGGATGATCGCGTCGCACACAATGGAAATGGCCTGGAGGAACGGCTTCTTTTCCACCTCATCGGCCGGGCTCAGCGGGTCCAGGGCGGCAAGGCGCTCTTCGGCTTCGCGCTTGATGTCGCCGAAACCGCGCTTGAGCACTTTCTCATAGTCATGCACCCACTGGATTGAGGAGCGGAACGACGAGGTTTCGTTCACGATGAAGCGTGAAATCAAGCCTTCCGGGTCATCGTAGGTCAGCTTGTGGATATCTTCGGGCAGAGCCGAATTCAGGGCTTCATGGTACGTTTTCCCTTTCCAGTAGGGGGCGATATCTTCCATCACGATGCGGGCGTCTTCGGCCGAAATGCCGAAGGGCGATTCCGTGCGGTTGGGCAGTTCTTTCACCGCGATGTCCAGAAAATCGCCGTCCAGCTCGGGGTACAGGATGCCGTAGCGCCCCTGCTTGCCGGCCCGGCCCGCGATAAGCTGTTGGTCGTCGATGTATACGGTGATGTTTTCCGCGATATGCTTCAGAGCTTTGGCCCAGCGCAGCACCAGGGCCTGGCCCTCGGTCCGCTTCATGGATTGCGTGAAGTACAGGGCGCGCTCAATGTCGATAATCGGGCGGACATTGTCAAAGCTCTCAAGAATGGTGAATACACGTTTGTGTGTTTTGCGGAACTTGTCTTCTTTGCCTTCAATTTTATCCAGCATCCGTTTTTCATGGGGGGAGTGGATGCAGCATACAGGATCGCGCATAGTGTGGTCCATCCTTTTCAGTTTTTAACGTTTCATTTTTGCATCATGCATAGTTCGTATGGTGCAATTTTAGGATTTTTCTCCGCATTTCAGCGAAAATTTCATTGAACACCATTCGATGCACCGTATTGTATCAAGTATTGTGCCAATTCTCTTAATTCGTGAGCAGCAGCGGTATCTCGGGAACATAGGTGGTCAGAAGCAGCACGCCGATCATCAAAAGCAGCAGGGGCAGGCTGACGCGGGCCAGATCCGCTATCTTGGCTTTGGCGATGCCGCTGGCGACGAAGAGGTTGACGCCCACCGGCGGCGTGATGAAGCCGATTGCCAGGTTGACCACCATGATGATGCCGAAATGCAACGGATCGACACCGACCCGCACGACCACGGGCAGCAGGATGGGCGTAAGGATCACGATGGCCGCGAGGGCTTCCATGAACGTGCCCACGATCAGCAGCAGGATGTTGATCATCAGCAGGACCATGATCTTGCTTTCGGTGAAGCCGAGAATCCAGTTGGCGATGGTGGTGGGCACATCTTCGAGGGTCATGATGTTGCCGAAGATGGTGGCCATGGCCATGAGCATGATGATGACCGCCGAGGTGTTGCAGGACTCCACCAGGCAGTCGAGAAAACGGCGCCAGGTCAGTTCGCGGTGGATGAACAGGCCCACGATAAGGCCGTAAAACGCGGCCACGGCGGCGGCCTCCGTGGGGGTCATCAGGCCGCCGTAGATGCCGCCGAGAACGATCACCGGAACCATGAGGGCCCACTTGGAATCCCACAGCGAAGCGAGGAAGGTCTTCAGGGAACGCTCGCGGGCTTCGCCCTGCCAGCCCTTTCTCCGGCAGTACAGGTAGGCGAAAATCATCAAGACGATACCCGTGAGCACGCCGGGCATAATGCCGCCGAGAAACAGCTTGCCGATCGAGACCTGCGACGAGACCCCGTAGACGACAAAGGGGTTGCTGGGCGGGATCATGACCCCGATGGCCCCGGCGGCCGCGACGAGCGAAGCGGCGAAGAGCCTGTCGTAACCGCGCTCGACCATGGCCGGAATGGTCAGGGAGCCGATGGCGGCCACCGTGGCCGGCCCCGAGCCGCTGATGGCCGCGAAGAACATGCAGGTGCCGATCGTGGCCAGAGCGATACCGCCGTGGAGCGAGCCGAGCATTTCATCCGCGAGGCGGAGCAGGCGGTGTGAAAGACCCCCGGCGCCCATGAAAACCCCGGCGGCTATAAAAAAGGGAATCGCCATGATCGGAAAGCTGTCGATGGACGTGAAGGCCGTGGTGGCCATAAAGTCGATGGGTAGGGTATCCGCGCCGAGAATTGTGGCCAGGGCCGCGAGGCCGAGAGACACGGCCACGGGCACGCCGATGATCAGCAGGACGATGAAGTAGCCGAACAGCAGCGGCAGGGCGTCGAACTCGGAGTGGGCCATAACCGGGAGCCACAGCAGCACGGTGCAGCCGGCGGCGATCAGGGCGGCCCTCAGGCCGGCCGCGCGGATTTCTTTGAGGGTGTCCTGCATCAGGCGGACGCACATCAGGCCGAAGGCCACCGGCAGCACGAGGTAGGGAACCATGTAGGGGATACGCAAGGCGGGAGTGGTCTGCGGGAAGTCCATTTGCTGGATGATCTGGTTGACGCCCATCGCGCATACCACGGCGGCGAACCCCAGAAAACACAGATTCATGACTATCCAGCAGACGTGCTGCCGCTCCGCGGACAATTTGTCGTAGATGATGTCCACGCGGATGTTGGAGCGCTGCTTGATGGCCACGGGGATGGCCAGGTACGAGATCCAGATGAAGATAAACCGGGAGGTTTCTTCCGTCCAGGTGATGTTTCCGGACAAGGCCAGCAGATCGCGCACCACGTAGGTGACGATCTCTTTGATAAGCCCTCCGTCCACGGGGGATGCCACATACGAGACCAGGTAGCGGACGACGGTCTGATAGGTGATAATCAAAATAATCGCGAGCATGCCCAGTATCAGGGCGGGCTTTTCAAAGTGTTCGTCGAGCAGGCGCAGCAAGCCGCCGGCGTCGCGGGATTTTTCCGTGTCGGCGGCGGCTGAGCCTGCCGGGGTCATGGGCAAAACGCCTTCTGCTTGAGCCATGGGGAAACCTCGTAATCACCGGCGGTGTGCCGGGCCGTTGTCTTGCCGGGCGGCTGCCGCCGCCTGAAGTGTTCGTGCCGTCCGGGCCGCCGCGTCGGAGAAACGGCCGAGAGAGACGCGTGGTCCGAAAGAGGGGCGGGCACCGCAGCGCCCGCCCCGAAGGCATCACTTTTGCGTGGTCATGACCAGTTCGATAAGATCCTGCGGAATGTCGTTTTTGAACTCGTCCCAAACGGGGCGACTGAGGTTCTGAAGTTCCTGCCTTTCAGCCGGGGTGAGGTGATAGATTGCGATTTTGCGGTCGGCGAAAGCCTGAATGGCCTTGTTTTCCAGCTCGACGGAAATCTCGCGTTGCCAGGCCAGGGCTTCCTTGCCCGCTTCCAGAATCATCGCCTGCGTTTCGGGCGAGAAGCCGTCAAACAACTTTTTGTTGATGAGCAGCACGTGCATACTGTAGTTGTGGCGGCTGTCCGTGGCGTACTTGAGAACTTCGGTGTGCTTGGCATCGTTCAGCAGCGAGTAAGTGTTGCCTTCACCGTCGACCGTGCCTTGCTGCAAGGCGGTGTAGGTCTCGCCCCAGGCGATGGGGGTGGGGTTCATCCCCAGAGATCTGGCCACGGCCACTTCCATGGGTGAGTCGGTGGTGCGCACCTTCAGGCCTTTATACGAAGCCGCATTGCTGATGGGGCGGGTGGCGCTGGTAAAGCTGCGGTAGCCGTATTCGCTGTACATGACGGGCACCAGGCCGATTTCTCCGGCTACCTGGCCCAGGCGATCGCGCAACGGCCCGGAGTCCAGGGCGGCGTACAGCTTCTGCTGATTTTCGGGGGTCGTGATATAGGGCAGGTCAAAGACCATGTAAGCCTTGGAGAAACTCGCCAGGTTGGGTGTGGAACTGGAAGACATCTCCAGGTTGCCGCGCTGGGCGGATTCCGTGGTCACCCGGTCACTGCCCAACATGCAGTTGGGGAACAGCTTGACCTGAATTTCGCCGCCGCTCTTCTTTTCCAGAATCTCTTTGAACTTCTCGTACCCGACGGTGACGTTGTTGCCCGGAGCCATAGGGTGACCCAGGCGCAGGGTGATTTTTTTGGCCTGGGCTGTGCCCGCCAGACACATAACGCCAATCAATACCGCCAGACAAAGTTTACCGAGATTTTTCATGGGGACTCCGTTCTTGGGGTTCGGGGTTGCGTTCGCGCCTCTGGAACATGCCGGCTCCGGTCGGGTTGTCCGGGAATGCGGAACCCGCGGCGCGTCCGGGAAATGCCTGTCTTCAACCTGAAAACCGGCGGTTCAAAACGGTAAAAGCACAATTTGTGCCATATTTCACGAATCGGCGTTCATTTGCTGAAATACTTAGGCTTTTTCTCGCCGGATGCGACTTGAAACATGCCGTTTCGTATGAGAATTCTTCTATAGCAGAAAAAGCCCACATGGAATAATGCATTTTTGCAATAAACTATGCCCTGACAAAGTCGGAAGTTGTCAGTCTATATAAGTAAAATTAAATATAATTAATAATATGCTGAAATTATTATTTATTAAATGATAACTATATCTATTAGCGCTAAATACATGCCGAACGATGGTGCATTTTTGCATTAAGCATGGGATTTTTTCTTCAATGCCAAAGCGATGTATGTTTTCTTTATAAAAATATAATTATTTTAAGAAGATATCAGAACATTTAATATTTGGTCGACGAATGGAACGTCCACTGCGTTGCAAATATGCAACACAGTGACGGCTATTTTCATCAAATTTCTGTTTGCTCTGCCGGCATCGCTCTTTTTCGAGGTCGGCTTGTGTATTTTTTCTCATCATTAAACAGGGAAAGAATCAGGGCGCCGTTTTCCCCTTTTGGGGCGCGACACGGCCGTAACCCGCGCGACTGGTACGGCACTTGCTAAGTGGGGCCGGGCGTGTGAAGCCGCCCGGCGAAGCATATCCACGCAGTCATCAACTCACCCCGCAGAAAGGACGCCCCATGAGAATTATTGATTTCCGCTTTCGTCCCCACACGCCGGAAGTCATCAACGGCATCAAGAACAGCTCCATGTTCAAGGCGACCTGCGAGGCCATAGGGTTCGACAAGCGCGTTCCGGAGCCCCTGGAGCAGGTTGTGGAAGGCGTGCGCCGGCGCGGTGTGGAACTGGCCGTGGTCACCGGGCGGGACTGTGAAACCACCTACGGTTTCCCCGCCAACAACCCGAGTGTGCTGGAGTTTGTACGCGCCTACCCGGATCTGTTCGTGGGTTTTTGGGGCATCGATCCGCACAAGGGCATGGCGGCCGTTCGGGAAATCGAGCGCGCCGTGACGGAACTCGGTATGCGCGGCATCGCCACGGACCCTTACCTGGCGCATATCCCGCCGCACGAGGCCCGGTATTACCCGCTGTACGCCAAGTGCGCCGAATTGAACATTCCCGTGTTCATCACCACGGCTCCGCCGCCGGAAGTGCCGCGCGCGGTCATGGACTACATCGATCCCCGTCATGTGGACATCGTGGCCCGCGACTTTCCCGAGCTGACCATCATCATGAGCCACGGCGGCTATCCTTTCGTGAACGAGGCGGTCTTCACCTGTATGCGTAACGCCAACGTGTACATGGATCTTTCCGAATACGAGCTGGCGCCGATGAGCGACGTATACAGACAGGCGCTCAACGGCCCGGTCGCGGATAAAGTGGTATTCGCCAGCGCCCACCCCTTTGTGGAACAGCAGGAAGCCATCGACATTTACAAGCGCATGAATCTCACCGACGAAGCGCGGCGCAAGGTTATGTATGAGAACGCATTGCGTATTCTCGATCGCTCGGTGCCCAAGGCGCCCCGGCCGGCCGCGGCCGCGGCGGGTGTGCCGCTGCCCTTTATCCCGTTCCTTCCCTCGGCCCGATAGGCCCGGGCGAGCGCGACCATGCCGTGGTGAGGATGAGCCGATGACAGTCATGCCGCAGAACAAAGCGTTTGTTGAAGCCGTGCGCGACGCGGGCATCGTGGGCGAGGGCGGCGCGGGGTTTCCGTCCCACGTCAAATACGCTGCCGGGGCGGAGACGGTCATCGCCAACGGCTGTGAGTGCGAACCGCTGCTGCACACGGATCACCACATCCTTGCCGACTTCGGGGAACACGTGGCCCGTGGCCTGGCCGCCCTGGCCGCTTCGTGCGGCGCGACCCGGCGCGTGCTCGCCCTGAAAAAGAAGCACACGGACATCATTCCCCGCTTGCGGGAGCAGATGGCCGTGATCAGCGGCGAAGTGTTCCTGCTGGACGATTTTTATCCCGCCGGTGACGAACAGGTTCTGGTGCGGGAAGTGACCGGGAAAAGCGTCCCCCCGCTGGGCATTCCCCTTCAGGTCGGGGTCATCGTCACGAACGTGGGCACGCTGGCGGATGTGGATGCGGCCCTTGGCGGCGCCGGTTGCGCCCCCCGCCCGCTGACCGCGAAATTTTTGACCGTGACCGGCGATGTCGGCCGTCCCGGCATTGTGCGCGCTCCCCTCGGCACGCCGCTGGCGGAGTGCCTGGAGATGTGCGGCGGAGTCATACCGACCGAGCCGGTGTTCATTCTCGGCGGCCCCATGATGGGGCGGGTGGTGGAAGGAAGGGAGGCTCTGGCCCGGGAGTATGTGACAAAGACGTCCGGCGGGTTGATCACGCTCCCGGCCGGGCATCCCCTGCACAGCAACGCGCGGCGGCCCGTCGCCGTTCTGCGCCGCCGGGCCGCTTCGGCCTGCATTCAATGCCGGGCTTGTTCGGATTTATGCCCCAGGCGGTTGCTTGGCCATCACTTCGAGACCCACAGAGTCATGCGGGCCTTCGCCGCCGGGGCCGAAGCGGGCGAATCGGCGCATATCGCGGCCATGTGTTGCGAGTGCGGCGCATGTGAGCACTACGCCTGCCCGATGGGGATGTCGCCCCGCCGGATCAACCAGGCGGTCAAGGCCGCCATGCGCGGAGTCGGGGCAACCTACCAGGGAAGCCGCGAGCTGTGTGAGGGGCAAACCCTTTCTCGCGCATACCGCAAAATACCCACCCGGCGGCTGGCCGCCCGCCTGGGCCTTGCCGGCCGGCTGGACACGCCGACACCGTACCTCGGCGACGTGACGCCCCGCGTGGTCACGCTGCCTTTGCGGCAGCATATCGGCGTGCCGAGCGTTCCGGTTGTGGCTCCCGGCGACTCTGTGACCGTTGGGCAATGTATCGCCGAGATACCCGAAAACGCCTTGGGCGCGCGCGTACATGCGTCCATCAGCGGCACGGTCGTGAGCATTGACGGACACATCGCCATTTCGGCCCGTTAACCCCCGGAGAAGAGCAATGCAGGAATTTTCCGCCGTCGGTATGCTTGAATACACAAGCATAGCCTCGGGAATAGAAGCCGCCGATCGTATGGTCAAAGCGGCCGACGTGATTCCGCTTTTTTGCAAAACCATTTGCCCCGGGAAATTCCTGGCCGGCGTCACCGGCGGTGTCGCCGCCGTCGAAGCATCCCTCGAGGCGGGGAGAAGCGAGCGGCCGGAAGACGTGGCCGACTGGTTCATGCTCCCCAACATTCACCCCGATGTGGTGGCGGCGCTGGGCGGCTGCGTTCCCCTGAATGAGCGCGGCGCGTTGGGCGTGCTGGAGACCTTTTCCGTCGCGTCGGCCGTTTCGGCGGCGGACGCGGCGGTCAAGGCGGCCGACGTGCGGCTGCTTGAGGTGCGCACGGCTTTGGGCCTGGGGGGCAAGGGGTACATCCTGCTCACAGGTGATGTCGGCGCCGTCCGGGCCGCCATATCGGCCGGCACGGCCTGGGTGGAGGAAAGCGGCCTGCTGGTGGGGGCGACGGTTCTCCCCCGCCCGGCGGACGCGCTGTTCGACAAGTTGCTTTAGAGCAAATCAACGTTGAAACAGTTTATTTGCTCTGGCGGCGAGTCCTTTCGCACAATGGTTTCAGGGTGAAATTGCTTTCAGGCCGGAGCGGTCGCCGTTTGCAGCGGCGCCCGCTGCCGAAACCGTTCCAAGGAGTAAGACGTGAACTCCCTTTCACAAGGATTTGTCGAGGTATCCTGCTACGTGGCCGCATTTGAGGCGGCGGACGTCATGGTCAAGGCGGCGGACGTGCGTATCGCGCGGGTCCACAAAGTGGACGGCCCCTGCGTGTGCGTGATCTGCGAGGGTGAGGTGGCCGCCTGCCGGGCGGCCGTGGACGCAGCGGCCGCTGTTTGCGGGGCCAAGGGAAAGCTGCTGGCCGGCAACGTCATCCCTCGCCCGGCGGACGGCGTCGAACCCACCTACGGATTTCTGGATGCGATAAACGCCGCCAAGGCCACAAAAAAGGCCGCCCGAAAAAAGGGTTCCGCCGGCGCGACGCAGGGGGCTTCCGCGCCGAAGCCGCGTAAAAAGAGCGCTGAGAAATGAGGCACGTCATAACCGCCACTGAGGTGCGCGAGGCCCGAAAAGCCGGCCGCGCGATCATCGCGGTTCCTCCGGGCTCGATCATCACCCCTCAGGCCCGCGACGACGCCCGTGCCGCCGGCATCGCCCTGACCGTCGAGACCGCCGGCGCGGCCCACGAGACGCGGCCCGGGATATCCGCCGCCGCCCGCGAGCTTCCGTCGGTTCCTTCGGAACGCCCATCCGGCTCTGCGGAATCGTCCGCCTCGCGGCATGAAGCGCCGCCCACCGCCCTTGAGGCCGAAGTGGTGCGGCGTGTCGTGGCCGCTCTCGGCGGTACGGCCGATCCTGCGGCCATACGCGACATTGTCGCCCAGATCGTCGCCTCCGCGTTTCCCGGATCGCCGGGAGGCGGAGCGGGCGAGGGGATCGGCGCGACCCCGGCCCGTGAGCGCGCGGGGGGCCTGGCCCTGCTGCGCGACGCGCGTCCCTGCTTTTCGGATGAGCCGCCGGCGCTGCCGGACGCGGTCCTGATCACGGAAGATCTCCCGCCCGGCCCCGAAGGGCCGGGAGTGGGGCACATGCGCTTTTCGGATACAGCCTTTGAATGGACCTTTGCCGCCGATGAAGTCCTTGTGATTCTGGAAGGCCGCCTGGAACTGGCCGGGGAGGAGGGAACGCTCCGGGCCGGGCCGGGAGACGCGGTGCGCGTCGCCGCCGGGGCCACCGTGAGGCTGTCGGCCGAGGGAACGGCGCATTGCGTGTGCGCGTCGTGGCCCGGCAAGGGATAATACCCGCCCGGAAGCATAGGGAGCCCTCTTTGCTTTCTGACGCCGGGTCGTGACGCTTTTCAGTTTCGAATCACAGGAGACCGTTATGAAGTTCCTCACGGAAGACGATATACGGGCCAGAAGCCCGCAACGTGGAGGCGTGCTTTCCCTGGCGCGGGACGAGCGCCTGACCCCCTCGGCCGCCGAGTACGCCGCCGGGCTGCACTTGGCCGTGGCCGGCCGGGAGGCCGCCGCGCCTGAAGCGTTCCGACCCGTTCTCCACGCCGAAGAGACGGCCCGCCCGGCCGAGGTCCCCTGCGGGCACACCCGGCTGAACGCTGAGACGGTGGTGCCCAAGACCCACCCGCGCATCATCCTGCGGGGCCGGCTTGATTCACTGCTCGCGTCCACGGTGCTCGTCCAGACCCGGTTCGACCCCAAGCGGCGGCTCCCTCCCCTGCCGGCCGACTGCCTTGCCGACGTCAGAAACTGGATCCTGCAGATTCTGGCCGCCGAAGTGGCCGGCACGGAGCCCGAAATCACCGGCATGGGCGGCATGGATATGGAAACCCTGCATACGGTCTCTCGCGAGCCGGCCAAGTATCTCGGCATCGATCACCGCATGGCGGAAGCCTCCCAAGGCGGTGACGCGGCTCTGATCAACCGGCTCCGGGCCGAGGCGCGGGAGGTTGAAATCGAAGCCCTGCGCGCCTTGCCCTGCGACAGCCCGATTTGCGGGGCGCTGAACCGCTTGGGCAGCGCCTTGTACGTGCTGATGCTTCTGGTTATGTCCGGGGGCGCTCAGGCGCCGAAAGAGCGGGGCGGCAAATAAATGGCTCAAGCGGTGTCCCAGTCCGTCGTTCCCGGCGCGTCCGCGGGGGGGCCGGTCCTGCCGGAGCACATACCGTGCGGTGGAAGGCGCAGCGAGGGCAACCCCCTTCTGGCCCGTGCCGGGGAGGTGCTGCGCTCGGCTCCCGCGCGGCTGGTTCTCACGGACGGCGAGGATAGCCGCGCCGTGGAGGCGGCCCTGCGCCTCAGAAGGGAAGGGCTGGCCCGGCCTGTGCTTCTGGGCAGGCCGGGAGTCGTCCGCGCCCTGGCCAGGGAAGCCCGGCTGCGCCGGGGGGGGCCGCTTCCTTTTTTGGAGGTTGTGGACCCGGCCGCGCCGGCCGTGCTGGCCGCGAACACGGAGGCCTACCTGGAGTTGCAGCGCGCCGCCGGCAAGGACATGGAGCCGGAGGCCGCCCGCGCGTTCATGCGTACGGGCCAGGCCGCCGGGGCCATGCTGGTGAAAAAGGGGCTGGTCGAGGTCGGCGTCGGTGGCAACGTCGCGTCGACGGCCGACATGCTCCGGGCCGGGCTGCGGATTCTCGGCACCGCGCCGGGCAGCAAAACGGTCTCCGGCTTCTTTTTCATGGTCGCGCCCGAGGAACACGCCCCGGAAGAGGGCCGCGTTCTGGTCTTTGCCGACGGCGGAGTGATTCCGGAGCCCACGGCCGACCAGCTTGTGGATATCGCGGTGGATTCGGCCCGGCAGTACCGCCTGATGACCGGCGGGGAACCCCGGGTGGCCATGTTGTCTTTTTCCAGCCACGGCAGCGCGAAACATCCCCGGGCGGAGTTCGTGCGCTCGACTGTGGAGCGCATCCGACAGAAAGCCCCGGGCCTGTCGGTTGACGGCGAGTTGCAGTTCGATGCCGCCGTCGTGCCTTCGGTGGCGGACAAAAAGGTGCCGGACAGCCCCCTGGGCGGCAGGGCCAACGTGCTGGTTTTCCCCAGCCTGGAGGCCGGGAACATCAGCTACAAGATAGCTCAACGCCTCGGGGGATATACCGCCATCGGCCCGCTGTTGCAGGGCCTGGCGGGCGGCTGGCACGATCTTTCGCGCGGTTGCAGCGCCGACGACATTTATCAGGTCGCCCTGATTGGGTCGGTGCTTCAACGCGCTTAGAGCAAACAACCTTTTCAAAGTTGATTTGCTCTGATGGACGCGTAAGCGGACATCCGCTTGCGGGCTCGTTTAACAGCCCTCGGGCAATATGGTTTCATACGCGATTTCAAAATGAAATTGCTGGGGTCAGGACTCGTTAAGACGCCGTCCGCGAAAAGCCGAGTTTTTTCGGCCTGCAAGGAGCAAGGGAAAAGTTGGACGAAGCTGTATCGACATACTGTGAGGTCAAATTTTCCCTTGTGACGCAGCAGGCCGGAAAAAGGCGGTTTTGCAGCAGGCGGATTAACGAGTCCTGACCCTGGAGGGGGCCTGATACGGGCCGCAACCTTAACCTTTCAGGTGACCGCGCCGTCCAAGCTCCCGGGGCCTCCCCGCCGGGTGAGCGACAGACGCGGCGCCGAACAACCGCCCGCGCCCCGCGCCGGGCACAAACCACAGGATGGTACGAACATGGATGCTCTCGGTCTGATTGAAACCAAAGGCCTTGTGGGACTCATCGAAGCGGCGGACGCCATGGTCAAGGCCGCGCGTGTGACCCTGATCTCTTACGAGCAGATCGGCGGTGGTTTCGTCACCGCCCTGGTGCGCGGCGACGTGGCCGCCTGCAAGGCCGCGACCGACGCCGGCGCCGCCGCCGTGCAGCGTGTGGGCGGTGAACTGGTGGCCGTGCATGTGATCCCGCGTCCGCATGGGGATCTGGAAAGCGTGTTTCCCCTGCAGCGCAAGTAACGTCCACAACCGTCCGGCCTGAACGGAACCCTGTTTCGAACACCCGCCGCCGATCCGGGGCGAATGTTCGGCGCGTCCGCTCCCTGCGGCGCGAGAAGGGGCGTTTTTCGGAGGGACAGGAGGAGCATATGGAACTTGCCAGGGTGGTCGGCCAGGTTGTTTCCACAATACGGTTCAGCCGTCTGCCGCACAACTCCTTGCTGCTTGTCGAGCCAATAGGCCGGGACGGCCGGCCTGAAGGCTGCCGCGACGTGGCGCTTGATGCCGTGGGCGCGGGCGAGGGCGAGCTGGTGCTTCTGGTGCGCGGCAGCGCAGCGGCCAGGGTTTGCCCTGAAGACGCGCCCCTGGACCTGGCCATTGTCGGCATTGTCGACCAGGTCTCCAGCGGCGGAAAAAATACATACCACAAAAACTGATCGAAACGCGCCCGCGCCCGCTCGGGTCGGTTGTGGGTTGAGGCGGAAAGGACGCATATATGTCGCTACAACAACAGGAAGTGGAAAAAATAGTGGCCGAAGTGCTGCGGCGCATGAGCCCGGAACGGGCGGCCACGGCGGCCTCCGGCGTGACGGCCGCCCCCGGCGCCGCAGAGGCCGGAGACGACGGCATCTTCGATACTCTGGATGCCGCCCTGGATGCCGCCCGCGCCGCCTACCCGCGCATCCGGACCCTGGCCGTGCGCGAGAAGGCCGTGGCCGCCATGCGCCGGGCCGCGGAGGAAAACGCCCGCCTGTTGGCGGAAATGGCGGTATCCGAAACCGGCATGGGCCGGGTGGAGGACAAGATCGCCAAGAAGCAGCTTGTGGCGCGGCGCACGCCGGGCACAGAGGCGCTCAGCCCCACGGCGATCACCGGCGACGCGGGCCTGACGTTGATCGAAAACGCTCCTTGGGGCGTCATCGCCTCGGTCACGCCGTCCACCAATCCGGCGGCGACGGTGATCAACAACGGCATCAGCATGTTGGCGGCCGGAAACGCCGTGTTCTTCGCCCCGCATCCGGCGGCCAAGCGCGTGACGCAAAAGGCAATCCAGTTGATGAACCGGGCGGTGGCGGAAGCCACCGGCATCAGAAACCTCATGGTTGCCTTGCGTGAGCCGAGCATTGAGGCGGCCCAGAAGCTTTTCGCCCATCCCCGGATCAACCTGCTGGTTGTGACCGGTGGCGAAGCGGTGGTTGAGGCGGCGAAAAAGCACGCCACCATGCGTGTGATGGCCGCCGGCGCGGGCAACCCGCCGGTTGTGGTGGACGAGACCGCCGACATCGCCCGGGCCGCCCGCAGCATTTACGACGGGGCCTCGTTCGACAACAACATCATTTGCGCGGATGAAAAGGAAATCATCTGCGTGGACGCCGTGGCCGACGCCCTGAAGCGCGAGATGCGGGCCATAGGCGCGCACGAGATCTCGCTGGAACAGGCCGATGCCATCGCCCTGTTCGCCTTCAGGAATTATCCCGGCCCCGCGCCTTCGGCCAATCCCAAGTGGGTAGGGCGGGATGCCGCGAAAATAGCCGCCGAGGCCGGGATTTCCGTTCCGGAAAATTGCCGGTTGCTGCTTGTGGATGTCGGCCGCGACATCGATCACGCTTTCGCCCGCACCGAGCAGATGATGCCGGTCATGCCGCTGCTGCGCGCGCGCGACGTATCGGAGGCCATCGAGTGGGCCCTGATTTTGGAAAGAGGCCTGTGCCACACGGCCGGTATGCATTCCAGAAACATCGATGCCCTGCACAAAATGGCCGAAGCCGCCAACACCAGCCTGTTTGTGAAGAACGGCCCGCATCTGGCCGGGCTCGGCGCCGGCGGCGAGGGCTGGACCTCCATGACCATCTCCACCCCGACGGGCGAGGGCGTCACCTGCGCCGCAACCTTCGTTCGGCTGCGTCGATGCACCCTCGTGGACAACTTCAGAATTGTCTAGGACCAGGACTCGTTCAGACGCCGTCCGCGAGAAGTCGAGCTTTTTCGGACTGTAAGGAGCAAGGGAGAAAGGATGAAGCTGTTCGGGATACCGCGAGGCCGATTTTTTCCTTGCGACGCGGCAGGGCGGAAAAAGGCGGCGTTGCGGCAGGCGGATGAATGAGTCCTGAGCCTGGACGGTTTCGTCTTGAGGGACACGCCCAGGCTGAGGGCAAAGCGGCCCTCGAGACGAAACCGCCCGTGGTACGGAGTGATGGCCGGCGGCCTCCGGCCGGGACTGGATGGAGCGCCTCCCGATCCGCTCCCCGAGTACAATCGACGAGGACTGAAGGTGACCCATGACCCTGTTGCTTGGATTCTGCTCTTTCTGTATCGGCGCCGTTATCGGCGCCACGGGCGTGGGCGGCGTCCTGCTTATTCCCGCCCTGATGTACATGGGCGGCTTGGGCACGCACCAAGCCATGGCCACGGCCCTGTTCAGTTTTCTGTTCACCGGGATTCTGGCGACCTGGTCTTTTCAGCGCCACGGCAGTATCAACTGGGCGGTCACGCTCCCGGTCTGTATCGGCAGCTTGATCAGCGGCTGCGCCGGGGCGTTTGCCGGGGCGCGCGTTTCGGCCCCCTCTCTTAATCTGCTGCTCGCGGCCGTGATTGTCGGGTCCAGCCTGTATTCCATGTTTCCCTCAAGTAAAACGACGATTGCCGCGCGGCTGGGCCGGAGGGGCAACCGGAACCTTCTGCTCGGGGTCGGGGTGTTCACCGGATTTCTGTGCGGCATGACGGGCGCGGGGGGCGGCATCGTCTCGCTGCCTCTCATGCTGCTGCTCGGCTTCGCTCCGCTCGTGAGTATCGCCACGGGGCAGGTGCTCCAGTCCATCGTCGCGCTTTCCGGCTCAGTCGGCAATTACGCCAACGGGTTTATCGATTTTTCCGTCGTCTGGCCGGTCGCGGCCTGCGAGTTGGCGGGCCTCGCCGTGGGGGTGCGCATCGCCCATATCGTGCCTGTCGGGCACTTGAAGAGGGCAGCCTCCTCGATCTGTCTCGCCATCGGCATATTCATCGCCGCGCGGTCACTGTAGTTCCCACCCCTCCGAAACGGGTGGAGCGCGTCTTTTCGAGAAAAATCCTTTGCCGGCCGAGGTGGTTCAGGGATATCTTCCGGTGAGAGCCGGCGCGACCGGTTATTTCCCAAACGGGGTTTTTCTATGTCCGACGGTACCAGAACCGTCTCACAGCAGCGATTGGAAGACATTCTCGATTTAATGGAGGATGGCATCTACATTTCCGATCGCCACGGCATGACCGTTTGGGTCAACAAAACCTACGAGACGCTCACCGGCTTGAGCCGGGAACACTTCATGGGCCGCAATGTGCGCGAGCTTGTGGATATTGGCGTGTTCAACCGCGTTCTCAACCCGCAGATCGTCAAAACCGGCAAATCCGCCAGCGTCGTACAGGAACTGGGCGGAGCGAAAAAAACCATTCACCTGCGCGGTTTTCCTATTTTCGACGCCAGAGGTGATGTGGATCTTGTGGTGTCCTTCGCCCGCGACATTACCGCCATTACCAAGCTGCGCGAGCAGATCGCCGAGCAGCGTGGCATTATCGAGCAATATCACGGCCGCATGGCTCATATGATCGAGCGGCAGAACGCCGAGCAAGGCATTTTTGAGAGCGGGGTCATGCGCTCGCTGCTCGAGACCCTGACCCGCATCGCGGAGACGGACGCCACCGTGCTGTTGCTGGGGGAAACGGGCGTGGGTAAAGATGTGCTGGCCCGCCTCGTGCATACCCACAGCCCGCGCAAAGACAAGATGTTTCTGAAGGTGGATTGCGCGGGCATCGCGGAGAGCCTTATCGAGTCCGAGCTTTTCGGCTATGTGCGCGGCGCGTTTTCCGGCGCCGGCGCCCAGGGGAAGGCCGGGTACTTTGAAATAGCGGACGGCGGCACGGTTTTTCTGGACGAGATCGGCGAACTGCCGCTGCCCATGCAGTCCAAGCTGTTGCGCATTCTTCAGGACAAGGAATTCATGCGGGTGGGCTCCTCTCGCCCGCAAAAGGCGGATGTGCGGATCATCGCGGCCACCAACCGGGATCTTGCCGAGGACAGCGAAAACGGCCTGTTCCGGCGGGATCTCTATTACCGCCTGAATGTCGCGAAGTTCGCCATCCCTCCCCTGCGCGAGCGGCAGGCGGATATCCCCGTTCTGACCCGGCATTTCCTGGACATGTACAATCACAAGTACAAGAAGCAGATGCGCTTGTCCGACAGCGCGCAGGAAGCCCTGGTGCGGCATTCCTGGCCGGGCCACATCCGCGAGCTGGAAAACATGATTCTCCGGCTTGTGATCACAAATATGCACGAGCTCCTGGACGTGCAGGATCTGCCCGAGCGGGTGCGCGACATTTCTCCCGACAGCGGCGGGGAGGCTCCCGCGGCGGAGCGTTCGGCGTTGCCGGTCATGTCGCGCCCCCTTAAGGACGTTGTGGCCGAAATGGAGGCCGTCCTGCTGGAAGAGGCGCTGGAGCGTTTCGGCTCAATGGGAAAAGTGGCCGACTTTTTTCAAATCAACCGTTCCACCCTTTTCAGAAAGATGCGCGGCGGCCACAAGGGCAACGATTGCTGAGCGGGGTCCGGCAGGCCTTGCCGATCCGGCCGTACGCAAAAATGCTCACAGCGCGACACGCCTCCATCAGGCGGGCAAAGCAGGAAAGCTCCCTGGCGGGATCTGTGCGGATCTGATCGGGGTTTCGCATGAGCGCGCCGCCATGCTGCGCGTCTGGGACTTATTGCAGCCTCTCCCGCGCCGCTCCTGCTTTTTCCACCAGTAGACCCCGTCGTCTCAAGAGCCCCTTCACACAACATGCGGATTCGCGGCGGCCGCTCCGACAAGATAAGTGCTTGGACTGCGCTTGCGCTGAGCCACGCTTTTCTCTTGTGAAGGCGGAGCAGGGTAGAGCGCATGTGCCGCGGCTCTTGATAATCCCCCGTTTCCACTTTTCGGACTGGTTCCACCTCTGGTAATTTTTCCTGAATGTTCATCTTGACAGTCGGGTATGAAAAAAGCTAAGCCTTAGAAAACGGAACAATGTAACACAATGCGGAATATCCGACGGTGTCCCGAACCTCCCCAAAGGGGCGGGGCGGACAGGTCGAGTCGCCGCCGAAAGCCCCGCCCGGGGAAGGAGGAACAGGGACAAAAGACGGTTTGTTGTGCGTACAGGCCACGTCGCACGGGCAGAGGCTCGCTTTCGGGCCTCCCGGTCCCGGGACGGATCGTTTCGCCGGCACCTCCACAACCATCCCCCCAACCCGTATGAGCAGGAGACCGCTATGACAGGTACGGCAGTGCCGCAATCGATCAGTTATGAGGAAGCTCCTTTCTCGCCGATACACAAAAAAATTATGGCCGGCGCCTTCATGGGGCAGATATGCGACGGCTACACCCTGGGCATCGTCGGTATCGCCCTGAGCTACGCGAGCGGTCCGCTGGGTCTGACAAGCTTCTGGCTCGGGCTTATCGGGGCCGGAGCCTTGCTCGGCATTTTGTTCGGCAGCCTGTTGGTGGGTTCCCTGGCGGACCGCATCGGCAGAAAATCTCTCTTCGCCACGGTTATCTTTGCCTCAGTCATTCTCTCTGTCGCGCAGTTCTTCATCTCCGATCCGCTCCTGCTCGCCGTCGCGCGTCTCGCCCTCGGCATGACCATCGGGGCCGACTACACCGTGGGCATTTCCCTGCTCAGCGAATGGACGCCGAAACGCCTGCGTCCGCGTATGTTGAGCTGGCTGCTCGTGTGCTGGACCCTGGGCTATGTGCTTTCTTACATCGCGGGCGTTCTCATGATGGATTTTCTCGGCGCGGCCGGTGAAAACGGCTGGCGCTGGGTGCTGTGTACCTCGGCCATTCCCGGGGCGATCACCCTGACGCTGCGCATCGGCATTCCCGAGTCGCCGAGTTGGCTCTCCGGCAAGGGGCGGACCAGGGAAGCCCTGGAACTTGTCCAACGCTATCTTGGCGAAAAGTTCGGCCTGCCCCCCGCCGAGGCCAAGGCGCCTTCGGCCTCGTGGTTCCGGCTGTTCAGCAAGGAACTGCGCTACAATACGTTGGTTTCGGGCGTCTTTTTCGCCGCCCAGGTGCTGCCGTTCTTCGCCATCAGCATTTTCCTGCCCCTGGTTCTGGCGGATCTCAAGATCGACAACCCCCACGCCTCGGGCATCATGTACAACGTCTTCACCATCTCGGGCGTGCTTATCGGCACCTGGCTGATCGATAGAATCTCCCGCCGGGCCTTTTTGTTGTGGACATTTTACGGCGCCGCCGCCATCCTGCTCGTCATGACCCTGTGGCAGGACATGCCCGGGTATCTCGCCATGCCCATGCTCGGCGCCTTCTCGTTGGTGCTGGCCATTTCCATCATCCTGGAGTTCTCTTACCCGCCGGAGCTTTTCCCCACGGAACTGCGCGCCTCGGGCGTGGGCCTGACCGTGGCCATCAGCCGCATCGGGGCGGCCGGCGGCACGTTCCTGTTGCCGATCGTCAACGAGAACTTCGGGGTTTTCGCTTCCCTCGGCGGTTGTATCGCCACGCTGCTGCTCGGCGGCATCGTGTGCCACATATGGGCTCCGGAAACGTCCGAGCGCTTCCGGCGGGGCGGCTACGCCAAGGCTTCCGGCACGCCGGCGGCCGTGGGGCGGGACTAAGGTATTCGAACCGGCATGGTATGATGCCATCAGCTTTTGAAACAAGGAGTTGTTTCCATGCGTGAGGTGAAGCTTTTTCCGGCGGAATTGGGCCCTTCCGGATGGTTTGAAACGTCTTCGTACAAGAAGCACCGTTTCAATGATCCCAAAGAGATCCTCGACCGCTACGATTTCATCATTGTCGGCGGCGGCTACGGCGGTTTGGGCGCGGCCTGGCGCTTTGCCGAACTCAACCCCGACGCGAAAGTCGCCGTGTTCGAGGCCATCCGTATCGGTAACAACGACAGCGGCAAAAACGCGGGCTTCATGATTGACGTGCCGCACGCCTTCGGGACCGATACCTCGACGATCGAAGAGAAAAAGTGGAACGTGCAGCTCTATGCGACCATGCTGAACAAGCTGCGCACCATCATCAAAGACCACAAGCTCAATGTCGACTGGGACGACTGCGGCAAGTATCTGGCCGCCCACGAACCCGGCGCGATCAAGTTCCTGGAGCACGAGGCCAAGGATCTGGACGAGGTCGGCAAGGAGTACCAGTATGTCGAGGCCGACGAGCTGGCCCGGAGGCTGGGCACCCGCTATTACAAAAAGGCCTTGTTCAGCCCGGGCTCCTCGCTGATCAACCCGGCCGACGTGTTGCGCGGCATGTACACCGTTGTGCCGAAAAACGTGCAGGTTTTTGAGGAAACGCCCGTCCTGCGCGTGGACGACGGCTCCACCCCCACCGTGACCTTGGTCAACGGTCGCCGGCTTCCCTGTAAGGCGGTTGTGGTTACGGCGGGCCCCTGGCTGGAGGAGTTCAACCTGTCCAAGAGCCAGTTCTGCCCGGTGATTTCCTTTGCCGGCATGTCCCGTGAGTTGACCGAGCAGGAACTGGAAGGGTTCAAGGATATCAAGCCCTGGGGCAACACCTCGGCCCACCCGGCCGGAACGACGGTGCGCTTTACCCGGACCAACCGTTTGATGGTGCGCAACGGGTTTGTCTACCCCACCTGGTTCACCTGCTCGCCGGAGCGCATCCGTCGTTCCCGCCGAATGCTCAGAAAAGCCTTCAACAACCGTTTCCCCAACCTTACCCACGTGAACTTTGAATACGTCTGGGGCGGTCTCATCCACCTGACCATGAACTCCAAACCCGTGTTCGGGCGCCAGGGCAACATCCATTACTCCGGTGTGGGCGAAGGCGCGGGCGTGGCCAAGACCTTCACTATGGGCATGTACCACGCCGAATGGGCCAACGGTATCGACAGCGACGTGCTCCAGTTCCTGAAAAACGACAAAAAGCCGAGCTGGCTGCCGCCCGAACCGTTCAGGACCGTGGGCGCCGAGTGCCGCCTTGTGTGGGAGAACCTGCAGGCCAAAGGGGAGATCTGAGCCGTACCCCCGCGTGTTTTCTCGTGCGCGGCTTGGTGCGCGCCAAGCCGCTGCACGGGGAAAACGCATGTCATTAATGGAACGATGTAACACTATACGGTATATTAGACCGACCGACGGCCGAGGTACCGAAGGGTATTCAACCAATGAGGTGACGGGATGAAAGAAACACTGTTCTTAAAAAATACGGAGACGTTCGCCGAGAGCATGGTCCGGTGTGGGGTGAGCTGTCACTTTGCCTACCCCATCACGCCGGCGACGGACGTAATGAAGTACACGGCCGTCAAGCTGCCGGCCTACGGCGGCCGGATGGTGCAGATGGAAAGCGAGCTGGCCGTTTCCAACGCTCTCGCGGGCTACGCCTGTACCGGCAAACTCGGGGCGGCCTCCACCTCCGGGCCGGGCATGACCCTGATGCAGGAAGCCATCGGCTTCATGGCCGCCGCCGATCTGCCGTGTATTTTGCTGGATGCCATGCGCGTGGGCCCTGGCGACGGCGACATCATCGGCGCGCAAAGCACCTATTTTCAGGCGACCCGCGGCGGAGGGCACGGCGACTACCGGATCATCGTTCTGGCGCCTTCCTGCGGCCAGGAAATAGCCGATCTCATGCCCCACGGCATCAAGCTGGCCTACACCTATCGGACGCCCGTGCTCTTTGTGGTCGACGGCGTGACCTGCCAGATGACCGAATCCACGACGTTCTCCGAGCCTCACGACTACAGCGCCGATTTCGACACCTCCGGCTGGAGCTATACCGGCACCAAAGATCACCCGAAGCGCTTTCTCGTGACCGGCAGCTATACCCACGAGCAGGGCTGGGAAATGAACGAACGCCTGCGCGAGAAGTATGTGAAGATTCAAGAGAACGAACAGATGTGGGAGCAGGAAGGGGTTGAGGACGCGGAAGTGGTGGTCGTCGGGTTCGGTATCCACGGCCGGATGTGCAAGGATCTTGTGGCGTCCTTCCGCGACCAGGGCAAAAAGGTCGGCCGCATTCGCCCGATAACCCTGTGGCCTTTCCCGGACAAAGCGTTTGAGGCTCTTCCGGCCTCGGTCAAGTCCATTCTGGTTGTGGAAATGAACCATGGGCAGATGCTCGACGACGTCCGCCTGGCGGTGAACGGCAAGGTTCCGGTGCACTTCCTGGGTAAAACGGGCGGCGACATTCCCATGTGCACCCTGGCCGACATGGCCCGTGAAACAGGGAAACTGCTGAAGGGAGCTTAAGATGCAGACACTCGCGGATTACTACGGCAAGACCCTCAAGTTCGACAAATTGTTCAGCTATTGCCCGGGGTGCGGGCACGGCATCGTCACCCGCCTTGTGGCCGAGGCCATTGAAAGCCTGGGCATCAGGGAAAAGACGACGTCCGTGGTCGGCATCGGCTGCGGCGGGTTCTCCCACCACTACATGGAAATCGATGCCATTGAGGCGATCCACGGCCGCTCGCCCGCCACCGCCATAGGGTACAAGATGGGCCTGCCCGACAATATCGTTTTCACCTACCAGGGCGACGGCGACATGAGCGCCATCGGCCTGGCGGAAGTACTCCATGCCGCCAACCGGGGCGTGCCGATCACCTGTTTCATGATCAACAACTCCGTTTTCGGCATGACCGGCGGCCAGATGTCACCCACCAGCCTGGCCGGGCAGGTGACCGCGACCACGACCAAGGGGCGCGACATCCAGACCCACGGCTACCCGTTGCTGTTGCCCGAAATGATGCGGGCCATGCCCGGCGTGGCGTATCTGGCCAGGGAAACCGTGGCGGACGCCAAAGGCATCATGAAGGCCGCCAAGAGCGTGCGCAACGCTTTCGAGTGCCAGATCAAGAAGATCGGGTTCTCGTATGTGGAGTTCATCGTTCCCTGTCCCACAGGGCTTAAAATGAACGTCATGGACGCTTACGCCTGGTGTTCCAAAGAGGCCCTGGGCTGGTTCAAACCCCAAGTTTTCAAAAACGAACTGGAGCAAAGCCGTGAAGTATAAGTGCGCATTTTCCGGCTCGGGCGGCCAGGGCGCGGCCCTGATGGCCAAACTGGTCTGCCTCGCGGGCATCAAAGAGTCGAAACAGGTGGTCATGACCCAGACCTACGGCATCGAGCAGCGCGGCGGCGACTCGACTGGGTACGTCATCCTGTCCGACGAGTCCATCGGCAACCCCATTGTCGAATCGGACGCCGACGTCGCCGTGGCCATGAGCGCGAGCATCTACCAGACGGCCCTGGAAAGCGTGAAGCCGGGCGGGACGTTGTTCGTGAACAGTTCGCTGGTTGAAAATCAACTGACCCGCCCCGAGGTGCGGCAGATCCATCTGCCGGTTTCCGACATGGCCCAAGAGATGGGCAATGTGCGGGTGGCCAACATTATTATGCTCGGGGCGGTCATTCAGACCACCGGTATGCTTGGGGCGGGCTCCGTCACCGCCGCCCTGGAAGATAGTATCGGCAAGAAGAAAAGCGCGATGCTGGAAGTCAACGCCGCGGCCCTGAGCAAGGGTATGCAGGCCGTGACAAAGGAGATGGGCAAGTGAGCAAAAAAGAGAAACTGCATCTCATTGAAAGCGGACGCTGCAAATCCTGTGGGCTCTGCGTGGCCGCCTGCCCCAGGCAAACGCTCGGCATCGGTTCCGCGCTCAACCACCAGGGCTACGCCTACGTCGTCCAGGTGGCCCCGGAAAAATGCGTGAAGTGCAACATCTGCCGTGTCGTATGCCCCGACGTCGCCATCGGCGTCATTGAGGCGCAACTGTAACACACGAGGAAGCGGACAATGTCGGATCTGACCCCTCTCTTCAGGCCCAAAAGCGTCGCCCTGATCGGTGCCTCTTCGGATACGAAGAAGTACGGCTACTGGACGGCCAAAAGCCTGATCGACAACAAATTCACCGGCGACCTGTACTTGATTTCCAAAACGGCCGCCGGCGACATCCTCGGGCACAAACCCTATCAGTCCATCTCGGACGTGCCCGGGCCGGTGGACCTGGCCATTGTGGGCATTGCCCCGAAATACATTTTGCCGGTGCTCGAAGAGTGCGCCGCCAAGGGTGTGAAGGCCGTGATCGTGGTCTCCACCGGCTTCGGCGAAGTCGGCCCCGAAGGCAAGGCCCTTGAGCGGGAGATGGTGGCCGTGGCCCAAAAAAGCGGTATGCGCATCATGGGCCCGAACTGCATGGGCCTGTTCAGCTCGGCCCCGAGCCTGAACGCCAGCATCATCGACCTGGACAAAGGGCACATGGGTCTGGTGCTCCAGAGCGGCAACTTCGGCATCGACATCAACTTCAATGCCAAGACCCGGGGCCTGGGTTACAGTTGCTGGGCCACCATCGGCAACCAGATCGACCTGCGCTTTCCGGACTTTGTCGAATACCTCGGCCAGGACGAAGAAACCCGCGTGGTCATGATGTACATGGAAGGGCTGCGCGTCTCGTCGGTGGACGACGGCCGATCTTTCCTGGAAAAAGCCCGGCGCACGACCCTGAACAAGCCGATCGCGGCCATCAAGATCGGCCGCAGCGAGGCCGGGGCTCGGGCGGCGGTGTCGCACACCGGTTCCCTGGCCGGCAGCGAGAAGATCTTTGACGCCGCCCTGAGCCAGGCCGGAGTTGTCCGCGTGGATACGCCCAACGAACTGCTCGACGTGGCCGAGGCGTTTTCCCGCTGCAAACCGCCCAAGGGCAACCGCATTGCCATTCTCACCGACGGCGGCGGCCACGGCGTTATGGCCACGGACACGGCCGAGCAGTTCGGCCTGGATGCCTTTGTGCTCTCGGAAGCGACCCAGCAGAAGATTCGCGCCGTGCTCAAGCCGCACTGCCCGATCAAGAACCCGGTTGACCTCGCGGGCACGCCCGAGGGCGATATGTGGGTTTTCGACCGTTGCGCGGAAATCCTCCTGGCCGATCCCGAAGTGGACGGTCTGGTCATCGTCGGTCTGTACGGAGGATATTGCGACCTGTCCGAGGAATTCCGCCAACTGGAAATGGATGTGGCCAAGAGTTTGGTCGAGCGGGCGGCCAAGTCCGACAAGCCGGTTGTCATGCATTCCATCTACCAGCCGCAACGGCCCGAAAGCCTCCAGTACATCATGAAGAACGGCTTTCCCGTATACGGTTCCATCGACGCGGCCATGCGGGCCATGGGCGCCCTGGTCGGTTTCAACGCCAAGCGGGAGCGGATTCGGGAAGAACTGGCCGCGGCAAAGCCGCAACTCCCGGTCGACCGCCTGGAGAAGGCGGGGGCCATCTTCGCCAAGGCCAAGGCTCAGGGCCGGGTGAACCTGGTTGAAACCGAGGCGCGGGATATTTTGCGCGCCTATGGCTTCAATTTGCCGCCGCACGGTCTGGCCAAGAACGCCGATCAGGCCGCGGCCATGTTCGGTGAAATCGCCGGCGGCAGGGCGGTGATGAAGATCGTTTCCCCGGAAATCCTGCACAAGACCGACGCGGGTGGCGTCATCCTGAACGTCGATTCCGCGCAAAAGGCGCGTGAGGCGTACGACACGCTGCTCGCCAACGCCAAGAAATACGATCCCGATGCCGACATATACGGCGTGCTGGTCACGCCCATGCTGGCCGGCGGCGTCGAGTGCATTATCGGCAGCAGCTACGACGTGACCTTCGGTCCGACGGTCATGTTCGGCCTCGGCGGTATCTTTGTGGAAGTGCTCAAGGATGTCGCCTTCCGCGTGGCCCCGGTCAACGCCCCCGAGGCCGGCCGGATGCTGCGTGAAATCAAAGGGTACCCGATGCTTGAAGGCGTGCGCGGCAAGAAGGGCGTCCATATACCGTCCCTGGCCGATGCCGTTTGCAAGCTCTCTCACATGGTCGCGGAGCTTGCCGACGTGGCCGAGGTCGATCTGAACCCCGTGTTCGCCACGGAAAACGGCGTGGATATCGTCGACGCCAGGATTGTTCTGCATCCCGACAACGCATAAGAAGCGGAGCACCGCGAAGGAGCAGGTATGGAGTTCATCAACGACAAACAAGGTCCGGCGCCGTGCGGGCCGTACTCGCACGCCGTGAGAAGCGGGGGTAACCTGTATGTCTCGGGGCAGGTGCCGTTTGATCCCGTGACCGGGGAACTGATCGGTTCCAACATTACCGAACAGGCGACCCAAACCATGAAGAACCTGGTTTCCCTCCTGGCCTCGGCCGGTCTGGGAACAAGCAATCTGGTCAAAGTCACGGTCTACCTGGCCAACTGGGACGATTTCGCGGACTTCAACGCGGTGTACTCCCGGTTTTTGGGTGACCACAAGCCGGCCAGAGCCTGCGTGGAGATCAGCAGAATCGCGAAGAACGCCCTGCTGGAGCTTGACGCCGTGGCGGAATTCGCCTGAGGACCGGCAACGCGGCGGCGGGCCTTGCGGAGCCGCCGCCGCGTTGCCCACGGTGTGAGGAATAATTTTAAATAGGAATACATGTATATATTCTACGTAGCCGGTATGCACAAGGGCACGTTGTAGTGCATAGAAGAGAGGCAGTCCGATGTTTCGTGCGTCGCCGCCGGTGAAAAAGAGGTCGCATGATTCCTTGTAATGGAGACGACCGAAGAGTGTCGTGAAACGACACCGGGAGACCCCGGAGGAGACCACAGTGAGCACGATGTCGTTGACCGAATCCTTTGACTGTGCCCCCCTCAACCATTTTCACAAGCGCCTGGTGGTGTATTCATCGGGCGGACCGTTTCTTGACGGCTATGTCTTGTGTGTTATCGGTATGGCCCTGGTGCAGGCCACGCCGCAACTCGGACTTTCCCTGTTTTGGGAAGGCATGATCGGCGCCTCGGCATTGGTCGGCATTTTTCTCGGCGGCTTTGTCGGCGGTTGGCTGACGGATAAGTTCGGCCGCCAGATACTGTACACCATCGATCTCATCGCCATCGGCGTGTTCTCGCTCGCGCAGTTCTGGATCGAAGGCCCGCTCGCCCTGTTCATGCTCCGCCTGGGCATAGGCATCGCTGTGGGCGCGGATTACCCCATTGCCACGGCCTTGCTGGCCGAGTTCACCCCTAAGAAATACCGCGGGCCGTTTCTCGGCATTCTGCTGATCATGTGGTTTGTCGGCGCGGCTGTTGCCTATATCGTCGGCGATCTCATGCTGCGCACAGGCCCGGACGGCTGGCGCTGGCTGCTGGCGAGCGCCGTCCTGCCCACGGCTGTTTTTGTCCTGCTGCGGCGCAACACCCCTGAATCTCCCCGCTGGCTGGTTCAAAAAGGGAAGTACGTGGAGGCCAAGGCCGTTTTGAAGCTTGTCTACGGGCAGGACGTCGGCACCGAAGACCTCAAGAAAATGACCGCCGGAACCACGCAGGCGAGCGTTTCCGCCTTGTTCAAGTCGGGCTACGGCGCGCGCATGATGTTCATCTCCATTTTCTGGACCTGCGCCATCGTGCCCTTGTTCGCGGTGTATTCCTTCGGCCCGAAAATCCTTGCCTCCCTCGGCCTGGAAGGGGACCTGAGCAACCTGGGCTCGGCCGCTATCGCCGTCATTTTCATGGTCGGCTGTGTGGTCCCCCTTTATTTCATCAACCGGAAAGGGCGCCGACCTTTGCTGATCCACAGCTTCTTCTGGTCGGGCATCGCCCTGTTGCTGCTCGGGCTGTATCCGGACAGTTCGCCGCTCGTCATCCTGCTGCTGTTCTCGGCCTACGCTCTGGCAACGGGCGGCGCGCAGACCCTGCAGTTCGTCTACCCGAACGAGCTGTTCCCCACCGAGATTCGCGGCTCGGCCGTGGGGCTGGCCTCGTCGTTGAGCCGCATCGGCGCGGCCGTCGGCACCTATCTCGTTCCTCTTGCCCTGGCGCGTCTCGGCATCGGGACAACCATGCTCGTCGCCGCCGGCATTACCTTCATCGGGTTCCTGGCCAGTTGGAAGATGGCCCCGGAGACCAGAAGCAGCAGTCTGGAAGATGCGGCGCGACTGTAGGACGAACCATAACTTCCCCCGCCACGCGTTGCGTGGCGGGGGCCCGCATATTCACCGAGATGAATTGTGGGCTTGTCTGAATTTCATTGCCGGCGTAATACGATGCCAGGACGCAACAATGCCGCGAAGGGCGCCCGCCCCGCCACCTTTGGAAGAGAGGATCCCGGAGTTATGCTTGAACGCTCGAAAAAGTACTACGAGATAGGGGCCATATCAAAAGTGTGCTCACTCATCGAGATGCTTTCCACGAGAAAATCCTGGGAGCTCGCCGAGCTGTGCCGCGCTGTGGGGATGCCGAAAACCACGGTCCACAGAATGCTTCTGACCCTTGAAGACAACGGCTACGTGGTGCAGGAAAAGCTGCGGGGCGAATACGCGCTTTCCTTCAAGCTGTTTTCTATCGGCAGCAGAACCGTCAACCACTCCAACCTCGTCGACATCGCCCGGCCGTTCTGCAAGGAGTTGCTTGAAGCCGTGGACGAAACCGTGAACCTGTGCGTCGTCTCCGGCACGGAAATGCTGGTGATCGACAAGCAGGTCACCAGCCAGATGCTCCGCCAGGACTCGATTATCGGCAGTTCTTTTCCCCTGTTTCAGTCCGCTTCCGGCAAGGTGTTTCTCGCCTTTGCCGAGCAGGAAGAAGCCGACAAGGTGCTGGCCCTGCTCAAAGCGCAAAAAAAGACGGGCGAGGTCTCGCGGGCATTCTTCGAGGAACTGGAAACGGTTCGACAAAGCGGGGTGGCCTTTGATTATGAGGAAGTCTTCAAAGGCGTACGCTGCACCGCCGCGCCGATTTTCGACTTTCAGAACAAGCTTGTGGCCACGCTGAGCATATCGGCCCCAACCGTTCGCCTGAACGAAGCGGCCAACGCCAGAATCGAAACCCATCTGGTCGCGACAACGAAAAAAATATCCCAACGCCTCGGAGCTCCTGCCGCCGGCCGGCCGTGACCTTCCTGCTTCCTTTCTCTTTATGACCGGTTCGCCGGCAAGTTTTTCAATCGAGCGGAAGCGGCGGGCCGACAGGGCATGGCTTGCGGATTGACTGTTTTTTGGCGTCGCAATAAAATGGAATATTATTCCGCAATGCGGAATATAATATTCAACACCGTATCACCATCCTTGGAGGCGATATGAGATTGCAACCTGTCGGCCACAGCCGTCTCGGCACGACCCGTTCCGACGGCATCCGGTATGTCTGGAGGCTCGGGCCCAAGACTCCCTTCATTGAAAGCGCGGCCTTCACCACCAGGGCGAAGATTCCCACCGCGGACATCGACAGCCGCATTTCGGCCTACACAACGTCGGTCAGCTCGGGCTGCGCCTTGACGCCGGCCCGGCTGCCGTGCAAATTCTGTCGCACGGGCAACACGCTGCGCTTTTCCGGCCCGCTGAGTTCCGAGGAGATCGCCCTGCAAAACGTGTTCATGGTGCTGGCCGACATGGACCGCGCCGCCGCCGACCCCGTGACGGGCAATCTTCGGGAATTCGCGTACATGGGCCAGGGGGAACCGGGATTTTCCTATACCCAGCTCAGGCGGGCGGTGCGGATTACCGATACGGTGATGCAGTCTCTGGGGCAGAAAGTGTTCCGGCACATTCTGGCCACCTGCGGGGTGGTGGAGATGGTGGACGCGCTCATCGACGATCTGGAGAACGGTTTCTACCAGGGCACCAGGGTCACCTTCCACTATTCCCTGCACGCCACCCGGCACCGGGCCGAGGTCATGCCCATCGAGGGTGTATACGACCACAGGCGGATCATCGAGCGCCTGCCCAGAATTTTCGAGCTCACCGGGGAAAAGCCCTGCGTCGGCATGTTGCTGTTCAAAGACTACTGTAATGGGGAAAAGCCCAGGCACTACTCCACCGACGAGGCTGAAATCGACCGGTTGACCGAGTTGCTGGACCCCAAGGTCTGCCGGATCAGCCTGTGCGAGTTCAACCAGTGCGACAACGTCGGCACCAATGGGGAGGTCACGCCCGAAGAGGCCGCGAATCTGGTGCGCCGGTTGGAAGACCGGGGCTTTCAGGTCAAGCTGTTCGCCTCGTTCGGCAAGCGGGAAAATACGGCCTGCGGCCTGCTTGGGGGCACCGATCCGGACGTGCCGGCCGACGAAAACACCCAGGCCTGCTGGGACAAGGCGCGTGACCTGATCGCGGCGGCCTGCCGCTGAGGAGCCTGGCCGGCCTATGCCGGGCGTCCCGCCGGCCCGGGAAGCCCTGGAGCTGATATGGTTCGCGGAGAATGCCTATGAACGACGACGCCCTGCGGGGGATACCGACCTTTATCCGGCTGGCCGAGAACCTGAAAAATACTCTCCGGCAGTCATATTCCTCCACGGGGAGGCAGGAAAGCGCGGCCGAGCACAGTTGGCGGCTCTGCCTGTTGATTCTCGCCTGCTCCGGCCTGTTCGAGGGCCTTTCCCTGGAAAAACTGCTCAAGCTGGCGATACTCCATGATCTGGGCGAGGCAATCGCCGGCGACACCCCCGCGATTTCCCGGCCCAGGCAGGATGCCAAGGCCGCGCGCGAGCGGCGGGGCCTGCTGGATGTTTGCGCTCCCCTGCCGAAAAACCTGCGCGAGGAGTTCCTGGCCTTGTGGGATGAATACGAGTCGGCCGCCACGGCCGAAGCCCGGATCGTCAAAGGGCTGGATAAACTGGAAACTCTGCTCCAGCACAATCAGGGCCTGAATCCCCCGGATTTCGACTATGCCTTCAACCTTTCGTACGGGCGGGAGCACACGGATGTCCACCCCATCCTGCGGGCGCTACGGGAACTGGTTGACAGGGACACCGCCGCGCGGGTGGCGGCGCACAAAGAAAGCGAGGTGTGACTTCGCTTTCTTTGTATGTAGAAAACCCCGCGCGGGGCGTGGGGTGCTCGTCGGTTAGCTATGGAGAGGTAAGGAAAACTCCTTTTGATTCGCCAGAGCAAAGTAACTTTTCAAAGTTACTTTGCTCTGGCGGACACGCAAATGTCCGCCGGCTTGTGTGTTCGTTTTTTGTCTTTCGGCACTATGGGGTAAAAGTTATTTTACAAAGGTAAAATGCTCTCAAGAAGACGTACGACCTACCGAGATTGCATGGCCCCGTAGACTCGCGGCAAAAGCGAAGCCCCGCAAAGCTTTTCAGGCTTCACGGGGCTTCCCGATATTGTCATATGGTGCCGAGGGCGGGACTCGAACCCGCACAGGACTAGCCCACTACCCCCTCAAGATAGCGTGTCTACCAATTCCACCACCTCGGCGCGAAGAAAGCGTATATACCGAGTTGCCTCAGGCAGGCAAGTCTTTTTTTCAGCGCGCGGGCCTTCCGTTTCTGAACGGCCGGTGGGCCAGCCACAGCAGGGTGACGCCCGTCAGGATGAGCGGAATGCACAGCACCATGCCCATAGTCAGGAAGTTCCCGGCCAGGTAGCCGATGTGCGCGTCCGGCTCGCGGAAGTATTCGCAGATGCAGCGGAAGATTCCATAGCCCAGGGCGAAGACGCCGCTCACGGCCATGCGCGGCCGGGGTTTGGCCGAGTAAATCCAGAGGATGGCGAACAGGACGGCGCCTTCCAGGGCGGCCTCGTACAGTTGCGAGGGGTGGCGCGGCAGGTCGCCCCCGCCGGGGAAGACCATGCCCAGGGGGGAATCCGTGACCCGGCCCCAGAGTTCGGCGTTGATGAAGTTGCCGATCCGGCCGAAGAACAGGCCCGGCGGCACCAGCGGAGCCATGAAGTCCATGACCTCAAAGAACGTCTTGCCGTGCCGTCTGCCCGAGAGCCATTGGCCGAGCATCACGCCGATCATCCCGCCGTGAAAGCTCATGCCCCCGTGCCAGACGGCAAAGATATCCAGGGGGTGTTGCAGATAGTAGAACGGGTTGTAGAACACAACGTACCCCAGCCGGGCGCCCAGGATGACCCCCAGAATGCCCCAGGTGAGCACGTCGTCGAACTGGGCCGGGGTGAAGGTGCGGCCGGCCTTGGCTCGCCGGCGCCCGAGGAGCCAGGCCGAGATGAAGCCGAACAGGTACATGAGCCCGTACCAGCGTACGGAGAGCGGTCCAAGGGAGACGGCCACGGGGGAAAACTGCGGGTAGGTAAGCATGGAGGGGTTGTACTCCAGGGTGGAGTGGGGCGCAAGGTGGATTGTCGGGGGCCGGGGTCTGTGCCCGACTTTGTTGGAACGGAAGAGGATACCGAACGGGCGGGCAAAGGGGATGCCTTTGCCCGCCCGTTGCATGAATGGGAAGCGAGGGCGTTATTCCAGCAAACCCCACGTGAGCACGGTGTCTTCTTCGATGTCGCACAGGGCGGTCATGCCGAGCACTTCAGGGTAGTGGCGGGGGCTGATGCCGTGGGCGGGGCGCTTCCAGGTCAGGTCGGCGGCTGTGAGCGCGGAGCCCTTGGCGATATTCCGGGCCGCGACCAGGCTGCGTCGGGCGTTCTGCCGGGCGGGTTCCTCCGAGGGCAGGGCGGTCACCCGGCCGGTTCCGATCATCCGGCGCACGCGCTCCATGTTGCGGCGGAAAACTTTAAGGTCTTCCTTGTTCATGGCGTGGTAGTGATCGTTGCCGGGCAGGGTTTTGTCGTGGCTGAAGTGTTTTTCGAGAATTCGCGCCCCGAGCAGGGTGGCGGTTTCCAGCACCCGCATGTCCTTGGGCAGGGTGTGGTCGGAATAGCCGATGACGTGCTGCGGGAACATCCGGACCAGGGCCGGGATCATCCCCAGGCCGGCGTTTTCATCGGCCGTGGGGTAGTTGAGCACGCAGTGCATCAGACAGAGGGTCGGGTTGAACGGCTCGATCCACTCCACGGCTTCCATGATCTCGTGCGGATGAGCCGCGCCGGTGGAGAGGATGATCGGCTTGCCGAAGCCGCACATGAATTCAATGAACGGACGGTTGGTGATATCCGAGGAGGAAATCTTGAACACATCCATCAGGTCGTTCAGAAAACGGGTGGACTCCACGTCGAAAGGCGTGGACAGGAACTCAATGCCCACTTTGTCGCAGTATAGTTTGAGGGCTTCGAATTCGTTTTTCCAGAATGAGTCATGCTTCTTGAACAGCTCGTACTGGCTGGTGGTGGGTTCCTTGGTTGTGTCCCAATAGGCCGGGGAGTGCTTGGAGGCCAGGGTTCCGGCCTTGTAGGTCTGGAACTTCACGGCGTCGGCTCCGCCTTCGGCTGCTTCGTCAATCAGGCGTTTGGCCGTGTCCATGCTGCCTTCGTGGTTTACGCCTACTTCGGCGATGACCAGGGGGGAGGGCAGGCCGGCCGCTTCCACAACCGGGCCGGTGCAGGCGCCGGGAACAAGTATGTCGGTGATGCGCATGGTGGTACCTCAGGAGTTGGATTGGGCGGCGAGGCAGATGCGGACGGCCTCCGCCGGGGGGGTATCGATGCGAAAGGGCAGCCGGGCCAGGCGGAGGAAGTCCGCCGGGGTGTCGACGTCGAGCTTCAGTTCCGGGTGATGCAGGGCCGGGTCCGGCGGGTCGAACGTATGAATACGGAAGCTCCCGGCGTTGTCCCGGATGTAGGAGAGGCAATGCTCCCGGTGCCCGGGCAGGGAGGCTTGCTCGTGCAGGGCGCGGAGCAGGCCGGCCGAGATCATTTCCGCGCCCAGGCCGTCCGGGTAGCGGTTGTTCAGGGGAATATGGTTGTAGACGTAAAGGTCGTCCCCGCCGCCGAGGGTGTCGAAGGCCCGGATCAGGTTGTCGATCTCGCCGCCCCAGATCAGCGGGTTGTCCGCGCAGATGCGCACGACGCGATCGACTCCGTAGGTTTGGGCCGCCGAGTGGAAGCGGGCCAGGACGTCGTTTTCAGGCCCCCGGAAGACGTCGACGCCGAGGCTGCGCAGGTGGTCGGCCAGGATGTCGTCGTCCGGGCTGTCGGGCAGGGCGGCGACAATGCCGTTAAGGAGTTCCGAGCGCCGCACCCGTTTGATCACCCAGTTGATCAGCGGTTCCCCGCGCAGGGTGAGCAGGGCTTTCAGGGGCAGGCGGGTGGAGCCGAGGCGGCTCTGGATCAGGGCGATGGTCTTCATGCGTCGTCTCCGGAAGGCAGAAGGGCCAGGATGCGGCGCATGACCCCGGCCTTGTTGCGGGTGAAGTCGCGGCGGGTCATGCGGGCGTGGTATTCGCGGCGCCGGCCGGGCTCGAGCAGGCGCTCCACGGCCTTGCGGACCGAGGCGGCCCGGAAGGGGTGCTGCACGCCCAGGTAGATGAAGCCGTTTTTGGCCCTGGCGAAGGTGTGCATGTCTTCCCGGCTGTGATGGGCCAGGACCACCGAGGGAATGCGCATGTGGGCCAGTTCGTAAACGGTGCGCCCGGCCGAGCACACGGCCAGATCACACCCTTCCATGACGCCGGACATGACGTTGGTGGCGTGGGTGTAAGAGATTTCCGGCCCGCCTTCGGCGCGCAGGGCCTCCAGGCGTTGGCCCAGGGCGTCCTTGTGGGCGTAGCCGGGGCCGGCCACCACGGAAAGGGTTATGTTCCGCTCTCTGCACAGGGGCAGCAGGGTTTCCAGGGTTTGCCGGGTGAAGTCGGAATCATCCGTGCCGCCGAAGGTGATCAGAATGCGCCGGGGCGTTTCCCGGAAGGGATTCCGCGCGGCCTGGACGAACTCGTCGCGCAGGCAGAAGTATTTGTGCCCGTTGAGCATCCTGGGGTCTGCGTTTTTGTCTTCATACAGGGCATTGACCACCAGATCGGCCAGGGCGGAGCCTGGGCCTTCGTCCTCGAAGTTCACCACCGGGATGCCGTAATCCTTGAGATTTCGGATGTAGTCCGTCTCGGTGTTCAGAAGGTCGTTGATCACCAGATCGGGCTTGCGGCTGAGCACGGTCTCCCAAAGGGGCTCGTCGCCCTGAATGGTGGTGCGGTAATCGCGGGCCGCGATGTTGGCGACCGCGAGTTCGCTTTCTCTGGTACAGACAAAGGTCACGCGGTGGTCGGCGATCTCGTGGGCCAGCATCAGGGTGCGGTAGATGTGCCCCATGCCGATGGCCGGGTAGCCGGCCGCGGCGAACACAATATGCCGGCTTTGCAGGATTTTCTCGCAGACCCACCAGTCCAGGTAGCCGTTGATCTCGATGCCGCGCTCGCTGAGGAAATAAGGCGTCACGCCGAAGCCTTCGGCCGGTTCCGGGTCGAAGAGGGCGGAGCCTGTGAGGATGAACAGGCCCTTGGTTTCCACATGGGCGGTGTCGTCGGCGTCGTCGCCGCGCAGGAGGGGGCGGCGTTCGCGCCAGAGGCGCCGGCGCATACTCGTCACCGTGGTCAGGCAGGGATTATTTCCGGAGCGGAAGGCCGCGTAGGCCTCCTCAATGTCCTGGGTCGTGATCAGCGGCGAGGAGGGCCGGTAGATGATCAAGTCGTTGTACGCGGCGGCTTCTGCTTCCAACATGGGACGCAGGGCGGCCACGATGTTCGAGGAGGTGATGCCGAAGGCCGGGTCGAAGTGGGAGCGTACCCCGGCCCGATCGCAGATCAGGCGGATCTCGTCGCTGTCCGTAACCACCAGCACGTCCGCACAGGGCAGGACTTTGCAGGCCGTTTCCAAGGCGCGGGCGATAAGCGTTTTGCCGGCCAGTTTTTTCACCAACTGGTCGGGGATGACCGCGTTCTTCTTCACGGCCGGGATGATGATACAGCGTTGTTTCATGAGCGGTACCGAGTCTCGACCGCCTCACATACGCCGGTCCGGCCGGGACGGCAAGAGGGTTTTTCCCGCCGGGACATCAGTACCATATGGAAAGATCCATGCCCGCATACAGACCGGCGACTTCGTCATAGCCGTTGAAGGGCAGGGTCGGTCGGCGGGAAGGCCGTTCGAAGCCTTCCGGCCCGATGAAGTTTTCTTCGTTTTGCGGCCAGCGTGGGTGCGGCACATTCGGGTTGACGTTGGCATAGAAGCCGTATTCCTCCGGGGCGTAGTCGTTCCAGGTGGTTTTGGGCTGCTCGGCCGTGAGGGTGATTTCAGTAATGGCTTTGATGTACTTGAAGCCGTACTTCCAGGGTACAACCAGACGCACCGGAGCGCCGTTCTGGGGCTGGAGATCCTTGTCGTAGGCCCCGACGGCCAGGATGGTCAGGGGGTGCGCGGCTTCGTCCAGGCGCAGCCCTTCGCGGTCAGGGAAGGGGAAGCTTTTACTCCGCACTTCGGGCATCCGGGACGGGTCGGCCTGGGAGGTAAAAGCCGCGTATCTCGCGCCGTTCTCCGGTTCGGCGAGGCGCAGCAGGTCGCCGAGGACAAAGCCGTTCCAGGGTATATTCATGGACCAACCCTCGACGCAGCGCATCCGGCGGACAAACCGCCGCACACCGAAACGCTCCTTGGCGTCGTTCAGGGAAATTTTCAGGGGATTTTTGACCAGACCGCTCACCGAGATAATCCACTCCTCCTCGGACGAAGGAACCGCGAACCGAGCCGGATCGCTTTTACGGAAGCCGAACTCGTAGTAATTGTTGAACGTCGTCATGAGGCTTTCGGGAGTGAGCGGTTCTTCGGCGGCGAAGGACGTTTCGGACATGAGCGCTCCCAAGGCGGCGATCGGCAGCAACTTCAGCAGATCGCGCCGGCTGAGGTTGAAAACCCATTCGGGCGTCAGGGGTGGTGCGGGCGTCATGGGGGCTCAGCAGACCCGCAGTTCCGCCGCGACCGGGCCGCTCGGGTCCGGGCGGGTGATGACGGCGTAGCCGCCGGAACCAAGGGTGCCGGTGTTGATGATCGTGGTTCGCCCCAGAAGATCCATCCCCCTGGCTTCGTGAATGTGCCCGCACAGGCAGACGTCCGGTTGGTGCTCCTCGATGAACTCGCGCACGGCCGTGCTGCCCACTGGCGTGCCGTTGTGCAGGCGGTCGCAGGCCGTGGCATGGGGCGGGGCGTGGGCGACAAGCACCAGGCGCGGCGTTTCCGGGTCGGCGGCGGATCGGGCTCTGCTCCACAACATCCGGGCCTCGGTCAGGCCCTGATCCATCAATTCGGCCAGCCGGGATTCGGGGTACTCCGAAGGGGTGCCGAAAGGCGTAAACGGCGAGGCGCCCACACCGACGGCGTAGACACCGGGGAACAGCTCCCGGGCCCGGCCGTGCAGGTTGCGGTCGATGCCTTCCAGGTAGTCCGTGACCTCCGGCCGGTCCATGTTGCCGATCAGGGCGTGGAAGATCGGGTTGCGCCGAATCACCGCGACGGTTACCCGCTCCGCTTGTTTGATTCCGCCTCCCAGGGTGAGATCCCCGGTCAGCAGAATGCCGGCGGCCTGTTCCATGTCCGGAATGTCGCGCAGGCGGGTGAGATCGTCGTGGATATCGCCGAAAGCGATCCAGAAAAGTTCGGGCATAATGCTTCCTCCTGAATGCTTACAAAGACGCGAGGCGTTCCCATACGGCGGCCAGGCGGTTCAGGCGGACCTCCGGGGAGTAAGCCGCGGCGGTGCTCCCGCCCTGGGCGCGCATTTCCCCCAGGCCGCCGGCGCGTGAACGCAGGACGGCGTCGGCCAGGCCGAGGCCCGCGCCGAACACGTCGCCGTCCGAGTAAAACAACCCGTTCGCGCCCCAAGGTCGATCCGGCAGGGGGCAGGGCGGGGTGAGGCCGGTTTCCGTACGCATGTAGTCCCAGCCGCCGAAACCGGTGAACCCTACGGGAATACAGCCGGCGGCCATAGCTTCCAGGGGGGGCAGGCCGAACCCCTCGGGAAAGGCCGTGTTCAGGAAAAAGGAGCAGGAAGCCAGAGTTTCCGCCACCCGGGTACGTTCCATGTTCTGAACGGGCACCCATTCCAGGGCCGGGGGCGAAGCTTCGCGGGCGAGGCGGGCCTCGGCGATCTTCTGAACTTGCTCGGCCAGGGCGCGGTTTTTCCTGGGCATCCAGGCAATGCGCGCGGGCCGGGCCGGGGCGTGGTTCTCACGGAACATCTCCGGGGCCACGGCGGGCGGCAGGACGTCAAGAGGCTCCACATCCAGCACCTCGCGCAGAAAATGGGCCACGGGTTCGGAGACGGCCAGGAAAGTCACGGGCAGCTGTTTCCAGTGGACGCCCTCGGGCAGGGAGGTCAGCAGGTACGTCCAGCTTTGGGCATAGACCACGGTACGCGCGCCCGCGTTGATGCCCGGGGCCAGGGCGTTGGGCCAGCCTTCCGGCACGCACCAGATGTCCGCGGCGCACAGGCCGGGTTTTTCCCACGGCAGTGCGGCGAACCCCTCGGCCTTGGCCTCGGCGAAGCCCGGAGCGCCTTCACCGGGGCTGCACAAGGCGACGTCGTACCCGAGGGCCGCCAAGCCGCGCACCGTATCGTACACGGTCGTCAGACCGCCGCTCATGCGGCTTAACGGGGGGAGAAAGAAAACCGAGCGCAACGGGGAACCCTCCATGTGAACGAGCCTACCAACCGGCAAAGGCCTTGTAAATCCCCCTCTTGCCGAAATCCCCGCATGGCGCTACACCCCAACAATGAGCGTCACGCTTTCCACATCACGAGCGGATCTCCGCGCCTTCTTCACCGCCAAGCGCCGGAGCCTGCCGGCGGACGAGCGCCGGGCGCTTTCCGCGAAAGCGCAGGAACACTTGATGGAAACGCCGGCCTGGCGGAACGCCGGAGTCGTGGCCCTGTACGTGGCCGTGCGGGGCGAAACCGACACGGAAGTTCTTCTGCGCCGCGCCTGGGAATCCGGCAAGGCCGTGCTGCTGCCGCTGTGCGACACAGAGCGCCCCGGCTGCATGGAACTTGTTCCCTGCCCCGGCCCGGAGCACCTGCGGCCGGGGTACTGCAATATTCCCGAGCCGATCTGCCCGGAACCCACTCCAACCGTCGCTCCCGATTGCATCGTGACCCCCGGCCTGGCCTTTGATCGCTCGGGTTTCCGCCTGGGCATGGGCGGCGGTTTTTACGATCGTCTCCTGTCCCGGCCGGAATACGCCGGGGCGCTTCGCCTGGGGCTGGCTTATGCCTTCCAGCTTATCGACCATCTGCCGCACGAGACGTGGGACATGCCCGTCGACGCGGTGTGCACGGAAAAAGGAACTCTATGGACGCGACCGCCTTCGCCCTGAACCGGGAATGCTTTCCGGAAGGGCTTATTCCCTTCGCCTTCCCCCGCCTGCCGGGTGTCGGCTGTGTTTTTACCTCGGCCGGGGCGGGCAACCTGTCGTTGGAAGTGCCCCTCGGAGCCGAAGGCGCGCGCCGTACCAGGGCGGCCCGGCGCTTCCTGTTCAAAGATTTGGGTTTCTCCGATTGGACGGAATTGAAGCAAGTACACGGCAAGATCCTGCTGACGGACCCCCCGGCCACTCCGCTGGACGAGCCCTCCGGCCTGGAGGCGGACGGCTCCGCCACCATGACGCCCGGCCGGGCTCTGGTGATCAAGACTGCGGACTGCCAGCCCATTTTGCTGGCCCACAAGGAGGGCAAACATGTGGCGGCCCTGCACGTGGGCTGGCGGGGCAACGTGCTGGATTTCCCCTTCAGCGGGGTGCAAACTTTTTGCCGGGCCTACAACCTGCGTCCCGAGGACATTCTGGCCGTGCGCGGCCCCAGCTTGGGGCCGGGCGCGGCGGAGTTCGTCAATTTTGCAAAAGAATGGCCGGAACAATTCCGCCCCTGGTTCTGGGAAGCGACCAAAACCATGAACCTCTGGGAACTGACCCGCAGCCGGCTGGAAGCGGCCGGACTGCGGCGCGAGAATATTTTCGGCCTGGATCTCTGCACCCACTCCCTGCCGGAGATGTTCTTTTCATATCGGCGCGGGCACAACGCCCGTCAGATGAGTCTGATCTGGATACGCGGCTGAGACCCGGAGCAACGCGAATATGCCCCACACAACATACGCCCTGAACGGGATGGTTTCCGCGCCGCACCATGCCGCGTCCGCCGCCGGGGCGGAGATTCTGCGCCGGGGCGGCAATGCCGTGGAAGCCGCGATTGCGGCCGCCGCCACGCTCTGCGTGGTATATCCGCACATGACCGGTTTGGGGGGCGACGCGTTTTTTCTCATCTCCCCCAAGGCGGACAGGGAACGCGGCAGGCCGCCCCTGTTTGTGGACGGGGCCGGGCGCTCCGGGGGGCGGGTAACGCGGGAATTTTACCTGGAAAAGGGCCTGGGCGCGATCCCCGCGCGCGGCCCCCTGGCGGCCGCCACAGTCGCCGGAGCCGTGGCCGCCTGGGAAAAAGCGCTTGAGGCGGCGGCCAAGTTCCCCGGCGGGACGCTGCCTCTGCCTGCCCTGTTGGAGGCGGCGATCGAATATGCCGAGAGTGGTTTCGCCGTCACGCGGTCTCAATCCGTGATGACCGGGGCGGCCCTGCCCGGGCTGCGCGGCCTGCCGGGGTTCGCCGGGCAGTTTCTTCCCGGCGGCTCCGTTCCCCGGCCTGGGGAGCGGCTGCGCCTTCCGACCCTGGCCGAAACCTTGCGCCGGCTCGGGCGGGAGGGGCTTTCCGCCTTTTACCGGAGCGAACGGGGGGAGCCGGCGGCCCGACCCTGGGCGGCGGGTTGTCCTCTGCTGCCGGACGATCTGGCCGGCTGCCGGGCCGCGCTTCGCGTCCCTCTCGGCAAGCGCCTTTTCGGGGGCATGATCTACAACAGCCCACCGCCCACCCAGGGGGGCGCTTCCCTGATGATCCTGGCGCTTCTGGAGCGTTGCGCCCGGCGCGACGGCCTCGGCCCCGAGGCGCTCGCCGAACCCGCCACGCTCGCGCATCTGACCACCGAAGCCGTAAAGCAGGCCTTTGCCGTGCGCAACGAGTACTTCGCGGACCCCGCGCGCATGTCTCTTCCGGCGGAGGCGTATCTTGAGGACACCTTTCTCGACGATCTGGCCGGGCGCATCCGCCCGGGCGCTTCATCCGCCGTTCCCCATGTGGTTCCCGGCGGGGACACGGTCTGGTTCGGGGCGGCGGATCGCCACGGCACGGTGGTCAGCGCGATCCAGAGCATTTACCACGAATTCGGCTCGGGTGTCGTGTTGGCGGATTCCGGCGTCACCTGGCAGAACCGGAGCCTTGGGTTCGACTTCGCGCCGGGCCGGCCCAATTCACTCGGCCCCGGCAAGCAGCCTTTTCATACCCTGAGCCCGGCCCTGGCCGTGATGGGCGACGGCCGCTGCATCGCTTACGGCAGCATGGGCGGCGACGGGCAGCCCCAGACCCAGGCGGCGGTTTTCGTCCGGGCCTTTGTGGCCGGCGCGCCCCTGCAAGACGCGGTGAACGCGCCGCGCTGGCTGTTCGGCCGGGCCTGGGGAGACCACAGCACCTCCCTCAAGCTGGAGGATTCCTTCTCGCCCGAGGTGTTCGACACCCTGCGCCGGCTCGGCCACGAGACGGAAAGCGTACCCGCGCCGTCTTCCTTGATGGGCCACGCGGGGGTTGTCGTCCTGCACCCCGACGGGCTCATGGAAGGCGCGGCGGACGAGCGCGGCGACGGTTGCGCCGCCGGGTGGTGAGCCGTGGCCGCGGACGTTTCCACGGCCTGCCTGCTGTTGCACGGGTTCGCGGGCTCGACGTTTGAGGTCGCCCCCTTGGCCCCGCCCCTGGAAGCTTTGGGCCTGACTGTTGAGATGCCCCTCCTGCCGGGGCACGGGGAGTCTCTCGCGGATTTCCGGCGGACGTTTTTTCCCGACTGGCTGGATGCCGCCGAGCAACGCTTCGACGCCCTGGCGGCCACGCACGAGCGGGTCTTCGTGGGCGGCTTCTCCATGGGCGGGGCGCTGTCCCTGATCTTGGGCGCGCGGCGGCGCCCGGCCGGGATCATGGCCCTGGCCACGCCGCTGTGGCTGTATCGTATTATCCCCCGGCAGGTGCGGGATCTCCGCCTTCCTTTTCTGCCGCTGCTCCAATACGTGACCCCCGTGATTCCCATGCCTGCGCGCGGCCGGGAGGCGCAGGAGATTGCCCCCTGCGACACTTGGCTGGAGGGGCTGCCCCTGGCGCAGTTGCGCAGTCTCGGGCAAGGGCTGGCCCTGGCGCGGCGTGGTTTGCCTCTGGTCTCGGCCCCGTTGCTGATTATACAGGACTCACGCGACCGCAGCGTGGGACCGGATGCCGCCGGGGTCATCGCCGGGCGGGCCTTGTCTCTGGATGTGACCATGCGCCGGACAAACGCTCGGGAAAACATCACCGGCAAGCATATGATCACCACGCACCGGGAGACCCGCGCCGAGGTCGCCGGCCTGTGCGCCGATTTCGTCCGCCGGGTTGCCGGCATGGAAAAAAACGATATATAAATGCCGCGGCCGCGTTCCGGCGGGCACGCACAGATGTAACTGTTCTCACTGTGAGCATATCTCGGGTACTCTTCATGAGGTTGTTTTTCCCATGCCGCTTGGCGGCGGTTTTTTTCCTGCTGTGCCTGTGTGTCTCCCCTTGTGCCGGCGCCGACCCCTTGATCTTGTGGGGCGTGAAGGGCGTTCCCCTTTCCCCGGAGACCAACCCGGAACACGCCGCGGTCGAGTGGCTCTGGAAGGATTTGACGGCCCGCCAGGAGGCCGGTCCCGGCCTTCTGGGGGAAGACTCCACCATGTCCGCGCCCGTCAGGAAGCAGTGGGAAAACCTCAAGCGGCAGTTCCCCGGCATGAGCGCCGAGGAGCAGCTCCGGATGATCAACGGTTTCTTCAACCGCTGGAGCGGCCTGGAAGATCGCGACGCGTACGGCAAAGAGGAATACTGGGCTTGTACGCGGGAATTTCTGGAAAAAGGCGGCGGCGACTGTGAGGACTACGCCTTCATCAAGTATCGAGCCCTACGCGAGCTTGGAGCCAAGGCCGATGACTTCTGGCTGGTGCTGGTGACGGACGTTTCGCGCCGGGCCGATCACGCCGTGCTTCTGGCCGGGGTGAGGGGAAAGTACTTTGTCTTGGACAACCTGAGCAGCCCCGTTTATCTGATTATGCCCGCCGATACCTACAAGAAGCTGTATGTGCCGCGCTTCGCCCTCAGCCGCGACGCCGCATGGGCTTTCGTGTCCCGGCCGGCGGAAGAGGTGGGGCGGGACGCTTCCGAACCTCCCGCCGGGAGATAGTGCTGCGCAGAATTCTCATTGTTTTCATTGATAAAAATAGATAATTCCTTGGTGTAGGGATGGAATGGGAATGGTTTCGGCTTGCTCTCAAGAGGTGAGGCGTATATACTTTTCCGAGTGCATCTCTTCAAAAACGACGTCGACCGCCTTGGACGGAATGCGGGGGGCGCCGGGTGACATGGGCGCACTTTTTATAAAAAGTGCAAACGGTTACAGAACAAAAACCCTCGGAGAAATCACATGAAAGTAGGCGTTCTGAAAGAGATCAAGGCCAATGAGAACCGCGTCGCGATTACGCCCGCGGGCGTGAAAGCGTTGACCACGGCGAAGCACAAGGTGTTCATCGAAGCCGGCGCCGGTCTGGG
>JAVBQP010000095.1:0-4995 GCA_031548905.1 Desulfovibrio sp. | reverse complement strand
AGAAAAGGTTGAGACCCCCCAGCGCCAAGAGCGCCCCGGCCGTTCAGGCGGCCGGGGCGCTCTTGGCGATGGGGAAAAAGGGGAAAGGACCTCTCGAGCTGTAACCCTTGTGGCTCGTCTCCCGACGTCTCTTTATTTCTTCTTGCCCCGCTTTTGCACTTCGGCAAAAGCCCGGGCGAAGACTTCGTCGAGGGTTTCCACGGGGTGGACGGAAATCCTGGCCAGGAGTTCAGCCGGGATATCCTCAAGGTCTTTGATGTTGCGCTTGGGGATAAGCACATCGGTCATGCCTCTGGCGACGGCGGCGAGGATTTTTTCCTTGATGCCGCCCACCGGCAGGACGCGGCCGCGCAGGGTGACCTCGCCGGTCATGCAGAGCTTGGGCCGCACGGCCCTGTTGGTGAGGGAAGAGACCAGGGCCGTGGCCAGGGTCACGCCGGCCGAGGGGCCGTCCTTGGGTGTGGCGCCCGCCGGCACGTGGATATGGATATCGCGGTTGGTGCTGAACTCCGGGTCGATGTTCAGGGCTTCCGCATGGCTGCGGGCGTAGCTGACGGCCGCCTGGGCGCTTTCTTTCATCACGTCGCCGAGTTGGCCGGTCAGGGTCACGCCGCCTTTGCCCTGCATGGTGGAAACTTCCACGTTCAGCACTTCGCCGCCGGCCGGCGTCCAGGCCAGGCCGACAGCCAGACCGGGCAGGGGAACCGCGTCGATATCCTCATCCTGGAAGCGCGGCGCGCCGAGCAACTCGGCCACGAGGGCCGGGGTGACCGTGAACGGCCCCTTGGCGCCTTCGGCCTTCCTGCGGGCGATCTTGCGGCACAGGGAGCCGATTTCCCGCTCCAGGTTCCGCACGCCGGCTTCGCGGGTGTATTCCTCGATAACTTTTTGCAACACTTCGGCCGGGAAGACGATTTCGTCTTTCTTCAGGCCGTTTTCCTTGGCCTGGCGGGCCACCAGGTAGCGTTCGGCGATACCGAGCTTTTCCTGCATGGTATAGCCGGGAATGCGGATGACCTCCATACGATCCAGCAGCGGCCGGGGGATGGTGTCCAGGTGGTTGGCCGTGCAGATGAACATGACCTTCGAGAGATCGAAGGGCAGGGTCAGGTAGTGGTCGCTGAACGAGAAATTTTGCTCCGGGTCCAGCACTTCCAGCAGGGCGGAAGACGGGTCGCCGCGAAAATCGGCGCCGAGTTTGTCCACTTCGTCAAGCATGAAAACCGGGTTACGGGTGCCGGCCTGCTTGAGCCCCTGGATGATCCGGCCGGGCAGGGCGCCCACGTAGGTACGCCGGTGGCCGCGGATTTCCGCCTCGTCGCGCATACCGCCCAGAGACATGCGTTGAAAGGTCCGGCCCAGGGCCGAGGCGATGGACCGGCCGAGGGATGTTTTGCCCACGCCGGGGGGGCCGACAAAGCACAGAATGGGCCCCTTGGACTTGGGGTTGAGCTTCTTCACGGACAGAAACTCGAGGATGCGGTCCTTGACCTTTTCCAGGCCGTAGTGATCCTCGTCCAGTATTTTGGCGGCCTTGACGATGTTCAGACGGTCGCGGGAAATCTTGTTCCAGGGGAGCTCGGCCAGCCACTCCAGATAAGTGCGCACCACGCCGGCCTCGGAAGATTCCGTATGCATGGATTGCAGGCGGCGCAGTTGTTTGTCGGCCTCCTTGCGGGCTTCTTCGGGCAGATCGGCCTTGTTCAGGGCCTCGATCAGCTCGCCGAGGTCGTCCTCCTCGCCGGGGGCGTTTTCCCCCAGTTCCTTGCGGATGGCTTTCAGTTGCTCGCGCAGGTAGTAGTCGCGCTGGGCCTTGTCCATGCCCTCGCGCGCGGTTTCCTGAATATGGGCCTGCATGGAGGCCACCTCGGCCTCTTTTGCCAGATGGACGTTGACCATGCGCAGGCGTTCCACCGGGTCGAGGGTCTCAAGCAAGGCCTGGGCCTCGTCGAGCTTCAGGCGCAGGTTGGAGGCGATCAGGTCGGCCAACCGGCCGGGATGATCGATGCCCATGAGCACGTTCATGATGTCCGGCGAGGACATGCCCCGGAAGTTGAGGATTTTCTCGGTCTGCTCGCGGGCCGCGCGCATCATGGCTTCAAGCTCGATGCCGGAAGCCAGCTCCTCGCGCTCGGGCAGGGCCTGGATTTCAGCTTCCAGGTAAGGCTTGTCCACGGAAAACGCCATGGCCTGAGCCCGGCTCACCCCCTGGACCAGAAGCTTCAGGCGCCCGTCGGGGAGTTTCAGCATACGCATGATCATGACCACGGTGCCGACGGGATGCAAATCTTCGGGGCCGGGGTTGTCGACGTGTTCGTCCTTTTGGGTCAGAACCAGAAGATAGCGGTTGCCGTTCAGGGCGGCGTCAACGGCGTGCATGGACGATTCACGCCCGACAAACAGCGGTAAAATGGTATAGTTGAATATGACCACATCGCGCACGGGCAGAACCGGCAGGCGATCGGGCAGGTCGGGGCGCTCCTCCTCCTTGGGGGGGGAAGCATTTTCATCCACCGGCACGCGAGGTTCGGCGAAACTCTCGGGAGCGGCCTGGATGTTGTCTGTATCGGCGGTATCGTATGTCATGAAGGTTCCCCTCTTCTGGGCTCGGCGGGGGGAGTGCCGGTGCGGCCTTCCCCGATTTCGGATTTTCGATGAAGATAACACCGGGAAAAGAATTGTCAAAGGCGGCGGCGCGGAAAGGCGGCTTTGCGGCCGTCCGGTGGATTATATTGTTTGTCGGTTGGTCGGGTCGCGTTTGGCCGGAAAGAAGAGAAGCCGGCCCAGGCGGGGCTTCAGACAATGAGGGGAGGCTTTTGGGGGGTATACCGCAACCTTTACTCGGCCCGTTTTGGGGCGTCGGCCCGGGGCGTTTGCCCGTCGCGCCGCAGCACGAAAAGCAGCAGCCCCATACAGAGCACATTGAACAGGAAAAGTAGAATGTTGAGGGCGTCCATCTGGAAAGAAAACAGAAGGGGAAGAGCCCGCAGGTCGAACAACAACCAACCGCCCAGAAGAACCAGCCGCGCGGTGCGCGCCTTCCCGCCGTGATACAGGTTGAGCACGAGCATAAGCAGGATCACGGCGGGTGTGATGCAGATGAGGGGGTAGCTGATGAGAAACTCGGCCAGGCCCAGGTCGTTTTCTCTGAAATGCCATTGGAGGAACGGCCACAAACCCCAGGCGAAAAGAAGCACCCTATACAGACAATAGAGACTCAGCAGGCCGACCGTCGAGCGGTAGGTCCGGCTTTCGACAAAGGCGGCGTTACTCAAGCAATCCCTCCTCCAGAAGGCTCCGGCAGCCGCCTTCGGTAACGATGACGTGATCGAGCAGGCGGATGTTCAAAGGTATTCCGGCCTGTTTCACCCGGCGGGTGATTTCCAGATCCGCCCCGGAGGCGGTGGAATCACCGGAAGGGTGGTTGTGCACAAGAATCACCCCGGCGGCCTTCAGGCGCAGGGCGCGTTCCATGATCTCGCGGGGATAGATGGTCGAGGTGTTGATGGTGCCTTTGGAGGCGCGCTCCCAGGAAAGAAGGCGGTTTTTGTTGTCCACGTACGCGGCCCAGACTTCTTCATGGGGGAGCCGGCCCAGGCGCTTGCGGGCCACGGCCGCGACTTCCTCCGGCGAGCACAGGCTCTCGCGCAGGCGCAAGGGGCTCTCATCGTAGCGGTTCATAACTTCCCGAATCAGCATCCAGAAATTCATCACCCCTTCGCCAATGCCCCGCACTTCAACCAGTTCCTCGGCTCTGGCGTCCAGCACGGCGCGCAGGGAGCCGAAGCGTTCCAGCAGATCTTTGGCTATGGGCTTGGTGTCTTTGCGCAGAATGACGTAGCCGAGCAACAACTCCAGCAGTTCATAGTCCGGAGGGGTCTCCGGAGATGACAGGAAGCGTTCGCGCAAGCGCCCGCGATGGCCGAGATAGTGTGACATAGGGGCGGGGAGGGGAAAAGGTTCACCGGCCGAGGCCGGCTTTGCCGAAAAGCCGGAACAGATCGGCCGTGAGTAATTCAAAGGCCTGATCCGGGGTTCTTTCACCGGACTTTATCCCTTTTTCCGCCGCAAGGGCAAGATCCCACATGGCCGCGACCCCCGCCGGGCCCAGGCTGACGGCGACTTTTTTCTTATACTCCAGATCCCAGGCCCTGCCGGGAGTTTCTCCCATCAACAACTGCCAGAGGATTCCCGCCTCGCCACGCAGGATGGCGAGAAAACCGAAAATTCCCGAATCCGCGCCGGAGCATTCGGCCACACCGCGCCAGACCGTGGCGGCATCGCCCCGCTGCATGGTGCGCAGGATGGAAAACGCATTGATGGTGTCGGAGGATTCCAGACCGCGCAAGGCGCCCTCAGGCAGTTTGCCGGAGGTGTCGGCCAGAAGGGCGAGCTTGGCCAGTTCCGCCGAAGCCGCGAATCCGTCCGCCGGCAGGAGCTCGGCCAGGGAGCGGATCTGCTCGGCCGTGAGGGAAAGGCCCAGGCGGCCGGCTTCGGATTTGACGAACCCGGCCATGCTGTTGGGGGTGAGGCCCGGTAAAATCTCCACCAGTCCTCTTTGGCGGGCGAGTTCGTATACAGGGAGCTTTTGCAGCACCTGCGAGACCTTGGGAGCGCCTCGCTCAAAAGCGCCCTCGCAGCACAGCAGCAGGCGGGGTGTGGTGCCGGCGGCGGGCAACCCGGCCAGGGCGCTCATATGCGGCGCGAGTTTGTCCCAACTGTCTTTCAGCAACTTGTCGGCATTGCGGACCACCAGGAACTTGGCCTGGGCGAACAGGCCCTGGAGCATCAAATGTTCCCAAAAGGCGTCGCCAAGCCCTTCGTCCGCCCAGAACACGTGCCGGACCAGGGCGGCCGTCTCTTTGGCCTGGGCGGCGTACAGGGCCTCCAGCCGGTTTTTGAGAATCCGGCCGTCAGGGCAGAAAAGCAGGGTCAGGGCATTACGGCCGGCCGGCATACGTGAACTCGATGCGGCTAGAACGACGAGCGCATTTT
>JAVBQP010000085.1:0-30396 GCA_031548905.1 Desulfovibrio sp. | reverse complement strand
CCAACTAGGGTCAGGACTCGTTAAGACGCCGTCCGCGAAAAGCCGTCTTTGCAGCAGGCGGATTAACGAGTCCTGACCCCAGGCACGGCCCCCAAGGGGAAATGGTTTTCCGTATTTCGACGGCCGAGGCCGTCTGGAGCATATCATCGCAGAACCTTCAACAGCCTGGGAAAACGGTGCAGGCAAGGAGTCCGGCATGTCACAATCCCTTTTCAAAGCTTTCAACATGAGGACATTCGTCACCTTATTTTTTTGCGGCATGGCCTATGCCATCACCTACGCCGCGCCTTTCGTGCAGTACGTGCTCTATGACCCCACCCTCAAGGCCCTGAACGCCAGCAACGCCCAGTTGGGCATCCTGGTGATGATCTTCGGCTGGGGCAACATTATCGGCGCTCCCATCGGGGGGATCATCTCCGACAAGTTCAACCATAAAACCCTGTACATCGGCGGTCTGCTGGGCACCTCGCTGCTGTCGATCCTCCTGGCCTTCAACCTGAGCTACGACTTCGCCCTGCTGGTGTTCGCGGGCTTCGCCGTAACCGGCCTGTTCATGCTCTTCCCGGCGCACATCAAGGTTGTGCGCCTGCTCACGGACGAGAACAACCAGGGCAAGATCTTCGGCTTTGCCGAGGCTTTTGCCGGGCTCGGCAGCGTGATTGTCAACGCCATCGCCCTGTGGGTCTTCGCCCGCTATATAGATGAAGTGCTCGGCTTCCAGGCCGTGCTGATCTTCTTCGGGATCTGCGGCATCGCCTGCTCCGTGGTTCTGTACTTCCTGGTGGACGGCCCGGCCAAGCTGCGCGAGCGCGGCATCGTCAACGAACACCGCGACCCGATCACCCTGGGCGACTTCTTTATCGTGCTGCGCAACCCCTTCACCTGGTTCGCCGGCCTGGCGGTGTTCGCCACCTACACCCTGTACTGCTCCATCTCTTACTTCACGCCATACTTCACAAATGTGCTCGGCGTTTCCGTGGTCTTCTCCGGCAGCCTCGCGATTATCCGCACCTACGGGATTCGCTTTATTATGTCCCCGGTGGGCGGCACGTTGGGCGACAAGGTCGGCTCGGTGACCAAGATTCTGCTCGTTTCCTGGATCGGCGCGGCCGCCGTGGTGCTGACGATCATGTTCCTGCCGGCCGGGGCGCCCATCGCCGTGGCCATCGCGCTCATGCTGCTTATGGGCGTGTTCACCTTCACGGCGCGCGGCACCATGTTTGCCGTGCCTTCGGAAATGAAGCTGCCGGTCAAATACGCGGCCATCACGGCGGGCATCGTCTGCGCCATCGGCTACTCTCCGGACCTGTTCATCTTCATTCTCTTCGGCCACTGGATCGATACCTACGGCAACGCGGCTTACAACTACATCTTCATCTACGACATCATCGTCTGCCTGTTCGGCGCCGTCGGCGCGATACTGGCCCTGCGCGGCAAGAAGCGCTTTACGGAAGAACTCGGCCGGGCCGCCACGGCCACGGCTTAGGCACAATGAACCAGGCTCCGCCGTCCGCGCGGACGGCGGAGCCCGAACGGCACCCTCTCACACCCGCGCGGGCAGGGCGGGGAACCGCCGACCCCGGAGGAGTCAATGGATAAAATAATCGTCACCCAGAGCCGCTGCAAAGAGTGCGGCCTGTGCGCGGCCTACTGTCCGCAGGAAGCCATCTCGTTCTCGGACGAATTCACCCCGGCCGGATACCGCCCGGTCCAGGTGGACGACGCCAAGTGCGTCAAGTGCGGCATGTGCTACACCATGTGCCCGGATCGGGTTTTTGAAATCATCGGCGCGCCCAAAGAGGCCGGCCGACAGACCCGGGCCTGAGCGGAACTATTTTCGATAAGCGAGGCATGTAATGGCACAACTGATGAAAGGCAACGAAGCCATCGCGGAAGCGGCCGTCCGGGCCGGCGTGCAGTTTTACGCCGGCTACCCGATCACGCCGTCTTCCGAGATTATGGAGTATCTGGCCAAACGCCTGCCGGAGCTCGGCCGGCAGTTCATCCAGTCTGAAAGCGAACTGTCGGCGATCAATATGGTCATGGGCGCGGCCGCTTGCGGGGCGCGGGCGTTGACGGCTTCTTCCGGGCCGGGGATCAGCCTGAAGCAGGAAGGCGTCTCGGTGCTTTCCGACGAGGAACTCTCCTGCGTGGTGGTCAACGTGGTGCGCTACGGCAACGGCCTGGGCACGCTTTTTTCCTCCCAGTGCGACTACTTTCGCGAGACCAGGGGCGGCGGCAACGGCGATTACCGCTGTATCGTGCTCTGCCCGTCCTCCATTCAGGAGGCCGTCGACCTTATGCTCACGGCCTACGAATTGGCGGAAAAGTACCGGGTGGTCACGATTTTCATGACCGAGGGCGCCCTCGGTCAGATGATGGAGCCCTGCACCCTGCCGGACTTCATCGAGCCCCCAAAACTCCCCTGGGCCTTTGACGGCAGGTACACCTACAAGAAAATCGGCATCTTCGACCGCGACTCCATGAAAGAAGCCGTGGCCCTGAACGCCAAGCACGCGGCCATCCGTGAGAACGAGCAGCGCTGGGAGGCCGAGGGCCTGGAAGACGCGGAGTACGTGTTCGTCTCGTACGGTCTGCCCGGCCGCTCCACCAAAGGCACGGTGCGGCGGATGCGGGCCGAGGGCAAAAAGGTCGGGTTCATCCGGCCGATCACGGCCTGGCCGTTCCCGATCAAGGCATTTGAGGCGGTGAACCCGGCGGTCAAAGGGCTGATCACGGTGGAAGCCAACGCCACCGGGCAACTGGTGGACGACGTGGCCCTGGCCCTGGCCAAGACCCGCGCGGATCGTCATGTGCCCGCCTACTGCCTGCCCTGTGTGTACGGCGTCCCGTCCGAAAAATTCATCCGGGAGGGCTTTGACAAAGTTCTTTCCGGCGCGCTGAAGGAGACCTACTGATGGCCGTCTCACGGAAAACGCCCGCCATTATCGACAAACCAACGAGCTTTTGCCCCGGTTGCGGGCACGGCATCGTCATCCGGCTTATCGCCGAATGCCTGGAGGAACTGGGGCAGGAGAGCAACGTGATCTTCCCCATCGGGGTGGGCTGTTCCAGCCTGCTCGGCGGCGGCCTGGTGGCGGATCGCCTGCACTGCCCGCACGGGCGGGCCTCGGCCGTGGCCACGGGCATGAAGCGGATCAAGCCCGAGGTTACGGTCATCGCCTACCAGGGCGACGGCGACGCCTACAGCATAGGCATTGCGGAGACCCTGAACGCCGCCTACCGCAATGAGAACATCACGATGATCGCGATCAACAACACCAACTTCGGCATGACCGGCGGCCAGATGAGCTGGACCACCATGCCGGGGCAAAAGACCACCACCTCGCCCAAAGGGCGCGACTGCGCGGTCACGGGCAACCCGATCCGCTTCCCCGAGCTGGTGGCCTCGCAGTTCAACGTGGCCTACGCGGCTCGTGGGGCAGTGACCAGCCCCAAACGGGTCAACGCGGTCAAAAAATACATCAAGAACGCCCTGCAGGCCCAGATCAACAAGGAAGGATACTCCACGGTGGAGGTGCTCTCGCCCTGTCCCACCAACTGGGGCCTGGACGTCATGCAGTCCATGAAGCGGATTGAGGAAGAGATCATTCCCTACTATCCGCTGGGAGAATTCAAGAAACGGGAGGAACGCTGATGCGCGAGATACTTTTTGCCGGGTTCGGGGGCCAGGGCGTGCTGACCTGCGGCCTGATCGTGGCCGAAGTGGCGCTCTTCAACGGCCGGCAGGCCACCTGGAGTCCCTCCTACGGTTCGGCCATGCGGGGCGGAACGGCCAACTGCACGGTCAAGTATAGTGAAGACACGGTCTACAACCCCTGTATGGAAGAGCCCGACCTGCTTCTGGCCATGAACGAACCTTCGCTTGCCATGTATGGTACACTGGTCAGAAAAGGCGGCACCGTTCTGATTAACAGCGACCTCGTTACCGGTGAAGGGTTCGCGCGTTCGGACGTTTCCCTGCACCGGGTGCCCTGCTCGTCCCTGGCCCAGAAGATAGGCAACCTCAAGGGCGCCAACGTGATCATGACCGGGGCCCTGCTCCGGCTGCTCGGGGATTTCGGCTACGAGGACGGCCTGCGCGGCATGAACGACATGTTCCGCAAAAAGGGCAAGGAAAAATTTGAGCAGAGCAATACCGCCGCCTTTGAAACGGGCTGGAACGCGGTCTAGGTTCCCGCAACCCGGCCGGAGACCGGGGGACGGAAGCTCCGGCCGGGCCGGGGGGCGTATTGTCGTCCCCCGAACGGGCGCGGCGCGCCGGATCAGGTGTGGGTTGACCCGAACCGGAACCTCGGGTCTCCCGCCGGCGCGCCGCCGATTCCACAACTCCGCTTCGCCGCGCGCATAAGGCGGCGGGGGCGGCAACTCCCTCGAGCGATTTCACGAGGAGCGCAGTATGCCCGATTATAACAGATTTACCGCCAAAGCGCGGCAACTCCTGCCGGAGGGGCGGGTCTACACCGACGAACTGCTGGTCAAGGCGTACTCCGTCGACGGCAGCCCCTTTGAGCCTACCGCCAAGGCGGTGGTGGACGTCCATGACCCGGAGGAACTGGGAATTTTACTCGGCATAGCCCGTGAAACGGGCGTGAGCCTGACCTTTCGGGGCTCCGGCACGGGCGTGAGCGGCCAGACCATCGCCAGGGACGTGACCGTGCGCCAGATCGGCCCCTACTGGCAGCGGATCGACGTGCTCGACAACGGTGAGCGGGTCCGGGCGCGGTGCCGGGTTATCGGCGCGGAGGTCAACGCGGCCCTGAAGCCTTACGGCCGCTATATGACGGCCGACCCGTCGTCGATCAGCGCGGCCGGGATGGGCGGCATGGCCTCGACCAAGGCCGCCGGCCTGGGCTGCACCGTGGAGAAAAATCTCTACAGCATGATGACCGGTCTGCACTTCACCCTGGCCGACGGGGCAAGCGTGGATACGGAAGACCCCGACAGCGTGGCCGCGTTCCGCCAAAGCCACGCGGGCCTGCTGCGGGAACTTGCCGGCCTTCGGGAACGGATCATGGGCAACGCGGACATGCGCGAGATGATTATCCGCAAGTTCAAGATCCGGAACACCAACGGGTACAGCCTGAACGCATTCACCGATTTCGACGATCCGGTGGAAATCCTCGCCCATCTGATGATCGGCTCCGAGGGCACACTGGGGTTCATCAACTCGATCACCATCCGCACCGAGCGCGTGCGACCGTATCGTTCCACCGCCCTGGTCGGGTTCCGCACCCTGGACGAGGCCATCGGAGCCGTGCTGTTGCTGGAAAAACGCTGTTCCATGTACGCGGTGGAGTTTCTCAATTCCGTGTCCCTGAACGCGTTGATGCAGCTCCCGACCTTTCCGGACTTTTTGCGCGGCCTCGGCGACGACGCTTGCGCCCTGTTGCTGGAAACGAACGCCGAGAACGAGGCGGAGCTGGCCAAGAACGTGGCCGATGTCGAGGCCGTGTTCCGGGAGATCCCGCCCGTTTCGCCGCCGGCGTTCGAGACCGACCCGGCCGTCTGTGAGGCTCTGTGGAACGTGCGCCGGGCCCTGTTCCCCCTGCTGGCCGGCACCCGCGACCCGGAAGAGTTCGCCTATTCCGAAGACTACTGCGTGCCCATCAACCACCTGCCCGAGGCCTGCCGGGCCTTTGTGGACATTCTGCGCCGGCACGACTTCACCAAGTCCGGGGTGCACGGCCACGCCCTGCACGGCAACATCCACTTTTCCATCCCCTTGCGGATCAACGACCAGGAGGCCCTCTCCCGCGTGGCCCTGGTGATTGAGGAAGCGGCCAAGGTGGTGGTCGATCTCGGCGGCGCCCTCAAGGCCGAGCACGGCACGGGCCGGGCCGTGGCGCCCTTCATGCGCCTGGAGTGGGGCGACGCCCTGGTCGAGGTCATGCATGAGTTGAAGCGGATTATCGACCCCCTCGGGATTATGAATCCGGGCGTGATCCTCAACGACGACCCGGAATGTCACCTGAAGGGCATGAAGTACGCCGTGGCCGTGGACAAGTTCGTGGATACCTGCATCGACTGCGGGTTCTGCGAATACGTCTGCCCCTCGGGGAGCGTCGGTCTTTCATCCCGGCAGCGAATCTACGCCCGGCGGACCATCGCCGGTCTGCGCAAGGACGGCAAAACCGCGCAGGCCGACCGCTGGGAAGCGGCGTTCAAGAACATCGGCGTGGATCTGTGCGCGGCCGACGGCCTGTGCGCCGGCCGCTGCCCCCTGGGCATCGACATCGCCGGATACATGAAGCAACTGCGCGGGCAGGGACATTCGCCCTTCAGCAGGAGTATGGCCTCGTCCGTGGCCAAGCACTTCGGCCTGGTGGAGACGGCGGCCTCGAGCCTGCTCGGCTTCGGCTCGGGTCTGCACAAGCTGATGGGGCACAACCTCGCCCAGGCCACGGGGGGAATCTCCAAGGCGATCACCGGCATGAAGGTGCCGGACCTGCGTGAGGCGCTCCTGACCGGCGGCGGCCGCATTCCCAGGCCGGGAACGAAGGCCGGGGCGCCCTCGGTGGTCTATTACCCGTCCTGCGCGGTGCGCATGATGGGGTATGTCGACAAAGACGGGGACGGCACTCCCATGAGCGATCCGCTGATGGACGTGACCGTGCGCCTGCTGGAAAGGGCCGGGTACAACGTGATCGTCCCGGACAAGACCAAAGGACTGTGCTGCGGCAAGATGTTCGAGACCAAGGGACTGCATGAACAGGCCGACGCCAAACTGAAGGAGTTGGAGGCGGTGTTGCTGGCCGCGACCAACAACGGCGAGTTTCCCGTGTTGTGCGAGACCAGCCCCTGTGTGGCCCGGATGAAAAAGAAGATGGACCCCCGAATCGGGATTTTTGAACCTGTCGCTTTTGTCCTTGAACACCTTGCGGACAAGCTGCGCTTTGAGCGCAAGAACCGCAAAATCGCCCTGCACGCGACCTGCTCCACGCGGGAACTGGGCCGGGTGGAAAAATTCCGCGATGTCGCCCTGAAGTGCGTGACCGAGGCGGTTATTCCGGATAAAATATTCTGCTGCGGTTTTTCCGGCGACAAGGGATTCACCCGGCCGGAGCTCAACGCCGCGGCCCTGAGCACGCTGAAAGAGCAGATCAACGGCTGCGCGGAAGGGTACAGTTCCTCGCGCACCTGTGAAGTGGGCCTGACCCTGCACGGCGGCAAGCCGTATCGGAACATCCTGTATCTGATCGACGAGTGCACGCGCTGAGCCACCGTCCCAACCGGCGACGCGTTGCGGACGCGCGCCGGGCCAACCGTCCCCCCGCGGCACGAGAATGGAGGTATGTTATGAGAACACTGCGCTTAATCGCCACGGCCGCCCTGGCCCTGGTCTGTCTGGCCGGTTTCGCCGGAGCGGACAACAAGCCGATCCGCATCGACACCTGCTGGATTGACGAGTCCCCCGGCTTCAACATCTGGTATGCGAAAAAGATGGGCTGGGACAAAGAGGAAGGCCTCGACATCGTCATGCACCTGTTCACCAGCGGTCCGGCCCAGATGGAGGCCCTGCCCGCAAAACAGTGGGTGCTGGGCTCCACCGGGGCCGGCGGGCAACTGACCGGGATTATCCGCTACGACGTTTACTCCGTTGCCGCGACCATCGACGAAGGCATCAACCGCCTGTACATCCGGCCGGGACACCCGGCAAGCAAGGTCAAAGGCTGGAACCCGGACTACCCGGAGGTCTACGGCAGCCCGGAAACGGTCAAGGGCATGAAAATTCTCTACACCACCCAGACCACGGTGCATTACCTGATCGGCAAATGGCTCGAGGTGCTCGGCCTGACCTTTGACGACGTGACCCTGGTGAACATGGACCAGGCCTCCGCCGTGCCCGCCTTTGAGCGCAAGATCGGTGACGCGGTCTGTCTGTGGGCGCCTTACACCTTCGCGGCGGATCGCAACGGCTGGCTTCTGGCCGGCACCGGGGCCACGCTCAAGGCGCCCTCCGTGGCTTCCTACGTGGGCGACCGGGAGTGGTGCGACGCCAACCCGGATCTGGTGGCCAAGTTCTTGCGTGTCCACTTCCGGGTGGCCAAGATGATGCGCGAGGAAGGCAACAGCGATCGTATCGTCGAACTGCACCGCCAGTATATGAACGAGTTCTGCGGCATCAGGATGACCAAAGAGGAGTCCAAGGGCGATCTCGAACTGCATCCGCGCTGGACCTACGAGGAATCCCTGGCCGTGATGACCAAGGAGCCCGGCGGCCGCTCCAAGGCCGAACAGTGGCAGGATCAGATCGCGGCCTTTTTCGTCGGCATCGACCGTTTTTCCAAGGAAGAGGTCGCCAAGTTGCAAAATCCCGACGTGGTTACCGACAAGTTCATGAGAAGGGTGGAACTGCCGATACCGGATTGGAAGTAAGACCGGCGGAGCGTCGGTGGACGGCCGGCCCCCCCGAAGACGTCAGTCTTCGGGGGGGCTCGCTTACGTCTCATACGGCGTCATCGTCACCGGGGCTGCCCAGGCCGCGCAGTGCCCACATGCCGCCAACATCCGCAGGAGATCGGACCTGGGGGGCAGGTCACACGCAAGCCCGCCCGATCATCACCGCACGGCGGGTATGGCGGTTCTTTCGAACCGCAGCCCGACTGAACCCATTCGGGACTGATGCCCCGCAGCTTCAATCGGGCTGCGTGGTGGGCAGGCGGGCTCGGCGCTTCCAGTCTGAAGCGACGGCGTAGGTCACGCCGAAAAACTCGGCCAATTCCGCCGAATCGCGGCAACTCACGGCATCTTTCAGTCGGGCGTAGAATGCTTCACCCGCCCCGTACGAGGCATGGTCTTCGGCCTCCGGGGTGATTTTGGCGGTCATGGTGGCTCCGGTGGTCACGGTCTTGCGCGGGCCGAAAGCAGGCACAGCGGCATGGGCGATAGGAGAAGCGTGGCAGATAATATTTTATCGGCAAAGTGCATTACTTGGCTCCGGTGATATTTTAGTGGAATGAAAAATATCCCTGAATTTCGCGAAGCTTTTGGCTATGTCCTGCGCCGGCATCGCGAAATGGCCGGGCTGACCCAGTCGGAACTGGCGGTGCGGATTGGAGGGTCGGAAATTAATATCCGGACGCTGGAGCGGTCGGCTTCGGCCCCCTCAATGGTGACGTTCCTGTTGCTGACGGAGGCGCTTGGTGTTGATGCCCGCGATTTTCTGGGGGAAGTGCAAGCGCGGATTGTTCTGCTGCGAGGGAGTAAGTAGCGCATCAATCGCGTGTATACCCAAACATTCTACGCATTCACTATAGCCGTCTATCGAGAAAGATTATCATGACAACTGACGTACCCGGATTCAATCCAATCTTGGTTGAGTTTGTCAAAAAAGTAACAGCAAAGCGTGCCAAAATTGTCATTGATCACATTCTTCAGCATGGAAAAATAACGACTGAAGAGCTCAAAGAGCTATATGGGTATGATCACCCACCAAGAGCTGCTGGTGATGTAAAGGAGCTTGGAATACCGCTTGTCAGCAGTAAGGTTGTCAGCAACGCTACAGGAAGAAAAATTTCTGCATATACATTCGGAGATCCAAAAGATATTAAGCATGGAAGACTCGAAGGCAGGAAAGTTTTTCCGAAAAGTTTCAAACGAACTCTCATTGAGGAATACGGAGAGAAAGATGGGATGTCAGGCGCAGCGTTGCCTTCTCGCTATCTTCAAATAGACCATAGGATTCCCTATCAGATATCTGGGGAGAATGATGGGCTAAGCCCGAAAGATTTTATGCTGCTGGACGCTTCAAGTCAGCGGGCAAAGTCATGGTCTTGCGAACATTGTCCTAATTTCAACGGAACAAGAGATAAGGATGTTTGCAGAAATTGCTATTGGGCATCGCCAGAAGCATATACGCATGTTGCAACAAAAGAAGTGAGAAGGGTAGATCTGCAGTTTGATGGAGATGATGTTGCTCTATTTGATAGGTTGAAGGCAGATTTAAAAAAGAAAGGCGGCAGCATCGATACAGAAATAAAAAATAGAATTCTAGGCAAGCGATAATTGGTGTTCTTTAGCTCTTGGGGTGTAATAAACGGGTTCACGTGTGGGTGGTACATTGTACCCCCAAGTGTACAGGCTCTCATAGGTTTCCGCGTCAATTCCGTTGAGAGTTGCCTGTGCCGATCTGCCGGCATGGAGCAGGAGTCTATTTAAGCCCATATATTCCGGTAAGGGAGGACCATATTCTTTATTGCCGGTTTTCCCGTCGTAAGAGAGTGCAAAAGGAACTCTACGCTTTTGTAGGCGCAACAACCCTTCGATTAGTTTGCTTTGTGACAGCTGCGTGTGGTATCGTTTGTCTGAACCCACAGATGTGCCCAAATATGGCGGATCCATATATATAAATGAGTTTTCATCAGCATCAAGAAGTGTATTTTCCCAGTCACCCACTCGAAATTCGGTTTTCCCTTTCAGGCATTCTGAAGTATAGTATATCGCTTGTTCCATTTTTTTAGGATGCATGCCTGTACGACGTTTGTCGGCAGACTGCGTAAAATACCCTTTGGTATTAAATCGAACAGCATTTTTTACACATCTACATATTAAGTATAGAAGAGACACTGGGTCTCTATACGTATTATAGAAATTTCGTGTTTCTATAAAACAATTCGAATTTTTCTCAACGCCCCTTCCCCATAGTTCAGTATATTTTTCAATGACAAAAGACGGAGTAGTTACAATCAATTCTAATAACTCAATTAGTGGTTCGCAGTTATCTCCAATAATAAATTTCTTACATTCTGTATTAACGGCAAGATAGATGGATAATGCAGCCGAGCCGGCAAAAGGTTCGTAAAATGAAGTTATATTTTTAGGTAAAAATTGATGTATCAAAGGAGCCAGTCTACGTTTGCTTCCTTGATAAGGTATCGGACTATTTTTTATGATCATGATTTTTTCCAGTCTCCGAAGCTGGTGTACTTCATACCGTAAAATACGGGCAAAATAAATATATATAATATGCCTTAATTATTGTATTTTTATGAATGCTTATATCAAATTTGATCGTTTGAAGATCTATTCCGGAACCTCCACGCTGAACCTCGGAATCCTGCTTCCCACAGAGTAGCTTTTCAGGATCCTCTGTTTGAATCAAAGCAACCCCGGTCCAGTACCGACCTCCGGGCTCCGTGCATCATAGTTCCGAATGTTTTGGCGAAGATATCCATGTGGTCATCGGCCGAGCCCGCCACCCGGGAGGCGACGTGCGGCCGGAGGAGGGAAGTGCCGACGGGATTTTCGGTCCAGCCGGGGTTGGCCTTGCAGACCTCAATACTTGTGCTCAGGGGAACGTACATGAGCCCCGGGGCCGCCGCTTCGCTTTTGCCGATCTTGTATTGCGCGGTCCCGCCGTGCCGCAGCCGGTACCGGGGCAGGTAAATCCGGTAAAAATGGACATCCTGAGCGGGAGCGGGAATGGGCGGGGGCATCAGCGCCTGAGCGGGCAAGGTGGAAACGTTATTGCCGTCGGCGCCGTACAGGTCGATAACCGCCCGCGCATCCACCGGTTCTGTCCGCAAGGAGCAATACCCCTTTGCCGGCTATCGCCTCGGGCGGATAAAGGTCAAAGCCCGTACTGTTCCCGGCGGCCAATCCCATGCGGGGAAGCCGAGCAGTAGAAATAGCGTGGGATACAGCGTGCGCATATCGTTTCCCGTTCATCTGTGTCCTTCCAGAGGCATTTTCAATGTAGCCCGTGAAAGATGGTTGATACAAGGCGGTGGGGCCTGCTCCGGCGAATATACTATACAGTCGGGCTTCTCAGAGATACCCTTTATCCGGACCTGATGACTCAAAAAGGAGCTACTATGAAATGCCCGGTTTGTGATGCAGTGAATCTGGTGATGAGCGAGCGGCAGGGAGTGGAAATTGATTACTGCCCGCAGTGCAGGGGTGTATGGCTTGATCGCGGCGAGCTCGACAAAATAATCGAGCGCTCCGCCTCCCACGCCGAGCCGCAACGGCCGCAGGGGCACGGTGAAGGCGGAGGCGGAGGCCGCGAGCGCGGCCACAGTCATGGTCACGGCCATGACCATCATAACCGCGAGCACGGCTACAAAAAGAAAAAGGGGAGCCTTCTGGGCGAGCTGTTCGACTTTTGAGTGCGGGTCGGCTTTCCCGCAACGTGCGCGAAGCGGCCGGCCGAGGGCGGATGAAAATGGAAAAGGCTTGTAATTTCCTGTAACCCCTTGATTCCTTTTGTGTGAGAACTCAAGCCGGACCTTCCGAAGGACCGGCTTGAACGTATTTCCGGCCGGGCGGCAGCTATGTGTTAATCCGGACAGAACCCCTTATCGATGTATTTCTGTAGAGCAGGTCGTTTCTCAGGGTAAAGCCGCGGTGTTCCCAAAACTCGTTGCCGGTCTCGTTATGAAAGAAGGCCACGAGCGCCGCCTTCTCATTTTACGCGACCGCTCAAATCCTCCCCGTGACGGCGAAACTTCCTTTTGAATAAGAGGGGGGTGTGTTGGCCATGTTGGCGACGCCGGCGGACATGAAAAAAGGACTCTCGATTTCTCGAAAGTCCTTGATATTTCTGGCTCCCCGGGACGGGATTGAACCGCCGACCTAGTGATTAACAGTCACCCGCTCTGCCAGCTGAGCTACCGGGGAATAAAGGCGCCTTAGCGCAAGAAAGACTCTTTATACGCTTGAAGCAGCGGCGTCAACTTTTTTTTGGCGCACTGTGGAATATTGTCCTCAATCCGTTGCCGGACAGTGAATATATATTCAATAATAGTATTTTCGATTTTTTCGTCTTTTTTCCCTCAACATTCTCAGGAATCGGCCGATACGAAAAGAGTGGCCCAAGTGTCATTGCCCGTCAGAGGGCGCATAGGTTTCCCGGAGTACCGAGATGAACGTTTCAGGATCCTCCAGTTGGTATGAAAGTCGGCCCGATCGTATGCGCGTCGGTTCCGGCGGCCTCATGGACTTGGCGCAACCCAAAACGGAAAAAGCCCCCAACGACATCGTCGGGTATGACAATGTCAAGCTCATCGAGCAGGAGCAAAAAGCCCTTTACGGCAAGGCCCGCGCCGCGCTCGAGGGCAAGATGAGCTTTACGGCCGGCCTGGGCACCCTGCGTATTGCCGCGAATGACGACAAAGGCGTCGGCAGGCAGGCGACCCTGACCTATACGGATCAGAACGGAGAGTCGCAAAAACTCGAGTTCTCCATCACCGACGACACCCGCATTTCCTGGGACGAGAACGGCGCGCCGGTCATTCAGCAAGGCGCGCAAGCCCTGGAGAAAGGCGTGCTCACAGCCAAGGGCGCCAATGATTTTCTGATTCGGGTCAACGCCGACGTGGTCCAGGGCGGGGATGCCCAAAGCACCGTGCTGAACCTTTCGGAAAAAGCCGGCTCCTTCATCGGCGGTAAGGGCGGCATGACCTTCTGGGGCAGCTATAAAGACAGCACCATCACCGGTGGCGAAGGTGAAAACCGCTTCGCCGGCGTGTTTACCGGATCCACAGTCTCCGGTGGGGCCTCCAAAGACACATTCTCCGGCTTCTTCGCCCAATCCCAGGTCAAGGGCGGCGCGGCCGACGACACGTTTTCCGGTATTTTCTTCGACAACTCGGAAATTTACGGCGAAGACGGCGACGATTCCTTCTCCGGCCGCTTTGTCTCGGCCAAGCTGTACGGTGGTTCCGGCAAAAACTTTTTCGGCTACCAGTCCAACCTGGAATCCGACTATGCCGTGAAGCAGATGAACAAGGAGACCGTGGAGGGAGATGCCGGCCGTACCCCCAAGAACCCGCATCCCACCGCGACGGAAAACCGGTTCTTCATGGAAGCGGCGGCGGCGATCAACAACGTCGCGCCCAAGGTCGCGGCCGTCAATCAGTTCACCAACGTGGTCATCGACGGGAGCGAGGGCGACGCCGAGTTGGCCGGCTCTTTCCAAAAGGCCGACATCACCCTGGGTGAGGGCAGAAACTCGGTCAAGGGCTTTATCAAGGATACCCGCGTCGACGCTTCCCGGGCGGAGCGGAACGACATCCACCTGGGCTTCGCCGAGAGCAGCACCGTGCTTTCCGGCTCGGCCGACGACAGGATACGCATGACCACAGGCCGCAACACCCGGATCGACTCGGGCGACGGCGACGACGCCATCATCATCGGCAACCACAACGACCAGCCGAGCAATACCATGACTATGGGCGGGGCCGAGTGGGATCTGGCCTTTACCGAGTTCGACACCGATGTGAGGGACGACAACCCGCTCGTCTCCCACGGCACCCTGGAATACAACGTGGTCAACGCCGCCAGGGGGAAGAACACGGTTGCCGTGAACACCGGCGACGAGTCCGCGCGCTTCCTGTCCGGCGACAAGGTGGACACTGAGGACGAAGAGACCGTCGAAGAAACGCAAGCTGCGGAAGCCCCGGCGGCGAGCTCGAAGGATAAGAAGACACAAACCCTGGAGCGGCTCGAAGCATCTCTCCCCTTTGAGAAGGAAGTCGTCGCAACCGCCGCGGGCGAAGCGGTGGGCGCGGATGCCGAAGAAGAGAATGCGCTCGGCGACCTGACTTGGAAGTTTGAAACGGCGGATTTCGATCGCGCCAAGCGGGACGGCACGTTCACCGGCGGCGTACAGATCATCATGAACGACGACGAGCGCCGCACTTTCAACCAGAGCTACGGCGCGCGCAAGGCCAAGCAGCGCACCTACACCAATTTCGCCTCGTCCAACCTCGGAGAATGGGTGGTTTAGGCTTTGGGTTTCCCGCCGATTTGTCGGGCCGGATACTCCTTCCCCGCGCCCGGCTTGAAACGCCCCGGAACACTTGTGCTCCGGGGCGTTTCAGCGCATAAAAGCCGTCGAAGGGAGAGACGCGTATGATCTATACCGTTCTCGGCATATCGGCGGGCGCCGCTCTCGGGGCCCTCCTGCGCTGGGGTTTGGGGCTTTTGCTCAACGCCCTGTTCCCGCCCCTGGCGCTCGGCACTCTGGCGGCCAACCTGCTCGGCTGCTTTCTCATGGGGGTGGTCCTGGGAGCCGGGGGGGCGCTGCCGCAGTGGGATCCGGCCTGGCGCACGCCCCTTGTCGCCGGCTTTCTCGGCGCCCTGACGACCTTTTCCTCGTTCGCGGCGGAAGTGGCCCTGCTCCTGCACGAAGACCGCCCGATGTGGGCGGCCTGCAATGTTTTCGCGCACCTGGGCGGCTGCCTGCTCATGATCTTCGCGGGCATGGCCTGCGCGGCCCTGCTGCGCCGCCTGGCGGCGTAATTACCAGAGTCGGCGCAGTTCTTCTTTTTCCGATGCTTTCAGGCCGGGGGCCAGATGCTCGACCCGCACGGAAATGCCCGTGCCGCCGCGCACGTTGAACAGGCCCTCCACGGTCAGCCGGCGCGGGGCCAGGACCGCAATGAGGTCGTCGGCGATCCGGTTGGTCAGGCTTTCCATGAATGACCCGTGGTTGCGGAAGGCCCCCATGTACAGCTTGAAGCTCTTGGATTCCACGCACTTCTCCCCCGGCGCGTAAGTCACCACGATACGCCCGAAATCCGGCTGCCCGGTCATGGGGCACAGGCTGGTGAACTCCGGGTGGTCGAAGCGGATCACGTAGTCGCGGCCCGGGTACCGGTTGGGGAAGGCTTCCAGGATGCCCGCCTCGGGGGTGTCGAAGCGGAAGGCCGAGGGCTTGCCCAGCTTGGTCAGCCCGGCGGTTTCAGCCTTGGCCGGAGCCGTGGCGGCGGCCGTTTTTTTCAGCTCGGTTTTCTTTTGTGCGGCGGTTTTGCTCATATGTCTGTTCCTTTGGGGTAAACGGTCGTTCGGGTATAGCCGCAGGGCCCGGCAAAGTCCACGCCCTTGCCCCGCCCCTTCGGACGGTATACAAAAAACCTCCCGCGAACTTCAACCCAGGACGACCATGCACACCCTCCCCACCGTATCCCTTGACCAGGAACTCGCCGGCCTCAAGCCCGTCGATACCGCTTTTGAACCCGCCGCCCGCGCTCATCTGGACAACCTGACCAAGCCCCGGGGCAGCCTCGGCCGGCTGGAAGACATAGCCGCCCGCCTGTATTGCATCCAGGGCGGGCAGACCCCGATCGCAGCCGGCCCGGCCAGGATGCTGACCATCGCCGGGGATCACGGCGTGGTCGCCCAAGGGATCGCCGTCACCCCCCAGGCGGTCACCACCCAGATGGTTATCAATTTCCTCAACGGCGGCGCCGGAATCAACGTGCTCTGCCGCGCCTCCGACATGGACTTCCAGGTCGTGGACGCCGGGGCCCTCGCCGATTTCGAACCCCACGAGCGCCTGATCCGGGCCAAGATCGGCCGGGGCGCGGCGGATATTTCCCAAGGCCCGGCCATGAGCCGCGAGCACTGCGTCCGCGCCCTGGAGTTGGGCATTGCCCTGGCCGAAATGGCCCGAGTCGACGGTATGCGCGTTGTCGGCCTGGGCGAGATGGGCATCGGCAACACCACGCCTTCCAGCGCCCTTTTCTGCGCCTATCTCGGGCTTTCCGCCGAGGAGGCCGTGGGCATGGGCGCGGGCGTCCCGCCCAAGGGGTTGGCCCATAAAACCGAGATCATCGCCCGGAGTCTGCGCGTCAATGCCGAGGCTGTGCGTTCGGGCGATCCCGTGGCCATCCTGGCGGCCCTCGGCGGTTATGAAATCGCCGCTATGGCCGGTGTTGTTCTGGGCGCGGCCCGGCGCAACATGGCTGTGATGGTCGACGGGTTCATCGCCACGGCCGCCTACACCGCCGCCGCGCGCATCGCCCCGACCGTGGCCGGGTACTGCTTTTTCGGCCACGGTTCGGCTGAAGCCGGGCACGGCAAAGCCCTGGAGCTTCTCGGCGAAAAGCCCCTGCTCGATCTCGGTCTGCGTCTGGGCGAAGGCACGGGCGCGGCCGTGGCCGTCTTTCTGCTCAAAGCCGCTGCCGCCGTGTTCAACGAAATGGCCACGTTCGAGTCGGCCGGCGTGAAAGTGTAGAAGAGATGTGCCTCCGGCGGGCAAAGGGGTGACCCCTTTGCAATCCCTTTGGCGACGCCGGGGTGTGCGCTGGTGGAGCGGGTGCCGCCGTGGAGGGGAGGGAGAAGAGTATTTCGGGACCTTACCGGCGCGCGGCGGCGTGAGGGAGGGGGCGGTTCACTGCCGCATTCCTCCGGAATGCTTGGAAATGTCGCCGGAGCGGGAGGAAAAGGAGTTTGTGCGGTGTCGCCGGAGGGGGGGGAGTGTTACTCCCGTTCTCCGGCGGCTTCTTTTTTGGTCGCCCTTTTGCGCAGGACGTGGCGCAGCCATTCGACGACCACCGGCAGGACAGAGACCAGGATAATCCCGTAGATCAGCAGGCTGAAATTCTTTTGCACAAAGGGCAGCTTGCCGAGCAGGGCTCCGGCCGTGACCAGGCCGAACACCCAGATCAGGGCGCCGGTGACGTTGAAAAGTAGAAAACGTCCCTGGTGCATACCCGCCACCCCGGCCACGAACGGCGCGAAGGTACGGATAATCGGAATGAAACGGGCCAGGATAATCGCCTTGCCGCCGTGCTTTTCATAGAACGCGTGGGCTTCTTCCAGGTATTCGCGTTTGAGCAGGCGGTAGTTTTTCTGGAACACCGGCGGGCCGATCCACTTGCCGATCCGGAAGTTGACGGCGTCGCCGATGATGGCCGCGCCCAGCAGCACGGCGCACAAGGGAATGTAATCGAGCATTCCCGCGCCGACCAGGGTGCCGCCGGCGAAGAGCAGGGAGTCACCCGGCAGAAACGGCGTGACCACAAGACCGGTCTCACAGAACACGATCAGGAACAGGAACAGATAGACCAGCATCCCGTAGTTCTGCACCAACTCGCGCAGATGCACGTCGATATGCAGGGCCATATCCAGCAGGAAGAGAATGCCGGCCCAGAGTTCCGAGAAGATTTCCATAGATGTTCGGGGGTAGGAGTGCAGGGGAGCGGGGCGCGAAGCCCGGACGCCGGAGGCATAGCAGAATTCGTCGATCCTGCAAAGCGAGCGCCGGGCTTGGGAATCGGCCATAGCCGGCGTGCCCTTCCAGCGGTCCTACGACATTTGCAAGCATTCCGGCGGAATGCGACGGTAAGCCGCATTCTCCCTCCAACCGCTTCGCGCAAAAAAGGCCCCCAAGAGATTCTTCCTGCGGGGCCTTCGTCACGGCAATCGTTCCATCTTATCAGGGTATCACGCACCCAACCGAGGGGTGCAGGGGGAATCATTCCCCCTGCCGGGGTGCGGGGCAGAGCCCCCCTCTCACAATTCCATAATCTCTTTTTCTTTGTTTTTGCACTGCTGATCCACTTTGGCGACATAGTCGTCCGTGAGCTTTTGGATCGTCTCGGTCATTTTTTGGATCTCGTCTTCGCTGTGGGTCTTTTCTTTTTCGAGCTTTTTCAGCGAGTCGTTGGCGTCGCGGCGGATGTTGCGCACGGCCACTTTGGTTTCTTCGCCGTATTTACGGGCGACCTTGACCAGATCTTTGCGGCGGTCTTCGGTCAGGGGCGGGATGTTGATGCGGATGATCTTGCCGTCGTTGATCGGGGTCAGGCCGAGGTCGGACTTGAGGATGGCCTTTTCCACCAGGGCGAAGGAGCCCTTGTCCCACGGCTGGATAGTGATGCTGCGGCTGTCGGGCACGGCCACCGAGGCGATCTGCCCGACGGGCGTGGGGGTGCCGTAGTAATCGACCTTCAGGCCGTCCACCAGAGAGGTGGAGGCGCGCCCGGTGCGCAGCTTGCCGAAGTCGCGTTCCAGGGCGGCCAGGGCTTTCTGCATACGTTCTTCCGCGTCTTTTCTCACAGCTTCCATATAAAATTCCTCCCGGTCTGCGTATCAGGCGTTCGCACAGACCACGGTGCCTATGTTCTCGCCCATCGCCAGCCGCTTGATGCTGCCGCCGAACATGCTGCACACGATGATCGGCACGTTGTTCTCCATAGCCAGGGTGATGGCCGTGTAATCCATGACCCCAAGCTGCTTTTGCAGGGCTTCGGTATAGCTGACCCTGTCGAAGCGCACGGCGTCGGCGTGCTTCATAGGATCCTTGTCATAGACCCCGTCCACCTTGGTGGCCTTAATGATGGCCTCGCACTTCAACTCCATGCCGCGCAGGGCGGCGGCGGAGTCGGTGGTGAAATACGGGTTGCCCGTGCCGGCCGCGCAGATCACCACCCGGCCTTTTTCCAGGTGCCGCAGGGCGCGCCGGCGGATGTACGGCTCGCAGACTTCCTGCATGGAAATGGCCGAGAGCACGCGGGTGTCATGGCCGAGCTTTTCCAGGGCGTCCTGTACGGCTACGGCGTTCATGATCGTGGCCAGCATACCCATGTAGTCGGCGCTGGAACGGTCCATGCCCTTGGCCGAGCCGGCCAGGCCGCGAAAAATATTGCCGCCGCCGATAACCAGGGCGATTTCCACGCCGATGGCCAGAATCTCGCCGATTTCCTTACATATCTTTGAAACGGTTTCCGGGTCAATGCCGAACTTGGCCTCGCCGGCCAGGGCTTCCCCGGAAAGCTTGAGCAGAACGCGTTTGTATGCGAGACGCGGCATAATCAACCTTCCTTCCTGTTGTGGTCTTTTCCCTCCGGGAGGAGGGGAACGTCATACGGCGCGCCCCAGGAAGCCCCGGACTCACGCGCGTACTTGGAAAATGCGTAAAACGAACCGTGACACGCGGCCAGAAAGCCGGCCCGGCCGTCGAGAAAACCCAGCTTGATCACATAGATGCGCAGAAAACGCGCGAAACCGTGCAGGATGCCGCGCAGGACGCCGCCTTTTTTCCCTTGGGCGCGCAGGGCGTCCGCCCCCTGCTCGGCGTAAGTGTTGAGTTTTTCCAACTGGTGGAAAAATCCCGTGTAGGGATAGTGGATCAACTCCGCGTCCGGCCCGCCCACATGGGCTGAACGCCCCGTGGGGTGGTAGTGGATGTGGGCGTCCTGGCTGAAGGTCACCTCACCGGTGCGGAAGACCCGCAGGATATGATCCGGGTGCCAGCCGCCGTGTTTCATAAAGCGGTCGAAGTACCAGGAGGTGCGCCCCACGGAAAAGGCCGTGCAGGCGTTTGCCGGGGTGTCGGCCAGGGCGTCGGCCTCCGCCACGGCGGTGGAAATGGCCTGGGCCAGGGGCTGGGAACAGATTTCGTCCTGGTCCACGATAAAGAACCAGCGGGTTTTCACCTGTGTTTCGGCAAAGGTGAACTGGGCGGCAAAGCCTTTCCAGGCGTTGAAAATAAACTCGGCCCCGTGTTCGGCGCAGATTGCGGCGGTCGCGTCCGCGCTGCCGGAATCCACACATAGGATGCGATCGCAAAAGCCCAACGAGGCGAGGCAGCGATCCAGCAGCCGTTCGCCGTTCATGGTCAGCACCACGGCTGTGATGCCGGGGAGAAGTTCGTGCGTATCCACCGCGTGTCTCATCCAGTCCAAACGGAAGGAGGCCAAAAAAAGGGGCCTCGAAGAGGCCCCGTTTTCCTATTCCTCGGCGCCGGCGTCTTCGCCCAGTTGCAGGCGCGCGAAGCGCCGCACCGTGAGGGTATCCCCCAGGGCCTTGCCTTGCTGCTCGAGCAGGGCCTTGATGGTCAGTTTGTCGTCGCGGATGTAGTTCTGCTCCACGAGGCAGACTTCCTGGTAGTACTTCTGGATGCGGCCGTCCACGATTTTGTCCACGATGTTCGCGGGCTTGCCCTCGTCCAGAGTCTTCTGGCGGAAGACTTCACGCTCGCGCTCCACCAGGGCCGGGTCGAGAGAGGCGCGGTCCAGGGAGGCCGGGGCGGCCGCCGCGACCTGCATGGCGATGTTTTTGGCCAGTTCGAGCACGTCGGCCTTCTTGGCGTTCTCGGCCTTGCAGCCGAGCTCAACCAGAACGCCGATCTTGCCGTTGGAGTGCACGTAGCAGCCCCCCAGGCCTTCACCCTGCACGGGGAAGTCGGCGAAACGGCCCACGGACATGTTCTCGCCCAAGGTGGCGATCTGGTTGTTCACGTCGTCGCCCAAAAGGGCGGCCAGGGCGGCCTCGTCCTTGGGGGCGCCGGCGAACACTTTGTCGGCCGTGGCTTTGGCGAAATTCTGGAATTGGTCGCCGCGCGAAACGAAGTCCGTCTCGCACTTCACTTCCACCAGAATGGCCCGGGAGTTGTCCGGGGCGACCTTGTGAGCGACCACGCCCTCGGAGGTGGCCCGCCCGGCTTTTTTGGCGGCCTTGGAAAGACCCTTCTGGCGCAGCCAGTCGATGGCGGCTTCCAGGTTGCCGTCGTTTTCTTCCAGGGCTTTTTTGCAATCCATCATCCCGGCGCTGGTGCGGTCACGCAGTTCCTTCACCTGGGCGGCGCTGATCGTAGCCATCATCTTCTCCTTAGATCAATTCACTTTCGCAAACTGTCTGATATCTTGAAATGCGCCCCGGTTTTTCGCGAAAACCGGGGCGCGGGCGTTCACTTTTACTGAGCTTCGGCGGCGGTTTCAGCCGGGGCGGCCTCGGCCGTTTCAGCGGGAGCGGCTTGGGCTTCGGCCTTGGCGGCCTTTTCCAGGGCGGCTTCGGGGTCTTTCCGGCCGGCGTCCTTGCCCATGGCGGCGCCTTCCAGGCAGGCTTCGGCCATGAAGGCCACGAAGAGTTTGATGGCCCGGATGGCATCGTCGTTGCCGGGAATGATGTAGTCGATCAAGTCCGGGTCGCAGTTGGTGTCGGTCACGGCCACGATCGGAATGCCCAGCTTGCGGCATTCCTGCACGGCGATGGCTTCACGGTGCGGGTCGATGATGAAGGCGAGTTGGGGCAGGCCGTCCAGATCTTTGATGCCGCCGAGCACGAGGGTGAGTTTGCCCAGCTCGCGCTGCAGGGTGAGGATTTCTTTCTTCTGGTAGCGGTTCACGCTGCCGTCGGCGAACATGGCCTCAAGCTTTTTCATCCGGGCGATGCTTTTCTGGATGGTGGCGAAGTTGGTCAGGGTGCCGCCCATCCAGCGGTTGGCCACGTAGTACTGGCCGGCGCGGGCCGCTTCGGCCGCGATGGCTTCCTGGGCCTGACGCTTGGTGCCGATGAAAATGACCTTGCCGCCGCGGGCCACGGTGTCCGCCACTTTGTCGTGAGCGGTGCGGTACAGCTTCACGGTCTGCTGCAGGTCGATGATATGGATGCCGTTGCGGGCGCCGAAGATGAAGGGTTTCATTTTCGGGTTCCAACGGCGGGTCTGGTGACCGAAGTGAACCCCGGTCTCCAGCATTTGCTTCATGCTGACGTAAGCCATGAGAAAACTCCTCGGGTTGTGCTTCCGCCCCGGCCATGGTCCTTCAACCCGCGGAACGTCCGCAGGCACCCCGGACCGAATCCGACGGGCGTGCTTGATGCTGTGAAACGTGATCCAATAGCCGAATCACCTGAAAATGGCAAGCGATTATTGGCAAAGGTCAGGCGGCCGTGCCTCTTGGCGAAGCAATCGGGCTGTTTCGGGCGCCTTTACGTCGAGGGTCGACCGGCAAGGCTCTCCAGTTCGAAGCGGGCTCCCGCCCGGATGGCCTCCACCGCGCCGCCGGAGCGGAAGAGCGGAGCGTCGGACTCCCCGAGCAGGCGGGCCTCGTCGCCCTCCACGCGCAGCGCCGAACCCTCGAGCAGGGCCAGGACGTTCTCGCCGGGGTTGGTGGCCAGGAATTCGGCCAGGCGTTCCTCCCGACTTTCGCCGTTGTGCCCGGCCGGTTTGCCGGAAATGAAGTGCGGGTTGATCTGGAAGGGAATGAGCCGGAAAGCGTCCAATGAGGGCGGCTGAACCACAGGCATATCGTTGGTGGTGCGGATGGTCGGGCAGGCTACGTTGGTTCCGGCGCTCCAGCCGATGTAGGGCAGCCCGCCCTCGACCCGCCGGCGGACGGTCCCGATCAAATCGCGGGCGTACAGTCGTTGCAGCAAGGCGAAGGTGTTGCCGCCGCCCACGCACAGGGCCTCGGCATTCTCCAGGGCCCGGCGGGCGTCGGCAAAACGGTGGATGGAAACGGCCTCCACACCCAGACGGGCGAAGACACGGCCGACGCTTTCCTCGTACTCGTCAAAACCGCGCAGAACGGAAGCATACGGGATGAACAGCACCCGGCGCTCGCCCCGCAGGAAATCGCGGATCGGCTCAAGAGCGTGCTCAAGGTACCCGGTATCACCCGCGCGTGAGCTGCTCAGCAGCAACAGCCGTTTCATGACGATCCTCTCAAGGTATTTCGCGTATACGGAAAAGCGGCGCCGCCCGATTTCGGACGGCGCCGCCTGTCGCGGCCGTGTCCGGCCGTTATTCCTCGGCGCGCTTGTATTCCGCCACGACCTTTTCGGCCACGGGCGGCGGCGCTTCCTCATAGTGTGAGAACTCCATGGTGAAGCTGCCCTGGCCGCCTGTCATGGAGCGCAGATCCGGGGCATAGCGCAGAATCTCGTTCATGGGCACCTGGGCCTTGATTTCCGTGATCCCGGCAACGGAATCGGAACCCTGCACTTTGCCGCGCCGGCTGGAGAGGTCGCCGATAACGTCCCCCATGTTCTCGTCCGGAATGGAGATGGTCAGAACCACGATGGGCTCGAGCAACACCGGCTTGCAGGTTTCCATGGCTTTTTTGAAGGCCAGGGAGCCGGCGACCTTGAAGGCCATTTCCGAGGAGTCCACGGTGTGGTAGCTGCCGTCGTACAGCTTGGCCTTGAAGTCGACCATCGGGAACCCGGCCAGGAAGCCGCGCGCGCAGGCCTCCTGAATGCCCTTGTCCACAGCCGGGATATACTGGCGCGGCACCACGCCGCCGACAACGGCGTCTTCGAACTGGTACCCCTCGCCGCGCGGCAGGGGCGAAAACTCCACCCAGCAGTCGCCGAACTGGCCCCGGCCGCCGCTCTGCTTCTTGTGTCTGCCCTGTACTTGGGCCGAGGCCCTGATGGTCTCGCGGTACGGCACCTTGGGGGTTTTCAGCAGGATGTCCACTTTGTAGCGGCGCTTGGCCTTTTCCACGGCGGTCTCGATGTGCAACTGGCCCATACCGGAAACCAGGATGTCGCCCGTTTCCTCGTCGCGGGAGAGGGCGAGGGTGATGTCCTCTTCCAGCAGGCGCTGGACGGCCGAGTAGACCTTGTCCTCGTCGCCCTTCTCCTTGGGAGCCAAAGCGTAGGAAATAAGCTGCGGGGGCAGGGCGGGGACGGCCAGGACGAACCCGGACTTGTCGTCCGAGAGCGTGTCGCCGGTCTTGGTGCTTTTGAGCTTGGCCAGGGCCACGACCGCGCCGGGACCGAGGATGTCCTTGGTCTGGGCCTGGTTCTTGCCGTTCAGGAAGATGGGCGCGCCCAGGCGTTCCGTTTCTTCGGAGGTCATGTTTTTCAGGGAGGCGTCCCCACCGATGGAACCGGAGAGGATCCGGGCCACGCTGAGGCGCCCGGCAAAGGGATCGGAAATGGTTTTGAACACGAAGAGCGTGGCGGGTCCGCCCGCCGCCGGGGCCAGTTCCTTGCCGTCCTTGCCCTTGAAGGGAGCGTGTTCCAGGCCGGAAGGCAGGCAATCCTCAATGATCCCGAGGAGCAGTTCCGCGCCTTTGTTCTCCAGGCCGGAAAGGGCCACCACCGGCACGATGTGCCGGGAAACGACGCCTTTGCGCAGGCCGGAGCGCACATCCTCGGGCGAAAGCTCGCCTTCCTCGAGGTAGCGTTCCATCAGGTCGTCGTCACTCTCGGCGATGTTCTCCACGGCGGTTTCGCGCAACAGGGCGGCCTCGTCGGCCATGTCGGCCGGGATGTCACCCTCTTTCATGCCGCCCGCGTCGTCAAAGAACAGGGCTTTGCCGGCCAGCACGTCAACCACGCCTGTGAAGGGGGTCTGCCCGCCGCCGATGGGCATATACAGCAGCACCGGCTTGATGCCCAGAATGCCGGGAAGGCCGGCGTAGGCTGAGAGAAAATCCGCGCGATCGCGATCGACCTTGGTAATCGCGCACACGGCCGGGAGCTCCGCATTCCGCACGGCGGACCATTGCTTTTTGGTCAGGGGGCGCACACCGTCGACCGCGTCGATGACGAACACGGCCGCGTCCATGCCCGCCAGGAGCATGTCGATGTCGCCGGTAAAGTTGCCGTCGCCGGGGATGTCCATGAGGAAGTGCCGGGCCGCGCCCCTGGCAAAGGTCGCGAAAGCGGGCTGCACACCGCCCCGGCGTTTGATTTCCTCGGGCTCGTAGTCGAGGGTGGTGTTGCCTTCCTCAATTTTTCCGAGGCGGTTCACAACACCGGCGCGCAGCAGGAGCATTTCCGCCAGTGTTGTTTTACCGCAGCCTCCGGTGCCGACCAGCGCATAGGTTCTCTGGGCCTGTAAGGAATCCGACATAGATTGCTCCCTTAACATTGCGGTGTCTCGACTGAACCCGCGCGATCCGGGCCGGCGGGCTGTGGATCCGGCTGACGCTGTCTCCCGTTGAGGGAGTGAAAAGGCATTTTGTCGGAATCACTGTAGGAAGCGAGCGGGTTTATTGTCAAGTCGAGGGGGGCCGGGGGAGGGGGACAAACTCCGGCGGCGGCCGTTTTTCCACTCGCCGGCCGGTGGAAAAAATGCGGAGAGTCTTCTCGGCGTGGGCTACCCTCGGGAAAAGCCTGTTGACTTTTCGGCCTGGGTTTGCAAAGAAACAAAAAACAACAAAATATCTCAGATTAGATCATTTTGACATCATAAAGCAACAAACCCACACGACCGACCGGGAGGAAGCCCGTGCTGCCGGAACAAAGACGCCGGAAAATGGCTCGAATGCTCGCCGAGCAGAATGTGGTCAACACCAGGGAGCTTGCCGACTCCCTGGGCATCTCCCTGATGACCGTGCGGCGGGATCTCAAGTTGCTCGAACAGCGGAACGTGCTGCGCACCACCTGGGGCGGGGCGGTTCCCCCGGCCTTCCAGGCCCACGACATCCCCTATGACGACAAGACCGGGCATATGCCGGAAGCCAAGCGGGCCATAGCCAAAGCCGCCCTTGAGCTGATCGAGGACGACACCTGCGTGATTCTCGACGCCGGGACCACAACCTTGGAACTGGCCAAGCTGCTGTTTGGCCGGAGCCTCACGGTGGTGACCACGGATCTGCAGATCGCCCTGCTGCTGGCCTCGGCTCCCCGGATCATCACTCACCTGATCGGCGGGCGCATCGACCCGGTCACCAGGGCCTGCCTGGATACCCAAACCCTGGAGAGCCTTGGTGCCATTCACGCGACCCTGGCCTTTATCGGCACCAACGTCTGGGATCCGGCCCACGGCGTCACGACCAGTTCCGCCGAGAAGATGCACCTGAAACGGCGGATGCTCGACAGCGCCTGCCGCGGCGTTCTGCTGGCCGACTCGTCGAAATATGGCAATTTCAGCATCTGGCGGGCGGCGGGTCTTGACGAGTTCGCCCACGTGATCACCGACGACAGCCTTGCGCCCGAGGCGCGTGCGGACCTGGAAGCCGCCGGCGTCTCGTTGCGCATCGCCGGCCGTGTGTAACATGAAGCTCCGCCACACCATGAGGACAGACGAATGGACATAGCCGTTATCGCCGACGACCTCACCGGCGCCAACGCCGACGGGGCCCTGCTCACGGCCAAGGGTTTTGCCGGCGCCACCTGCCTGGGCCTGGACGTTTGGGACGCCGGGGATTTCGCCGGCTACGCCGCCGTCTCGGTCAGTACCGACAGCCGCCTCTTGCCGCCGGAAGAAGCCCGCAAGGCCGTCTATACGGCCGGGCGCCTGCTGGCCGTCGAGGGGCCGACCCTGATGGCCAAGCGCATCGACAGCACCCTGCGCGGCAACCTGGGGGCCGAAATTGAAGGCGCTCTCGCGGCCCTGGACGAGTCGGCCGGCGCGGCCGCCGTCCCGGAGCGGGCCGTGGCCGTGGTGGTGCCCGCCTACCCTTCCTCGGGGCGGTTCGCCGTGGGCGGTTACCTGATCGTTCACGGCGTTCCCCTGGAGCGTTCGCCCATCGCCAAGGATGCGGCCACGCCCCTGGACGACAGCTCCGTCCTGAACATCATCCGCAAGCAGACCACCCTGAAGACCGGGCATGTGCCCCTGGACACCGTGCTTTCCGGGCCTGATTCGATCCGGGCCCGCATTCTCGAACTGCACCGGGAAGGTTGCCGGATCGTGGCCTGCGACGCTGTGACCGACGAGGACATCGCGGCCATCGCCCAGGCTTTGCGCCAAACGGACTTCCCCGTCCTGGCCGTGGACCCCGGCCCGTTCACGGCGGAACTGGCCGCCGTGCGCGTGAGCGCCCCCCGCGAGCAGTTCGAGAATCGGATCTTCCTGGCCGTGGGCAGCGCCACGGCCCTGACCCGTACCCAGATGGAGGCCCTGCACTTGGCCCGGCCCTGTCATATCCGCCTGCTCAACGTGCGTAAGGTGTTGCGTGACGAAGCGTCCCGTGTCGAGGAGATCGGGCGCGTGTTCGCGGAACTGCGCGCCGCCCCGGCGGAGGCCTCGGTTCTCGGGGTCTGCACCGCGCTTTCCGAGGAGGATGTGTTTTCCTTTGAAGATATGGCCCGGGAACTGGGACAGTCCCCTTGCCGGATTTCCTCAACCGTCACCGGGGCTCTTTCCGCGATCACCCGGAAGGTGTTGGACTGCCCGGATCTGCGCATCGGGGGACTGTACACCTCGGGCGGGGAGGTCACGGTCTCGGCCATCCGCAGCCTGGGCGCGCGCGGCTTCAGTGTGCGCGATCAAATCATTCCCCTGGCCGTTTACGGCCGGCTTATCCAGGGTGCTCATCCCGACCTGCCCATGGTGACCAAGGGCGGTTTTGTGGGCGACAAAGGTAGCCTGGTCCAGTGCGTGGAATATTTGTTCACGAAAATTTCGACCAGAAAACGCAGTGAAAAAAGAGGTACCATATAATGAAACCGTTGATTTGCGTTCCCATGGGCGATGCCGCCGGCATAGGCCCGGAAATCCTGGCGGCCGCTTTGGTCGACCCGGCCGTGCGGGAAACGGCGCGGGTGGTCGTTGTCGGCCACCGGGGCGTGATGGAAAAAGCCATGTCCATCATGGGCGCCGAACTGCCCGTAAACCTGGTGGACGACACAGTCTCCGGCATCCGGGACGACGCCCTGAACCTGCTCCATATCGAGAACATCGATCTGTCCTCCTTCGCCTGGGGCAAGATTCAGGCCCAGTGCGGCCGAGCCGCTTTCGAGTATATCGCCGAAAGCGTGAAGCTCGCCCTGGAGGGCAAGGTGGACGCCCTGGCCACCACGCCGATCAATAAGGAATCCCTCAAGGCCGCCGGTGTGCCGTACATCGGCCACACCGAGATTCTCGGCGACCTGAGCAAGACCCCCAACCCCCTGACCATGTTTCAGGTGCATGAACTGCGCGTGTTCTTCCTGACCCGTCACCTCTCCCTGATCGACGCCTGCCGGGCCGTAACCCGCGAACGGGTGCTGGAATGCATCCGGCTCTGCCACAAGGCCCTCGGCCTGTTGGGCATTGCCGACCCGCGCCTGGCCGTGGCCGGCCTGAACCCGCACTGCGGCGAGCACGGCCTGTTCGGCGACGAGGAAGATCGGGAAATCGTGCCGGCCATCGAACAGGCCAATGCCGAAGGGCTGCGCACTGAAGGCCCCAAGCCGGCCGACTCGGTCTTCCACTTCGCCCTCAAGGGGGCCTGGGACGCCGTGCTCTCGCTCTACCACGACCAGGGGCATATCGCGACCAAGATGGTCGACTTCGAGCGCACCATTTCCCTGACCATCGGTATGCCCTTCCTGCGTACCTCGGTGGACCACGGCACGGCTTTCGACATCGCCGGCACGGGCCTGGCCGGCCCGGTCAGCATGGTCGAGGCCATCCGCCTGGCCGCCGCTTACGCCCCGAACTTTAAGAAAAACAAGTGATGCAAACCGCCGGAGCGCACGGGCGCGACCGGGCGGGCATATTCGGTTGAAACCCTGGTGAAAGGAGCATTGCTATGGTTGACGGATCCCAAATGATCCTGGGGCTTGTGGTCGGCATCGCCCTGCTGGTGTATCTTATCCTGTACACGCGGTTCCACGCCTTCCCGGCCCTGATCGCGGCCGCCATAGTCACCGGTCTGGTGGGAGGCATGAAATTCGGCCCGGTCATGGCCTCCGTGACCAAAGGGTTCGGGGGCACCCTCGGCAGCATCGGCATCATCATCGGTTTCGGAATCATGATGGGTGCGATTTTCGAGCAGTCGGGCGCGGCCAAGCGCATGGCCCGGGTCTTTCTGCGCCTGTTCGGCAAAGGGCGGGAAGAAGTCGCCCTGGCCGCCACCGGCTTTATCGTCTCCATCCCGATTTTCTGCGATTCGGGCTTCGTGATTCTCTCGCCCCTGGCCAAGGCCATTTCCCGCGCCACGGGCAAAAGCCTGATTACCCTGGGTGTGGCCCTGGCCGCCGGCTTGGTCGTCACCCACCACCTGATCCCGCCCACCCCCGGCCCGGTGTACGCCGCCGATCAGTTCAAGGTTCCCCTCGGCAGCATGATCCTTTACGGGTTTGCCCTGGCCATTCCCATCTCCGTGGCCTGCATCTGCTACGCCCGCTATATCGGGAAAAAGATTTTCCTGCTGCCCGCCCTTGAAGGTGAAGGCTTCACCGACCAGCCCTACGCCGTGGGCGCGGGCGGCCACTGGGTGGAGGAGCACGCGGGCGAGAAACTGCCCTCGGCCTTCATGAGCTTCGCGCCCATCATTGTTCCGGTCATCCTCATTCTCGCCGGCACGGCGACCAAGGCCGCTCTGAGCGGCATCGCACCCGAGACCCTGCCCGAGACAGTGCTGGGGATGCCGTTCGCCACATTCAACGATATCGTCGCGGGCCTCGGCAACCCGGTTGTGGCCGTGGGCATCGGTTTGGCCATCGCCGCCTATGGGCTGACGCGGGGCATGTCCCGCAAGGACGTGGTCGACTGCATGGACGCCTCGGTCAAGCAGGCCGGGATCATCCTGCTGGTCACCGGCGGCGGCGGAGCTCTCGGCATGGTCCTGCGCGACAGCGGCGCGGGCGATCACGTGGCCAAGCTTATCGCCGAGCTGCACCTGCCCGCCGTGATCCTGCCCCTGGCCATCGCCACCATTGTGCGGCTGATCCAGGGATCGGGCACCGTGGCCATCACCACCTCGGCCTCCATCGTGGCCCCCATGGCCGCAAGCCTCGGCCTGCACCCGGTGCTCGGCGCCCTGGCCTGCTGCACCGGCGCGTTCATCTTCTCGTACTTTAACGACAGCTATTACTGGGTCGTCAACCGGATGCTCGGCGTGGTGGACGTCCGTCGGCAGATCCGGGTCTGGTCGGTGACCACCACGATCTGCTGGGCGGTCGGCAGCGTGCTGCTGATCATTGCGGATCTGGCTTTGTAGCCACACGGACATATACGAAACGCCGGACGTG
>JAVBQP010000090.1:0-23068 GCA_031548905.1 Desulfovibrio sp. | reverse complement strand
CGGTACTAACCCCCCCTTTCGCACTCTGTGAACGCCCCGGTCCGCCGGGGTGTTCTTCTTTTAGGGCGCTTTGTCCGCGCCGGGGCATCGCGGGCTCCTCACTCTCTGCCGCAATAAAAAAGCGGACGCCCCGAAAGGCGTCCGCCGCATCGAGCCCGCAACAGGGCTTAAATCCCCAGTCCACTCCGGATGGTGGCGAAATCCAGGTTCGAGCTGACCAATTGGGCCCCCTGACGGATTTTCATCACGTCGCGCATCTTGTGCCTGCTCAGGAGCGATTCCATCTTCTTGGCCACCGTGTAGGTGTCGTCGCGGACCATGATGATCGGCACACCCAAGGTGTCCGCCCGCGACAGGATGATGTCGTTGGGGAATAGATTGCCCGTCAGGACCAGGCAGGGGCACTCGCCCTCGATGGCCACAAGCTGCACGTCGGCCCGGTCGCCGCCCACGATGACCGCCGAGTTCTTCTGCCGGCGGAAGTAGGTCATGAAGTTTTCCACCTGCATGGTGCCGATCAGGAAGTTCTCGACCATGGAATCGGCCCTGCCCTGCGCGGCCACCAGCCGCCCCCCCAGGCGTTCGGCCAGTTCTCTGGCCCGAATGGCGCCCATGAGCGGATCGCGCGGGATGACACCGAGAACCGGCACGTCGTGGCGCTCCAGAAATGGGCGAATCAGGCTGGAAATCTCGGTCATGAAGGCGGGGGGCACGTCGTTGAGCACCACGCCCAGCAGTTGATCGCCCAAGGTTTCTTTGATGCTGATCAACGTATCATAGTTGACCTCGTGCACCAGCCGGTCGATGATGATCGCTTTGAGCTTGAGTTCTTTGATCAGACGGATGCCGTCCAGGCCGCAGTATTTGCCGGACAGCGTGTGCCCGGAGCCCCCCACGAGCATGAGTTCGCGTTCCTGGGCAAGCGCTTTGTAGGCGGAAGAAATATCCCCCATCAGGTCGCCCACATGGCCGCTGAAGGCCCGCATCTTGAAATCCTGGGTGACCAGTACGGGCGTGACCAACTCGGCGGGCTGGCTCAGGCCGAGCACCTCCTGCATAAAGTCGGCGTCCTCGTCACCGGGCACGCCGTCTTTTTCCACGGGCATGACGCCGATCGGCTTCATGTAGCCGGGGTTCAGGCCGTCTTTTTGCAAACGCATCCCGATGCCCATGGTCACCATGTTCTTGCCGGAATAGGGCCGGGTGGCGCCGATATAGAGCCCTTTCGTCATGGAGCCTCCTTGAGGCATTTTCACTGCGAAAATGCCCGGCGGCCGCAAAGCCGCCCGCTTGTGTATTCGTTTGGTCTTGTCGTCATCATACGTGCTGTGTGCTTCAGGAGCCATTTCGGCGTTTCATGAGGCCCGCAGCCGCGCGCGGTTTCAAAAAGAAACCGCGTTACGAAGCCGCTTCGGGTTTACTGTCCCGCCCGGCGGGTTCTCTCGCGAGCACCAGGCGAATGTCCGCGACCACGGCGCCGCTCTCGTCGGCCAAGACCGGGTTGCATTCCGCCTCCTGGATCTCGGGAAAGTCGACGGCCAACTGCGACATGATCAGCAAGATATCCTCCAGAGCCGTGAACTTGACCGCGCCCTGCCCGCGCATACCCGCCAGAATGGGGAAGGCGCGGATTTCGCGCACCATGTCGTGCACGTCGTCCAGCGACAGGGGGGCGAGCCGACAGGAAATGTCTTTGAACGCCTCGACGTGGATGCCGCCCAGGCCGAAAATCACCATAGGGCCGAAGCGGGAATCCCGCTTGAAGCCGATGATGACCTCCCGCGCGCGCGGCGGGGCCATGGCTTGCACCAGACAGCCGGCAATGTAGGCTTCCGGCCGCATCCGTTTGGCCCGGCCGGTCAATTCGGTGAACGTGGAGCGGATTTTTTCCGGCGAATCCAGGCGCAGGGCGACTCCACCCACATCGGTCTTGTGCGAAATTTGGGGAGAAGCGATCTTCAAGGCCACGGGCAGCCCGATCTGCTTGGCCGCCTGCACGGCTTCGTCGCTGGTGCGGGCCAGGCGCGACTCCAGAACCGGCATCTCATAGGCCCGCAACAATTCCAGGGCTTGAAACTCCACCAGTTCAAGCCTGCCCTCGGCCCGGGCGGCCTCGATGATTTTCGCGGCCCGGGTGAGATCGCGGCGATAGTTGACTTCAACGGGCAGCGGATTGTTCTTCCATTGGCTCTGCCGGTACATGGCCGAGATCACGGCCACGGCCGGCTCGGGGAAGTCGTAACAGGGAATGCCGGCTTCGATGAAGGTTCGCCGCCCGGCTTCCACCCCGTCGCCACCCATGAGGCAGGCGAACACCGGCTTGTCCTGCTCGGCGGAAGCTTCGGCCGTGACCCTGGCAATGTCCTCCACGCCGGTACGGGCCGTGGGCGCGGCCAGGACCAGCAGGGAATGCACGGCCGGGTCCGCCAGAACGACGCGGGCGGCCCGGCCCACGATCTCGGCCGTGGCGTCGCCGACCACGTCCACCGGGTTGTACAGCGAGGCGTAGGCCGGGAGAAATTCCTTGAGGGCCTCCGTGGTCTGTGAGCCGAGCCGGGCCATGGTCAGGCCGTAATCCTCGCAGGCGTCCGTGGCCATGATGCCCGGGCCGCCGGAGTTGGTCAGCACCGCAAGCCCCGGCCCCTTGGGCAAAGGCCGGCCGGCAAAAGCCTTGGCCAGATCGAAGAGATCCTCCATGTGCCTGGCCCGGATGATCCCGGTCTGCTTGAAGGCCGCCTCATAGGCCATGTCCGCCCCGGCCAGAGCCCCGGTGTGCGAAGATGCCGCGAGCGCCCCGGCGGCGGTGCGCCCGGCCTTGTAAAGGATCACCGGTTTCTTGCGGGTGGCGGTATGGGCGTTGTGCAAAAAGCGCCGTCCGCATTCCACGCTTTCCAGGTAGCCGAGAATGACCTTGGTGTTCGGATCGTCGGCCAGATAGGCCAGCACGTCGGATTCGTCGATGACGGCTTTGTTGCCCAGACTGACGAAGGAGGAAAAACCAATTTTCTGCTTGCGGGCCCAATCGAAAATAGCCACGCACAGCGCCCCGGATTGGGAGAAAAAGCCGATATTGCCGGGCAGGGGATCCCCGGCGGCGAAAGTTACATTCAGGCCCGCCCCGGCGTTCACCAGGCCCAGGCAGTTGGGACCGAGCAGGGCGATGTTGTGGCGTTCCGCCAAATTCTTGACGACTTCTTCCAGCTTGGCGCCCTGGCCGCCGGTTTCCTTGAAACCGGCGCTGATCACCACGACCGCGCGCACGGGCAGGACGGCAAGTTCTTCCAAGGCGTCCGGCACGGCATGGGCGGGCAGGCACAGCACGGCAAGATCCAGGGGCCTGCCTTCGGGCGGGATATCGGCTATCTTGCGGAGAGCCGGCAGACCACGTATGCTGCCGCCTTCCGGATTGATGGGGTACACAGCCCCGGAAAAACCCGCGTTCAGCAGGTTGCCGAGGACGATATCGCCTATTTTCCCGGGAGTGCGCGACGCGCCGACAACGGCCACGGACCGGGGCGCGAACAACGAGGATATGTGATCATGAAAGGACATGCTGTTCCCGGCACTGAAAGAGATGAAGCGCTGCGTCAACTGCAGAGAGATATCCCCTATGATTTCGGTCAAGTCAAGCTGCTGGATACGGCTTTGACCCACAGTTCCTACGTCAATGAACGGCTGGAAGGAGGGGAGCACAACGAACGCCTGGAATTTCTGGGCGACGCCGTGCTGGAGATCTGCGTCTCCGAAGAGTTATACAGACGCTTTCCCGAGGAGCGCGAGGGCGCGCTCACAGCCATGCGGTCGCGGCTGGTCAACCAGGACAATCTGGCCGATCTGGCCGGGGGCATCGGCCTGGACAAGTGCCTGCTGTTGGGAAGGGGAGAGGAAAACCAGGGGGGACGCTCGCGCAGCTCGATTTTGAGCGATACCTTTGAGGCTCTTCTGGGGGCCGTGTTTCTGGACGGCGGGTTCGCGGCGGCCCAGAAGGTCGTGGCCGGGCTGTTCGCCGGGCGCCTGGGCGAGCCCCTGCCCCCGACCAAGGGGCGGGACCACAAAAGCCGCCTGCAGGAGGTCGTCCAGCGGCGGTTCAAGTCGCATCCGATTTATGCGTTGGTGGAAAGCTCCGGCCCGGAACACGCCAAAACCTTTGCCGTGCGTCTGGAATTGCCCGACGGGCACGTGTTCACGGCCGAGGGCAGCAGCATCAAGCGGGCGGAACAACTCGCCGCCCTGGAAGCCCTGGGGCACTGCGAAGAGAGCGTCCGGCGCTGAAATACCCGGCACCCGCAAGGCGGAGACCCGCTTGCAGGCTCATCTGAAAATCCTTCGGAGCGTGGCCATGAGACATTCTCAAGACGAGCATGTCCCGAAAGGCCCCTCACCCGGATTTCCCAAAGCCGATTTTCAAATCGGATAATGTCGTTCCCCATATCCCCTGAAGAAGCCGGCGTAGTGCTCGATCCGACAAACAAACGGCTCGGGGCGAGCGCCTTTTTTCCGCCCATACGGGAAAAAGGCTCTGCCGCGCTGCGGCGGGATTCGGGTCGGACCGTTTTCCCCTGCGGAAAAACGGTGGGAAGGTGCTTTTCGACACGTTTCGGCCAATGGCCGAACCGGCGCGGTGTGGTGCCGAAGAGTCCGGCGCGGGCGGGACCGGAAAGAATCCCGGGAAGGGGGGGGAAAGCCCCCCTCCCGGTTGTCTTTGGTCGCCTCAGCCGATGGAGCCGTTCGCTTATCCCTGGATAAGCTGCATAGCCATCTTCGGCAGGGAGTTGGCCTGCGAGAGCATGGCCACCGCCGCCTGGGAAAGCACCTGGTTGCGCACGAACTCGGTCATTTCCGTGGCCACATCCACGTCGGAAATCCGGGATTCGGCGGCCTGCAGGTTTTCCGCCTGGATCTGCAGGTTGCTGATGGTGTTCTCCAGCCGGTTCTGCATGGCGCCCAGGTGAGCTCGGATTTTGTCCTTGGAGATGATCGCCTGGTTGATCGCATCCAGGGCGCGCTGCGCGGCCCCTTGGGTGGAGATCGTATAGCCGTCCTTACCCAGTGTGGCCGAGTTGCCGAGGCCGAGGGCGGAGGCCGTCGAGTTGCCGATCGTGACGTAGTAGTAGTCTTCCGCCGAGTCGTTGCCCGTGCCGAAGTGGATCTTGATTTTGCCGGTGGAGCTCAAGCCCGATCCATCGTGCACCGTGCTGGAGAGGTTGCCGTTCAGCAGGTAAATTCCGTTGAAGTCCGTGGCATTTGCGATACGGGTAATTTCCGAAGCCATGGCCTGGTATTCGGACTCGATCATCAGACGCTGGTCCGAGTTGTAGGTACCGGTGGCCGCCTGTTCGGCAAGCTCTTTCATGCGGATCAGCTTTTCGTCGATGACCTGCAACGCGCCGTCGGCCGTTTGAATCATCGAGATGGCGTCGTTGGCGTTGCGCACGCCCTGATTCATACCGGCGATTTCCGCGCGCATGAGTTCGCGAATGGCCAGACCGGCCGCGTCATCCGCCGCCGTGCCTACGCGCAGACCCGAAGACAGTCTGCGGGTTGAGGTTGCGAGCCTGCTGTAACTGACACCCAGGTTCCTGGCCGCGTTCATGGCCATCATGTTGTGGTTTATGACCAAAGACATTGTTCTTTCCTCCTTGGGAAGGTTTGCTGACCGTTTTAAGCAATATGGATGCCAAAATTTTTTTTAGTTAAAAAAACAGGATATTAAAAAAACTCTAGATTTTTAACCGCGCGAAAAATCACGCTCTGGGAAAAATTTTCCGATTTTTTGACAGAGTGGTGAGGCTTTCCGGGGAGGGGGAGATTTTTGCCGGTTTGGCGGTGAAAATGGGGACTTGACGTGGGCGGCCGATGGCACCGAGGCGCTCCACCCCCACTCCGATGCGTACCGCCCCGTCCGCATACGCCCGTATCGCTTTTACGGGCGGGACTCGGACATCCGGCCGGGGCTTTTCATTTCTTGAAACATAACGCGTAACCGGGTACACAAAGCAAGGTTCAAAGAGGGCGGGTCGATTGAAGGCCGCCCGCCTTATCCAAACCCAAACGCTCCGCCCGTATCCCCCATGACCGACGAGCCTATCGAACACGCCCACCCCCGCCGCGCCGCGTTGCGCCCCCTGCGCCTGATGCGCCGGCTGTTTTTTCTTTTGCTGTGGCTCGGCCTGATCGCCGGCGGCCTGATTTTTTGGGACGCGGCCCACTTTCTGCGCACCCCCGGTTGCGCCAATGAGGAGCCGCCCCTGGCCGTTTTGGAAACCTGGTTCAACCAGGCCCTCAAAGGTGTGCCGCCTTGGGATATCCCGGCCAAGGCCCCGGCCGAGCCCGCCGACGTGATCATCACCATCGAGCCGGGCGCGACATTTATTCGGGTTGCCTGGGATTTGCGAAAAGCCGGAGCCATCAGCAACGTTTCCCGCTTTTTGCTGCTCGGCAAGTATGAGAATGCGCTGGGCACGGTCAAGGCGGGCAAGTACATGGTCAGCACCGGCTGGACCCCGGACAGGGTGCTCAAGGAAATCACCTCCGGCCGGGCCATCCTCTACCGCCTGACCCTGCGCGAGGGCCTGACCTGGTGGGAAACGGTCAAAGCCGTGGAAGACCAGGGGTTCGCCAAGGCCGCCGATTTCACGGCCGTGCTGCACGACCCGAAATTCCTGGCCGATCACCATATCCCCTTTGACGACGCCGAGGGATTCCTGTTTCCGGAAACCTATCTGTTGCCGGAGCCCAAAACCCTGGACAAGGTTCAGGCCGAAAAAATCGCCGCTTATTTGGTGGATTCCTTCTGGAGCCGCAACGAAGCCGTATGGTCCCGCCTGCCCGTCAAGCAGGGCGGCAATGCGGTGGAGCGCCGATTCAGCAAGGACGGCGCGCTGATCCGCCCGTCACGCAACGCCACGGCGCCCCCGACCCAGGCGGGCGGCAACGGCGCGAGCCGCAACGCAACCGTCGCCGACGGCAACGGCACCCTGCCGGTCGACGGCGGCGGGAGCTTCACGGTCCTCGGGCCGGCCACGCCGGAAGACGTGGACCCGGCCGCCCTCAAGCGCCTGCTCACCCTGGCCTCCCTGGTGGAAAAAGAAACCGCCGTGCCCGCCGAGCGGCCGCGCGTGGCCGGGGTCTACGCCAAGCGCCTGGAAAAGGGTATGCTTTTGCAATGCGACCCCACAATCATTTACGGTGTGGGGCCGAGTTTCAGTGGGTCCATCCGGCGCTCCCAACTCGACGACGAGAAAAACCTTTACAACACGTATATCCACCCCGGCCTGCCGCCCGGCCCGATCTGCTCGCCCGGGCCGGAATCCCTCAAGGCCGCCGTGAGCCCGGAAGAGCATGACTACCTTTATTTTGTGGCCAACGGTGTGAACGGTGGGCACGTGTTCTCCAAGACCCTGAACGAACACAACAAAGCCGTGCAGGAATACCGGCGCACCCAGGGCCGATGAACAGGCGCTCCACACCGTTCTGGGAGGAACACCCCCACCGCTGCGCCCTGGTGATTATGCTCGCCTTCACCGCCGTTCGGGTATGGATCGCCGGTTCCGGAGCCCTGGATCTGGTGCAGGACGAGGCCCAATACTGGGACTGGTCGCGGACGTTGCAACTCTCATACTATTCCAAAGGTCCGCTCATCGCCTGGCTCATCGCGGCCGGAACAACGCTCTTCGGCGACACCGAGTTGGGCGTGCGTTTTTTCGCCGCGCTCGGCAACCTGGCCGCCCAGGGGCTGATTTATGCCCTGCCCGCCGCGGTCTTCCGCCGGCCGCGCGTGGGGCTCATCGCCCTGCTCATCGCGGCCTCCATGCCGCTGTTCATCGCCTCCGGCGTGCTGATGACCACGGACAACCCCCTGCTGGTCTGCTGGTGCGCGGTCCTGCTCTGCCTGGCCCTGATCGGCGAAGGCCGGGGCGGCCGGGCCGTGTTCTTCTGGCTGGGCGCGGCCTTCGCCTGCGGAGTGCTCGCCAAGTACACCATGCTCGCGCTCGCGCCCCTGGCCGTCGTGTTTGTCCGGGTGTTGCGCAAAAAAGACATGGCCTCGCGCGACACGGTGCGCCGCGCGACCCTGGCCGCCCTGTTCGGCTGCGCCCTGGGCCTGCTGCCGATTTTGATCTGGAACGCCCAGAACGACTTCATTTCCTTCCGTCATGTGGCCCGGCTGGCCGGCATGGCTCCGGCGGCCGGGGAAAGCCCGCCGTGGATCCGCTTTGACCGCTTCCCGGAATATTTCGGCTCGCAGCTTGGGCTGATTCTGCCCTGGTGGCTCGGAATCATGCTCTGGCACGGTTGGGGCATGTTGCGGCATGTGTTGGAGCACCGCCCGAGCGCCTTGGACCGCCTGACCCTGGTCCGGCCCGGCGCGCGGGACATCGCCCCCGGCAGCGGCCCGGCTTTCCGCCTGCATCTGCTGCTCTGCCTGGGGTTCTGGCCGTTGTGGGGCTTCTTCCTGCTCTGGAGCTTCCATACCCGGATTTACGCCAACTGGTCGGCCATGAGTTACGCCGCCGGGGCTTTGATTGTCGCCCTGGGGGTGGAACGGCTCCTGTCCGGCCGCACCGCCGCCGGCCTGCCCCCGGATACGGCCGGGCCGGGCCGCTTCGCGGGGTGGGGGCGCAGGCTGCTGCCCGTGTGGGTCGCCCTGAGCCTGGTCGCCTGCCTGGTCATTCACGGCGAACGCTACCTGAGCCGGATTCTCCCCCTACCCGTGGAGTATAACCCGGCGAATCGGCTCAAGGGCTGGAGCGATTTCGGCCGTGAACTCGACGAAGCGCGGCGCGCCATGCCCAACCCGGATAAAGTCTTTTTCTTTTCCGACTCCTACGACGTGACCGCCGAGCTGGCTTTTTACCTGCCCGGCAGGCCCAAAGTGTTTTGCGCCTTCTTCGGCCGGCGCCTGAGCCAGTACGACCTGTGGCCCGACCCCAACGGCCTGACTCTCTTCGATCCGGCCCCGGCCGCCGGGTTCGCGCCGCCGCTGGCCGGGTACGACGCAATCTTCGTGGTCCGCAAGCCCAAGGACGGCGTCCCGGCCGAACTGGCCCGGATGTTCGCCTCGGTGGGCAAGCCCGAAGCGTATCAATCCACCCACGAGGGCCGACCCGGCCGCGAGTTCGGCTTCGTGCGCCTGCGCGGCTTCAAGGGTGTCTGGCCGCGCCCGGCCGGCCAAGGGGAAAAGTACTGATGGCCGGCCTCGACAGAACCGCCGCCCTGATCTGCCGCGAATGTTCCCTGGCGACCGGCGGCTGTTGCGCCTGCCCGGATCAAAGCGAACCCGGCTTTCCCATCTCCCCGGCCGAGGTCGAGCGCATGGCCGCGTACGCCGATCTGGCGGCCCCGGCCGGCGGCGGCGCGGACCCCCGGGAGCGGGTGGTGATGAGCGCCCCCAACAACCCGGAATTCCTCTCGGCATTGGAAGCCTTGCTTCCCCGGCACAAAAAGGCTATTGCGGCCTTATTCCCGGCGGGCGGCGCGTATGCTCGCCCCCGGCTGACCGCCGCCGGGGACTGCGTGTTCCGGGGCGAAGCCGGTTGCCGCCTGCCCCGCGAGGCCCGGCCGTGGTACTGTAGAATCTTCCCGCTCTGGATGCGGGGAGAAGCCGTGACCCTGCTCGACTTCGGCGACTGCCGGCTGTGCCTGGAAACGCGCTCGCCCGTCGAAGCCATGCGCCTGTTGGGCATGACCGCCCTGGACGTGCGGACCCTGTTCGCCGCCATGCTGCGTGATTGGAATATCAACCCCTGACGGTGCCGGCCGCACCCGAACCCCGGCCGCAAACTATGAGACGATCCACCATCAATTATATTCTGCTCGGGCTGACCACCCTCGGCCTGGCCGGCGCGGGCGCCGCGTTCGCCGTCTACCTCTGGGCTTCCAACGGGCTGCCGAGCATCACCAAGGTCGAGGACTACCGCCCGGCCCAGGTGACCACCGTGTACGCCCGGGACGGCAGCATCATGGGTTATCTGTTCCGTGAGAAGCGTTTTCTGGTCAACCTGGAGCAGATGGCGCCGAACCTGAAGTGGGCCTTTCTGGCCGCCGAGGACGCGGAGTTCTACAACCACCCCGGTGTGAACTACAAGGCGATCATCCGGGCCACCATCGCCAACATCAAGGCGGGCCGCACCGTGCAGGGCGGCAGCACGATCACCCAACAGGTGGTCAAACGCCTGGTCGTGGGCGACGAGCGCTCCCTGAAACGCAAGGCCCAGGAAGCGCTCCTGGCCTTCCAGCTTGAGGATCGCCTGACCAAGGACCAGATTCTCTACATCTACCTGAACCAGATTTACCTGGGGCACAGCACTTACGGGGTCGAGGCCGCGGCCCGCGTGTACTTCGGCAAGCACGCCTCGGAACTGACCGCCGCCGAATGCGCCGTGCTCGCGGCCATTCCCAAGGCCCCCACGGACTACAACCCCTATCTGAACCCGGAAAACAGCCGCAACCGGCAACTCTGGGTGCTCGGCCAGATGCGCGAGAAGGGCTTTATCACCGAAGCCGAGTACCTGGAGGCCAAGGCCCAGCCCATGGTTTTCAAAAGTATGCCCGATCCTTCATGGAGCGTGGGCTCCTGGTACCTGGAGGAAGTCCGCCGGCAGCTTTTGACCCTGCTTTCCGAAGACAGTGTGGTCCAGAAAGGCATCGCCCTCGACGTATACGGCGAGGACGCGGTCTACGAAGGCGGCCTGCACGTGTACACGGCCATGGAGCCGGAGCACCAGCGCGCGGCCGAGCAGTCCCTGCGGGCCGGCCTGCACGACGCCTGCCGGCGCCGGGGCTGGCGCGGGCCGCTCCAAAACCTGCCCGCCGGCGAGCGGGAGGCCTTCCTCAAAGACACACCCTTCGCCCCGGCCATGTTCGACAACGCCGGCTGGGTCAAGGGCCTGGTCGTCAAGGTGGACAAGACCGGCGCGGACGTGCGCCTGGGCGTGGACTACACCGGGCGCATCCCCGTTTCCGTGCTGTACTGGGCCAGAAATCCGAACACGAACATCTCGCCCGAGGCGGCCGGCCGGGTCGTGGACGCGACCAAGGTTCTGGCCGAGGGCGACGTGATTTGGGTCTCGGCCATCGGCGCCGAGGGCAAGAAGAACCCCCTCTCCGTTCCGGCCGCGCCCGACGACAAACGCAACCCCGTGCCCGCCTACGATTCCACCCAGGCGGCCAAAGGCACGCCCATTCCCCTGGCCCTGGAACAGTGGCCGGATCTGCAAGGCGCAATGGCTTCCATCGACGTCAAGGCGGGTGACGTGGTCGCCCTGGCCGGCGGCTACGCCTTCTCGCCGGAAAGCCAGTTCAACCGGGCCACCCAGGCCCGCCGGCAGCCGGGGTCGTCCTTCAAGCCCATCGTGTATTCGGCCGCTCTGGACAACGGTTTCACCGCCGGGAGCATCCTGCTCGACTCGCCTTTTGTGCTCCCCGCCGCGCCCGGCGGCAAGATGTGGACCCCCGGCAACTTCGACGGCAAGTTCCTGGGCCCGATCCTGCTCAGCGAAGCCCTGGCCAAGTCACGCAACGTCTGCACCGTGCGCGTGGCCCAGGCCATCGGCATGGAGGCGATCATCCAGCGGGCGCACGACCTGGGGATTCCCGGCGATATCCCGGCCGTTCTGGCCGTGAGCCTGGGCAGCTATGAGGCCACACCCCTGACCATGGCCTCCGCCTACACGGCCTTCGCCGACGGCGGCATTGCCGTGACGCCCCGGATCATTACCGAGGTGCGCAACGCCTGGAACGACCCCATCGTGCCCGTGGTGCCCGTGCGGCGCGAGGCCATCAGCCCGCAGAACGCCTATATCAGGGCCACCCTGCTCAAGGGTGTGGTCACCTCCGGCACGGCGGCGCGGGCCAACGTGCTCGGCAGGCCCACGGCCGGCAAGACCGGCACCTCCAACGACGAGCGCGACGCCTGGTTCATCGGTTTTTCGCCCTATCTCGTCACCAGCACCTATATCGGGTACGACAACAACACCCCCATGGGCCGGATGGAAACCGGGGGGCGGGCCGCCCTGCCGGTGTTCATCAAGTACCGCCAGGCCGTGGACCACCTCTACCCGCCCGACGACTTCGCCAAGCCCGACGGGATCACCTACCTCTCCATCGACCCGAACACCGGCTACCCCGGTTCCGGCGTGTCCCTGCCCTTCATGGCCGGCACCGAGCCGGGCGTGGGCAGCGGCGGTGTGCTCGGCCCGGAAGATCCGGACGTCCAGACCGGCGAGGACATCCTGCGCGGGTTTGAATAGAGCAGATTACCTTTGAAATTTATTTGCTTTGGCGGACGCGCAAGCGTCCGCCCGCTTGCACGCTCGTTTCTTGTCTTTCGTCACGCCGGCTATGAAAGTCATTTTACAAAGTTAAAATGCGCCAGGCGCGAGATAACGCGCTCCTTCACCGATAAGAAAGCCTCCGCGACACGTCGCGGAGGCTTTCTTATCGGGCGGGTTCCGGGGCGGAGCGAAAGCACGGCTCCACTCCAAATCGGTTCAGGCCCCTGCCGGAAACCTGTCTTCTCTTCTTTCACTCAAAAGGCCACCGCAACAGGTGGCCTTTTGAGTGAAAGGCTGCCGGGGAACGCCTCAGGCCGCGCCGACCCGTTCCAGAGAGGCGCCCCTGTGGGCTTCCAACCGGCCCACGAGATCCTGAATATTCGGCTCGGAGAGGTAGAGGATGATTTTGCGCTTTTTACCGCCCTCTTCGGCCAGAATGCGATAGGTCAGGGGCATGAAGGTGAGGCAGAAACTTTTGAGCCCGGTGAGCTTTTCCAGCTTGAAGTCGGCCCCGGTGGTGGAGAAGACGAACTTGCGGGCTCCGGCTTTCCAGGTGAAAGTCTCCGGCGAGAGCAGATAGGTGCTCCGGAATCCGACAAAGATACCGAGGCCCACGGCGCCCGCGAAAATCAGGTCGAAATTGCCGCCGACATAATAACCGCCGTAGGAAAAGAGGCGGACGGACACCTGAAAAAAGACAAAACAGACCACGGCCGCCAAAACGGCGATGAGGATGCGTTGCTTGGGTTCCATGCCGATACTGTACGGGGACGACATAATTACCTCAAAGGTTGTGGAGTGACGAACCGGCGCGGAGACTTCTCCGCGCCGGCGCAAATGGGTGATGAGGTGAAGGTCACGCCTTCACGTGCCGCAAGCTCACTTGAAACGCCGGACATGATGCAGCCACCCTTCCGGGGCCGGGGCCCTGCCGGTCTGGATGTCTGAATACAGGGAATACAACTCGCGGGAGAATTTGCCGATTTCGCCGTCGCCCACCACGTGTTCCGTGCCGTCCTCAAGCAGGTAGCGGCCCACGGGGCTGACCACCGCGGCCGTGCCGAAGCCGCCGGCCTCAATAATCCGCCCGGCCTTGAGATCGGCCAGAAAGGAATCCAGGCGGACCCGCTCCTGCCGGGCCTTGAGCGTGCCGGCCGCGGCCAGTTCCAGCACGGACAGGGACGTTATGGAACGCAGGATGGAATCCGAGAACTCGGGAATGATGAAGGTGCCGTCGCTCAGAACATGGTAGTGGTTCATGGCCCCGGCTTCTTCAATGTATGTATTGGAGGCGTCCAGATACAGAACCTGGGAGGCGTCTTTGGCGTGGGCGGCCTCGGCGGCGCGCAGCGAAGCCGCGTAGTTGCCCCCGCACTTGGAAGAACCCGTGCCGCCGGAAACGGCCCGGTGGTAGTGGCTGGAAATAAGCAGCCGGATGGCCTTGGAAAAGCCGCCGCTGTAGTACGGCCCACTCGGCGAGAGCATGATGCAGAACGTGTACCCCGCGCTCGGCTTCACCCCCCGACAGTCCTGGGGGGCGAACATGAACGGCCGGATATACAGGGAGGATTCCGGAATGGACGGGCACCAGTCGCGCTCCACATCGATGAGCCGGGCCAGGGCGTCCAGTTGCACTTCCTTGGGAATGCGCGGCATACACAGGATGTCGGCCGAGTGGTTCAGGCGCTCGGCGTTGCGGTCCGGGCGGAAGATGTAAATTTCACCGTCGGCGTGGCGAAAGGCCTTGATGCCTTCGAACAGAGTCTGGCCGTAGTGCAGACACATGGCGCCGGGCATCAGGGGAATGGGACCGTAGGGAACGATGCGCGGCTCACGCCATTCGCCGTCGGCGTAGTCCATCAAAAACATGTGATTGGTGCGCAGCACCCCGAAACTCGGCGGGGTATCCGCCGGCGGAGGAGTCTTGCGCTCGGACGCGGGCAAAAGCTCGTAACGCACTTTCATGGGAACTCCGGCTGATAAGCGTGGAAATAAAGGAAAAAGCTGCTCTTTTTGGCGGTTGTTGTCAATAGCGGGCAGGCGGTGTAATGAAGATCCCCCGGAGTTTTCCGCTTGCGCAACGTTTTGACCCCAAACCGCCCGATATGCCGGGAGCGCCCATGACCCCCCGCCCGCCCGCCGACCGTATGCTCGCCGTCCGATTCGGACATCTCGGCGACGTGGTGCTGACCACGGGCCCCCTGCGCCTGTTGCATCAGGCATTCGGCCTGCGGCTCAGTGTGCTCACCCGGCCCGCCTGGGTGGATGTCTTCGCCCGCAACCCCCATGTGGAAGCCGTCGTTTCCTTCGAGCCCTCCGGCCTGTCGACCCCGGCCCTGGCGGCCCGCTTTCGGGATCTGGCGGAACGCTTCCGCGGCCACGGCCTGCTCGACCTGCACGGCATCCCGCGCACCCGCCTGCTCGCCGCCCTGTGGCACGGCCCGGTCGCCCGCTACCCGAAATTTTCTCTGGAGCGCCGGCTGTTCCTGGCCTCGGGCGGGCGCCTGTTTCGCGAACGCCTGTGCCGGTTCAACGTGCCCCAACGCTACGCCATGAGCCTGTACGACAAGGCCGACGTGCCGGAAGCCGCCGCGCTCCGCCCGGAAATATACCTGGACGCGGCCGAACTGGCCGAGGCCGACAAGCGCCTGGAGGCGATTTTCGGCGGTCGGTCCCGGCCCGTGGCCCTGCACCCCTTCGCGGCCCACGCCCTGAAAACCCAGCCCTCTCCGTTCTGGCGGAAAACGGCTGAGCTGCTGGAAGTTCGCGGCACTCCTCCGCTGGTCATCGGCGTGGGTGAACCCCTGTTTCCGAATCAGCCCTGGGATCTTTCCGGCCGCACCAGCCTGCGCCAGACCTGCGCCCTGCTCGCCCGCTGCCGCGCCCTGATTACAGGCGACTCCGGCCCCATGCACCTGGCCTCGGCCGTGGGCACGCCGGTGGCGGCCCTGTTCGGCCCCACGACCCGCGAGTGGGGATTTTACCCCTGCGGCCCGCGCGATCGCCTGCTGGAACGCGCCCTGCCTTGCCGGCCCTGCTCCCTGCACGGCGGCTTCCACTGCCCGGACAACGGCCGCTGCCTGGAATCCATCACGCCGGAAGAGGTGGTGGAAACCGCCCTTTCACTTGCCGGGGAGAACGGCGATGCCTGAGATCTTCCCCTCACTCCCGGCTCCGGAACCCTCGGGCGAAGAACGGCTGTTCGTCCGCGTCATGGCGGCGGCCGCGGATGCCCGTACGTCCCTTCCCGGCCTGCGCGCGGCCGCCGGGGTGCTGTGCGCCCGGCCTTCCGACCCAATCGGGCTCGTGGACGAGGAAACGAAGGAGCGCGTCCAAACCTTTTTGCGCAAAGGGTGCGAAGCGCCCGCCGGAAGCGACGCCGAGCCGGGGGGCTCGGGAGAGGCCTGGATTTCTCTGGACCGGCCGACGGACGAAACGGCCCGGGCCATCAAAAAGGCGGACAGACGGAACCGGTTCACCTCCGGCCGCCGGCGTATCCTGTTTCTGGCGCTGCTGAGCGCGGCTGTCGCCTATGTCGTCGTGATCAAGGGCTGCCCCCTGCCGTTTTCGCTTTGAGCCGACAGCCGTTTTCGATCGGCTCCGAACATACGACCATACGATTCAAGGAAATGAGTATGACTATAAGTTCTCCAACCCGAGTGCGGGTCGCCGCCGGAATCATCTGGGAAAACGGACGCTTTCTGGCCGCGCTCCGCCCCGAAGGCAAACCCCGGGCCGGGTACTGGGAATTCCCCGGCGGCAAACAGGAGCCGGGCGAAAGCATGGAAGGCACCCTGTGCCGGGAACTGCGGGAGGAACTGGGCATTGAGGTCGGAAAAGCGCTGCCCTGGCGGGTGGTGCAGCACGAGTACCCCGAACTGCGTGTCGAGTTGCACTTTTTTCATGTGCCGGAATTTTCGGGCAAACCAACGGCTCACGACGGCCAGGCCCTGCGCTGGATGACCCCGGCCGAGGCCGTGCGGTTGAACTTCCTGCCTGCCGACCGGGAGTTGCTCCCGGTTCTGCGCGAACCCGAGTAGACGGCGCCGCCGCAAGTCGTCTTTTGCCCTCCACCCCCGTTTCGTCCGGCGGTCGGGTATGTCTTGATACACTCCCTTCGGTCAAAACGAATGCGCCCGAAGCAGGACTGTGAAGCTCGGCCGGTCAATGACCTTTTCCGGCACGGCAAAAGCCCGCTTTATAAAGAACGCGGGCCACAGGAGAACAAAATTCGTTCTCGTGACGGCACTGTTCCGGCGGGCCGCACTATGAAAAAGAACGCTTATTCGGCAATCAGCGGGCGGATTTCCCGCACCACGGGGTTGGGCAAAAGCTCGGCCAGCATCCGATCCACAATCTTGCCCTTTACCTCTTCCGTGGGCACCAGGATGCCGCGCCCGAACTCCGCGAGCGCCTGCAAATCGTCCGGGCCGGGGGTGAGGATGCTCCCATCCGGGGATATGAGCACGGCGGCGCGCAGTTCGAACTCTCCGGCAGTGACGGCGGCGGCCACGGCCGCCCGCAAAGCCGAGAGCGTCAGGGACAAGTCGGCGTTTTCCACCTGAGTGCCCACGTAGACCCGGCCCGAGGCCGTCAGCACGGCGGCCCCGGCCCCGGAACGGCCGTACGGCACATACGCCGGAACAGCCGCGCCGGCGGCGGCTTCGCGCATGACCTGTCGTTCCTGGTCGGTCAGCTCGCGCACGAACCACTTCCGGTACAGGCGGTCGTATTCGCCGTTTTCCATCAGGCGGGCCATGCCTTCGTCCACGATCTTGAGGACGTCGCCCCGATCGCGGGTGACGGCCACGCGCATCTCGGTGATGCCCAGGGGCGTGCCCACGGTGGTGATGGCGCCGTACTTGAGCTTATTAATATAGTAATAGGTGCTCGGTACCGGGCCGCAGTACGCCGCGACCTCATCGTTGTACAGGGCCCGCAGACCTTCCGTGCGCCCTTTGTACGGTTTGATGTTCATGCCGGCGAACGCTTCCAGAAGGCGGTGCGGGAACGTGCCCTGCTCCACGCCCACGGGCAGGCCCCTGAGCATGGCCGCGCTCGGTTTGCGGTTGTAGATCTTGGTGAAAAGACGTATTTGCAGGGGAAACGTCGGCCGATCGGAAAACAGGTACAACTGGGCGCGCTGCTCCGTTCGGACCATGCCGGTGGTGATGGTCACGGTGCCGGAGGAAAGCTCGATGGGCACGGTTTCCCATTGCAGGGGCCGCATACTCAGGCTCACGCCGGCGCCCTCGAACACGGCCCGGATCAACTCCACTTCAAAGCCCGTGGGCACTCCTCCGGCTTCTTCATAAGAGAAGGGCGGGAATTCCCGGTCAAAGCCGTAGACCACCCGCAGGGGCGGAGCCCCCTCGGCCGCAGCGGCCAGAAGCGGCGTCAGCCCGGCGACGATCAGGAGCATGAGCCCGAAAAAAATATGCCGACGGCGAACAGTTCGCTGTTTCATCATCCTTATCCTTCTACCCGCAAGCCGGCCCTGCGGCAAGCCGTGGACTTCCCATGCAGACGCATCATCCCGCGCCCGTGTCCGCACTTATCGGCGCGCTCTCTGAAAAACTTATGGCCCGCCGGTTCCTCTTCGGCACAGCGGAATCCTGCACCGGCGGCCTTCTGGCCGGGGCCTGCACGGAGGTGCCCGGCAGCTCGCGCTGGTTCTCCGGCGGCCTGGTGGTCTATTCCAATACACTCAAGGAACGCCTGTTGGGAATCCCCCCGCGGATGCTCGAGACCCACGGCGCGGTCAGCGCCCCGGTGGTTCGGCTCATGGCCGAAAACGCTCTCAACAACTTGGGAATCCACCTGTCCATAGCCGTTTCCGGCATTGCCGGCCCGGACGGCGGCAGCGCGGAGAAACCCGTGGGAACGGTTTGGTTTGGAGTCTCCCTCGCCGCCGGCGACGGTCAAACCGGGCAAACCCTCACGGAGCGGCATCTCTTCCCCGGCGATCGGGCGGCAATCCGGCTCCAGGCCGTAGAAAAAGGCCTGGAGCTTGCCCTGAAAATCCTGGGATAAGCGCCGACGCAAAACGCTCCGCAACTCTTGCCGCGCTCCATTCTGCCATAGGCGCAACGGTGAAAAAAGTGCTGCCGTGACGCGAGAGCGCGAGCCGGCATTCAGGCAGGGCGGGGAGGGAGACCCCGCAGACGGCTTTGCGGCGAGGATATGCAGCCCTGTTTCGCAAACGGCCCCCTTGGCCCCGGAGGGTGCAATACAAATTCAAGGAGCAACAAACCTCGCCGGCGCGACCGGCGTTCCTCCCACCACCCGAGAGCCACTCTCCACGACCACCCGCGCCCCGCAAAATTCTCCCAGACAACGCCCCCTCCTCTCCCCATCACCCTCTTGACCTTTCCCTCACCGGCCCTATTTTTCCCTTGCCAAAACACACCGGGCAGGATAAACAAAACGGTTCCCACAGCATCAACCGCCGCGCGTACAACGCCGCGCGACATCCGAGGTCGGCCATGAAAGAAAAGATTCATCCCAAGACGTACAATTCCACGATCACCTGTGCCTGCGGCAACGAAATCCAAGTGCTCTCCACGCGCGGCGAGAAGGTGCATATGGAAATCTGCTCCAACTGCCATCCGTTTTACACCGGCAAACAGCGCTTTGTGGACACGGCCGGGCGCATCGACCGCTTCCGCAAAAAGTACGCCGGTCTTCAAAAGTAAGGCCGCTGTGCGCTTTTTCGGACTCCTTCCTTTCCATGCCGCCGGGGCTTTCCTGAAGCCCGAGGACGGGCGTGAAAGTCTGGCCGTGGGCGGCCAGGCCCTTCTGGAAGGAATCATGATGCGCAACGGGGACCGCTTGGCCGTTGCCGTCCGCAAAGCCGACGGCAACATTATCGCCAAGACCTTGCCCTGGACCGTCCTTTTTCATGGGGGAGCCGTTAAAAAGCCTTGGCTGCGCGGCTTCCCCGTGCTTTTGGAAACAATGGTCAACGGCATCAAGGCCCTGAATTTCTCCGCCGATATTGCCGCCGAATCCGAAGGCGAAGCCATCAAGCCCTGGCAGATGGCCCTGACCCTGTTCGTAGCCATCGGCTTGGCCCTGCTGCTGTTCGTGGTCACCCCGCACCTGCTCACCGTGCTGCTGAACAAGCTTTCCCTGTCCGGGGGCATGGAGGGGCTCTCGTTCCACCTCTGGGACGGCCTGCTCAAGTTCGGCATGTTCGTGGGCTATATCGGGCTGATCTCGCGGATGCCCGACATCCGGCGGGTCTTCGAGTACCACGGCGCGGAGCACAAAACCATCGCCGCCTATGAAGAGGGTGAAGACCCCGTCACTGTGGAAAGCGCTGCGCGGCACAGCCGCCTGCACCCGCGTTGCGGCACGACCTTTCTCCTTTTCGTGCTCTCGCTGTCGATCCTGCTGCACGCGCTCTGCGTGCCGATATTCCTATACTTCTGGAGACCGGAAAACGCCGTGCTCAAGCACGCCGTGGTCCTGACCTTCAAGCTTATGCTCATGGTGCCGATCAGCGCCGTGGCGTATGAACTTATCCGCACGGCGGCGCGTCTCTCCACCGGCGCCCTGGGCGCGGCCCTGCGCGGCCCCGGCCTGTGGCTGCAACGCCTGACCACCCGAGAGCCGGACGCGTCCCAGATTGAAGTCGGTCTGGTGGCCTTGTCTGAAGCCCTGGGGGAAGAGGCCGGAACCGCCATCACCGTCCCCGCCTTTACCCGTATGGAGCAGAATTGATGTTTTCCAAACTGGAAAACCTGGAACGCCGCTTTGAGGACGTGGAGCACCGCCTGTCTTCCCCGGAAGCCCTGGCCGATCAAGACACGTACCGCAAGCTGACCAAGTCCCACGCCGAGTTGAAAGAAGTGGTGGACGTATTCCGTCGCTACAAGGAGCTGAGCGCATCCCTGGCGGGCGGCAAAGAGTTGCTGAACGATCCGGACGCGGAAATCCGCGCCATGGCCCAAGAGGAAATCAAGGCCACCGAGGCCGAGATGCAGGTACTCGAGCGCGAGCTGACTGTTCTGCTTCTGCCCAAAGATCCTCTGGACGACAAGAACATCATTCTGGAAATCCGCGCCGGCACCGGTGGTGAAGAAGCCGCCTTGTTCGCCGCGGATCTCTTCCGCATGTACACTCGTTACGCCGAGGGCCGGGGGTGGAAGGTCGAGATCATGTCCGCCAACGAGTCAGACTCCGGCGGCTACAAGGAAATCATAGCCCTGGTAGCGGGCAACAAAGCGTACAGCCTGCTCAAGTATGAAGCCGGCACGCACCGGGTGCAGCGGGTTCCGGCCACGGAATCGCAAGGCCGCATCCACACATCGGCGGCCACGGTGGCAATCATGCCGGAGGCTGAAGAGGCCGACATCGACATCAAACCCGAAGATCTGCGCTTCGACGTGTACCGTTCCTCCGGCCCCGGCGGCCAGAGCGTAAACACCACCGACTCGGCCGTGCGCGTCACCCACATTCCCACGGGCATTGTGGTTTCCTGCCAGGATGAGAAATCCCAGCATAAAAACAAGGCCAAGGCCCTGAAAGTGCTCTACTCGCGCCTGCTCCAGGCCGAGCAGGAACGCCTGCACGCGGCCCACGCCGAGACCAGGCGGGCCCAGGTCGGCTCCGGCGACCGCTCGGAGCGTATCCGCACCTATAACTATCCCCAAGGCCGGGTCACGGATCACCGGGTGAACCTGACCCTCTATAAACTGGATCAGGTTATGGAGGGCGACATTCAGGAGTTGGTGGACGCCCTGACCACCGCGGCCCAGGCCGAGGCCCTCAAGGAGCGCTCGGATATCTGAGCGGTGCCGCAAGGGCCGCCCACCTCGGAAAGACATTTGCCTCCGGCCGAAAACCGGAAAAGCAAAAAGCAAGGCGCGCCGCCTTGCTTTTTCGGTTTTATTCCCAAAGGGAAAGCGGAGCCCTCCCAACCTATTCGAAACAGAACTCGACAGTGAACTCACCGGCGGCGGAAGTAAACGGAATGGCCACGACCGGGCTGGCCGAGATGTGCCGGATGGTATGCCCCGTCCCGACGATGACCGTCGGTGTGGAACCCTGCAGGGTAAGGCCCATATCCACCAGCCCCGCTCTGGCCTGGCCGGAGACCATGTTGGTCACTTCGCCCACGGCGTCCTGGGTATCTTGCAGAACATCCTGAATGTCGTCGCCGAGCATCCCTTTGACCAGAGCTATGGCGCAGGCCCGGGTGAACGTAACGGCAATGGTGCCTTTCTTGTCGCCGGTAACACCGACAATGGCGGAAACATCCCCGGCAGCGGAGTTGTTCTTCTTGACATAAGGCGTGCCTGCGGTTGCCTCGATGCCGGCCATGGTATTAAGTATTTCCAAGGTCGCTCGGACAAACGGGCGCGCAATTTCAATGCCGGAGAGCATGGCATTCCCCTGTTGCGGGTTCGGGTCGATGGAAAATCATGCCCCCCCTTATAGTCCATGCGGTGCGAAAAGGCAAACCGCAGAGGGCCTTGCCATTCCCCTGAAAGGGGCCGGCACTGTACGGCCGGCGCGCCTGAGAAAAAACGCGTTTATAACTGCTCTAAGAAGACTTTGCTGTGATATGACGCCTGCGTATGACGATTTTGTAAATTATTTATTTACAAAAGAACAAAATTAATGACACATAAACTTATAAATCTATATAGTATTTTTAGTTATATCTTGCGGGAGAAGGCTCTTATCTGCTTGGCTCCGCCGGCATGGAACTTGAAGAAGCGTTGGTACCGTCCCACCCTCTGACGAAGAAGGAGCTGTTATGCGTACCGAACTGACCAAACTGATCCATTCACTGATTTTGGAAAGCCACATTCCGGCCAAGGTTCTGGCCAAGGAACTCGGCAAGCCTTACTCGACGCTGCTGCGGGAAATCAACCCGTACGATTCCGGCGCCAAACTCGGAGTGGAGACCTTGCTGCAAATCATGCAACTCACCGGCAATACCGAGCCGCTTGAATACATGGCCGAGATGCTTGGTTGCAAAGTGGAGCCCAAGCGTCCTTTCAGCATGGTGGATGAGCCTGTTTTTTCTCAGAGCATCCCCCAGGTTCAGCAGCCTGCCATGTAAGTGTTTCGTATTTATCGAATCGCCCCGGAACACGCCGTTTCGGGGCGATTTTTTTTCGCCCGTCGTCCGGGGAAACAACTTGCCGGGAAAGATTACCAGCCATAGTGATAAAGTAGAAATAATCGAAATTTAAGCAAAATATTGACAAACACAGCGGGAACGTACTAGAGGAAAAAATCGAGACTGAATACTCGTGTATCTGCAAGAAAACGGAGAGGAGAACTTCCATGACCAAAGCGGATTTTGTTGTTGCGTTGAAGCAGGCGCTTCCCGATTTGTTTCCCACCAAGGCGGCCGCTGAAAAAGCTTACACAGCCTTCTGCAGCATTTTGGCCGGCGCGGCCTGCACCGAAGACGGCGCCCGTCTGCCCGGCGTCGGTTCTTTCGCCCTGACCGACCGGGCCGCCCGTACCGGGCGCAACCCGCGCACGGGCAAGGCCATCCGTATCCCGGCCCGTAAGGCGGTGAAGTTCACCCCGGCCCGCTCGCTGGCCGAAACGGCGAAAAAAAAGAAATAGCCGCACAGCGTTTCGCCGGCTCTGAGGGAAGCTTCAGGGCCGATATTTTTTCTTTTCATCCGGTTTTCCGGCAAAACACTGATTGCGGCTTGCCAAGCCCGGCGGCTTTTGCTAGAAACACCACTTCACGCGGAGAGGTGTCCGAGCGGCCGAAGGAGCACGACTGGAAATCGTGTGTACCTTTACGGGTACCGAGAGTTCAA
>JAVBQP010000061.1:0-38973 GCA_031548905.1 Desulfovibrio sp. | reverse complement strand
CCACTTTCTGGTCCAGGCCTTCCCCATAATATTCAAGCGGCACTTTATATACGTGGTCCACATCCACGGCGGAAAAGACCGCGTCCACGTCCACGTCGCAGAAGAGCGCGATCTTGCGCTTCATTTCCTTGGGAATCGGTTGCTCGCAGCGGCAAAGACTGATGTCCGGCTGGATGCCGATGCTGCGCAGTTCCTTGACGCTGTGCTGGGTGGGCTTGGTCTTGTGCTCGCCGGCGGTCTGCAGGTACGGCACCAGGGTCAGGTGCAGGTACAGACACCGTTCTTTGCCGAGGTCGCCGCGCAACTGGCGGATGGCCTCGAGAAAGGGCTGGCTTTCGATGTCGCCGACCGTGCCGCCGATTTCAACGATGACCACGTCCGAACCTTCGTCGGCCAGGCCCCGGATGGCCAGCTTGATCTCGTCGGTGATGTGCGGGATGACCTGCACGGTGCCGCCCAGGTAGTCGCCCCGGCGTTCCTTGGTGATCACGCTGTAATAGATGCTGCCCGAGGTATAGTTGGTTTTCTGGGACAAGGACGTGCCCAGATAGCGCTCGTAGTGCCCCAGATCGAGGTCGGTCTCGGCCCCGTCGTCGGTGACGAAGACCTCGCCGTGCTGGGTGGGATTCATGGTGCCGGGGTCCACGTTGATGTACGGGTCCAGCTTCTGGATGGTCACGGAAAGGCCGCGCGCCTTGAGCAGCGCCCCAAGAGAGGCCGCCGTCAGGCCCTTGCCCAGCGACGACAACACCCCGCCGGTAATGAAGATGAACTTCGTTTCTTTCATAGGAGCATTTTCACTTTGAAAATGTTGGTAAAATCAGCGGGCGTTCGCTCCGCGACCGCCGAGACTTCCGCTGAAGGCCCGGGAAGATCCTTTGCATAAATGATCGGGTGAACGTTACGCTTTTTTTCTTTCCCCGTCGATAGTTGACGGAATCCCCCCGGCAGGGGTATGCTGATTACCCTTTTCAGACTCCCGAAATTTTCGGTATCCACCTGGAATTCAGGCATATCCCGAACCCGGGCCGACAGGCCCGGCCCACCCGCAGGAGCCTTCATGGCCGCAGAGGTACGCTGCCTCGTTCTTACCGGATCCGGCACCAACTGTGAAGTGGAATGCGCCCACGCGGCCCGCGCCGCCGGGGCGGACGGCGTCGATATCGCGCATTTTTCCGAACTGGCCCTCGGCCGGGTCAACCCGGCTGATTATAACTTCCTGATTTTCCCCGGCGGTTTTCTGGACGGCGACGATCTCGGCGCGGCCCAGGCGGCCGCCCAGCGTTGGAAATACACGAAGACCCCCTCCGGGGAGATCCTGGCCGACCTGCTCCTGCGTTTCATCAACCAGGGCGGGCTGGTGCTCGGCATCTGCAACGGCTTTCAGCTCCTGGTCAAGCTCGGCCTGTTGCCGGCCCTGGATTCCGCCTGGTTCTCCCGGCAGGTATCCCTGGCCCACAACGCCTCGGCCCGTTACGAAGACCGCTGGGTGCGTCTGGCCGTGGACGCCTGCTCTCCCTGCGTGTTCACCAAGGGCCTGGAATATTTGTATGTGCCCGTGCGCCACGGTGAAGGCAACCTGGTGCCGGACTCGCCGGAAACCCTGGCCCGCCTCCAGGCGGAACACCTGATCCCGGTGCGTTACGCCCACCCGGAAACCGGCCTGCCCACCGAGGAATACCCGTGGAACCCCAACGGCTCGCCCCTCGGCATCGCCGGGCTGTGCGACCCCTCCGGGCGGATCTTCGGCCTGATGCCGCACCCGGAGGCGTACAATCACCCCACCAACCACCCCGGCTGGACCAGGGGCGAATCCGCCCCCCTCGGCCTGACCATTTTTGCAAACGCGGTTCGGCATTTGCGCGGGGCCTGAAATGATCCCCTGCCGGGTTTGTGAAAAAGACGCCTCCACCGGCTGGGTCAAGGGTTTCACACCCGCGCCGGACAGCCAGAAAATGGCCCTGTGCAAGAACCACGACACCCCGGAGAACCGCGCCTTGGTCACCAAGGCCTGGCATGAAGCCCAGGTACGCGCCCTGGCCCGAACGGCCTCTGTTGCGGCCCATAAGGCGGGCGACATGCCGATGATGGTTCAGGTGCGTTTCGCCGCCGGGGGGATGCTGACCTTCACCTGCCGGGCCTGTTTCCCCACAGAGCATAAAAGCCTTTGCCTGGAAAGCCTGGACGGCTCGCGCACCTACATTCCCCTGGAGCACATCCGGGAATATGTGGTACGACCCCTGCGGGAGTAGCGATATGGAGAATAACGCCTTGCTCCTGCAGTACCTTTTCCCTCTGGCCGCCCTCTGCCTGTTGCTGTTTGCCCTTTGCGTGCGGAGCCGGGCCTTGGGCGGGCCGGTCGGGCTGTTTCTTTGCTTTTTTCTGATCCTTTTTACTCCCAACATGGTCTATGCCGCCGTGGCCGACGACTTGAGCGCGGAATTGTTTCTCGTGTCTCCGGCATTGGCCTGTATCTGTTCGGGATGTCTCGGCTTCGAGCTTTACCTCAAGAAACGCCCCGGCGGCGAATAAGAGTATTTTCATATGTCCCTTTCCCCCATTGCCGTCATCGGCGCCGGTCTGGCCGGCTGCGAATGCGCCGCCAAACTGGCCCAGGCCGGTATCCCCGTGCGCCTGTTTGAAATGAAGCCGCAGCGTTTTTCCCCGGCCCACAACAACGCGGATATGGCCGAGCTGGTCTGCTCCAACTCCTTTCGCTCGGATGCCCCGGATTCGGCCGTGGGCCTGCTGAAAGAAGAAATGCGCGCCCTCGGCAGCGTGGTTATGAATGTGGCCGAAGCGACAAAAGTGCCCGCCGGCAAAGCCCTGGCCGTGGATCGCCTTCTGTTCGCCCGGGAAATGACCCGGCGCACCCTGGCCCTGCCTGGCTTGAGCCTGGAGCGGCGAGAGATCGCCGGTCTCGACGACCCGGCCCTGGAAGGGTGCTCGGCCGTCGTCATCGCGGCCGGTCCCCTGGCTTCGGACTCCCTGGCCGAGTCGCTGGGGCGCCTGACCGGGGAGCACCTCTACTTTTATGATGCCATCGCCCCGGTGATCGACGGGGCTTCCGTGAACATGGACATCGCCTTCCGGGGCGCCCGCTACAACCCGGAAGACACGGACTACCTCAACTGCCCCATGAGCCGGGAAGAATACTTCGCCTTCCACGCCGCCCTGGTGGCCGGAGAAAAGGCCGCGACCAAGGATTTTGAGAAAGAGATTCATTTTGAGGGCTGTATGCCCATTGAGGCCCTGGCCGAGCGCGGCGAGATGACCCTGGCCTTCGGTCCCCTGAAGCCCGTGGGCTTTACCGACCCCCGCACGGGCAAACGTCCTTTCGCCCTGCTCCAGCTCCGGGCGGAAAACCTGAACATGAGCATGTTCAACCTGGTGGGCTGCCAGACCAAACTCACCTACGCGGAACAGGCCCGAATCTTCCGCCTGGTGCCGGGGCTGGAAACGGCGGAGTTCGTCCGTTTCGGCAGTATGCACCGCAACACCTTCGTCAACGCGCCCCAGGTACTCAACCCGGATTTGTCTCTCAAGTCCGCGCCGCATATTTTCCTGGCCGGGCAGATTACCGGCGTGGAGGGCTATGTGGAGTCCGCCGCCTGCGGCCTGCTGCTCGGAATGTTCCTGGCCGCCCGCGCCGCCGGGCGGGAGCTGTCCCCGCCGCCGCCGGAAACGGCCCTGGGCTCGCTCTGCCGGCACCTGCAAACTCCGGCCAAGCGTTTTCAACCGAGCAACGTGCAATTCGGGCTTATGCCGGAACTGGGCGAAAGGGCTAAAAAAGCGAACCGCAAAGCTCTCTATGCCGAGCGCGGCCGGGCCGCCTTCATGGGGTGGCGGCGGGAGGAGCCATGAGCGCTCCCGTTTTTTCCGTCATCATCCCGGTATTCAATAAATGGGAACTGACCCGCGATTGCCTGAGCTCCCTGCGCGAGCACACGCCGGGCGACGATTTTGAAGTGATCGTGGCCGACAACGCCTCTTCCGACGCCACGGCCGTGGAGTTGCCCGCTTTGGGCGAAGCGTTGTTCCCCGGCCGCTTCACCCGCCTGCGCTTTGCGGAAAACCGCAACTTCGGCCCGGCCTGCAACGCCGGAGCCGGGGCCGCGACCGCCCCGCTCGTCTTTTTCCTCAACAACGACACCCTGATGACCCCCGGCTGGTCCGGCCCTTTGCTCGCGGCCATGCGCGGCGAGGATGCCCCCGGCGCCGTGGGGCCGCTCTTGCTCTACCCGGACAATACCGTGCAGCACTTGGGGGTGACCTACTCGCCATCGGGCGTCTCCCATTTGTACAAGGGCTTTCCCGCCGCTCATCCGGTGGTGGGCAGAAAACGCAGGCTCCAGTGCATCACCGCCGCGGCCCTGCTCATGCCGCGCGATCTGTTCCTGGATATCGACGGTTTTTATGAAGGATATCGCAACGGCTTTGAGGATGTGGAGCTTTCTTTGCGCATTCGGGAGAAAGGCCGGAGCTTGTCCTGCATTGCCGCCTCCCGGGTGTATCACCTGGAAAGCAGGACGCTCGGGCGCTCGGATGCGGAAAAACACAACTCCCTTTTGCTGACCGAGCGTTGCGGCGATGCTTTTTACATCGACGAGCACCACCACGGCCGGCGGGACGGCTTTCTGGTCCGCTTGAACGACTGGGACGACATCAGCCTGCTCGTTTCTCCCGAAGACTCCCGGGCCTTGTTCGCCTCGATTCCGCCGGGTGATCTCCCGGCCCTGGCCGACCGGATGAGAGAAAATCCCTCCTGGCTGGAGGGAGCGGAATACCTGAGCGGCATCTGCGAGCGCAACGGGCTCTTCCCGGAAGCCCTGATCTACGCATCCGTGGCCGTCAACGCCTATCCCACGCTTGCCGGTTACAAAAAAACCATGTCTCTGGCCGGAAAAGCAAATAAGCCCGAGGCGGTGGAACACAGTGGGGAGTTGCTGCGCAAGCTGCTTTCCCGCCTGGGTAAAGACGGAAACAGAGAGCCTTTCCTGAAGACCGTTCTAAAGAAAGCCCGCCGCTTCAACGACGAGTTCCTGGAGCGCCTGTACGAAGAACGGCTGCGGGAGATTCAAGGCGAACGGCCGGACTCCGAGCGTTGAGGGATCATATGGGCTCGCCGCTGTTTTCCATTGTCATCCCGGTGCTCGGCAACTGGCCCCTGACCCGCGACTGCCTGATGTCGCTGCGGGATCACACTCCCGCCGGAGCCTTTGAGGTTATCGTCGCGGACAACGGTTCGTCCGATGAAACCGCGCGGGAACTCGTCCCGCTGGGCGAAGGGCTCTTCCCCGGCCGTTTCGTTCGCCTGCGCTTCGAGCGCAACCGTAACTTCGGCCCGGCCTGCAACGCCGGCGCATCGGCCGCGACCGCTCCGCTCGTCCTGTTCCTGAACAACGACACCCTGGCGACGCCCGGCTGGTCCGGCCCTCTGCTTGCGGCCATGCGCGGCGACGGCTCGCCCGGCGCGACAGGGCCGCTGCTGCTCTACCCGGATGATACCGTGCAGCACCTCGGGGTCACAGTTACGCCCTTGGGCGTCGACCATCTGTATAAAGGAATCCCGGCGGCGCATCCCCTGGTCGGCAGGCCGCGCCGGCTCCGTTGCCTGACCGGCGCGGCGTTGCTCGTGCCGCGCCCGCTGTTCATGGATATCGGCGGCTTCCATGAAGGATACCGCAACGGCTGCGAAGATTTGGAACTGACCGCCCGCATTCGGGAGCGCGGCCTTGAGCTTGCCTGCGTTACGACCTCGCGGGTCTACCACCTGGAAAGCAAGACTCCCGGCCGCATGGACAAGGAAAAGGACAACTTCCGCCTGCTGTTCGAGCGCTGCGGCGATCTTCTGCCCGTGGACATCCATATTCACGCCGCGAATGACGGCTTTGAGGTCCGGGTCAACGCCTGGGACGATCTCGACATGATCATGACCCCTTGGGCCTCCGAACAGTTGTTTGCCTCCATTCCCCCGGACAATCCCGAGATCCTGGCCGCGCTTCTGGGCCGGAATCCCTTTTGGGTGCAAGGCGCGGAACGACTGTGCGCCCTGTATGAGAAAGCGGCCGCGGCCGGCATGGCTTTCGCGGCCGCCTGGAAGGCCCTGGAAATCCACCCTACCGTGACCGGCTGCAAAAAAGCCTTGGGGCTGGCCGGCAAAAGCGGCGCGGCTGAAAACATCGCGGCCTGTGAGCGGCTGCTCGGTTCCATGCTCTCCCGCCGGGCCGATCGCCCGGCTCGCCTGGAACGCATTCTGCAACGGGCGCGACTGCACAATGATGGTGTTCTTGAGCGTCTGTACGCGGACTCTTTTCACGGCCCGGCGGCCGTGCCGCCGCCCCTCTGAGGGGCGGCGAGACTTGGGCGGGTATCAGGCCGACGGGTTCGCGGCCAGGTATTTGCGCAGGGTTTTCCCCATGTCGTCAAAATTTATGGGCTTGGACAGGTGCCCGTCCATGCCGGCTTCAAGGCAGCGCTCGATATCTTCCTTGAATGCGTTGGCGGTCATGGCGACGATGGGGGTTCTGCGCCGGCCGCGGGCCTCTTCTTCGGCGCGTATGCGACGGGTCGCGGTATGCCCGTCCATGACGGGCATATGCACGTCCATCAGAACGAGATCGTAGCCGTCCCGCGCCGAGAGGAATTTTTCCACGGCTTCGGCCCCGTTTTCGGCCATGTCCACAAGGGTACCCGTACCTTCCAGGTAGGCGTAAGCGATTTCGCGGTTGATTTCGTTGTCTTCAACCAAAAGAAGCCGCTTGCCGGGGAACTCCGCCACCTCCGCCGACGCCGGCGTGGTGTTGCCGGCGGGAATGCCGACGACCTCGTTCACAAGGTTGACGACAGTAGACGGAAATACCGGCTTGGACAGGAATCTGTTGACCCCGGCCGCCGCCGCTTTGTCCTCCACTTCCGCGAACTTGGACGCCGCGACCAGGACAACGATGACCTGGCCGCCGCTTTCGGCTTTCACCGTGTCGACGAACGCCGGGCCGCCCTCTCCCATTGTCGCCCAGTCAAGAAACACAAGCGTGAACGGTTGCTCGGCCGGATTCTCCCGCAGCAGATCCAAGGCCGCGTCGGTGCTTTCGGCCGTGGCCGCGGCAACGCCGAGTTGCAGGAACAGTTTTGAGAAAAAGTCACGCACATCTTGTTGCTTGTCCACAACCAGCATCCTGGTGCGGCCCACGTTGACGGAGGCGTCGAGCCGTGTCGGCGCGTACTGTTCGGAATTCTTCAGTTTGACGGTGATGATGAAAGAACTGCCTTTGCCGAACTCACTTTCCACACGGATATCGCCGTCCATGAGCTTGACGATTTTATCGCAGATGGCGAGGCCGAGCCCTGTGCCCCCAAACTGGCGGGATGTGCCGCCGTCGGCCTGCTCGAAGGGGGCGAACAACCTTTTGAGCTGCTCTTCCGTCATGCCGATGCCGTTGTCCGCTATGGTGAAGCGCAGCCGCGACCAGAGCGTGTTTTTTTCCACGCACGACGCGGTCAGGCGAATGACTCCCCCTGTCGGCGTGAACTTGCAGGCATTGCCGAGAATGTTGGTCAAGATCTGCGAGAGGCGCAGACCATCGCCGATGTATCGCGAGCCCAGCCCGGTTTCCATGGAAACAACCAGGTTCTGCTCCTTTTCATCGGCTTTGGCCGAAGCCACCGTGCAGATATTCATAAGCAGCTTTTCCAGACCGAATTCCTCGTCCACCAGTTCGAATTTGCCCGCTTCGATCTTGGACATGTCCAGAATATCATTGATGATGCCGAGCAGCAGGGTGGAAGAAGTGGAAATCTTGTTCAGGCTGTCCTGTATGGCCTCGCGGTCTTTCGCTTTTTTGGCGATATGGGTCATACCGATGATCGCGTTGAGCGGCGTGCGGATCTCATGGCTCATCCTGGCCAGGAACACGCTTTTGTGCCGGTTGGCCTGTTGGGCTGCCTCATTCGAGGCGTTGAGCTCGTTGAACAGGGACATAAGATTGGCCCGCATCGTTTCCAGGGCTCTCGCCATGGTGCCGAACTCGTCGTTTCGGGCCGGCAGGGAGGGGTGCAGCGCCACATCGAATTGTTTCTCCGCTATGGCGGAGGCGAAGCCGATTTCTTCGGTGACGACCCACATGATTTTGGACGCGAAATAATACCCGGAGACAAGCAGAATAACCACCGCCGCCGCAATGATGACTATGATCGTCACAAAAGCGGCCTGCGAATTGCTTTTGTTGAGGGCGTTGGTGTCCGCGGCAATCTGCAGAACATGCGCGCGCAACGTATCCAGGGCATCCATGAATTCATTCATGGCCGGGAGCATCACATTGTTGTTGTATTTGTTGAACTCGCCTATCGCTTGATCCGTGGTGGTCACAAGATCGAGATCCAGAGCATACTTGTTCAGCGCATGAAATTTGTTGCGTTTTTCAACCAGCGCCGCATACAAGGTATCTTCCCTGGCGCCGGAAGACTTCGTTGCCTTGTAGAGGGCCATCAGGTTGTCGTTATCCCGGTACAGGGCAAGAATTTTCTTGTGGTTCTCGTCTATGGCGTCGCGCTCTTTGTCCAGGCCCATCTGCAGCATCAAGGCGCGAGATTTCCAGAAATTCGATTTAATCTCCTCAAGGTAGAGCGCGGCCTTGGTGGTATTCTCATATTGATATGCGATATCATCGGTATTTTTCAGCATGAAGTGGCTGCCGATTCCCCCAACCGTCATGGTGATCAGAAGAGACAGACCCAGAAAGCATAAAATACTCCGGCGAAACGTCAGTTTCATCAGTGTGCTCTTTTTGTTCGGCAGTCCGGACGAGGTGTCGCCCCGACAGGGTGGTTCCATTCAACGGTAAGGAAAAAAACAAAGCCGTACCTTATCGCTTTTTTATTCTTTTCGCTGGTCTTAAACCGAGAGCGCAACTTGTTCAATCTGTTTATTCGCACAAAAATACACTCTCCGCGAACGGATACCGGCTTGTATCGGCCGGTTTTCGCCTCCGGCGTTGAAAGTGGGAACTTTTTTCTTGCCCCTCCCCCCTCGCAAAGGTTATTTACACCGGCGCGATTTTTCTCACGGCCGCTCCACCGCCGGACTTTTTACTCCCCGCCCTTTTTGCGGGTACTGGAATTTTTATGACCCTGATTCGCAACGATTCCCTGCGCAATATCGCCATCATCGCCCACGTCGACCACGGCAAAACCACCCTCGTGGACGCCAAGTTCCGCCAGAGCGGCGTGTTCCGCGAGGGCCAGGAAGTGGACGATCGCATCATGGACCGCATGGACCTTGAGCGCGAGCGCGGCATCACCATCGCCGCCAAGAACTGCGCCGTTTCCTGGAACGGCGTGAAGATCAACATCATCGACACCCCCGGCCACTCGGACTTCGGCGGCGAGGTGGAGCGCGCCTTGTCCATGGTCACAGGCGCCATCCTGCTGGTCGATTCTTCCGAAGGCCCCCTGCCCCAGACCCGCTTTGTGCTGAAAAAGACCCTGGAAGCCGGCCTCAAGGTTATTGTGGTGATCAACAAGATCGACCGGAAGGACGCCCGGCCCCAGGAAGTACTCAACGAGGTTTACGACCTGTTCATCGACCTCGGCGCGGATGAGGCCCAGCTCGATTTCCCGGTTCTGTACGCCATCGGCCGTGAAGGCGTGGCCATGCAGTCGCTGGAAGAAAAGGGCGTGGACCTCTCGCCGCTGTTCGAGGCCGTGCTCGCCGAGCTGCCCGGCCCGGAATACGACTCTGATGAGCCCTTCCAGATGCTTATCTCCGACCTGGACTACTCCGACTACCTGGGCCGACTGGCCGTGGGACGGGTGCGCCACGGCACGGCCCGCGCCAAAGATACCCTGGTGCGGATCAATGAAAAGGGCGAGACCGTGCCCACGAAAATCACCAAAATGCAGGTCTACCGGGGCTTGCAACTGGCGGATGCGGAAGAGGCCGCCCCCGGTGATATCGTGGTCCTGGCCGGCATGGAAGAATGCGCCATCGGCGACACGGTCTGCACCAAAGAGAACCCCCGCGCCCTGCCCCGCGTGCAGGTGGACGCGCCCACGGTCTCAATGCTCTTTGCGGCCAATACCTCGCCCCTGGCCGGGCGCGAGGGCAAACTCGTCCAGTCGCGCAAGATCCGCGAGCGTCTGATGCGCGAAGCCCTGCGCAACGTGGCCATTGAAGTCGAAGACGCCGGAGACAAAGACGGCTTCATCGTCAAGGGCCGAGGCGAGTTCCAGATGGCCATCCTGATCGAACAGATGCGCCGCGAAGGCTTTGAGTTGAGCGTGGGCCGGCCCACGGTCATCCTCAAGGAAGAAAACGGCGAGTTGCTCGAACCCGTGGAAAGCCTTCTGGTGGACTGCGACGAAGCCTTCATGGGCGTGGTCACGGAAAAGCTCTCTTACCGCAAGGGACGCATGACCTCCCTGGTAAACAACGGCTCCGGCCGGGTGCGCATGGAGTTCACCATTCCCGCCCGGGGGCTGATTGGCTTCCGCGATGAATTCCTCACCGACACCAAGGGTACCGGTATTCTCAACTCGTACCTGGCCGGCTACGAGCCCCATCGCGGCGAGTTCGCCGTGCGCTTCACCGGCTCCATCGTGGCCGACCGGCCCGGCTCGGCCGTGGCCTATGCCATCTACAACCTTGAGCCGCGCGGCATCCTGTTCATCACTCCCGGCGACCCGATCTACGAAGGCCTGGTCGTGGGCGAACACAACCGGGACAACGACATCGACGTGAACCCGACCAAGGAAAAGAAGCTCACCAACCTGCGCGCCTCGGGCAAGGATGAGAACATCATCCTCACACCGGTACGGCCCATGACTTTGGAGCGGGCCATCCAGTTTGTGGCCGACGACGAGCTGGTCGAGGTCACGCCCCTGTCCATCCGCCTGCGCAAGATGGTCCTGAGCGCCCAGGAGCGGCACCGCATCCTCGGCAAAAAGAAGGCGGCGGAATAGAAACCATTCGCGCCTCAGAACAAACCGGCCCCCGTATCCGCCAAGGATACGGGGGCCGGTTTGTTCTGAGGGTTACGCTTTTTTCCCGGCGGTTTCTTTCTTCATCTCATGCCACTGTGCCTTCACCCTGGTCAGGGCTATGCCGCCCCACAGGCAGAAGAGGAAGATTCCGATCTTGACCGGAAATGGGTAATCCGCCCAGCCGTAAGCCTGCTTCATGGAAAGCCCGGCCGTGATGAAAAAGAGCATTTGGAAGATGAATATGTCGTACGAGCTCTTGCCCAACTTGATCAGAAACGCCCGGAACGGCACGCGCCGTTCGTTGTCCCGAAAAACCGTGAACACCAGGAACGCGGTGTAGAAATAGGCCGGGTAATGCTGAAAATACCAGTCGTCGGCCCGGATAAAGAACAGGTTCCAGTACTCCGGGGTCGCGGCCCCGGGGTTGGAGAACAGCGAAACCACGGCCATGTAGGCGACGCTGAGCCAGACCAGCAGCCGGAAGGTTCCGGGGCGGAAGGGGTTGCCGTCGGCCAGCACCGCCCCCAGGCAGCAGGCGAACAGGTAGCGGAAGTAGAAAATCCGGTAAATGTAGCGGCCGACCTCCAGGTCCACAAAGGCGAACGGCAATTCGCACAGAGCCGAAATAGCCAGGGCCGCGCCCAGGAACTTCAGATCCGAGCCCATGCGGGGCCGCAGGGCCAGGACCAGGGGGAAGAAAATCAGGTGCTGCACGATCAGCGGCACGAAATAGCCGCCCGGGCCGAGGTAACCCATGATCATGGTGTTGCCGAACAACTCCAGTCCCAGCGGCTCTCTGGTCCACATATAATAGAACAGCACCACCACGGCATAGGGGATATACAGGGGCAAAACTTTGGCGGGCAGGGTCGCGTAATATTTCCGCAAGTCCCGCTTGAGGGTTTCCCCGTCCGTGGACTGCATGATTCCGGCGCACTTGCGGCAGGACATGGCCCCGGTGATTCCGGCCACCATCAGGAAAATCGGCATGGCCTGCCAGATGTGCCAGGGGGCCAGGGAGTTGAACAGGACCGGAGCCTCGAACAAATGCAACAGCACCACCGAGACGGCGGCGAATCCTTTGGCGATGTCCAGGTACTCCAGGCGGGGCTTTCCCGCCCCGGCTGCTGCTGCGCTCATGGCTGCTCCGGTTATGTTGCGGATCAATCTTTCAGCACGGTTTCCAGGGCTACGGCAAAACGCTCCAGGTCCGCCTTGTCGATGGTCAGGGCGGGCAGAAGGCGCAGAACCTTCTCCTGGGTGAGATTGAGAATGAAACCGGCTTCGAGCAGAGCGTTCCAGACCTCTTTACCGGGGAAGGTCAGCTCGATGCCGATCATCAGGCCCAGGCCGCGCACCTCGGCTATTTTGCCGGGGCAGGCTTCGGCCACGGCGCGGAAGCGCTCCATAGCCCAGGCTCCCAACTCGCCGGCGCGTTGGGGCAGGCCGTCGCGCTCCATGATTTCAAAGACTTTCTCGGCTGTGCGGGCCACCAGGGCTCCGCCGCCGAAGGTCGTGGCGTGGCTGCCGGCCTCGAAAGCGGCCGCGACCTCATCCACGGCCAGCATGGCCCCCATCGGCAGGCCGTTGGCCAGGGCCTTGGCCGTGACCAACACATCCGGGCGGACTCCGAAGTTCTGGAAGGCCCACCACACACCGGTGCGGCCCATGCCGGCCTGCACCTCGTCAACCATGAAGAGGACGCCCTTCTCCCGGCAAATTCGCTCGACATCCTTAAGAAACGCCCCGGTCGCCGGGCGGATGCCGCCTTCGCCCTGCACCGGCTCGATGAGCACGGCCGCCGTGTGCGGGGTGATTGCCGCCTCCAGAAGGGCCGCGTCGCCCCAGGCGATGGTCGTGAAGCCCGCGGGCATCGGCGCGAAACCGTCCTGCAGGCTCGCCCGGCCGGAGGCCGCAATAGTAGCCAGAGTCCGGCCGTGGAAGCAATTTTCGAAAGTAACGACTTCAAAGGCGTCGCGCCCCTGCACCCGCTGCTGGTAACGGCGGGCCAGCTTGATGGCCGCCTCGTTGGCTTCGGCCCCGGAGTTGCAGAAAAAGGCTTTGCCGAAGTGCGCCGTGGCCAGAATGCGCCGGGCCAGATCGAGCTGCTCCTTCTGAAAGAACAGGTTGCTGACGTGGATCAGCTTCTGGGCCTGTTCCGCAATGACTCGCGCTATTTCCGGGTTGGCGTGGCCCAGGCCGGTCACGGCGATACCCGCCAACAGGTCCACGTACTCCTTGCCGGAATGGTCCCACAGGCGCGAACCCTTGCCGTGGGAAACGGCGATGGGGTAACGGCCATAAGTTTTGCACAAAAGGTCGGATTCCGCCTGCCGGAAATCTTCAAGGCCGGTCTGCATATGCCTGCTCCATTCCTGATTTCTGGGTGTCGATGCCCTTATTGCTTACCGGTGTGTCCGAAGCCCCCCGCTCCGCGCGTGGTTTCATCCAGGGAATCCGTGGGCTGAAAATCCGGCCGGAAATAGGGCTGAAACACAATTTGGGCGATCCGCTCGCCGCGTTTGACGGTATAAGGTTCCGTTCCCGTATTCAATAGAAAAACGCGAATTTCGCCGCGATAGTCTGGGTCGATGACCCCCACTCCCTGAGCCACCACCACGCCCTTCACGGCGCCCAAACCGCTGCGGGAATATACGAAACCGGCCATTCCCGGCGCTTTGGGGGCAACCGCCAGCCCGGCCGGGACGGCTTCGCGCCGGCCGGGCTGGATGACGCATTCCTCAACGTCGTCCAGGCAGGCCCGCAGGTCGATGCCCACAGCCCCGGCCGTGGCCGGGATAAGCCCATCCGGGCCGTAAATCTCTTGGGCGTCACGGAAAAACAGTACGTCTACGGACGCGGTGGTCGAACAAAAGCTTGTCACCGAAGCACTCCTGTGGAAGAATGATGATGTCGATCGGATCAGACGGGAGCCTCGCCCCCGGCGCGCGTCCGTCGCCTTCAAACCCGTTGCTTTATCCCGGCGGCGGGCGCAAGTCAAAGCCGCCCGCGCCGCCGGATGAAGGAGACTCTATGCAGCCTCTGCGCGTTTTCTCCGTCGTTCCCAATCTGCCCGCCGAACTTGCCCCCCTGCGCGAACTTGCCCACAACCTTCGCTTTTCCTGGGAGCCCGGCCTGGAGGCCCTGTTCGAGGAAGTGAACCCCAAGCTCTGGGAACAAAGCTATAAAAATCCCGTCTGGTTCCTGAACCATGTGGCCCAGGATCGCCTCGACGAACTGAGCCGGGATCCCCTCTACCTGGAGCGCCTGCAACGCCAGGTGGAATTGCTTGGCGTGTATCGGGAATCCCCCTGCGCGTATACTTTTCCCGACGTCCCGTCCGGCGCCCCGGCCGTGGCCTATTTCAGCCTGGAGTTCGGCGTCAGCCTCTGCCTGCCCATCTATTCGGGCGGCCTGGGCATTCTGGCCGGGGATCATCTGAAATCCGCCTCCGATCTGCGCGTGCCGCTGATCGGTATCGGTCTGGCCTATGCCCACGGCTATTTCCGCCAGTATATGACCCCGGACGGCTGGCAGCAGGAGCGCTACCCGGATTACGACTTCGAGCAGATGCCCCTGCGTCCGGCAACCCGCCCGGACGGAACGCCCGCCGTGGTCCATCTTTCCATCGGCGACCGCCCCCTGGCCGCGAGAGTGTGGGAAGCCAAAGTCGGCCGCGTCTCCCTGTACCTGCTGGACACGAACATTGCCGAAAACCCGCCGGAGTTTCGTCAGATCACCGCGAAACTCTATGGCGGCAACCTGGAAATGCGTCTCTGGCAGGAGATTCTCCTGGGCATCGGGGGCGTCAAGGCCCTGCGCCTGCTCGGGCACTCCCCCCAGGTCATTCACATGAACGAGGGGCATTCCGCCTTCGCCGGTCTGGAGCGGGTCCGCCTGCTCATGCAGGAAAACAACCTGCCCTTTGAGGTGGCCGTCGAGATCTCGGCCTCCGGCAGCATTTTCACCACCCATACCCCGGTCCCGGCCGGCAACGATCGCTTCCCGCCGGCCCTGATGCAGCAGTATTTCGAGCCGTATGCCCGCGACATGGGCCTGGCTTTCAAGGTTTTCATGGCCCTGGGCCGAGAGGAGCCCCACAATGACGCGGAAGAGTTCTGCATGACCGTCCTGGCCCTGCGCCTCTCACGCTTCAACAACGGGGTTTCGCGCCTGCACGGCAAAGTATCGCGGACCATGTGGCGGCGCATCTGGAGCCAGTTCCCCCGTGAGGACGTGCCCATCGGCTCGATCACCAACGGCGTGCACGCGCCCACCTGGGTCGCCCCGGAAATGGGCCGGTTGTATGAGCGCCACCTGGGCGAATCCTGGCGGGAGGAAGCCGACTGCGCCCGTGTCTGGCAGCGGGCCGTGGACATCCCCGACGACGCCCTGTGGACCACACACGAGTTTCTGCGCGGCCGGCTGGTGCACGCGGCCCGCAAACGCCTGCGCGCCCAAATGCAGGCCCAGGGCTGCCGGCCCCAGGATCTGGCCTTGGCCGACTCCATACTGAATCCCCAAGCCCTGACCATCGGGTTCGCCCGCCGTTTCGCCACCTATAAACGCGCCCGGCTGATCATGCAGGACATGGAAAGCCTGACCCGCCTTATTTCCGACAAGGGGCGGCCGGTCCAGTTCATCTTTGCCGGCAAGGCCCACCCGCAGGATCAGGGCGGCAAGCAATTGATGAAAGACATCATCAACCTCTGCCGGCAGGCCCCGTTCCGCAACCACATGGTCTTTCTGGAAGACTACGACATGGAACTGGCCCACCTGCTGATCTCCGGCTGCGACGTCTGGCTGAACAACCCCCGCCGCCCCCTGGAAGCCTGCGGTACCAGCGGTATGAAGGCCATGTTCAACTGCGTGCTCCAGTTCAGCACCCTGGACGGCTGGTGGGACGAGGCCTGGCGCCCGGACAACGGCCTGGGCTGGGCCATCGGCAAGGGCGAGGAATATGAGGATCCCGACTACCAGGATACCGTGGAACTCCAGACCCTGTACAAAGTGCTGGAATCGGAAATCATTCCGGATTTTTACGACCGCGATCCGGCCGGTCTTCCCCGGGCCTGGGTGCGCCGGATGAAGGACGCCCTGGCCGAGTTCGGGCCGCGCTTCCATTCGCACCGCATGGTTCAGGACTATCTGAAGACCGCCTATATCCCGGCCTGCGCCGGCCGGCACAACCTGTACCGCGACAATTTCGCTCCGGCGCGGGAACTGTCGGCTTGGCGCATGAACATCATGACCCGTTGGGGCGACCTGCGCGTGACCGACGTGGAAACGGAGCGCAAAGACACCCTGCTGATCGGCCGGCCGGTGACCGTCCGGGCCAGGGTGCATCTGGCGGACATCCCGCCGGAACACCTGCGCCTGGAGGTTTGTTTCGGCCCGTTGGGGCAGGACGACACCTTCATCGACCGCCGGCTTTCCGAAATGCGGCCGGCCGGTGAAGCGGAGAACGGCAGCCAGGTATGGGAAGGAACCTTCCTGCCCGAAGCCACCGGGCGATTCGGCTTCACCGTCCGGGCCATGCCGGCCCACCCCCTGCTCCCGTCCGCCAATTCTCTGGGCTTGCTGCGCTGGGCTGAGTGACCTTAGGCCGGCAAACAACACAAATGAAAAGACCCGCCGGTTTCCCGACGGGTCTTTTCTATGAGGCTTGGAAAGGCAGAAGGCGCGAAGAGTGTCGTCGCGAGGAGGATTTTTGTTCTCCACCCGCGGTGATACTCTCCTAGTACATGCCGCCCATTCCACCCATGCCGCCCATTCCACCCATACCGCCGGCGGCGGGGGCTTCTTTGGGCGCGGGCTTTTCGGCCACGGCGCACTCGGTGGTCAGAAGCAGGGAGGCCACGGAAGCGGCGTTCTGCAGGGCAATGCGGGTTACTTTCTTCGGGTCGATAACGCCGGCCTTGATCAGGTCGCCGTATTCGCCGGTGGAGGCGTCGAAGCCGAAGCCGTCCTTGCCGTCGCGTACCTTCTCGACCACGATGGAGCCTTCAAATCCCGCGTTGCAGGCGATCTGGCGCAGGGGCTCTTCAATGGCGCGGCGGACCAGGTTCACGCCGGCGGCTTCGTCGTCGTCGGCGGGCTTCACGTCGTCCAAGGACTTGGCCACGCGCAGGTACGCGGTGCCGCCGCCGGGGACGATGCCTTCCTCAACGGCCGCGCGGGTGGCGTTCAGGGCGTCTTCCACGCGGTCTTTCTTTTCCTTCATTTCGGTCTCGGTGGCCGCGCCCACATGGATGACGGCCACGCCGCCGGCCAGCTTGGCCAAGCGTTCCTGGAGCTTCTCGCGATCGTAGTCGGAAGTCGTTTCGGCGATCTGGGCGCGCAGTTGGGCCACGCGGGCCTTGATGTCGTCGTTCTTACCGGCGCCGTCCACGATGGTGGTGTTGTCCTTGTCGATGAGCACGCGCTTGGCCGTGCCGAGATCGGCCACGGAGAGGTTCTCAAGCTTGATGCCCAGGTCTTCGGAAACAACGGTGCCGCCGGTGAGGATGGCGATGTCCTGAAGCATGGCCTTGCGGCGGTCGCCGAAGCCGGGGGCCTTGACGGCCACGACCTGCAGGGAGCCGCGCAACTTGTTCAGAACCAGGGTGGCCAGGGCTTCGCCGTCAACGTCTTCGGCGATGATCACCATCGGGCGGCCCATTTTGACCACCTGCTCGAGGACGGGGAGCATTTCCTTCATGCTGGAGATTTTCTTCTCATTGATCAGGATGAGGGGCTCGTCCATCTCGCAGACCATCTTTTCCGGGTTGGTCACGAAATAGGGGGAGAGATAGCCGCGGTCGAACTGCATACCGTCCACGGTTTCCAGGGTGGTTTCAAGGCCTTTGGCCTCTTCAACCGTGATCACGCCTTCCTTGCCGACCTTGTTCATGGCTTCGGCGATGATGTTGCCGATGGTGCTGTCGGAGTTGGCGGAAATGGTGCCGACCTGGGCGATTTCCTTTTGGTCGCGGGTGGGCTTGGCCAGGTTGCCGAGCTCATCCACCAGCTTGGCCACGGCTTTGTCGATACCGCGCTTGATGCTCATGGGGTTGCGGCCGGCGGCCACCAGCTTCACGCCTTCGCGGTACACGGCCTGGGCCAGGATGGTGGCCGTGGTCGTGCCGTCGCCGGCGATATCGCTGGTCTTGGAAGCGACTTCCTTGACCATCTGGGCGCCCATGTTCTCGAACTTGTCTTCCAGCTCGATTTCCTTGGCAACGGTCACGCCGTCCTTGGTGATCACGGGGGAGCCGTAAGACTTCTCAATCACCACATTGCGGCCTTTGGGGCCGAGGGTGACCTTCACGGCGTTGGCAAGGGTGTCCACGCCTTTGGAGAGGCGCTCGCGGGCTTTGACGTCAAAAAGAATTTCCTTGGCGGGCATGAGTTTTCCTCCTCAAAAAATATCGCGATGGATGGTTACTGGATGACGGCGAGGATGTCGTCCTCACGCATGACAAGGTGCTCGACACCGTCAAGCTTAATCTCGGTGCCGGCGTACTTGTTGAACAGCACCTGATCCCCGGCCTTGACGGTCATGGCGATGGCCTTGCCGTCTTCGGCGGTCTTGCCGGGGCCCACGGCCACCACTTCGCCCTTGGAGGGCTTTTCTTTGGCGGTGTCCGGGATGTACAGGCCGCCGGCGGTCTTTTCTTCGCTCTCAAGGCGTTTGACCAACACGCGGTCGTTCAGGGGCTTCAGCTTCATGATGCGCTAACCTCCATATGCTTGGGATATGATGTATGGGTTTTTCGACCGGGACTCCAACCCCGGCCCCCGGCCCGCCGGCAACGAAGCGGCGCCTTGGGCGCCACGTTCATCAACCGCACAGGCTTTGAACGCTGAAAGTATAAGTCGGCTTTCCGGCTTGAAAAGGGGTAAACGGCAAAAAAATTATTTTTTGCAAAAAAACAAATAAAAACAGTATGTTATTTTTTCAATCGGCAATGAATGAAGGGGCCGGGCCTGAAGCCCGGCGTTCAGGCCTACGCCGTCATCAAGGCGACCTCGGTCATGATGGCCGTGGATTGAGAGCTTGCCCATAGACAAGCTCCTATATCGCAGCAAGATTTTCCCCGCGCGCCGGGAGAGCGGAGCCCTCCCGGCGCGGTCGCGTTCGGCCGGGCTTGCTCCTTCTCCGGGACGAGGGTATACACCCTGCCATCGCTCACCCGTCTTTTTGGGAGAATATATGACCACAGTCGCGGCGGTGCTCTGCATCGCCCTGCTTATCGCCTCTTTATTCCTGATTGTTTTCAGCCTGCCGGGCACCTGGGTCATCCTGGCTCTGACCGGCTTGTGGGCCGCCTTTATGGACGGCCCCGGCTTCACCACCCGATTCTTCCTGATCCTGGCCGCCCTGGCCGTTGTCGGAGAAATCGCGGAATTCATGGCCGGGCACTTCGGCACCAAACGATTCGGCGGCTCCAACAAGGGGAGCCTTGGCGGGATGATCGGCGCGATTGTCGGGGCCATTTTCTGCGCGCCTTTCCTGTTCGGGCTGGGGGCGCTGCTCGGCGCCCTGGGAGGTGGCTTTCTCGGCTGCTGGCTGGTCGAAACGCACCGGGGCATGGCCGGCAAAGACGCCCTGCGCGCCGCATTCGGCACCACCCTCGGCCGTTTCGGCGGGTTTGTGATCAAGCTCGGCATCGGCGTGGCCATGTTGATTCTCTGCATCCCGGCCATCTGGGCGAGCGCCTGACATGCCCGCCGGCCTCGCCGTCGTTCTGGTCCGGCCGCGCTTTCCGGAAAACGTGGGCATGGCCGCCCGGGCCATGGCCAACATGGGTGTTTCCGAACTGATTCTCGTCGATCCCGAGCGCCCCGTTCTGGAAAAAGGCGCGCCCCTTGCCACGCCGCAGGGCCTGCCCATTCTTGAGGTTGCGCCCGTTTTTTCTACCCTGGCCGAAGCTTTGGCCCCCTTCACTCTGGCTTTCGGCGCCACGGCCCGCACCGGCGGCCGGCGCGGGTCTCCGCTCGAGCCGGAAAAAGCGGCCAGGGAGGCCCGCGCCTGTGTGCGTTCCGGCGGCCGCGCCGCGCTGGTTTTCGGGCCGGAGGATCGAGGGCTGGCCAACGAGGAGGTGGATCTCTGCCCGCGCCTGGTAACCATCCCCACCCCGGCCGAGCATTCCTCCCTCAACCTGGCCCAGGCTGTTTTGTTGCTGCTGTATGAATGCGCCAAGGCCGATCGGGAGCTCCCCTTCTCCCCCTCCGGCCGACGGGACTGGACCGGGCGGACGCGCGGTGCGGATTCGCGCAAGGTCTCCCTGGCCGAAGAAGAACTGGCCCTGCGCACCTTGAAAGAGGCGCTGACCGGGCTCGGCAGCATCCCGGCCGACAACCCGGCCGTGTTTATGCAGCCCATGCGCCGTTTTTTGCGCAGGAACTCCCTGCGCCGGCATGAATTCGACATGCTCATGGGGATCTGCCGGGATATACACGGGAGCCTGGCGCGCGGAAAAAACCAAGCCTGACGGCGCGCCGCGTCGCCTTGCCCCCGGCGCTCAAATAAGGCAGAGTGATTTTTATGAGTCAATGCCCGCCGCTTGCCGCGGGCGCTTTACCACGTGTGCTCAAGGAGCGAATCCAGACCGATGTCCCAGGAGCAGGAACGCCGCGCCGAGCTGATGGAAGCCCTGGCCCAGGCAAAGAAACGCGTGAAAGCCCTTGAAGCGGAGCTGACCCGCAATTCCGCGTTGCTCGGCCTCGCGCTCGTTCCTTCCGAAGGGGAAGCGGAGCCTTCCACATTTTCCCGCAGAGCGGACTATCTCCAGGAAGATCTTCGGGACATCAGCGATTACCTCGGCATCGAGGGTGACGACCACACCCGCCCGAGCCTCGGCCCGGACGCGCCCCCGGAAATCCGCCCGCGTACGGCCCAGCCGGTCGGGATGCTGGTGCGCGAGTTGGTGGCCCGGCACCCGGACGACTACATCGACCTGGAGTCTTCAGACCATCAGCCCACTTCCCCGCCAGGCATCGGGACCGAACCCCTCCGGCCCGCCGCCCCGGCCGAGCCTTCGCCCGATCCTGTTTCGCTGGCCCTTGAAGTTCTGGAGACCGGCGTTCTGGAATGGAACCTCCAGAATGACCGGGTGGTTGTCGACCCGCGCTGGACGCAATTCGTCGGGCCGGGAGCGGAACTGGCCACCGAACCGCGCGCCTGGATTCTGGCCCGCCTGCACCCGGCCGACGGCGGCCATTTCGCCGAGAATATCCATATGCTGCTCGACGGCCAGAAAGAACGTTTCAGCCTGGTGACCCGCCTGCGGCCCCCGAACGAGCACACCTGGGGAAAATTCACGGCCGGGGTGCGCAAGGATGCCTCCGGAAAACCGGCGCACCTGGTGGTCACCGTGCAGGATGCGACCTCGCAACGGGAAACCGAGCGCGCCCTGCGGATCAGCGAGGAAAAATTCCGCTCCCTGGCGGGAGAGGCCGCCGACGTTGTCTGCCGTTTCGACGCCACCGGCCGAGTTCTTTATGCCGGGCCGGGGGTTGAGCGCTACCTTGCCGTAACCCCGCAGCAAATTGTGGGCAAGCATTTTTCGGATCTCGACATCCGGGGCGAAGCTTCGTTTTTTGAAGAAAACCTGATGCGGGTCTTCGAAATGGGGCTGCCCATTCAGACGGAATTGACGCTTTCTTCCCCCACGGTCGGCGAATTTGTGGCCGACACCCGCTTCTGGCCGGAGTTCGGCATGGAGGGCGAAGTGGCTTCGGCCATCGTCCAACTGCGCGACATGACCTTTTCCCGCCGTATGGCGGAGAATTACCACGCCCTGTTCAACAGCCTGGTGGACGGCTTCATGCTTTTCGAGCCGCCCCTTTCCGGCCCCCCCCATGCGGCCGTTGACGATACGAGCGGGTTCGTGCTTATCGCCGCCAACCCCGCCCTGGGGGAAATGCTCGGCCGCAGCGCGGAATCGCTGATCGGCAGGCGCCTGAGCGACGTTTTCGGCAAGGATGCCCCGCTCATCGCCGAGTATCTGCAAAAAGCACTTTCCTCCCGCGAGCCGTCCCAATTCTCCATAGCCGCCCTGGAGCGCCCTGCCCGCTACGCCCTCAGTGTGTATTCCCCTGAGCCGGATCGGGTCGCCTGCCTGGTGCGGGACGTGACGGAAATGTATCTCATCGAACAGGAACTGCGCCTGAACGAAGCCCGGTTCGCCGCCCTGTACCGCCTTTCGCACATGGATGCCGCCCCGGAGGAGGAAGTCGCCCGCTTTTCCCTGCACCAGGCTGTGCATCTGACCGGCAGCGCCGTGGGCTACCTGTTTCTGCACCGGCCGGAGGATGATGGGGAAAGCGGTCTGATTTACTGGTCCCATGCGGGCATGGACGAAACGGAAGAGACCCCCGAGCCGCCGGCGGGCAGGCTTCTGCCCCGTTCCGCCGGCGAGCGCATCCTTCGGGCGGAAGTCTTCAATTATCCGGTTGCGGACTTCCCCCACCCCGTCACCGGCCGGTCGGTGACCAGGCACATGCTGGCCCCGGTCATTGAGGACGGCCGGGTGGTGTGCCTCGCGGCCGTGGCGGAAAAAGAAGGGGATTACGATCTCACCGATCTGCGGCAACTGGAACTGTTCATCAACGGCATGTGGTACCAGTTGCGCAGGCGCTGGGCCGTGCAGGCCCTGCAGAAAGCGAAAGAGGATGCGGAGGCCGCCGGCCGCGCCAAGAGCGAATTCCTGGCCAACATGAGCCATGAAATCCGTACGCCCCTGAACGGCATTCTTGGGATGCTCCAACTGTTGCAGCAAAGCCCCCTGACTCCGGAGCAAGCCGAATGGGCGACCACGGCCGGGTACTCCGGGCGCAGCCTGTTGCGGGTCATTTCCGACATTCTGGATCTTTCCCGTATTGAGGCCGGCAAACTGGAACTGGAGCCCGGCCGGTTCGATTTGTCGGCAACGGTGCGCTCCACCCTGGGCATGTTCATCCATCAGGCCGAGCAAAAAAAGCTGGCCTTTTCCCTGCACATGGACCCGTGCATCCCGCCTGTGCTGCTTGGCGACGACGCCCGGGTGCGCCAGATTTTGTTCAACCTGGTGGGCAACGCCTTCAAATTCACCGAACAGGGGAGCATTTCGGTCGAATGCAGCCTGCTGCCCTCTTCCCGGCCGGAAGCCTGCCGCATTTATCTGGCTGTGCACGACACCGGTATCGGTGTGCCGGACGACCGTATCGACGACATGTTCCATGCCTTCACCCAGTTGGACGGCTCCAGCACTCGTCGGTACGCGGGCACGGGCCTGGGGCTCGGCATCGTGCGCCGTCTGGTCCAGCTTATGAACGGGGCATTGTGCATCGACAGCGAGATGGGCGCGGGCACGGTCGTGCACCTCTCTTTGCCCTTCGGCCGAACGGAGGAAACAACCCTCTCCGTCCCGGACGCCGCCGGCTCTCCCGCCCCACCGGCGGCCCCTCTGAATATCCTGCTGGCCGAAGACGACCCGGTGAACCAACTCACTGTCAGAACCCTGCTGAGCAAAGACGGGCACACGGTCACCTGCGTGGACAACGGGCGGCAGGCCATTGAAGCCTTGCTGCTGCGTTCCTTCGACTGTCTGCTGACGGATATCCAGATGCCCGTCATGGACGGCACCGAGCTGGTCGGCCGCATCCGCAGGGGCCAGACCGAGGACATCCTGCCCTCGGACGCCGTGCGCGCCCTGTTCGGCGATCCAAAGGGGCCGCTCCACAATATTCCCCTGGACTTGCCGATCATCGCCCTCACGGCCCATGCCATGACCGGCGACAAAGAGCGCTTTCTCACTCTGGGTATGGATTATTACCTCTCCAAACCAATCATCGCCGAAAAGCTGCGGGCGGTGCTCAACCATGTGAGCGCGCTTCTGCCGCGCGTCCGCCTGGGCGAATAATTTTATAAGGACAGACACGTGCTTTCTTCGGCCGGACCCATTCTCGGCGCCGCGGAGTTTTTCGCCCGCAGCCGAACCCTCCCTCTGATCGACGCCCGTACCCCGTCGGAGTATGCCCACGGGCATATCCCCGGCGCAATCAACCTGCCGCTGTTCGAAGACCACGAACACGCCCGCGTGGGCTTGACGTACAAAGAACGCGGCCGGGCCGAGGCGGTGATCGTCGGGCTTGAAGCCGTCGGCCCCAGACTGCCGGAAACGGCCGGCAAGCTCCTGGCCTTTGGCCCGCGCGTCTGCCTGTACTGCGCCCGGGGCGGTATGCGCAGCGGCTCCCTGGCCGGCCTTGCCGAAACTCTGGGGCTTGAGCCGATACTTCTGCGCGGCGGGTACAAGGCCTTCCGCCGCTTTGCTCTGGACCTGTTCGAGCATCCGCCGGCGCTACGCGTTCTGGGCGGTAAAACGGGATCCGGGAAAACCGAGGTTCTCTGCCGACTGCGGGAACTCGGCCTGCAGGTCGTTGACCTGGAGGGACTCGCCCGGCATCGGGGCTCGGCCTTTGGCGGGTTCCCCGACGTGCCTCAACCCACGCAATCCCAGTTTGAAAACGAACTGGCCGCGGCCCTGGCCATCTGCGATCCGGCCCGGCCGATCTGGGTCGAGGACGAATCGGAAAATCTCGGCCGCGTCAATCTGCCCAAGACGTTCTTCCGCCACCTGCGGCAGGAGCCGCTGTACGTGCTGCGCACGCCGGAGGCCGACCGCCTGGAGCGGGTTCTGGCGGACTACGGCACGTTGCCGAAAGAGGAAATCGGCGCGTCGTTGGATCGTATTCAGAAGCGCCTGGGCGGCGCGGAACATACCCGGGCCCGGCAGGCCCTGGAGCGGGACGACCTTGCCGTTATCGCGGAGCTGCTTCTGGCCTATTATGACCGGGCGTATGCCAAGCAGTTGCGGGACAGGCCGCTCAGAGAAGAAATAGAAGCGGAAAACCCGAACGACGCGGCCGAATTGCTGGCCACCTTCGCTACTTCAAGTAAAACTTACGATTTTACCGAATAAGGACTTGTCCGTACCAAAATGGTGCGATGAGCTTTCAGGCTCAGAAATCTTCCGGCCGGGCTGTGGCCGCGATTTCGCGCAGGAGCTTGAGAGTTTCCTCGGCATCGGCCGGCTCAAGGACACGCAGGGCGAACCCGGCATGGACAATGACGTAATCTCCGATGCGCGGCGGTTCCGGCAGCAGGGCGAGGCAGGTATCCACAAAGGTTTCCCCCTCCCCCACGCGACATCGGGCCATGTCGTTCGCGCCGAGTTCGGTAATCCGCATAGGAATGGCAAGACACATAGGAATCCTCGCCGGCTGATGTGGTGGTGTTCGCCCGTTGTATCTAATCCGCTTTCACCTTCGACGCAAGGCAAAGGTGCAGCAAAGGGAACGGCCGGCCCGTGCCGTCCAGGGGCGAACGCCCCCGTGCGACAAAGCCGAACGCCTGGTAAAAACGCAAAGCCCCGGGGTTCTGCTCGTTGACGTCCACTTCCGTGGCTCCTCGGCCGAGAGCGTACTCAAGCAGCCGCCGCCCGACTCTTTTCCGAAAAAAGGGCGGGTCTACAAAAAGCATTTCCACCTTCATGGGGGATTCCCCGTGCAGCCCAATGAAGCCGACCGCCTGCCCGTTCTCGGCAAAGGCCGTCGTCACATCGACCTGGGCGAAGGCTTCCAGAACCAGGGGGCGGAAAAACGCGATGTCCCGCTCGGCCAGAAAATGGTGAGTGGCCCGCACGGAGCGCTCCCACAGGTCATGCAGCGCCGGGTAATCGGAAGGAGACGCGGGAACAAGCGAGAGGGTCATGCCGGATTGTCCAACAGTTCTTGCAGGCGTTCGGCAATCGCCCTGGGGCCGAAGCGGGAGGTGATGGCCGCGGCCTTCTCGGGCAGGTCGCCGGGAATGCGCCCCTCGGCCATGCGGCACATCAGCGTGGCCAGGGACGGAATGTCCGGTTCGGCCCAGGTCATATCCGGCGTGAACAAGGGCAGCCTGCGGCACATTTCGGCCGAAACAGAAATCGGTGTGTATGGCACCGGCAGAGAACACGCATCATCCATATACTCCATGTTGCCCGACCAACCCGTTGCGGCCACCGGCTTTCCATACGCCATGGATGTGGAAATACCCAGCCCCCAGCCTTCCGCGTGGTGAGCAGAGACATAGGCCTGAGTGACGGCGTGCAGGGCGGCCATCCGCTCCCTGGTGAAGTCGCCGTAAAGCGAGTATACGCCGGGAAGGCCCGAAAGGGGAATCTCGACCCGGTACTGCTTGAGAACCAGGCGCAACGGTTTGCGGCACATGGCCCTGGCCGCCTGGAACGCGCCCAGAAGGCCGGCAAGGTTCTTGCGCGGGTTGATGCCGTCGACAATGGAAAAAAGCAGGAAATGCCCGTCGTCCGCGCCCGTAACCCGACGGGCGAAGGCCAGATCGTCCGGAGAGAAAGGAACCCGCCGCACCACATGGGGCAGGACATCCACCCGCCCGGGCAACTCCAGAAAGGATTCCCTGCTCCAGTTGGAGCACGTCCAGATTTCCCGGTACGGTTCGAGTTTCCGCCGGTACATTTCCGGCAGCCGGTCACCCTCCCACACGCAGTAAGCGATGATGCGCCTGTCGCCGAAGTTGGGCAGGGCGGCGCGTACTTCCGACAAGGCCAGGGGGTCGTCGTGCAGGATGACCACCGAGCACTCGGGCAGACGCGCGGGCACGGTCTCCACCTCGTGCCCCAGGGAGGTGAGGCAGCGTATGTACTCGAGCCCCGCTTCCCGGTGGCTGACGTAGTGGCTCAGGTGGTAGTAAATGCGCATGGCCCCTTCCGGAGAGCGGATTTTCGCATGACGATACCAGTTGTCGGAGGGAAGGGAAAGAGAAAAGCTTGCCGGACGTGAAAAAAAGCGTATGCAACCGGGGAATGCACCACTGTGGAGGAGTTCACCATGCCCGCTTCCGTACCCGTTCCGTTCGCCACCATCGGCCTGTTGTTGCTTTCCAATATTTTCATGACCGTCGCCTGGTACGGGCATTTGAAATTTCGGGCCATGCCCCTGTTCGTGGTCATTCTGGTCAGCTGGGGCATCGCCTTTTTTGAATACTGCCTGCAGGTGCCGGCCAACCGCATCGGGTACGGGTATTTCAACGCCGCCGAGCTGAAGACCATTCAGGAGGTGCTCTCGCTTTCGGTCTTCCTCGTCTTCTCCGTCTGTTACCTGGGCGAGGAACTGCGCTGGAACTACATAGCCGGGTTCGGCCTGATGGTTTTGGCGACGTTTGTGATTTTCAAAAAGTGGTGACGCGGCGCAACCGGAACCGCCGGCCGCGCTGCGTTGCCGCCGCCCTTTTCGCTGGACCGGCCGGCGGCAAAAGACTATTCTTTGCGCCATTGCAACCGCAAAGGAGTGGACCATGAGCAAGCGGCACATCGTTATTCTGGACGCCGGCACCATCGGCGACGACATTTCCTGGCCGGATTTCGCCTCTCTCGGCACGGTGCGGGCCTTTGACGGCACCAAGCCCGAAGAAGTCGCCGGCCGCATCAAAGAAGCGGACATTGTTCTGACCAACAAGGTCGAACTGACCGCCGAGCATATAGCCGCCGCGCCGAACCTGAAATACGTCGGCACCATCGCCACCGGGTACAACCAGGTGGACGGCAAGGCCGCCGCCGCCCGGGGCATTCCGGTCTGCAACGTGCCCAACTACTCCACTCCCGCCGTGGTCCAGCATGTTTTCGCCCTGCTGTTCAACCTGGCCGGGGGCATCCGCCCCAACTCATCGGCCGTGGCCGCCGGCGAGTGGTCCCAAAGCCGGCATTTCTGCTTCTGGAAAACCCCGATCATCGAGTTGCACGGCAAGACCATGGGCATTGTCGGCTTCGGCGACATCGGCAGGGCCACAGCCCAGGCGGCCCACCATTTCGGCATGAAGGTGCTGGCCTACGCCCCCCGGCCCAAGGCCGCGCCCGAATACGCACCCTTCGCCTTCACGGATCTGCCCGCGCTGTTTCGGGAGTCTGACGTGGTCTCCCTCCACTGCCCCCTGACCGCCGACAACACGGGCATGGTCAACATGGAGCTGCTGAAAACCATGAAGCGCTCCGCCTTTCTGATCAACTGCGCCCGCGGGCCGCTCATTGTGGACGCCGATCTGGCCGAGGCCCTGCGCCTGGGCATCATCGCCGGGGCCGGCCTGGACGTGGTCACCAAGGAGCCCATGCCGGACGACAATCCCCTGCGCACGGCCCCCAACGGCCTGATCACGCCGCACATCGCCTGGGCTTCCGTGGAGGCCCGGACCCGGCTGATGGAGGGAGTCTTCGGCAACATCGTCAACTTCCTCAAAGGCGAGCCGACCAACGTGCGGAACGGCCTGTAACCGGCATTTGAAAAAACGTATCGGCGGGCGTGAAATCATGTTTCGCACCCGCCGATATTTTGGAGACGGTAATAAAAAAAGGCCCCGCCGAAGCGGGGACTTTTCTTTTCCGTAGAAGCCCGGCTTAGGCCTGCTTCATCTGCACCTTGCGAGGCGTGGGTTTTTGCACCATGCCCGAGCGGATGCACCGGGTGCACAGGCGCAACGTGCGCACGCCGCCGTCGGCATCCTGATGGCGGACGTTCTGCAGGTTGGGGTTGAAGCGGCGCTTGGTCTTGATGTTGGAGTGGCTGACGAGGTTGCCCACCTGGGGCTTTTTGCCGCAGCAATCGCAGGTTCTGCCGCTCTGTTTTTCCATTTTCTTGCTCATGATGGCCTCCAAAAAAATATGCGCCGTGCGCGTTTCCCGGTCAGGCTGCGCCGGCTGAAAACGGCGTGGTCCGGCATTATTTGAATGCAGGGGCCTTTCATATCCGCGCTCATGAAAAAAGGCAACATCTTTTTGGCTTCGGGCGGAATATTTCCATTTCTCCTCTTGCGCGAATCAAGAAAAGCGGACTATTTTGCCTTCGGCGGCGCATTACGCATTGACAAGGTAAACCCTTCGCATGTACTAGACTGCGTTCCGCGAGGCATATGATGAATACCGGTAAACTTTCCCTGCAGGCTATTCCCGAAGACGGGATCGACCTGGCTTTGGAAGATCTCCCCGAATGGCGCGAGGCGCTTGGGGAGTTTCATATGGATTGCCGGTTCGAGGAGCCTATCAAGGCCGCCGTATTCGTCAAGCCGGAGCCCGAAGGGGTACTGCTGCGCGGGCGGTTCGCCGCCGTGGTGGTGCTGCCCTGCGACCGCTGCGCGGAAGAGGCCCGATACATCCTCAATGAAGAGTTCGCCGCTTTTGAGCCCTACCCGGACGAAGAAACCGGCGACGACGAGGACCGGGACGAGTCCATCATCTACCAACTCCCTCGCAACAAGGGAGTTGAGGTGAACGCGGCCGCTCTGGTGTGGCAGGAATTTTCCCTGGCTCTGCCGGTCAAACCCTTGTGCGACAAAATGTGCAAAGGCCTTTGCCCGGTATGTGGCACCAACCGTAATACGGAAGCCTGCGCCTGCGAACAGGCCGGGGCGGACCCCCGCCTGGCCCCGCTGCAACGGTTCAAGCCGTCGAAATAACCGGAATTTTCCGGAAGTTGTGAAAGGAGATCACCATGGCCGTTCAACAAAGCAAGAAATCCAAGTCCAGAAAAGGTATGCGTCGCTCGCACCACCACGTGGCTCTGCCCGCGCAGGTGATCTGCAAGTGCGGCGCCGCTTCCCTGCGCCACGCCGCCTGCCCGGCCTGCGGCGCCTATAAAGAACACAACGTCAAATCCGCCGAGTAAACCGCCCGATGTCGGCGGAATCCACCGTTATCGCCGTGGATGTGATGGGAGGGGACTTCGGCCCCTCCGTCGTTGTGCCCGGAGCCCTGAAGGCCGCCCATGACGGGCGGTTTACGGTGCTTCTGGTAGGCGATGAGCAAACGGTCCGGCGTGAGGCCGAAGCGGCTCTTCCGGAGTTTCCCGGGGCCAAGTACGACGTGGCGCACGCCTCTGAAGTGGCTCTGATGGGGGAAAAACCCTCGGACATCCTGCGCCGCAAAAAAGATGCCTCGATCCAAGTCGCCTGCCGGCTGGTGAAGGACGGCCACGCCCACGGCGTGGTCAGCCCCGGCCATTCCGGGGCCACCGTGGCCTGCGGCATGTTCATCATGGGCCGTATTCCCGGCGTGGATCGCCCCGCCCTGGCCTCGGTCATGCCCACGGAAAAAGGCCCCTCGATCATCGTCGACGTGGGCGCCAACGTCGATTGCAAGCCCCACCACCTGTTTCAGTTCGGGCTGATGGCCGATGCCTTCGCCAAAGACATCCTTAATTACAAGCGCCCCGGCATCGGCATCCTGTCCATCGGAGAAGAGGAAGGCAAGGGCAACACCCTGGTCAAAGAAGCTTACGACCTCTTCAAGATGGCCAAGAACATCAACTTCCTCGGCAACGTGGAAGGGCGCGACCTGTTCACCGGTGATGTGGACATCGCCGTGTGCGACGGGTTTGTCGGCAACGTGGTGCTGAAGCTTTCCGAAGGTCTTTCCACCTCTCTGGGGCGCATCCTGAAGCGCGAACTTTTGGGGGGGAGCCTTGCGGCTCGTTTCGGCACGCTTCTAGCCAGGGGGGCTTTCAAGCGTTTCGCGCGCTTTGTGGACTACGCCGAGTATGGCGGGGCCCCGCTTCTGGGCCTGACGGGCATAGCCATTGTTTGTCATGGGAAGTCGAACAGCAAGGCCATCGGCAATGCCGTCAAAATGGCCGCCGCCTTTGTGGAAAAGCGGACAAACGAGCGCCTTGTCGCCTCCATAGCGGCCAACGAGGAACTCACCTCCTTCGAGAAGTCCGGCAAATAACCCTTCCCATTTCGCGCGATGCGCGGTACGGCATACACCATGATCAGCAAGACCAGCATCAGCGGTTTCGGCGCATACGCTCCCCCCACGGTCGTGACCAACGCGGATCTCGCCAAGCGGGTGGATACCTCGGACGAATGGATTACTTCCCGCACCGGTATTTCCGAGCGGCGCATCGCCGCCCCCGGCCAGGCCGGCAGCGACCTGGCCGGGGAAGCTGCCAAAGCCGCCCTCGCCCGCTCCGGGCGCTCCCCCGAGGAGTTGACCCATATCATTTACTGCGGTTGCACGCCGGACGCGGCCTGCCCGCCGGCGGCCTGTTCCCTCGGCAACAAGCTCGGCGCGCCCCGTGTTGCCGCCTTTGACCTGAACGCGGCTTGTTCCGGCTTTCTTTACGGCCTGAGCGTGGCCGACGGCATCGTCCGCGCCGACCCTTCGGCCTGTGTGCTGCTGGCCGCGGCGGAGGTTTTGTCGCATCGCTGCAACTGGGAAGATCGCTCCACCTGCGTACTTTTCGGTGACGGTGCCGGAGCCTGCGTGATCTGCGGTGACAAGGTCGCCCCGGCGACGGTTCACGCCGTTCCCGACGCTCGTCTGCTCGACGTGCGTATTTCCGGCGATGCCTCCCTCGGCAGCCTGCTGGAAATCGGCGGCGGCTCGGCCCACCCGTACACGCTCGGGCAAGCGGTCGGCCCTGAGTATTTTATCCGGATGCAGGGGCGCGAAGTGTTCAAGCACGCCGTGCGCAGCATGAGCGCCATATGCCGGGAGATCTTGGAGCGCAACAACCTGACGGTGAATGCCGTGGACGTTCTCGTGCCGCACCAGGCCAACTCCCGGATTATTGAAGCCGTGGGCGAGCGTCTGGAGTTCCCTTCCGAAAAAGTGTTCGTCAACGTTCACAAATACGGCAACACCTCGGCGGCCTCCATTCCCCTGGCCGTCGGCGAAGCCCTGGACGCCGGGGCCATCCGGCCGGGCATGACGGTGCTGTTGACGACCTTCGGCGGCGGTTTCACCTGGGGCGCGGCCCTGGTGCGATTCTGATCCGGCCGGTCCGGGTGGCGATTCTCACGGGAATTGAAAACGGAGCGATTTTACGCTAAATAGCCGGGACGCCCACAACGTAATGAGGATTTTTCATGAGTGAGCTTACCCCCACGGCCGTCGTCACCGGCGGCTCGCGCGGCATCGGCCGGCGCATTGCCGAGACTCTCGCCGCCCAAGGCCTCCAGGTTTTTCTGACCTATGTGAGCAAACCGGCCGAAGCCCAGGCCGTGGCCGCCGGGATCAATGCTTCCGGCGGCAAGGCCGAGGCCTTTTGCCTGAACGTGGCCGACTCCGCGGCTGTGAACGCCTTTTTCGCGGAACAGGTCAAGGACAAAGTGCATCTTGCCGCGTTGGTGAACAACGCCGGCATCACTCGGGACGGCTTTCTCATCCGCATGAAGGACGAGGATTTCGACGCCGTGCTGAATGCCAACCTGAAAGGCGCCTTCACCTGCCTTCGGGAGGCGGCCAAAATTATGTCCAAGCAGCGCCAAGGCGCCGTGGTCAACATCACCTCCGTGGTGGGGCAGATGGGCAACGCGGGCCAAGCCAACTACTGCGCCTCCAAAGCCGGGCTGATCGGGCTCACCAAGTCGGCGGCCAAGGAATTGGGCGGACGCAACGTGACGGTCAACGCCGTGGCCCCCGGTTTCATTGAAACCGACATGACCGAGGCCCTGCCGGAGGCCGTGCGCGCGCAATATCTTGAGCAGATTCCGCTCAAGAGCTTCGGGTCCGTGCAGAATGTCGCGGACGCCGTCGCTTTTCTCGTATCGGAAAGAGCGTCTTATATTACAGGCCAGGTACTCGCCGTGAACGGCGGCATGTACTGTTAACACACACGTAAACGATTGCTGGAAGAACCGGAGGAATCATGTCTGTTGAAGAAAAAGTCAAAAAAATCATTATGGACCAACTCGGCGTTTCCGCCGACGAAGTGAAGCCCGAAGCCTCCTTTGTGGAAGACCTCGGCGCGGATTCCCTGGATCTTACCGAGCTGATCATGGCCATGGAAGAAGAATTCGGCCTGGAGATCGAAGACGAAGAAGCCCAGAAGCTTCTGAAGGTCAAAGACGCCATCAACTACGTGGCCTCCAAGAAAGGCTGAGGCTTTCCCGGGGCCGCCGTCGTCTTTCCGCCGGCGGCCCCTTTATTTTCATTCCACCGCAACATTCCGCCGGGGAGCCGGCCGAGCGGCGGGCAGTGTCCCGCCGGCCGAAGCCCCGTCCCTTTCCATGAAGGAACATGTTTATGACACGAAAGCGCGTTGTCGTTACCGGACTGTCCGCCCTTACCCCCTTGGGGAGCAACCTGACGGAGTCTTGGGAAAACCTGCTTGCGGGCCGTTCCGGCATTGCCCCCATCACCCTGTTCGACGCCTCGGAGTTCACCTCGCGCATCGCGGGGGAGGTCAAGGGGTTTGACCCGGAACAGTTCGGCATTCCCATGAAGCAGGCGCGCCGCATGGATCGTTTCGTGCAATTTTCTGTTGCCGCCGCCAATATGCTGCTCAAACACTCCGGCTTCGTCATCAACGACGAAACGGCCGAGCGCGTCGCCGTGCTGCTGGGCGTCGGCCTTGGCGGGCTGAGCACCATCGAGGAATTTCATACCAAGCTCATGGAGGCCGGCCCCAACCGGATTTCCCCCTTCATGATCCCCATGCTCATCTCAAACATGGCCCCCGGCCAGGTCGCCATCTTCAACAACCTGAAGGGGCCCAACCTGGTGGTGACCAGCGCCTGTGCCTCCGGCCTGCACGCCATCGGCTACGCGTTTTCCGAAATCCTGCTCGGCCGTTGTGACGCCGCGGTGACCGGTGGAGTTGAGTCCACAATCACGCCCATGGGCATCTCCGGCTTCACGGCTCTGAAAGCCTTGAGCACCAACAACGACGACCCCACCGGCGCCTCCCGCCCCTTTGCCAAGAACCGCGACGGGTTCGTCATGGGCGAAGGCGCGGGCCTGCTGTTCCTGGAATCCCTGGACTCGGCCAAGGCACGCGGCGCCAAACTCTATGCGGAACTCGTCGGTTTCGGCTCCTCGGATGACGCCTACCATATCACCGCGCCCCACGAATCGGGAGCGGGCATGGCCCAGGCGATGAAAAACGCCCTGCGGGACGCCGGCGTGGCTCCGGAGCAAGTGGATCACATCAACGCCCACGGCACGTCCACCCAGTTGAACGACCTCTGTGAAACCAGAGCCATCAAGTCGGTGTTCGGCAAGCGGGCCTATGACATTCCGATCACCGCCAACAAGTCGCAAACCGGTCATCTGCTCGGCGCCGCCGGCGGCATCGAGAGTGTGTTCTCCATTCTCACCTTGCACGAGGGAATGATTCCCGGTACCATCAACTACACGGAAGCCGACCCCGAGTGCGACCTCAACTACATGGGGAACGGCCCGATCAAGCGCGATGTTGAGTACGTGTTGTGCAATTCGTTCGGGTTCGGCGGCACCAACTGCTGCTTGTTGTTCAAGCGTATGCGGGATTAAATTCGGATTTGTTCAATACGAAAACGCCCCGCGCGGTGGCGCTTTCCCAATGAGCCCGCAGGCGTGCGGTCGCCGGGCATTTCAGTAAATGAAGTGCTTTTTCCGCGGGCCGACGGGCTCCGGCCGTTACGGCGTATGCTCCTGTTTTTCGGCATCATCCCAATGGGGACCAAGCTCTAAGGATTGACGTATGGATGAACTCCTTTTGCATGATTCGGCGGTGGGGAAAGCGGTCTACCAGGAAACCCTGAGGCAGTTGGGCAAACTTGAGCTCATCGCTTCGGAAAACTTCGTCTCGTCAGCCGTGCGCCAGGCTCAGGGCAGCGTGCTGACCCATAAGTACGCCGAGGGTTACTCCGGCAAGCGCTATTACGGCGGCTGCGAATATGTCGATGTCGTGGAAACGCTGGCCATGGATCGCGCCAAGGAGTTGTTCAAGGCCGAATACGTCAACGTGCAGCCGCACTCCGGCAGCCAGGCCAATATGGCCGTGTACTTCGGCGCGGCCAAGCCCGGCGCGACCATTCTGGGCATGAACCTGACCCACGGCGGCCACCTGACCCACGGCAGCCCGGTGAACTTTTCCGGCAAGTTCTACAACTTTGTGGCTTATGGTGTGAACCGCGAGACCGGGCTCATCGATTACGACGAGCTGCGCGCCCTGGCCAAAAAGCACAAGCCCGCAATCATTGTGGCCGGAGCCAGCGCCTACTCGCGGATTATCGACTTCGCCAAGTTCCGCGCCGTGGCGGATGAAGTGGAGGCCAAGCTTTTCGTGGACATGGCCCATATCGCCGGGCTGGTGGCCGCGGGCTTCCATCCAAGTCCCATGGGGCACGCCCACTATGTGACCAGCACCACCCACAAGACCCTGCGCGGCCCCCGCGGCGGCATGATTTTGTCGTCCGAGGAGTTCGGCAAGACCCTGAACAGCCAGATCTTCCCCGGCATCCAGGGCGGCCCGCTCATGCACGTCATCGCGGGGAAAGCCGTGGCCTTCGGCGAGGCCCTGCGCCCCGAGTTCGCCAAGTATCAGAAACGGGTTCTGGAAAACGCCCGCGTCCTGGCCGGTGAACTGACCCAGGCCGGTTTCCGGCTGGTTTCCGGCGGCACGGACAACCACCTGATGCTTGTGGATCTCACCCCCCAGGACATCACCGGCAAAGATGCCGAAATCGCCCTGGACAAGGCGGGCATTACGGTGAACAAAAACACCGTGCCCTATGAGACCCGCTCGCCCTTCGTGACTTCCGGCATCCGCATCGGCACCCCGGCCCTGACCACGCGCGGCATGATCGCCAAAGACATGCGCCGGGTCGCGGCCTGGATTGTGGAGGCCCTGGACTCGCGGGACAACGACACCCGTCTGGCGGCGGTCAACCGCAAGGTGCAGAAGTTCGCTTCGCGCTTCCCGCTGTTTGCCTGGTAACATCGGGGGGAGCATGACTCCCCCCTTTTTCGAACGACCCGAGGCGCGCATGGCACGGCTCCCCTGGCCCGACTACTTCATGGGCATCACCCGGCTTGTGGCCGAACGCTCGACCTGCACCCGCCGCAAGGTGGGCGCCATCGCCGTAAAAAACAGGCGCATCCTGGCCACCGGCTATAACGGCGCCCCGCGCAACATGCGCGACTGTCTGGAAATCGGCTGTCTGCGCGAGCAGATGGGTATTCCTTCCGGGCAGCGCCATGAATTGTGCCGGGGGCTGCACGCCGAGCAGAACGTCATCGTTCAGGCCGCCGTGCACGGCGTTTCCCTGGAGGGGGCGGAAATTTACTGCACCCACCAGCCCTGCCTGATCTGCGCCAAGCTGCTTCTGAACTGTGGCATCATCGCGGTCCACTTTGAAACCCCCTACCCCGATCCCATGTCCGAAGCCATGTTTGAAGAAGCGGGCGTCGCCCTCAGGCGGATTCCTTCCCCGGAGCCGCGCTGATGGAAGATTTTCGCCCCTTCATGGCCCAGGCCGCTGCCCTGGCCCGGCAGGCCCGTTTCCAGACCGCGCCCAACCCGGCGGTCGGGGCGTTGCTGGTTAAAGACAGCCGGGTGGTGGCCCAGGGTTTCCACAAAGGCGCCGGGCTCCCTCATGCCGAGGTTGAAGCCTTGGCCGACGCCGCCGCCAAAGGGGTCAATCCGGCCGAGTGCGCCCTGGTGGTCACTCTGGAACCCTGCCGGCACCACGGCAAGACCCCGCCCTGCACGGACGCCGTGCTCGCGGCGGGCATCCGCCGGGTGGTCGTGGGCGCCCTGGACCCCAATCCCAAAGCCTCGGGCGGGGCCGAACTGCTGCGCCAAGCCGGGGTGGAGGTCACCACCGGCGTGGAGGAAACTCTCTGCCTGGACCTCATCGACGACTTCATCACCTGGCAGACCTCGGACCTCCCCTACACCATCCTCAAGCTGGCCGGCACCCTGGACGGGCGCATCGCCACCCGCACCGGGCATTCCCGCTGGGTCTCCAGCGAAGCGGCCCGCCACGAGGGGCACAAACTGCGCCGGCATGTCCAGGCCCTGATCGTGGGCGGCAACACCTTTTATCAGGACGACCCCAGGCTGACCTGCCGGCTGGAGGGCAGCGAATGCACCCCGCAGCCTCTGGCCGTGGTGGTCACCTCCCGCCTGCCGGATGCCGGGGCCTCCTACCACTTGTTGCGCGAGCGGCCGAAATCCACCGTGTTCTGGACCACCGTGGCCGCCGCGTCCGGCCCCAAGGCCGTGGCCCTGCGCAAGCTCGGCGTGCGGGTGATGGGCCTGCCCTCCCAGGCCCGGGCCAATACCAGAGGGCACGGTATGCGGGCCGAGTTGGAACTGGCCGAGGGCCTGCGTCTGCTGCGCTCCGAGCTGAATTGCCGCTATGTACTCTGCGAGGGCGGCGGCCGGCTGGGTCTGGCCATGCTGGACAGGAAGCTGGTTCGGGAATTCCATCTGCATCTGGCCCCGAAGATCCTTGGCGACAACGAGGCCACCCCGCTTTTTGACGGCCTCTCGCCCCTGACCATGGACGACGCCCTGCACCTGCGCATCGCCGAAGTCTCCCCCTGCTGCGACGACGTGATCCTGACCATCCGCCCGACGCTTCCGGCAAAGGAGGCGGCATGTTCACCGGCCTGACGGCTTCCGTGGGCACGGTGCTCCGCCTCGCCCCCGGCGCGGGGGAAACCCGCCTGACCATCCGGCCCGAGCCGGCTTTTGAAGCCCTGGAAAAAGGCGAAAGCATCGCCGTGAACGGGGCCTGTCTTTCTGTGGAGACATTTGACGCCGTCTCTTTCACCGCCTACGCCTCGCAAGAAACGTTACGCCTGACCAACCTGGGCGCCTTGCGGCCGGGGGACCGGGTCAACCTGGAGCGCGCCCTGCGCCTGGGGGACAGGCTTGGTGGGCATTTGGTGAGCGGCCACGTGGATGCCGCCGCAACAGTCGAGCGCATCGCTCCGGCCGGCGGTTCTCTCTGCATCCGGGTGCGCTTTCCCCTGGAATTCGGTCCTCAGGTCATCCCAAAAGGTTCCGTAACCCTTGACGGCGTCAGCCTGACGGTGAATGATTGCGGATCGGATTTCCTGGAGGTCAACGTGATTCCAGAGACGCAAACCGCCACCACCATAGGCGGCTGGCGGCCGGGGCGCGTGGTCAACCTGGAAACCGACCTTATCGGCAAATACGTGCAACGCCTGCTGCGCCCGGCCGAGCCCGGCGGGAACAGCGGCGGACTGACTTTGGATATGCTGCGTGACAGCGGATTTTAACAATCGGAAGGATTGCCATGCCCCTTTGCACCACCGAGCAGGCCATAGAAGAAATTCGCCAGGGGAAAATGATCATCCTGGTGGACGACGAAGACCGCGAAAATGAGGGCGACATCACCATCGCCGCCGAGTTCATCACCCCGGAGGCGATCAACTTCATGGTCACCCACGCCCGGGGCTTGATCTGCCTGCCCATGTCCCCGGCGATGATCGACAAGCTCGATCTGCCCCTCATGGCCCGACGCAACGAGTCGCGCTTCGGCACCAACTTCACGATCTCCATCGAGGCCCGCCACGGCGTGACCACGGGCATCTCGGCCCAGGATCGGGCCACCACCGTTCTCGCGGCCGTGGCCGACAACGCCGGGCCGGAAACCATCGTCACCCCCGGCCATATTTTCCCCCTGCGGGCCCAGAAGGGCGGGGTTATGGTCCGGGCCGGGCAAACCGAGGGCGGCGTGGATCTGGCCGCCCTGGCCGGGTTGAAGCAGGCCGCGGTGATCTGCGAGATCCTCAAAGACGACGGCAGCATGGCCCGGATGCCGGATCTTACGATCTTCGCCAAGAAACACGGCCTGAAAATCGCCACGATCAAAGACCTGATCCGCTACCGGATGCAGTCCGGCCTGCTTTCGGTGCGCCGCATGGCCGAAGCCAAGATGCCGACCCGCTATGGGAACTTCAAGGTCATCGCGTATGAAACCGATCTGCACGATGAGACCCACCTGGCAATCGTCAAGGGCGACCCTTCCCCGGGTTCCCCGACCCTGGTGCGGGTTCACAGCGAATGCCTGACCGGCGACGTGCTCGGCTCCCTGCGTTGCGACTGCGGCGGCCAGTTGGCGGCCGCGCTCTGCGCCATAGAAAAGGAAGGCACGGGCGTGGTCCTGTACATGCGCCAGGAGGGCCGGGGCATCGGCCTGGCCAACAAACTCAAAGCTTACGCCCT
>JAVBQP010000010.1:0-83294 GCA_031548905.1 Desulfovibrio sp. | reverse complement strand
CTGTTCCCTTTGGCCACTCGGGAACCCCACCACACACTGGAGCCGGCGATGGGACTCGAACCCGCAACCTGCTGATTACAAATCAGCTGCTCTGCCAGTTGAGCTACGCCGGCAACGAAGAAGTGCTATTACTCGGCATCCGGCGAAAAGGCAAGGGAAAAATGTGCCGAGAATCAAAAAAAATCCTGCCCGATCGGGCGTCAAATGCGAAAATACGGTGTGCCCGAAGACTTCGCCGATTCAGACCCTTTCGGATGACGATCAGTCCTTTTCATAGATCCCGCAGATGGCGCCGCCCACGCCGCAAAAGCTCGAGGTTGCGAGGTCCGGGTTCAGTTCCCGCGCGATGTCCAGGCCGCTCGCGAGCGCCCGGACACGAATGGTCGGGCCGCCGGCTTCCCCGTTCAGAACCAGAATGACGCCTTCCACCTGCGCCGTGCCGGCAAACGCACACCCAGCTCCCGTCGGACGCCGCCGTTCTGAGGGCCGCCAGACGTCCGTCGTCCGCTTCCTGAAGCGTGACGGCACCTTTGCCGTAGGTTCCGACAAGTTCCCCGAACTGCCGGGGAGGGGAGTCGAGCGCGGCCGGTTTCGCGGCGAGTACTTCCAGAAAGGTGGCCCGTTGCAAGGTTTCCTCCGGGCGGGCGTCGCCGGAGGCCCGGGCGGCCTCGACTCCGGTGTCGCGTTGTTGCAGCCAGAGACGCTGCTCGGCCCGCACGGCCTGGAATCGCTCGGGTGGAAGCTCGGCCCTGAGGATCCGCCAGGCGTCGTTCAGGCGTTTGTCGGCCCGGGCGAAGGCCGGGGATTCCCGCAGCGGACGGGCGTAGTCGGAAGGCGGCAGGGCGAGGGCGAAAGAAGCGGCCGGACTGAACAACAGTCCGGCCGCGCGGAATATGAGAAACCTCATGGCGAAGTGACGCTGGGGACGTTTGCCGTTCGCGCTTACCCGGCCATGGCCGGGGCCGAAGCGGGGCAGGCGGCCGGGCGGGTGTGGCCGGCGCGTCCGCGCCGGGGCAGGCCGGCGGGCGCGAGGGCGACTTCCTGGAGTCCTTCGGCGGCAACAACGGCGCGCAGGAATTCAGTGTTCACCGCATGGCCGGAGCAGCGCACCGTGAAGCGCCCCCGCAGGGGCAGGGGCAGCATGGCCATGTCGCCGATGAAGTCCAGCAGCTTGTGGCGGACGAATTCGTCGGGCGAGCGCAAACCCTCCTCGTTGACCACCCCGCGCTCGTCGAGCACCACGGCGTTGTCCAGGCTGCCGCCCAGGGCCAGGCCGCGCGACTGGAGCGCCTCCACGTCTTTCAAAAAGCCGAAGGTCCGGGCCTTGGCCACCTGGCCGAAGGTTTGGGGGGTCACATCCAGGGCCAGACGCTGCCGGCCGACGGAGGGATGCGGAAAATCGATCAGGCAGTCCACGGCGAAACCGTCGTATGGTTCGGCGAGAATGGACTTGCCGTCTTTTTCATAGGTGAAGGGCGCGCGCACCCGCAGCACTTTGCGGGGGGCGCTCTGCACATGGATGCCGGCGTCCTTGAGCAGGAGCACGAAGGGCGCGGCGCTGCCGTCCATGATCGGGATTTCCGCACCGTCCACATCTATATGGATGTTGTCCACGCCGAGGCCGCGCAGGGCCGCCAGGAGGTGCTCCACCGTGGAAACCGCGACTCCGTTCGTGCCCAGCGTGGTCGCCAGACCCGTGGAAATGACCGCTTCGGGCGAGGGGGAGATGTCCCGCACGCCGTCCGGGCCGGAGACGTGGAAGACGATCCCCGTGTTCTCGGCCGCGGGGCGCATGGTCAGTTCGACCATTTTGCCGCTGTGCAGGCCGACCCCGGCGCAGTGAATGCGTTTCTTAATTGTGGTTTGATGCATGGTCCCTCCGGATTGCATTGCCTTAAATGCAAAAAACATTCCGCAACGGATGCATGTTTATCTATCTGTTTTTATTGAGTGTGCTGAAAGGCAACACACGGGTAAAGCGTGTACTTCCCGCACCTGGTGTGTGCTTTTCGCAACACGGGTTATCGTTTTTCGGCAAAGTCCACATGATAATGTCCGTCGTGGGGGAACCAGGCGGCTTTTCCCATAAAATGCAGGCGGGCGATTTTCCGGAAGTTGGGGGACGCGCGCAGAATGTCTTGCAGCGGCGGGTCCAGAATCACCAGTTTGAGGCTGAGGCCGTGCCGGGAGGCGGCCCTGCTCAGCGCATCCAGATGGGCGATGGTTGCTACGGCGTCCAGCTTGAGGTCGCCGGCTTTCCCGGCCGCGTCCAGGCGGACGCCATAGCCCCAGAGGTTCCAGGGCAGGCAAGAGAGGGTGTCCGGCGCGAGGGAGCCGTCCGGCTGGCGGCGCAGCACCGGGGTGACGAAGTCCACGCTCAGGCCCTGACGGTGGGTGCGGTGCGGCCAAAAGCGGCCGCCGCCTTCTCGGCCGGTTTCAGCGTAGGCGAAGCGCCGGTCCGGCATGGTCGTTTCCAGTTCTTTGTAAGCATCGAGCACGGCTCCGCCGGTCGCGTCTTTCACGTAGCAGCGCCCGACGGTGTGCCAGAACCGGGAATAGGCCTGAAAATTTTCCCCGGAGTAAGGCAGGGCGCGGTATTCCCCTGTGCCCGTGCGCGCGGTATCGACCTCTTCGGCCAGGACCGCGCGCACGCACAGGGCGGCCCAAAGCGCCCCGGCCAGGGCGGGAAGCATAAGAAAAAAAAGGGGGACGCGGCGGAAGCGTCTCACGCCGCTTTCTCCCTGACGGCTACAAGCAGGCGGTCCAGGCCGGCGGCGTCGCGCAGAACCCTGGCCCCGGCCCGGAGGGGCTCCGGCAGCGCATGGAGCAGTTCCGGGCCCTGGCCGCAGCCCATTTCCATAAACAGAACGCCGCCGGGAACCAGCAGGCGGGCGGCCTCGGCCATGATCCGCAGGGCGTCTTCGGTGCCGGCAGCGTTGTCGTTGCCTTCGGGAACCAGGGCGGATTTCGGTTCGAAGACGCGAACCTCGCGATCGAGGGTTCGGTATTCCGCGCCGCCGATATAGGGTGGATTGGCCGCGATAAAGTGCAGCGAGGCGTCCGGCAGGGGAACGTGCCGGAAGTCGGCGCGCACGAAGCGGACCCCGGAGGCTCCCAGGCGGCGGGCGTTGGCATGGGCCACGCTCAGGGCGGACTCGGAGCGGTCCAGGGCCACGCCGGAAGAACCGCGCAGCTCGAGGGCCAGGGTCACGGCGATGCAGCCCGAGCCGGTGCCGAAGTCCGCGAAGCGGGGCAGCCGGGGAAACGACGGGGTATACTGGCGGGCCACGTCGATGAGCAGTTCGGTTTCCGGCCGGGGAATAAGCACGTCCGGGGTCACGGTGAAGTCGCGGCCGTAAAATTCCTTCAAGCCGGTGATGTAGGCCACGGGTTCGCCCTCGGCGCGGCGGGTCGTATACCGGGAGAAGCGCTCGCGGGCTTCCGGGGGCAGGGGGGTCTCCGGTTCGGTGATCAGCAGGCGGAGCAGATCGGAGCGCTCGCCGTCAAGGGCGAAGGCCAGAAGAACCTCCGCCGAGAGCCGGGGGGAGTCCACGCCGGATTTTTTAAGTTCGGCGGCGGCCTGGAGCAGGGTTTCGCGAAGGGGGGGGGGAGTGCTCATATGGTCGTTGGGCTGGGGGGTGGAAAGGAGGTTGTGCCGGGGGACGCTCAGGCCGTGCCGTTTTCACGCTCCCTCCCCGGACCGCACAGTCGGGCTCGATGGGAAAGAGGCGGGGTGTCGTGTCAACCTCCGGCCCGGGATCGCGAAAAGGCACGGCATCACGTCCTATGCCCGGATGTGCCGGCGCGGAGGGAAGAAGGGCGGTGGCCTCCGCTCCGGGGTTGCATGGGTGAAGGGCCTTTGGGGCGTCGAAAGTCGCAAGCTTACCGGAAACGTTCCGAAGGTGTGGCACGCGTTGGTGGAAGAGGAAAACCGGCAGGGGTGTTCCTCGTCCAATTTTTTAGAGACTCACGGCCCGTTCCAGACGGGCGACGGTTTCGGTTTTGCCGAGGGCGCTCATGGCATCCATGAGGTCCGGGCCGCCGGTGGAACCGAGCAAGGCCACGCGCAGGCCGGGGGCCACGGCTTTGAATTTGAGGCTGTTGGTCTCCACGTATGTTTGGACGGCGGCGTGCAGGGTGTCGCGGTCAAAGGCCGGGAGGGCGGCGAAAGCGGCGGCCAGGGCCGAAACGTGGGCGCGGGTCTCCGGAGTCAGGGCCTTGGCCGTGGCTTCCGGGTCGTAGGCCAGGGATGCGGCCGGGGCCAGCAGGGGGCGCATTCCGGCGGCCATGTCCAACAGGCTTTGGGCCCGGGGCTGGAGCAGGGGGATCAGCCGGAGGATCAGGGCCGTGTCGGTTGTGGGCAGGTTTTCGGCTTGCAGGAAGGGCAGGAGGGAAGGCAGCAGGGCTTCGGGGGCTTTGGCCCGCAGGTGCTGGGCGTTAACCCAGAGGAGCTTTTCCGGATCGAAGCAGGCCGGGGAAGCGGAGAGGCCCGTGCCGTCGAAGAATTGGATCATCTCGTCCATACTGAAAATTTCCTGGTCGCCGTGGCTCCAGCCCAGGCGGGCCAGGTAGTTGACCAGGGCCTCGGGCAGGAGGCCGTCCTGGTCGTAGTCGATCACGGCCTTGGCCCCGTGGCGTTTGGAAAGCTTTTGCTTGTCCGCGCCGAGGATCATCGGCACGTGGCCGAAGACCGGCAGGCCGGCGCCCAGGGCCTGGTAGATGAGGATCTGCTTGGGGGTGTTGTTGACGTGGTCGTCGCCCCGGATCACGTGGCTGATGCCCATCTCGATGTCGTCCACGACAACGGCCAGGTTATAGGTGGGCGCGCCGTCGGCCCGGCGCAGGATCATGTCGTCCAGCTCGGAGGCGTCCACCGCGATGTGCCCCTTGAACAGATCGTTGAACACGACCCGGCCCTCGCGCGGGGCCATCAGCCGGACCACCCGGCCGGGGCCGGGGCCGAGAGCCCGGCAGCGGCAGCGGCCGTCGTAGCGGGGCTTGGAGCCTTCGGCCCGGGCTTTCTCCCGCATGGCTTCGACCTCTTCGGGCGAGCACTCGCAGTGATAGGCGTGGCCGGTATCCAAAAGGCGATCGATATATTTGTTGTACAGGTCGAAGCGTTGGGTCTGGTACACGGCTTCGCCGTCCCAGGTCAGGCCCAGGCGGCTCATTGAAGCCAGGATGGAGTCGGTATACTCCTGCTTGGAGCGCTCCGTGTCGGTATCTTCAATGCGCAGGACGAAGCGGCCGTTGAAGTGCCTGGCGTAGAGCCAACTGAAAATGGCCGTGCGCGCGCCGCCGATGTGCAGATGCCCGGTGGGGCTCGGCGCGAAACGGGTGACGACGGGAGTGCTCATGGGATCCTCGGATCGATAAGGTTACGGCAACCTGCCGAAGCCGGGCAGGGCCAGTTTTTTTTCCAGAAAGGCCAGCAGACGCGCGGCCACGGTGGTCAGGAGCAGGTAGTACAGCCCGGCCGTGAGGTAGACCTCGAAGTAGTTGAAGGAGGTGTCGGCCAGGGAGCGGGCCTCTCCGGTCAGTTCCATGCAGGAGACCACATGGGCCAAGGAGGTGTACTTGATCAGGTAGATAATCTCGTTGCCGCAGCCGGGCAAGGCCCTGCGCAGGGCCTGGGGCACGACCACGCTCGTGATGGTCTGGAAGGCGCTCAGGCCCAGGGCCTGGGCCGCCCGGATCTGCCCCTGGCGGATGGAGAGCAGGGCCCCCCGGATATACTCCGACTGGTAGGAGGCCGTGCAAAGAATGAAAGTGATGCAGGCCGCCCAGTAATCCGGCAGGCTCAAGCCCACTTTGGGCAGAACGTAGTAAACGAAATAAAGCTGGAGCAGCAGCGGCACGCCCCGGATGACGGCCACCAGGGAGTCGGCCGGGCGGCTGAGCGGCTTGGGCGCGTAAACGCGGATCACCCCGATCACCACGCCGAAGAGAAAGCCGATCAGCCCGGACGGGATGATCAGCCCCACGGTCATCACCAGCCCCTTGTTCAGGGCCGGGAAGATGTCCGTCCAGAAGCTCTGGACCTCTAGCATGTGGCTTCCTCCAGCAGGAGCCGGCTGCAAAAATCCTTGGTGCGCGATTCCGTGTCCGGGGCGAGCAGTTCGGCTGGGCTGCCGCGCTCGATGATCCGGCCTTTTTCCATGAAGAGAATTTCCGTGGCCAGGGCGCGGGCGAAGTCCATCTGGTGGGTGGCCATGATCATGGTCATGCCGCCCCGGGCCACTTCGCGAATGACGGCCAGAACCTCACCGACCAGCTCAGGGTCCAGGGCCGAGGTGGGCTCGTCCAGGAGGATCACCTGGGGGTCCATGGCCAGGGCGCGGGCGATGGCCACGCGCTGCTTCTGGCCGCCGGAAAGCTCGGCCGGGTACAGGCCGGCCCGGCGGGCAAGGCCCACGCGCTCCAACTCGGCCATGGCCCGCAGCTTGGCATCCTGCTCCGAGAAACCTTTTACCTTGCGCAGGGCCAGGCTGACGTTCTTCTCGGCCGTGAGGTGGTCGAAGAGGTTGAAATCCTGAAAAATCATTCCCACCCTGCGGCGTAGGTCGTTCAACGCTTTGGCGCTGCCGGCGTCCACCTTGCGGCCTTCCAGAAAGAGTTCGCCGGCATCCGGGGGGATCAGGTGGTTCAGACATTGCAAAAACGTGCTTTTGCCCGCGCCCGAGGGGCCGATGAGCACTTTCAGCTCCCCCTTGGCCACGGAAAGGGAGACGTCATCCAGGATGAGCCTGCCGCCGAGATTTTTGCAAAAGGAGCGGGCTTCCAGCAGGGGGGTGGTTTCGTGCTTCATGGCGCTGACGGGTTACAAGGGGGCGGCCCAGCCGGGGATGCGGGTGCGTTTTTCCAGAAACCGCAAGGCCCGGACGCCCACAAAGGTGATCACGAAGTAGAGCAGGGCCGCGGCCAGGTAAAAAGCGGCGAACTGATGGGTGGAAGTGGCGATGGCCTTGGTCCGGGCCATGAGTTCCAAGGTGCCGACCACCGAAACCAGGGCCGAGTCCTTGAGCAGGATGGAGTATTCGTTGGACCAGCCGGGAATGGACAGGCGCAGGGCCTGGGGCAGGACGATATGGACGATGGCGCTTATGCGCGACATACCGAGCGCCCTGGCCGCCTTCATCTGGCCCGTGGGCAGGGAGGCGATGCCGCCCCGGAAAATTTGCGACTGGTAGGCCGTGCTGGTCAGGCCCAGCACCAGGCAGGAAGCCCCGAAGGGCGAGACGTCCAGGCCGAGCTGATAGGCCAGGCCGAAGTAGAACAGGTACAGCAGAACCAGAATGGGGACGCCCCGGAAAAACCAGACGTACAGGCCCACAAGGCGGCGGGCCTGGGTCGAGCCGTAAACCTGGAGCACGGCCAGGGGCACGCCGAACACGAGCCCGAACAGCATGGCGCAGGCCACCGTGCCCACGGTGATGCCCGCGCCCTCCAGAATATAGGGAAAGGCTTCCCATACTGCCGTCATGCCGTCGATCATGCGTTCTCAAGGCCGCCGCCCCGGTCGGGCCGGGGCGGCGGAAGAAGGGGTGTCGGCCCGAAAGGGCCGGCGAACATTATTTCGCGCGAAGGTATTTGACCTGGAGCTCTTCCCAGTAGGGATCCTTCTTCAGCAACTCGTAGCCCTTGTTGATGGCTTCGCGCAGGGCGGTGTCCTCTTTGCGGACGGCCACGCCGAAGTCGTCGGGGTCGGCGAACTCGCCTACGACCTTGATCGGCTTGTGCCCCTTGTCCATGGCTTCGTCGGCCGGGCCGGAGTCGATGGCCGCGCCGTCGAGGCGGCCGTTGAGCAGGTCTTCAATGGCCAGGGGCGGGGAGTCATAGAACTTGAGGGTGAAATTCCAGCCGTTCTTTTCAATGCCCTGTTTGAGCAACTCGGCCTCGTTGGTGCCGGCCTGCACACCCAGGATCTTCTTGCCCTGGAGCAGGTCTTCTTTGGTCAGGGAGCTGTCGTTTTTGACCAGCAGGTACTTGCGAATGCTCCAGTACGGATCCGAGAAGTCGACCCGGGCCTTGCGCTCGGGAGAGATGCTCATGCCCGAGCAGACCATGTCGATCTTCTTGGCCAGCAGGCTCGGCACGATACCGTTCCAGTCCATGGGGCGGTGCTCGACTTTAAAGCCCATCTTGGCCGCGATCCAGTTCATGGAGTCCACGTCGAAGCCGGAGGGTTTGCCGGTTTTGTCGAGGAAAGCGAAGGGCGGGTAATTCGCGTCGATGCCGTTGATGAAGGTTTTTCCGGCCACGCCGTCCGCCCAGGCGGGAGCGGCGGCGCAGAGCAGAAGGGCAAGGACTGCGGCGAAAAGGGAGCGTCCGGTCATGCCGTACCTCGTTCTCGGTTGGGGTTGCAGATGCTCGGTTCCACTTACCAGAAGCCCGGCAAAGGCGCAAGGCGCGGCCCGGCGGGATTATCATTGCGGGCTTGCTGATATATCGCCATACAACATAATTGGGAACTCAACGGGCGCGGCCGCGGCGGCGGAGGCCGGCCCGTCGGAGAGCCTCGCCGAGGGGTGTCGCTCCATGTTGCGGAACACCCGCTTGCCGGCGGGTTCCGATTGGGCTATTTTGTTTCGATTGCAACAAGACCGGCGTGTTGCCGCCGGGTGCGCCGTTACGGCGGAAGGTATCGCCAATGAAACAAGCCATGCAGGTTTTCGCGGACTACATCGCCAAGAGCGGGTTGAAAAACACCCCTCAGCGCCGGCTTATCGCCGGGGTTTTTCTGAAGGCCGGCAAACATGTCGGTTCGGAAGAACTCTACGACATGGTCCGCAAGCAGGATTCAAGCGTAGGCCAGGCCACGGTGTACCGGACCCTGAAGCTGCTGTGCGACGCCGGGCTGGCCACGGAGATGTACTTCGGAGACGGCATCACCCGCTACGAACCCGTGGACGACACCCACCACGATCACCTCATCTGTCGGCGTTGCGGCAAAAACATTGAGGTGGTGGACGAAAACATCGAGCGCCTGCAGGAAGAGCTGGCCGCCCGCCACGGCTTCACCCTCACTTCCCACCGTATGTACCTGTACGGCGACTGCCCCGACTGCCGGCCCAAAAAATCCTGAGCCCCCACGCCGGGGGTGCTTCACCGCCGCCCACGCGAACCGATGACGGGGCGCCGCCCCTCCGCTCAAGCGGGAAACCTCGACCGTTGCCTCCACATCGGGTTGTTATTCAACGCCCGGCCCGGATTATGCATACCATCCGGCGGGCGTCGTTTTTTTGCCGCCCGGAGGTTCCCATGTCATATATTGCCGGCCGCTTGCGCCTGTGCCTGTGCTTTCTCCTGGCGGTGTCCGCCGGGGTCTGCCTGTACCTGGGCGTGTCGCCGATATTTTCCCTGCGCGCGGCTTCGGCCGACGGCATTCACGAGCGGGAGCCGGAGCCCGGTCTTCGCCTGGATCTGCGCCTGGGTGCGGAAGGCGTCGCGGCCGCCCTTTCCGGCACGGCCCGGAACATTCCCGATCCGGCGGAGCGGGTGCGGGCTCTTTCCTCCTGCCTGGACGAGCTTGAAGCGCGCGGCGCCGAGCGGGCCGCCGACAGGCCGGCGGTGTACTACATGCTTTGGAAAGACACCCGCCTGGTGCATTCCCCCAACTTTCCGGATTTGGCCGGCAGGAATTTTTTCGGCGCAACGGACGCGGACGGCCGGGCTTTCGCCCGGGAGATGGCTCGGAACGCCAAGGAAGGCGGCGGCTTTTCCGTCTTCACCCCGGAGGCCGGGCAGGGACCGCTTCTGGCATACAGCCTGCCGCTTGCCGACGCGGGCGGACTGCACGTGACCGCGCATGTCCCGGCTGTGTTCGCGCCCGAGGCGGGGCACGTTCCCGGCCCGTTGCACAGCGTCGGGTTCTGTCTTACCGGTGTTTCCTTTGCCGGGCTGTCGGCCCTGTGCGGGATGCGGCGCAAAGAGGATTGATCTCTCAACGGACATTGCGCGAGAAAAAAGGAAGATCGGCACACGCCGGCCTTCCTTTTTTCTCGTCCGTGCGCACGGCCGTCAGTTGGCGGAGCGCATCACTTCCTCGCTGAAAGCCCGCAGCCAGCGGCCCCCTGTGGCCTCGTCGACCAGCATGTTCCGGTCTATGCGAAAGCGCGAGGAGTTGCCGGGGCCGACCGAGACCTCTATTCGTGTGCCGTCGTCCGAAAACGTCCAGGTCAGATCCTTACAATCTTTCGCATCCTTGGCGCAGAAGTGGCTGCCTTCGTCCTTGTTGAGCGTCATGTACGCGAAGGACGGCTCCGCGTCTTCAAACAGGTGGGCGGCGAAGGCCTCCTCCTCCGCGGCGCAGGCTTCCGGCGTATTTTTGCCGCAGCGGAAGTACACGCCGGGTCTGAAGGCCTCGTCTTCGTCCTCGATCATCACGAACAGCGCCGCATCGTTTTTTTCGAAGAGTTGCTCGCCGTTGTCACGGATTTCCAGCCGGAACGGCTTGCCGTCCAGGGGCGAGATAATCACTTCCGAGCCTTGGATGCGCCAGTAAAAGTCCTGCTCCTCATCCACGAATCTGTCTTTACCGACTCCGCTTTTCTCAAAGCGGAGGAAACGCGGCCCGAGCTGCTCGTTACGCAGGCATTCTTCCTTGCTGCCGTTGCACAGTTGGTATTCACCCGTCTTGAAGGCGGCGGGCTTGCTCTGGGCGGCCGCTCCGGCCGGAATGAGAACGGTTGAGGCGAGAAGAAGCGAGAGAATGATTTTCATGGGGCTCCTTGGGCGATGCAACGCCGCCGAAAGGCGGCGGGATTTTGAAGAGACATAAGCGGAACCGGGGGACGCGTCAACGGATTGCCGCGGACATGCGGGCTCTCGCGCCGTCATATGGCGACAAATTCTGCAAAAGCGAGGCGTGGAGCCACCGGGTCATCCACACAATACTCATACAAGTCGTGGTTGCCGCCGGTATCGCCCAACGGATCTTCGGCCGTAAATCTGCCCTGTTCCGGAGCATAATTTCAAAAGCCGAAGTGGGTCAATCCGCTGTAAGGGTCATGCAATCCCCTCCCGCCAAAAAATTTGGTTCAGTTTATATCCTGCCCTCCATACCGTCTGGATTTGGAAGTAGCAAATGCAAAGAGACGTAATTGTATCAATATATGCAGCCATATATAAAAAAGATCTGGATCGGAATTGAAGTAGAGCTGATGGTCCGCAGGTTGTAATCGAAGCGTGATAAAGCAGCGCTGAGATCCAACAAGAGTTTCACAGCAAAACAGGAGAAAGCGGCACTGAGGAATTTTTCCCGGATGAGGCAGCAGGTAACCAAAAAGAGGCATGCAAGGCGGAAGGCTTCGGTCGCAGCCCAAATAATATAACTGGGAGCCCTATTGTAGTGGGCGAAAAACAGCCAAACTGAATAGTCTTCCAGAATTGCGGCCGATAGTATGCCATGGACTTCTTTTTCGGAAAAGGATCCCGTCCCGCCCACAGCCAAGTACCCACTCCAAGCGCGAGGAGCGCGAGTTTCAGCAAAAAATTTTCACTGAACGAAGGGCTAAGGGAAATGCCCAGAAACACGGCACTTCAAAGGAGTGGGGTCATAAGTTGAACGATGTGTTGATTCTTTTTTGCATAAGGAGCCGACAGTGTATCAACGTTATAGTCAGGTCCGAACCAGGCCCCGCCCCGAGCCCCAAGACGGGTTGCGCTACACCCAAATCGATTTCTTCCAGCGCACCGGATCTTTGGTCAGCTTGTAAACATAGATGCCGAGAGCGGCAAATTGGATGCCCAAGGCAGACGCGGCGGGTAAACCTGAAAGCGGAGGGAACAGGACAATGGAGTCCGGCGGGATACTCTCAAGGGAGCGTGACCCTGTGTACCAAAACGGAAGCAAGTCGACGAGAATGGTCTTTGCGGCCAAGAATGAGTAGGCGGTACGCACCGCCTTGGCTGGCTCGGCTTTGCGGAATAAAAAGAGGAAGGCAATACAAGTGGGCGTCTCTGAGAGCAGGTAGAGCATGAACGACGTCCAATCGTGCATTGTGCCCCACCAAGCCCAGAGTCCGTGCATTCCCAAAACGGCACATAAGAACAACCGCCGCGCCGCAGCCGTGATCTCCTTACGCACCCAGGAAATGATGCATATCCCACACAGAATGCCGGCCGACAAGAACGCCGCCGCAGCTACGCACAGCGAAGCAGTGCGAGAGCCCGCCGACATGACTCCCGCCTGGAACAGGGCAAAACAGCCGAACAGGAGGGGAGGCAGCCAAAGCGGACTACTTATTTTTTGCGTGTGCCGTTCTTGCTCCATAGGTCACCTACATGAGGAATGTGTAAGTCGGGGCGCGTATTCTGCAAAATCTGAACAAAGGGATGCGAGGGCGCAAGTTGACTTGCCTCAAGGAATCCGAGTCCCCACTCTGCCGCAGCCGGTTGTAGGACTCTTTTGGCTTCCTCGATGGCGGCTATTTTAGCGGGATGGTTATGATCTCGGATGAAGACAGGAAATACATTCCGCATAATCCAGCCCGGCCCGTTGTCTTTCGTCTCAGCAGTGGGTTGCCTGATTCCCATTTCCTTGGCCGTAGCTCCCAGAAGTTCTTCGCGTTTTCGCAGGTAAGTCGGATCCGTCTTCGGATACGTTCACCAGGGGCGGAACCAACTATATTGCCCTCTCTCGGCCGGTTCACCCTTGAGCCCGCTCGGGTCGTTCATGGTCACCGGGTCATCCGCACAATACTCATACAAGTCGTGGTTGCCGCCGGTATCGCCCAACGGATCTTTGGCCGTAAATCTGCCCTGTTCCGGAGCATAATCTCGAAAGCCGAAGCGGGTCAATCCGCTGTAGGGATCATGCAGTCCCCCGGCAAAACCGAGGGGGAAGTGGGGTTCGCCCGGGGCCTCGTCCAGAATGTTCCCGAAGGAGTCGTACTCCAGTCGCTTGAACACCCGGCCGTCAGGCAGGGTCAGCAGCCGGACGCTGCCCACCTGGTCCACATGAACGCCCAGGCGCAGGCCGGCGACGCCATAGGCCCGGCAAGCCGGCCCACGCAGAAGGGCCGCGACGGGAACGCGCCCGTCCGCGTAGTCGAACCGCCACTCATTCCCGGAGCGGAGATCGCGGCAGGCGGTCAGGCGGAGCACGTCCTCCCAGGCGTATTCCAGGGCGGGGCGATCTCCGCAGAGCACCCGCTCGGGCATCAGGCCCCGGCCGTACTCGTAGCGGACGCGCCGGCCGTCGGGCAGGAGCAGCTCGTCCAGGCGGGTGTCATCGCCGTAGCGGTACAAGGTGCGGAAGCAGCCGATCTCGCGCAGGGCCAGGGCGCCCCTCGGCGTCCAGGCATAGGCGACGTCCCCGGCTCGGACGAGCCGTCCTCCGGCGTCGTAGGAGAACTCGCGGATCAGGTTGCGCCGGGGCTGGAATTCGGCCGTGCGTTGCCCGGAGGCGTTGTACACGTGGCGCTCGACGAACTCACCGTCGCGGCGGACGGCCGTCAGGCGCCCGGCTTCGTCGAAGTCGTACTCGAAGACGGCGCGGCGCGGGCCTTCGCGTTCCTCTTTGCGGGCGAGCCTGCCGTCCGGTCGGAAGGTGCAGCGCGCGGCGAACAGCTCGGGCGTTCCCGGTGCCGAACCAGGCGTCGCGGTGGGCGAGGCGCTCGGGTGAAGCGGTTTCTCGGACGGAAACATGGAAAACAGGGTGGGGGGCATGGCGGACTCCTTTGGGGGTGTTCGCGGGAGTGTGGCACGCCCCTCATGTCGTTTGCGACGGGAAGGGAGTCGGAAGGGGGCCGGCGGGCAGGCCCGTGCATACGGGGCATGGGTGGACGTCTTTGAAAAGAGGACTCCGCGTATATCTTTTCCCGCATTGGCGGGAAGAGCCCCGCCCGAGACTTGAAATTTCGCCCGAAACGAGTAGGCTGCACGGAGTTTTTCGATTTTTTCGAACCCCGGCCGGTGCGCATGGTTTCATTTATTTTATATTTCGATATCGGTAACACGAGCATCAAGGTGGGCGTCTCCCGCAACGGCGACACCCCGGCCGTGTATACCCTGCCCACGGACGCCGGACTGACCGCCGATGCCCTGGGGCTTTCCCTCCTGGCCTTGGTCCGGCGGGAAGGCCTGGAGCCGGAAGCCTGCGCGGCCTGTGTGGGCTCCTCGGTGGTGCCGCCGGTTTCCCGCCTGGCGCGGGGGGCCTGCGAGCGTTTCTTCGGCCGGCCCCTGCTTCTGGCTCCGGAAGATCTGCCTATCCCCCTGGAGAACCGCTACGCCCGGCCCCACGAGGTCGGCGCGGATCGCCTGGTGGGGGCCTATGCGGCCAGGCGGCTGTTTCCCGACGCGCCCGCTCTTATTTGCGTGGATTACGGCACGGCCACGACCTTTGACTGCGTGGCGGGCGACGCCTACCTGGGCGGGCTGATCTGCCCCGGAGCGCTCTCCGCCGCGCAGGCCCTGAGTTCCCGCACGGCCAAGCTGCCCCAGGTGGATCTGGCCGTGGAAGCGGACCGCCCCGAACCGGGCACGTCCACCTCGCAAAGCCTGAGCCACGGCTTTGTTTTCGGCTTCGCGGCCATGACCGAGGGGCTGTGCGCCCGTCTGGCCGAAGGGCTGCCGGGGCCGGTCACGATTATAGGCACCGGCGGATTCGCCGCCGATCTCGCGCGGGTCGCGCGCTGTTTCGACGCGGTGCGGCCGAACCTCCTCATGGAGGGGCTGCGCCTGCTGTATGAAGAACACGCCGGGCAACGCCCCGGCACAACAAGGAGTCCGGCATGAGCAACATCGCATCCGTATGGGCCAGGGAAATACTCGATTCGCGCGGCAACCCCACGGTGGAGGTCGAAGTAAGCCTGGAGTCCGGCCATACCGGCCGCGCCGCGGTGCCCTCCGGGGCGTCGACGGGCAGCCGCGAGGCCCTGGAATTGCGTGACGGCGACAAGGGCCGTTACGGCGGCAAGGGCGTTACCAAAGCCGTGGAGCACGTCAACGGCGAGATTGCCGAGGAAGTTATCGGCCTGAACGCCCTGAAGCAGGTTCAGATCGACACCGCCCTCATCGACCTGGACGGCACGGACAACAAGGATCGCCTGGGCGCCAACGCCATTCTCGGCGTGTCCCTGGCCACGGCCCGGGCCGCGGCGAACTTCCTGGCCCTGCCCCTGTACCAATACCTCGGCGGCGTGAACTCCAAGGTTCTGCCCGTGCCCCTGATGAACATCATCAACGGTGGGGCCCACGCGCCCAACAACCTGGACATTCAGGAATTCATGATCCTGCCCGTGGGCGCCTCGAGCTTCGCCGAAGCTTTGCGTATGGGCGCGGAAACCTTCCACACCCTGCGGGCCATCCTGGCTGCGGACGGCCACGTGACCAGCGTGGGCGACGAGGGCGGCTTCGCCCCCAATCTGAAAAGTCACGACGAAGCCTTCCGGTACATCGTCAAGGCCATTGAGGAAGCCGGCTACACCCCCGGCATCGACATCGCTCTCGGCATCGACGCGGCCGCTTCCGAGTTCTTCTACGGCGGCAAGTACAACTTGAAGGGCGAGGGCAAGATCCTGTCTTCCGAGGAAATCATCAAGTACTATGCGGACTTCGTGGACCGCTACCCGATCATTTCCATTGAGGACGGTCTGGCCGAAGGCGACTGGGAGGGCTGGTCCCGGCTCACCGGGGCCTTGGGCGAGCGCATCCAGCTTGTCGGCGACGACATCTTTGTGACCAACCCGGACATCCTGGCCCAGGGCATTGAGGCGGGCATCGCCAATTCGATCCTGATCAAGCTCAACCAGATCGGCACGTTGACCGAAACCCTGGACACCATCGAGATCGCCAAGCAGAACGGCTACACCACCGTTGTCTCGCACCGCTCCGGCGAAACCGAGGACGCCTTTATCGCGGATCTCGCCGTGGGCGCCAACGCCGGGCAGATCAAGACCGGCTCCCTCTGCCGCAGTGACCGCTTGGCCAAGTACAACCAGCTCCTGCGCATCGAGGAAGACCTGGACGACACCGGCTTTTACTATGGCCCCGCCCTGGCCGCGCACTACGGACTCCTTGGAGACGAAGAGGAGTAAAGGCAAGCCTGGTAACGGATTCATGGGCGGGCAAAACGATTTGTCCGCCCTTTTTTCGGGAGCGTCCATGTTTGAGAATTCGGAAACCGGCAAACTGGTGGCCGCCTACGGCTACCTTGCGGTGCTCTTCGGGACCATGCTCGAAGGCGAGACCGTGGTGCTTGTGGCCGGTTTTCTGGCGCACCAGGGCCACTTGTCCGTTCCCTGGATCATCGTCTGCGCGATTATCGGCAGCAGTATCAGCGACCAGGGCATCTTTTTCCTCACCCGCCTGCGCGGGGCCGGGTTCCTGCGCCGCTTTCCCAAGGCCGAGGCCAAGGTTCGGGCCATGTCCGAAAAAGTTCGCGCCCGGCCCGTGGCCCTGAGTCTCTTCGCCCTGTTTTTCCGGTTCTTCTACGGGTTCCGCAATATCGCGCCCATTTTTTTGGGCTTGAGCGCCATCCCCTCCCTGCGATTCGTCTGCCTGAACGCCGTGGGCGCGGTGCTCTGGGCGGCGATTTTCAGCCTCGGCGGCTGGTGGTTCGCCCGGGCCTTATCGGTGATCACCGACAACCTTCCCAAATACGAGTTGCTGTTCGCCGGGCTGCTGCTCGCGGCCGGGGCCGGGTTTCATCTGTACCATCGACTGAGGTCCGCGGGGGGGCGCGAGGATCAGGAGTGACGGCCGAACTGAAAGCATAAGAGCCCGCTTTGTTGGCGGGCTCTTATGCTTTCGGATGAGGTTCGGGCTACATGGTGAAGCCGAAAATACTCCACACGGCGACCAGGCCGAAGGTGGTCACAAAGGGTAGGACCACGGTAATCATGCCGATATCCGGGTAGGATTCCCGGTGGCTCATGCCGGTAATGGCCAAGAGCGTGATGATCGCCCCGTTGTGCGGCAGCGAATCGAAACCGCCGGAAGCCATGGCCGCCACCCGGTGCAGCAGTTCCGGGCCGATACCCACCTGGGCGCCCCATTCCAGGTAGCGCTGCCCCATGGCTTCCAGGGCGATGCTCATGCCGCCGGAGGCCGAGCCGGTGATCCCGGCCAGAACGTTGATGGTCAAAGCTTCGGATACCAGCGGGGTGCCGGGATCGATGCCGAGCAAAAAGTCGCGCACGACAGTAAAGCCGGGCAGGGAGCTGATCACGTTGCCGTAACCGACTTCCGAGGCCGTGTTCATGATCGCGAGCAGTGAGCCGATGGTGCCCACGTTCATGGCCGTGAACAGATTTTTGCGGGCGCGGAACTGTTTGCGGCTCACCGCCACGGCCAGCAGGATGCCGATGACCAGCGAGATGATCAGCGCCCAGTTGGCCACGGGCACTTTGGCGGAAGCCAGGGGCAGGGCCTTGGTGCTTTCCATGAGAACCGGGCTCCACTCGCGCAGGATGAAGGTCAGAACAACGTTCAGGCCCAGCACCGTGAGCAGGGGCAGCACGGCCAGACAGGGGTGCATGTCCAGGCCGTCGTCCAGGTTGGTGCTTGCGCGGTCGTCCGGCCGCCCGAAGCCCTCTCCGGCGGCGATCAGTTTCCGTTCCCGGTATTTGAGCCAGGCCAGGCCGCCGAAACACATAATCGCCGCGCCTGTCAGGCCGAGGATTGGGCCCGCGTACAAGGTGGTGCCGAAATAGTTGGCCGGGATCATGTTCTGGATCTGCGGTGAGCCGGGCATGGCCGTCATGGAAAAACAGAACGATCCGAGCGCGATGGAGGCCGGGATGAGCCGACGCGGGATGTTCGCGTCGCGGAACAACACATAGGCGAAGGGGTACACGGCGAAGGGCACCACGAACATGCTCACCCCGCCGTAGGTCAGGAGTGCCGTGGACATGGCCACAGCCACCACGGCGTGCCGGGCGCCGAGTTTCTCCGCAAAATACTTGGCGATGGCCCTGGCGCAGCCGCTTTCCTCCATGATCTTCCCGAACACCGCGCCGAGCATGAAGACCGGGAAGAAGTTCTTGATGTAGGTCACGGCCTTGACCATGAACAGCTCCGTGTAAGTGGGCATGACCGGCAGGCCGGCTGTGATCGCCGCAAGCAGCGCGCACACCGGCGCGAACAGAATGACCGAAAGGCCGCGATAGGCGATGAAGGTAAGAAGGATGAGGGAAAGAAGAATCCCGATAACCATTGCTGCCTCCGGTTGCTTCTCCGCAAAAAGATAGAGAGCTGCTGCAGGTTGTCAGATTGGAAAGCTCCGAATATAATAGATCCCCGCCCGGCTCCTGTGGGCCTGGTGGGCGGCGGAACCGGGAAAGAGTCTCCTGATTCCGCCGGTTTCTCAGGCGGTACCGGCAGAAGGCGTCTTTTGCCCTCTGCCCGCGAGGCGTCCGAAAGTCGAGTCGGTTTTGCCGCACTCTCCCTTCAATCAGAAAAGCGGCTCACAGCTCGCGATTGATCGTGCCTTCCCAGGTGCTGACTCGGGCTTCCTGCGATTCGGCCGGGGAAACCCACTTGGTGGTCACGGTCTTGATCTGGGTGTAGAAACGCAGGCCGTCACGCCCCAGGCAGTGCAGGTCGCCGTAGAAGGAGCGCTTGTGCCCGGAGAAGGGGAAGAAGCCCAGAGGCACGGGGATGCCCACGTTGACGCCGACCATGCCGCCGTCGGTGCGGCGGGCGAATTCGCGGGCGTAATGGCCGCTGCTCGTGAAGATCGAGGAGCCGTTGGCGAAGGGGTTGGCGTTCATAATCGCCAGACCGTCTTCAAAGCTTTTGCAGCGTTTCACGCACATGACCGGGCCGAAGACCTCCTCCGTGCCGATGCGCATGGCCGGGGTGACCTTGTCGAAGATCGTCGGGCCGACGAAAAAGCCGTTCTCAAACCCTTTGGGCTTGTGACCGCGCCCGTCCAGGACCAGGTCCGCGCCTTCCTCCAGACCTTTTGCGATCCATTGCTCCACCGAGTTTCGCTGGTCCGCGCTGACCAACGGGCCGAGTTCGGTTTTCGGGTCGTACGCCGCGCCTACGGCCAATTCTTTGGCCAGCTTGACCATGACCCGGACGAAGTCGTCGGCCACGCTTTCCTGAACCACCACGGCGGGTAAGGCCATGCAGCGCTGGCCGGCGCAGCCGAAGGCGGAGTTGATGATCCGCCGGGCCGTCCATTCCAGGGGGGCGTCCTCAAGGACGAGGGCGTGATTTTTGGCCTCGGTCAGAGCCTGCACCCGTTTGCCCGCGGCCGCGGCGGCCGCGTAGATCTTCTTGCCCACGGATTCGGAACCGACAAAGGAAACCCCGTTGACGTCAGGGTGGCTGATAAGGGCGGTCAGCTCTTCACGGCTGCAAGTGACCAAGTTGACCACGCCTTTGGGCAACCCGGCCTCAATCAGCAGCTCGAGCAGGCGCATACCGGTCTGGGGCACCATGCCCGCGGCCTTCAGGACCATGCAGTTGCCGGCCACGATGCAGGGCGGGATAAACCAGCCGAAGGGGATCATCGCCGGAAAGTTGTACGGCGCGATGCCCAGGAACACGCCCACGGATTCGCGGTACAGGACGATGTCGTGGGAGCGGGTTGCCTCCATCAAGGAGTGTCCCTGCAATTCCAGAGGAGCGCCCACGGCAAGCTCGCAGGCCTCGATGACCTTGTGTACGTCGCCTTTGGCCTCGGACAGGTTTTTACCCATTTCCGTGGCCAGCAGAGTGGAAATTTCGTCAAAGTGTTTGTTGACCAGATCGCGGAATTTGAAGATCACCTGGGTGCGCACGGCCACGGGCTGTCCCGACCAGCCGGGATATGCCGCCCGGGCGGCGGCCACGGCGGATTCCACCTCGGCCGTGGCGCAGATCGGGGCCTCGGCGATCTGCTCGCCGGTGCTCGGGTTCATGACCGGGGAATATTTGCCGGAGGCGGATTCCTTCCATTCATTGTTCACGCAGTACTTCAGTCGTTTCACAGCCATGAGGGGTTCTCCTTGATGATTCGGAAAATTTACAGGGCCTTGTAGTAGAGTTCGATAATCTCTTCCTTGGTCGCCAATCGGGGGTTGTTGCCGGGACTGCCGGAAGCGATGGCGTCCTCGGCCATCTTGTCCACCACCGGGTCGAGCTTTTCTCTGGACACGCCCAGTTTACTCAAACTGGGGATCTCGAGGTGCTCAATCAGCCCGCGCACCTTCGCCGCTCCGGCCTCGGCGATCTCTTTATCCGAGCCCGCCTCTTCCACGCCGAGGGCTCTGGCTACGTCGGCGTAGCGGGCGTAGTTGCCGGAAAGAGAAAAGTCCATGACCACGCCGAGCAGGGCCGCGTTGGAAACCCCGTGGGGCACATGGAAGAGTGCTCCAACAGGCCGGGACATGCCGTGCACCAAGGCCACCGAGGCGTTGGCGAAGGCGATGCCGGCCAGAAGCGACCCGAGCAGGGTCCGGGCGCGGGCTTCGGCGTTGTCGGGGCGCTCCCAGGCCGTGGGCAGGTTGTTGAAGATCAACGTCATAGCTTCCAGGGCGACCATGTCGCTCATGGGCTGGGCTTTGCGCGAGACGTAGGCCTCGATGGCGTGGGTCAGGGCGTCCACGCCCGTAGCCGCGGTGATGCCCTTGGGCATCTTCATGGTCAGGGCCGGGTCAACCACGGCAACGGTTGGGATCAGCCAGGGGCTGATAATCAACATTTTGACGTCGTTTTTCGTGTCCGTGATGATTGTGGTCGGCGTGGCCTCGCTGCCGGTTCCGGCGGTGGTGGGCACGGCGATAATCGGCACGCCCCGATGGGGGATTCTGTCAAGGCCCATGTAATCTTGAATGGTTCCCGGATTGGTGGACATGGCCGAAACCGCTTTGGCCACATCAATGGGGCTGCCGCCGCCGCAACCGATCACGGTCTCGCAGCCGGATGCGCGCAGCAGGGCGAGGCTTTCGTCCACATGGGCCAGGGTAGGCTCTTTGTCCACGCCGGCGTAGATCTCCACGCGGATGCCGGCCTCCCGAAGCGAATCGAGCACCGGTTGCACGGTTCCGGAATCCAGCAGAAATTTATCGGTGATCAGCAGCGCGGTTTTCGCGCCCAGGCGTTTGACTTCCGCTCCGGTCAGAGCGGCCGCCCCCGTGCCAACCTGGATGGTGGGGGGGACTCGGAAAGCGCGGGTAGGCATCACGGCGACAACCTCCGGGGTTGGGGTGGAAACGGGGCGGCAGCGCGCCCGACATTTTTCTGGCATGTGGAGATGATTTTTGTCAACCAAATTTTTAAATATTTGGCTATTTATTTTCCCTCAAATCGTGTTGGGTTATGGACAGAAAGCCTGGAAGAGGATAGACTGCCGCCACACATTGCAACCGCCGCTGCTTCTCCAAGAAGCACGGGAACTCGACATGCAGCAATTGTTCACTCCGGAAAAGAAAGAGAAAATCTCCAGCCTGATCATCCGGCAGATCCGCACGGCCATCATGCAGGGCAGGCTCAAGCCAGGCGAGGCTCTGCCCCCGGAGAAAGAACTCATAACCCAGTTCGGGGTGAGCAAGCATACCTTGCGCGAGGCTTTGCGCGCCCTGGAGGGCATGGGCCTGATCGTGATCCGGCGCGGGGCGGGCGGCGGCCCGGTGGTGTCGCGGGTGGATTGGGAGACGGCCCGCGATTCGTTCGCGGACTTCCTGCATTTTCAGGACTTTTCCCTGGGCCATCTCTCGGAGGTGCGCCGGATTATCGAGCCCTACATTGCCCGCCGGGCGGCCGAGATCTTCACGCCCGAGGCGGACGCCGAGTTGCTCGCCCTGCACGCCGAGTGCCGTAGGCTCTACGACGAGGGTGAGTCCCTGGTCGGGGCCGAGGCCGAGATCATGTTTCACGTCCTGCTCGGCAAGCACGCGGGCAACCCCGTGCTCTGGGTGATCCTTGACTTCGTCAACAACATGCTGGCCGAAGCCAAGCGGAAGATGAAGCCGGGCGGCGATTTCTGCCTGATGGTTCTGAACGGACACCAGCGCATTGTGGACGCCGTCCTGGCCCGCGACCCGGACGGGGCCGAGCGCTGGATGCGCGAGCATATCCTTGAAGTGGAACGCGAACTGGAGCGCCTGCACGCCCAGGCTTGACGCCCGCTCCGCCGGTGCTTACTTTGAGCCCATTACGGCGCAGAGGAGTACGCAGCGGACATGCACAAGAAAAACAATCCCTACGGGCCATACATGCAACACGGCGGGCAAACCCCCGGCAACCCGGTCGGTGATGAATTGCCGCCTTTCGAGCCCATGTTCGGGCGCAAGGCCGGCGGCCTGTTCCCGGAACAGGCCGATCCCGCGGCCGCCCCGGCGGATCCGGCCGGCCCACCCTGCGGGACGGAAGCCCTTCCCGATGAGGAACTCTACGCGGCCTGCCTGCAGCGGATCTGTCCCGGTTGCCCGCAGAAAAAAGAGGCCGACAACGCCCGGTTGCGGGCCCTGGCCGATCTGGACAACGCCCGCAAGCGCCTGAGCCGCGAAAAAGAGGAAAGCATCCGTTTCGCCGGCGAGAATGTGCTGGCCGATCTGCTGCCTTCCCTCGACAACCTGGATCTGGCCCTGCAACACGCGGGTACGGACGAGGTCTGCAAAAGTTTCGTCACCGGCGTGGACATGACCCGTCGATTGCTCTTGGAATCCCTGAAGAAACACGGTCTGGAGCAGGTCGGCGCCGTGGGCGAGCCCTTCGATCCGGCCCGGCACGAGGCCGTGGGCATGGCCGATGTGCCGGAAGTGGCCGACGGGGCCGTCTGTGCCCTGCTGTCGCCGGGTTACCTCCTGCGCGACCGCCTGCTGCGCCCGGCCAGGGTCACGGTCTGCCGGCGCTCCTGACGGGGTTTCGTTTGGGGGAATCGTCGAATCATCCCGGCCGCTGCCTATGGTGCGCGCCGGGTTTTTCCCGAAGGAGGTTCCCCATGTTCCGTTCCATATTTTCCCGCATCTCTCGAACGGCCCTGCTGGCGCTCGCCGCGGCGGGGCTGTTCTTTGTGCCCGCCCTGACCGCCTGCGCGGCCAAAGACGTTCCCACGCATGTCGAACGGGGCGGCGGCCTGCCGGCTTCGGGCCGGGTGGTCGTGCGCAGTGGTTTGGCCTGGATGAACGAGCAAAGCCCCCTGTTCGTGTCCTTGAAGTCTTCCCTGATTCCCTTGCTGCAGCGGCGTGGCCTGACCGTGGTCGAGGCCCCGCCTTCCACCTTGCTGCCCATGCCGGGCCCGCGCGACCCCGGCCCGGCCGCGGAAGCGCAGGTGGGCGCCCCGGCCCGGCCCAGCGCCGCCGCGGGCGAGCAGGCCGCCGCCGATGCGGCCGCGCGGACCTCCCCCGGCAAGCCCTTGCGGCTCCCGGCCTACACCGTGCCGAGCAGCGACGCCAAGCTGCCGGCCTCGGTCCTTTCCGTGGTCCCGGTCGACCCGATGGAAATCCTTTTCGCCCGTTCCCAGGCAGACGGGATGCCCCTGCTGCGTCGGGGTGGGCGCATTCCCGGCCGTGTTCCGGCGGAAATGACGGGCGTGGACCCCGGCCTTGCCGACTACACCTTGGTCGTGCGGGTGACGATGGTCCGGCCGCAGTCGGCGCGCCTTGGCGGCGGCTCGGTGGCGCTCGGCTCCGGCGGCTCCGCCGGCGTGGGCGGGGTCTCCACGCTCGGCTATGGCGCGGCCGCCCCGTCCGCCCCGCCGCGGCCGGTTTACGGCGGCACGCCCCAGGATTACGCCAGAGGCTATGAAGGCGCGGCTCCCAACGACCCCTGGCACCGGGAAACCGACATGCTGGCCCGCGACTATATGACCAAGTACGGGCCGCAGCCGCAGTATGCCACGCCGCCGGGCGTTCCCGGCCAGGGTGGCGTAGCCCGTTCCGGGGGCGGCGGCGCGGATCGTGACGTCTCCGGCGATCCGATTTTTTTGAGTGCCCTGGCCGGCGGCGTGACCGGGTTCGCCCTGGAGATGGAGTGCTACGATCTGCGGAAGATTTCCGGCCGGGAGCGCCCCGCGCCGATCTGGCGGGCGGTGGTCCAACGCCGGGCGGATCAGGCCGGGCTTCCGGCGGCTTTGCCGGGTATGCTGGAAAAGGCGCTCGATGAAAAATAGGACGATTCCACGGGAAACCGGTAAAAAGGAAGGCGCGGCCCGCAAAACGGCCGCGCCTTCCTTTTTACCGGGCTCTCAGCCTGTTCAGGGCCTGTGGAGCACGTCGGCCGAGATCGAGGCGATGTCGGCGCAACCGGTCAGCAGCATGGCTTGGAACAGCTCGTTTTTGAGTTGGGTGAAGCAGGCGGCCACGCCCTCGCTACCGCCGCCGATGGCGGCCAGAACGACCGGGCGGCCGATGCCGACGAAATCCGCGCCGAGAGCCAGCATCTTGAGGATATCGGCGCCGGTGCGCACGCCGCCGTCCACCATGATCGCGGTCTTGCCTTTGACCGCCGCCGCGATGGCGGGCAGCACCACGGCCGTGCCGGGGGCGTGTTCCAGAACCCGGCCGCCGTGGTTGGAAACCACGATACAGTCGGCCCCGGCCTCGACGGCGAGCCGGGCGTCCTCGACGGTCATGATTCCTTTGACGATAAAGCGCTTGCCGGCCTTATGGGCCTTGTCGATGATCGCGGCCAGCTCCTTGGGGGTTTTGGGGCCGACCGGGCGGCCCATCTTGCGCAGGGTGACCAGGCCGGCCGCGTCGATATCCATGCCGACCAGGCCGCAACCGGTTGCGAAGGCGCGTTCCATTTTTTCGTCCAGCTCGGCGCTTTCCCAGGGCTTGATGAACGGAATACCGTGCCCGCCGGCCGCGGAAATGGCCGCGAAGGCCGAGTCGGTGATCACCGGCGGCACGCCGTCGCCCGTACAGCCGATGACCCCGGCGGCCTTGGAACCCTCGACGACGTTCGCGATATAAACGTCCTCGGTGGTCGCGTCGTTGAAGTTGAACATGCCTCCGATGGGCGCGGCCACGGCCGGCAGGGCCAGATCAAGGCCGAGCAGGGAGACGGAGGTGGAAGGTTCCTTGCCCCCGTGGATCAGGCGCATATTCAGGCCCAGATCGGCCAGGGCCGAGACGTTGTTCTTGAAGGCCGCGCCCGTGCCCAGGCCGCCCATACCGGGCACTTCGCCGGCGCAGGCGCGGCCGTCACAGACAGGGCAGGCCCGGCAGGAGCCTTTCATCAGTTCCTTGGCTTTTTTGCGGATCTCTTTCATATCTGGCTCTCCTGGAACAATTGCAGAGTGAAACCGCCGGCGGGCGCAAAACGGGCGCCCGCTGCGTGCCGTACGCTCTATGTATAAAGCGAATATCCTTATGCGCCGGAAGCGTCACGTTTGGCAATACGAATACTGCCGCCCCGTCGGCAATATGCCGCTAAAAACCGACAGGCGCGCCGAAGGCGCGCAGCACCCGGCGCGACATGCAGAATCGGGCGGTTTTGAGGGGGTCGACGACCTGGCTGATCCTCGCGTTGCCGGTCGCGCTCATGAGCATGAGGGCATCGTCGGCGTCCAGGTCGGTTTCCTGTTGCAGCAGGGCGTGCATGTATTCCACGGAGCGTTGCAGGGCTTCGTCCGTGGTCTCGGCGCTGGCCAGGAAGGCCACTTCCTCGGCGGTCTTGAGCAGGGGGCAGGGCAGATTCATGCCCTTGAGCAACGAAACGGTCACATCCACCTCTCCGGCGACTTCCAGGCCGGTGACGCCGACTTCGCCGTCGCCCATAGCCGCGTGGAGATCCCCCATGCCCAGAAGGCCGCCGGGCACGAACACGGGCAGGTAGAGAAGCGCCCCGGCCGTAATGGCCGTGGTGTCCATGTTGCCGCCGTGGGGGCCGGGTGTGCCGCAGGAGACCGGCTCGCCCGCCGGGGCCGTGCCGATGACCCCGATCATCGGGTTCAGGGGCAGGCTCCTGCCGCAGAAGCTGAAATGCCCGTTCACCACGGGGCAGAGCCGGACCTTGCCGGCGACCTTGTCCGGCAGGCAGCCGGCGCCCGGCGCGGTCATCAGTATTCCGCGGTCGGCCGTGCGGATGGCCGAGATATGTACGGCCAGAGCGTCGCCGGGAGTGGCGCCCTCAATATACACCGGCCCGGTTGCCGGGTTGACGCGGGAGAAGTCCAAGCTTTCCAGGCGCTGCTCCTCGCTCGTGACCTGGCCGTGAAAACAGTCGCAGGTCTCGAAGGTCAGCCGGCAAGGCGCGGCGACTCGGGCGGCCGGGGGGTTTTCCTTGGAAAAAGCATAGACGCTGTGGGCGCTGCCGATGTTCATGAGAATCTCCCGCGAGGTTGCAAAAGACCCCGGCCGCGCGGCCGGGGTCTTTCTGTTGGATAAGGGGGAAGGCGATATTACAGCATCTTCCTTTTGAAGGCTTCCGGCACTTCCTTGTAACCTTTGCTCTTCACATAGCCGATGACGAGGCCCACGGCAAGCCAGCCGAAGCCGATGTACTGGGTCATGTGGTCAAAACCGCTCCAGACATAAAGCAGGATGGCCATGCCGACCGCCGGGCAGACCAGGTAGCGCCAGGTGTCGGCGAGGCCGCGCCGGCCTTCGCGGATGAAAAAGAACCAGAACACCGCGAAGTTGAGCATCACGAAGGAGGTAATGGCCCCGAAGTTGACCAGCTTGGTGAGCTGCTCGTCGGTGAAGACGGCGGCGCAGATGGCCGCAATGACGCCGATGAAGAGCACGGCCAGGTGCGGGGTCTGGTACTTGGGGTGCACTTTGGACAGGAAGTGGGGCATGAGCCGGTCGCGGCTCATGGAGTACAGCACCCGCGAGCAGGCGGCTTGGGCGTTCAAGGTGTTGGCGATACCGATGGCCAGGATGTTCACCACCAGGAGCACGATCCGGAACCACTCGCCGATGGCCGCGGCGCAGGCATCGAACAGGGCCGTGGACTTGTCGAACTTCTCGTAGTTGGGCTCCATCAGGCAGACCACGTAGGTCTGAAGAAAGAAGACCAGGCCGATGACCAGCAGGGCGATAACGATGGCCCGGCCCACGTTGCGCTCGGGTTTGTCGGTTTCTTCGGCCAGGGTGCTGATGCCGTCAAAGCCGAGGAAGTTCAGGCAGGCAATGGAGCAGGCCGAGGCGATAAAGGCGAAGTTGACCTTGTCGGCCTGGAACAGCGGAGTAGTGGTCAGGGTGCCCGCGCCGCCGCCGTCGCCCAGGATGTATTTCAGGCCGCCGATGACGATGACCAGCACGATGCCGATTTCCACGATGAAGAAGGCAAAGTCCACGCGGGCCGTGGTCTCGATGCCGCGCACGTTGATCAAGGTGTTCACCACGATGAAGAAGCCGATCCAGGCCCAGGTGGGGATCTGCGGGATCAGACTGGCCCCCCAGTTGCCGACGAAGAGGTACAGGAGGCTCGGCACGAACACGTAGTCCAGAAGGATCAGCCAGCCGGCGATGAACCCGACATGCGGGTTGATGCCGTGCTGGACGTAGGAGTAAACACTGCCGGCGATGGGGAAGCGCCGGGACATCTGCACATAGGAGAAGGCCGTGAAAATCATGGCCACGAAGCCCACCATGTAGACCAGGGGAGCCATGCCGCCGGATTCGGCGTTCACGTAACCGAAAATGCTGTGCGGAGCGATGATGACCATGAACAGCAGGCCGTAAACCACCAGGTCCCACAGGGACAGAACGCGCTTGAGCTCCTGTTTGTAACCGAATTTTTCCAGAGTTGCGGAATCTTGGGACATTGGGCTTTCTCCGTCGGTGCGGGTTACAAGATGGCGGACAATCGTCTTGGAACTCCCGCATCTTCCCTGCGGGAGGAAATCCAGGTCACTCCGCGATTAGAGGGGCAGCAGGGGTTTGCCGGGGCGCTTGGGCACGGACAGACGCAGGACCATCGGCACCGGGCAGGGCTGGCAGCCCTGGTTCACGCCCACGTCGCCCTCCAGAGAGAGGTAGAAGTAAGCGTCCGTGCCGTCCCAGCCATAGGCGGCCGCAATCAGATCCTGCATCAGGCGGGAGGCCTTGGTCAGGGCCGTGGTGTAGTCGAGGTCGGCGGCGAACACGTGCCAATGCCCGGCTGTCTCCAGCATGGGCAGCGGAATGGGGCGGTTCTTGAGCAGGCCGAGGGTCACGTCCACCTCGCCCGGGGTTTCCAGTCCGGTGCCGCAGAGTTCGCCGTCGCCCATGAGGGCGTGGAGATCACCGAGCTGGAACAGGGCGCCCGGCACGTTCACAGGCAGGAACACCCGGCTTCCTTTGGTAATCAGCTTGCAATCCAGGTTGCCGCCGTGGTCGCCGGGAAAGCCGCAGGCCACGGGCTCGCCCGCCGGGGCCGTGCCGATGACCCCGACCATCGGGTTCAGGGTCAGCTCCATGTCCTTGAAGCGGGTTTTGCCGTTTTCCAGTTTGAAGACCGCTGTGCGGGTCTCCATGCGATCGGCCAGGGGGCCGACTTCCGGCAGGGTGGTGACCACGCCTTGTGAGCCCACGCGGATGTCGTCGATTCGCGCCCAAAGGATGTCGCCGGGCTCGGCGCCTTCCACGAAGACCGGGCCGGTGGCCGGGTTGGCCTTGCTGTAGTCGAAGTTCGCGGTAAGATCGGCCGGGGTCTGGATGCGGCCGGAAAAACAGTCAAGGGTGGCGAAGCTCAGCGCGTCCCCGGGCTTGGCCGTGGCCGTCGGGGGGGTGTCTTTGGAAAAAGCGTAAACATATTCGCGGATCATGACGGACCTCCGGGCTCGAGCGGGCGGCGGGAAAGGGCCGCCGCGTAGGTGTTCGTTGGTGGTAACACTTGGAAGGCGGGACGGCAAGAGTATTGATAATCATATGATAAGATACAAATTACAGAGAGTTTTGGGCGAATATAATGCGGTGAGCGCGGGATTTGCAGGAGGTGGGGCGGGGCCTGCCTTCATGGCGTGCCGCAGAGCCGTTGAGGCGCCCACATCACATGGGAGTTTTGGCAAACCCGGGCGTTGTGGGCGGCTTCCGCCGGGGTGGTGGCGGGACGAAGTTTCATGCGATGATTTCGTTGGGAGAGGGGTGGCCGGGCGGGGGTTGTAGACTTCCGGTTTTGGTTTTGTTAGGAATGATTTCCTTCAATTTTTCCCAAAGGGAGCACCGCCCGCATGGCCAAAAAAACCGCCCAGTCACCTGAAGAAATCCGCCTGGAAGCCCTGACCACCGCCCTCGACACGATCGAAAAGAAGCACGGCAAGGGCGCGATCATGAAGCTTTCCGACACGACCCACGCCAATATCGCGGTCATTCCCACGGGCTCCATCGGCCTGGATCTGGCCTTGGGCGTGGGCGGCATCCCGCGCGGGCGGGTCTCGGAAATCTATGGGCCGGAGTCCTCGGGTAAAACAACCCTGACCCTGCACATCATCGCCGAATGCCAGAAGCTGGGCGGCACCTGCGCCTTCATCGACGCCGAGCACGCCTTGGATCTGCAATACGCCAAACGCCTGGGTGTGAAGACCGACGAACTGCTCATCTCCCAGCCCGACTACGGCGAGCAGGCCCTGGAAATCGCCGACCTGCTGGTGCGGTCCGGCGCCGTGGACCTGGTGGTCATCGACTCCGTGGCCGCGCTGATTCCCCAGGCGGAACTGGAAGGCAACATGGGCGAGACTCAGGTGGGCGGCCAGGCCCGGCTCATGTCGCACGCGTTGCGCAAGCTGACCGGCTCCATTCATAAGTCCCGCACGGCGGTGATCTTCATCAACCAGATCCGCATGAAAATCGGCGTGACCGGCTACGGCAGCCCGGAAACAACCACCGGCGGCCACGCCCTGAAGTTCTACGCCACCGTGCGCATGGACATCCGCAAGATCCAAACCTTGAAAGACAAGGAAGAAAGCTTCGGCAACCGGACCAAGGTCAAGGTCGTCAAAAACAAGGTAGCCCCCCCCTTCCGGGTTGCCCTGTTCGATATCCTGTACGGCACGGGCATTTCCCGCACCGGCGAGATTCTGGACCTTGGCGTGGACTGCGGGGTCGTTGAAAAAAGCGGCGCCTGGCTTTCGTACGAGAAAGAACGCCTGGGCCAGGGCAAGGAAAACGCCCGCGCTCTGCTGGAAGAAAACACCGAATTGCGGATGGCCATTGAGAAAAGAATCATTGAACACCTGGGCATGAACCCCGATAAATTGACCCTGGTGGAAGAAGAAGAGCTTGAAGCCGAAGGCGCCGGAGCCGAATAATCCCGCCTGCTCCACCCGCCCGGCTCGATTCCGGGCGGGATTCCGCACTCGACGTTCACGCGGCGGGCGGGGGTTCTCCCCGTCCGCCGGTACATACACCCCCATGCTCTAAAGGAGTCTTCCCGTGCTGACCACCAATGAAATCCGCCGGCGTTTTTTGGCGTACTTCAAAGAAAACGGTCACGAAGTCGTGCGCTCGTCCTCTCTGGTTCCCAAGGACGACCCCTCGCGGCTTTTCACCAACTCCGGCATGGTGCAGTTCAAGAAGATTTTTCAAGGGCTCGAGAAGCGGGCCTATTCCCGAGCTACCACGGCCCAGAAATGCCTGCGCGTGGGCGGCAAGCACAACGACCTGGAAAACGTCGGCCGCACCGCCCGGCACCATACTTTTTTCGAGATGCTCGGCAATTTCTCCTTCGGCGACTACTTTAAGGAAGACGCCATCAAGTTCGCCTGGCATTTTCTGACCGGGGAACTCAAGCTGCCCGCGGACAAACTGTACGCCACCATCTTTCTGGACGACGACGAAGCCGAGAAGCTCTGGCTGGCCCATACCTCCATCCCCAAAGAGCGGATCATCCGCATGGGCGAAAAAGACAACTTCTGGCGCATGGGCGACACCGGCCCTTGCGGCCCCTGCTCGGAAATCCTGATCGACCAGGGTGAGCACATGACCTGCGGCCCGAATTGCGGCATCGGCAAGTGCGACTGTGACCGCTTTCTGGAAATCTGGAACCTGGTGTTCATGCAGTTCAACGAGATCGCGCCCGGCAAGCGCGAGCCCCTGCCCAAGCCGAGCATCGACACGGGCATGGGTCTGGAGCGCATCTCGGCCGTGTGCCAGGGCGTGTACTCGAACTTCGATTGCGACCTGTTCAAGCAGATCATCGCCCATGCCGCCGGCATGGCCGGAGTCACGTACAGCCACAGCGCCCCGGATACCAACGACGTGGATACGGCCCTGCGGGTCATCGCCGACCACAGCCGTTCCATCGCCTTCATGGTCGCGGACGGGATCATGCCTTCCAATGAAGGGCGCGGCTATGTGCTGCGCCGGTTGATCCGCCGGGCCTATCGCTTCGGCCGGCTCATCGGTATGCCTAAAGTCTTTTTGTGCAAGACGGCGGACAACGTGGTCGACCAGATGGGCGAGGACTTCCCCGAACTGCTCACCGGCCGCGAATTCATGGTTCGGGTGATCCGCGAGGAAGAAGAACGCTTCGACAAGACCCTGGACAAGGGCCTTTCTCTGCTTGAAGAGGAAATCGTCGGCCTGGAGAAGGCCGGGAACAGCCAACTGCTTGGGGCCGTGGCCTTCAGGCTGTACGACACCTACGGCTTCCCTCTGGACATCATCAATGACGTGGCCGAGAAGCGCGGCATTTCCGTGGACGAGCCGGGCTTCAACGCTCACATGGACGAGCAGAAGAAGCGGGCCAAGGCGGCCTGGAAAGGCTCGGGCGAGACCGATCTCGCGGCCCGTTTCGCGGCCCTGCTTGAAGACGGCCTGCGCTCGGAGTTTATCGGGTACGAGCATCTTGCCGCTTCGTCGCGGATCATCGCCCTGCTGGACGCCGAAGGCGGGGCCGTCACGGCGCTGGGCAAGGGAGCCAAAGGGTTCGCGGTCGCCGGGGCCACGCCGTTTTACGGGGCTTCCGGCGGGCAGGTGGGCGACACCGGCCGGATGCGCGCCCCTCTGGGTGAGGCAGAGGTTACAGACACCCTGAAGCCCTCGGCCGAACTGACCATCCACCGGATTGAAGTTGTCGAAGGCGAGATCCTGCTGGATTCCGAAGTGGAGCTTCTGGTCGAGGAGGGCACGCGTCTGGCCTCGGCCCGCAACCACACCTGTACCCACCTGCTGCACTCGGCCCTGCAGGCGGTGCTCGGCGAGCACGCCCGTCAGGCCGGCTCACTGGTGGCTCCGGATCGCCTGCGCTTCGACTTCCACCATTTCACGGCCATGACCCCGGAAGAAGTCGCCGAGGTCGAGCGCCGGGTCAACGCCGCGATCATGGCGGATCGGCCTCTGGCCGTGGAGCATATGGCCTATGACGAGGCCGTGTCCAAGGGCGCCATGGCCCTGTTCGGCGAAAAGTACGCGGACGTCGTGCGGGTGGTACGCATTGAGGGTGAATCCACGGAACTCTGCGGCGGCACCCACCTGGACCGCACCGGCCGGGCCGGGGCCTTCGCGATTGTGTCCGAATCCGGCGTGGCGGCCGGGATTCGGCGCATCGAGGCCGTGACCGGCTGGAATACCTTGGACCTGTTCAACGCGCAGCGCCGGGAACTGGCCGTTCTCTACGGCTTGACCAAGAGCCGGCCGGGCGAGTTGGCCGACCGGGTGGCGGCCTTGCAGGAAGAAACGCGCGGTCTGCGCAAGGAATTGAGCCGGGCGGCCGAGGCCGCTTCGGGCGAGACCGGCGCGGATCTGGCCGCCAAAGCGGAAAGCGTGGCCGGCGTGCCGGTGATCTGCGCCAGAACCGGGGCGCCGAACATGAAGGCCCTGCGCGACCTGGCCGACGACGTGCGCTCGCGCCTGGCCTCCGGCGTTCTCTGCCTGACGGCTGAGGAAGACGGCAAAGTACATATGATCGTGGCTGTCTCCAAAGATTTGCACGGCCGATTCACCGCTCCGGACCTGATCAAGGTCGCGGCCGCGCCTGTGGGTGGCTCCGGCGGCGGCCGGCCGGACATGGCCCAGGCCGGCGGCACCAACCCGGCCGGGACCGAAGAAGCCTTCGCGGCTCTCAAACAACGTATCGCCGGCTGATTCGGCGTTTCGCGCTCCTCTGTCTGCTGGGCGGCCGTGGGAAGAGTTCCCCGGCCGCCCATCGTCATTGTCGCTCCTTGGGGGGCCAAGGGCGAAGCCTCGGCGCGCGGAGATTCCAAAGGTGCGGCCCGGCCGGCTGAACGGTGAGCAGCTCACGCCGCCGGCTGAGAATGGGGAACGCCCTCTGCATCCCTGTTTCCGCGCAACGGTCCCTCCGGCCCCCGGAAGGGGCCAACAAAACAGACAATCATAACAAGTCTCCCCGGCGCTGATGGCGATCGCACCGCGCCACGGCCGCCTCCATAAAATCTTCCCAGCCACCATTATAATGCATCCGCCCCGACAAAAGAATTCGCCGGCCTTGACATCCCACTGAGAAATGCTACGACTAAACACATTATAATATATGGGTATGGCGTTGTGATGATGAGCTTATAATGCACATAGCGTAAGTCGGCCGCTCCGGGCGGCGCCCGTGTTCATTCAGCCTGCCGCGCAAGTGAGGCGCAATGACGACATACTCGGACGATACTCCGGCAGGGAGCGCTTCGCACCAACGCTCTCCGGTCCCGGTGAAGCTTACCTTTGTTCTGCTCTCCCTTGGCTGGACCTTGGTGATCGCAGTCTCTCTCTGGTATAATCTGCGCCGTGTTGAGGAACATGCCCTCGACTCCGCCCGGATTCAGGCCCGCACGGCCTTTGAAAAAGACGTCATGTACCGTCGCTGGAATGCCCGAACCGGCGGTGTCTTTGTCGCCGTTTCCGGGGATATTCTCCCCAATCCGCACTTGCGGAACCCGGGGCGGGATCTCGCAACCACCGACGGCCGCCGGCTCACCCAAATCAACCCCGCTTTCATGACCCGGCTGGTTCATGATCTGGGCGCTTCGCAGTCCGGAGTGTTCGGGCATATCACCAGCACACGTCCCATTCGTGAGGGCAACGCGCCGGACGAATGGGAACGGAACGCCTTGGAACGCCTTGAGCGTCGTGAGATCGAAGAGGTCTCGGCGCTGTGGACGCTCGGTGGTGCGGAATACCTGCGCCTGATCAGGCCCCTGGAGACCGAAACCGGCTGCTTGTCCTGCCATCCGGATTACGCGCTCGGGAACGTACGCGGCGGGATCGGCGTGGCCGTGCCCATGGCGCCGTTCAGGCGCGCTGTGGCGACTTCCAATGAAATCCTTTTCGGCTCGCACCTGACGCTTTGGATTGTCGGCCTGTGCGGCCTGGCTTTCGGCCTGAAGCGCCTGGTTCGCGGGCTGCGTGGGCGTGACGAGGCCGAGCGCGCCTTGCGCACCCTGGCCGCCGAGTTGGAAGAACGAGTCCGCGCGCGCACCGGGGAACTCGACCGGCGCACGGGTGAACTCCAGGCCATTGTGGAGAACGCCGGGATCGGCATTTTTCTGAAAGACGAGAACGGCGTTTATGTGGCCGCCAACGCCGGCTTTTCCGGGCTGCTCGGCAAAACGCCCGAACAGGTGGTGGGGCGATCCGACGCGGAAGTCCTCGGCGAGGTCGCGGCCCGGCGGCTTGCCGAGCACGAGCGGGCCGTGCTTGACGAGGGCAGGGGGCTGGAACTGCGACACGCCTTCGCCGGCCCCGACGGGGCCGCCCACAGTTGCTTCAGCTTTCCCGTGCCTGGGGGCGGCGGGTTGCTCGGCATGGGCGGGCTTGTGGTGGATATGGCCGAGCGCGACCGGAGGGAAGACGCGCTGCGCGACGCCAAAGAGGCCGCCGAACGGGCCGGCCGCGCCAAGAGCGATTTTCTGGCCAACATGAGCCACGAGATACGCACTCCCCTGAACGGGGTTATCGGCATGGCCGATTTGTTGCTGCGCACCCGCCTTTCACCGGAACAGGCCTCCATGGCCGCAGCCGTCAAAGCGGGCGGGGCCGGCCTGCTGGCCGTGCTCAACGACGTGCTGGACATTTCCAAGATCGAGGCCGGGAAGCTGCGCCTTGAGGCGGTTCCCTTTCTGCTGCGCGACACGCTTTTTGAGGCGGTCAGGGGCCTTATGCCCGTCGCCTGCGAGCGGGATCTTGAGCTGATCCTGCACATTTCGCCGCAGGTGCCGCATCAGGTTGTCGGCGACCCCATGCGCCTGCGCCAGGTTGTTCTCAACCTGGTGAGCAACGCCCTGAAATTCACCGAGCGCGGCGAGGTTGTGGTTTCCGTCCTGCCGGTCGCCCGGGGCGCCGTCGGGGCTCGAATGCGTTTTTCCGTGGCGGATACGGGGATCGGAATCCCGCCCGACAAACAAAAAGACATCTTCAACGCATTCGAGCAGGCCGACGGTTCGACCACCCGCCGGTATGGGGGCACGGGGCTGGGCCTGACCATCTGTTCGCGCCTGTTGCGCCTGATGGGGGCGAGGCTTGAATTGGAAAGCCGGGAGGGGCTCGGCTCGACATTCTGGTTCGAGTTGGATCTCCCGGTGGATGCCGGGGCCGCTCCGCGTTGCCGGCCGGTCCAGGTTGAAGACCTGAAAGGGCGGCTTGCCTTGCTTGTGGACGACAACGCGACCAACCTGCGCATTCTCGACGAAACCCTCGGCTCCTGGGGGATCGAGACGGAGCGGTGCACGTCCGTTGACGGGGCTTTGAATCTGGCTGTGGCGGCGGCCGAATCCGGGCGGCCTTTTTCCCTGATCCTGAGCGATCTGCAAATGCCGGGCAAAGATGGGGTGGATCTGCTGCGGGCTGTACGGGCCGATGCGCGGCTCGCGCGCCTGCCCGTCATTCTGCTTTCGTCCGGGAATTTCCCCGAGGATATGCTCGATGCGAGCGGCGGAAGTATTTCTTTCGAAGCCGTGCTCGACAAGCCGGTGCGCCCGGAAGCCCTGCTGCGGGCCATTTCCGCCTCGCTGGATATTTCGGATCGCCGCGGCGCCCATGCGGCGGACGTGACGCGGGAAGAGGAGCGGGCGGCCTGCATTCCCTTGAAAACGCTTGTGGCCGAAGATGTGGAAATGAACCGTCTGGTCGCGGTTCGTATGCTTCAGGAACTGGGGCATGTGGCCGATACCGTCGAGAACGGCCGGGCGGCTGTGGAGGCCGTGCGCTCCGGCGCGTATGACGCCGTGCTTATGGATATCCAGATGCCCATTATGGACGGAGTGCAGGCCGCGCGGGCCATTCGGGATCTGGAGCGCCGGGGTGAAATTTCACGGAGCCCCCGTATCATCGCCATGACCGCCAACGCCCTGAGAGGAGACAAAGATAAATATCTGGCCGAAGGCATGGACGCTTACATTGCCAAGCCTATGCTGCTGGGAACGTTGCGGGCGATCCTGGCTGAGGCTATGGAAACCTCTCCGCCGAAGGCGGGCCGGCGCGATGTGAAAAAGTCGCCAGGCTATACCGGCAATACCCCGCTTGACGCGGCCTGCGCCGAACCGGTAAAAGCTCGTATGGACACGCAAAACCCTTCTTCCGCCCCATCGGCCGCCGGCCCCGGCGACTCTCCAACGGTGGATCGGGAGTTGCTTGTGCGCAACTTCGCCCACAACCGTGATCTTATCCGGGAGAGTATGCGCCTGTATCTGCGCGACGCCCCGAAGCTTCTGCGGGATGCCGAAATCTCGGTCGAGCGCCTGGATGCGGCCGGGTTGGCCACGGCGGCCCACGCCCTGAAAGGCATTACCGGGTACTTCACCAGGGGCGTGGTCTATGAGACGGCCCTGGGCCTGGAGCAACTGGGGCGGGAATGCTCGCTGCGGGAAAAGCGGGCCGAGGCCGAAAGCGCCCTGCATGTCCTGGCCGGCTATCTGGGTAGGCTCTGCGCGGAAATGGAAGAATATCTGAACAGGTGACCCGTCCCCCGGAGACCCCATGCATATTCTGTTCGCGGAAGATCAGGAAACAGCCCGCTATTTCCTGGCCTCGCATCTGCGGGCCATGGGGCATAGCGTTTCGGAGGCGGCCAACGGACAAGAGGCCCTGAACGGACTGACCGTCAACTTGTTCGCTCCGGGTTCCGAGGAAATCGGCATGTTGATCACCGACTGGGACATGCCGGTCATGAACGGCGTGGAACTGGCCAAACGCGCCAGAGCCCTGCGGGAAGCCCAATACCTCTACATCATCCTGCTGACCGGCAAAGGGGATTTTTCCGACCGCCTGTACGGATTTGCCGAGGGTGGGGTGGACGACTACGTGGTCAAGCCCTTTGAGCTTGACGAATTGAAGCTGCGCATTCAAGTGGGCATCCGGGTGATCGAGGCGGAGCGGTCGCTGCGCGAGTATACCCAAGGGCTCGAGCGTATCGTGCGTTCTCAGACCCAGGCCATTCGCGACACCCAGGCGGAGATCATTTCCCGCCTGTTCAACGCGCTGTTGTCGCGCCATGCCGAAACAGGCAGCCATGTGCGCCGTATCGGGATTATGAGCGCCTTCCTGGCCGAGAAGCTCAGTTGGAGCGCCAATCAGGTGGATATCATCCGCGCCGCCGCGCCTCTGCACGACGTGGGCAAAATCGGCATTTCCGATGCCATCCTGCTCAAACCCGGCCCACTGACGGCGGACGAACGGTTGATTATCCAGCAGCACACGATCATCGGCGGCAAGATTCTTTCCGGGTCCAAAAGCCCGCTCATCCAGATGGCCGAGCGCATCGCCCTCCGGCATCACGAGAACTGGGACGGCTCCGGCTACCCACACAAGCTGGCCGGCGAGGACATCCCGATGGAGGCCCGGATCGTCTCCCTGGTGGACGTGTACGACGCGCTGCGCTCGGATCGGATCTACCGGCGCGGCCTTGAGGAAGATGCCGTTCTCGACATCCTCGGGCGCGGGCGAGGCACCAAGTTCCAACCGGATCTCTTTGATTTGTTCATCGGGCATTTGCCCGCCATCCAGAGCCTGCTGCATGTCGGCAAGGAAATGGATCTCACCCCTCTGATCGAAAACTGAACAACCCGGCCTCAAGCGCTTTTGGCCGCCCGCGTTCACCCCAGGCTCAGAACTCGTAAATCCACCTGCTGTAAATCCGCCCTTTTCCGCCCTGCCGCGTTGCAAGGAAAAAATCGACCTCGCAGTATGCCGATACAGCTTCGCCCAATTTTCTCCTTGCCCCTTACAGGCCGAAAAAAGTTCGGCTTTTCGCGGATGGCCGCTTGTGGGCCCGTTCAGAAGTCTGTCGGCAATATGGTTTCATAGACATTTTTAAAGCGAAAATGCTCTCATGAGTCCTGAGTCTACGCTCGGATTCTTGCGGAGAGGAGCGGGCAGGCCCGTCAGTCTTCGAGTTCGGCCGAGAAACCGGGTAGCTCCAGGCTGTAATGGCGCAGAAGAAATTCCTCGGGACGGCCCGCGCCGTCGTACAGGGTGTCCCCCACCAGGGGATGCCCGGCGGCGGCGAGGTGGGCGCGGATCTGATGGCGCGCGCCGCGCCTGATCAGGACGCGGACCAGGGTGGCCGGTCCACCGGGCCGCTCCAGGCGACGGATGGGCTCGACCAAGGTATGCCGGGCCGGATCCGGGTCGGCATCGGCCAGGACGCGGGTTTTTTTGCGATCGGCCGTATCCAGGGCGCGGGTGAGCGCCAGGGGCGTCTCGATCCTGCCGTGGACCAGGGCCAGATAGAGCTTGCGTATTTCACCGACCGCCTCCTGCCGGCGGAACGCTTCGGCCGTGTCGGCGTCGAATGCGGCGACGATCAGGCCGGAGGTGGGGGCGTCCAGGCGGGAGAGGAGCAGAGGAGCGGAGGGGGGCAGATTCGGGTTCGCGAGGCGCCATTCTTCCCATACAGAGGGCAGCAGCCCTTCCAGGGATGCTTCCGGGCTGCCCGCCAGGGCGGCGGTGTGCAGGCCCGCGGGCTTGAACAGGGCCACATAGCTTGCCGAGCAAGCCACCAGGCGGATGTTGCCGCCGGCCGGGAGGGTGTGCGGCCGCTCCCGCAGGGGAATGAAGGTGACGGATTCGCCGCCCGACACCTTGTGCGCCGGGCCGCGCTCACGCCCGTTGAGCAGGATGCGGCAATGCAACCACAGCCTGCGTCGGCCGCGCAGGCCGAGATCCGGGAACGCTGAGGCCAAAGCGGCATCCAGGCGGCTGCCCGCTGTCTCGGCCGGCAGGGTAAAGCGGAGTATTTCCCTCTGTGTTTGCTCGGACATGGGCATCCTATAGCCCGAAGGGACGTCTTTGCCAATACGTTGCAGCGGAATATTTTTATCGCGGCGCTCTGCTGATGGGGAAAGGATCAGGTTTCTTCCTTGTCGGGTGTAAAAACTCTCCCCCACTGCATGGCTTTGGAGCCGAACTTTCCCCGCACGCTGTCCATGACCGAGTCCAAAGCGGCCTCACGCTTGTTGCGGGGTTCGTCGGCGTCGGGCAGAAGTCGCAGTTGCCCTTCTCCCCCGCCGAAGTGCGAGACCCCGACCCCGATCAGGCGCAGGGGGCGTTTGGGGGCCAGTTCGTCGAGCAGGGCCAGGGCGGTTTCATAGATGCGCCGGGTGCTGTTGACGGGCTCTTTCAAGGTGCGGGCGCGGGTGACCTGGCTGAAGTCGGCGTATTTGGCCTTGAGCGTCACGGTGCGCCCGGCCAGGCCGTGTTTGCGCAGCGATGCGCCCACGCGCTCGGATTGGCGGAACAGGGCGGTGTTCAGGAAGTCGTGATCCAGGGTATCTTTGGGGAAGGTGGTTTCCGCGCTCTCGGATTTGGGGTCGGTGTACGGCTCCACCGGGCGCTCGTCCCGGCCGTGGGCCCGGGCGAAGAGGGCTTCCCCGGCCTTGCCGAGGCGGCGCTGCCAGAAAGAGAGCGGCAGGCGCTGCACGTCTCCGGCGGTGGAGACTCCCAAGCCTTCCAACTCGAGCAGGGTCTTTTTCCCCACGCCGGGAATTTTCCGCACGGGTAATGTGGAGAGGAAGTCCGGCACCTCGGTGTGGGTCAGGATGCTTACCCCGGCGGGCTTGTTGAGATCGGAGGCGATCTTGGCCAGGAATTTCACCGGCGCGAGCCCCACGGAGCAGGAAAGCATGGTCCGGGCGGAAACCTCGTCGCGAATGCGTCGGGCCAAATCCGGGATGGGGCCGAACATACGCTCGAGACCGCTGAGATCCGCGTAGGCCTCATCGATGCCCGCCGGTTCCACCAAGGGGGAAAACTCGCGCAGTGCGGACATGACCTCGCGGGATTTCTCCACATAACGAGCCCGGTTGCCGCGCAGAACCACGGCGTGGGGACACCGTTTGCGGGCTTCTGCCATAGGCATGGCCGAATGGACGCCGAAGACCCTGGCCTCATAGGAGGCCGTGGAGACCACTCCGCGCGTCATGCCGCCCACGATCACGGGTTTGCCGCGCAGGGAAGGGTCGTCCAACTGCTCCACCGAGGCGAAGAAGGCGTCCATATCGAGATGGAGGATCCAGCGCGGCGGGGTTTGGGTCATGGGGGATGCTGACATGGTGGGAAGGGGGAGTCAAGGTGATGGGGGATCTCCGAAGGGGCTGCGGGAGCCTCCTCGACGCAAAGCCGTCTGCGGGGTCTTCCTCCGCGTTCTTGCTGAATACCGTCGACGCTCCCGCGCCACAGCGGAACTTTTGAGGGGCCGGTAAAACAGCGGGCTGTGCCCCGGCCTTCGCAGGAGGGGAGTATCAGATGGTGGTTTTACCGAAGGTGCGGATGAAAACGGCGCACTCGTCCGGGGGGAGGGCGGTGGAGAACAGGTGGCCCTGGAAGGTGCTGAAGTTCAGTTCCAGGAGGGTTTCAAGCTGCTCGCGTCGTTCCACATGCTGGGCCGTGGTCTTGATGTTCAGGCTCAGGCAGAGTTCCTGGATGGCCCCGATGACGTCCTGGCAGGTCTTGTTTTCGGCCACGTCGCGGATCAGGGCCCTGTCCACCTGGAGCTCGGCTATGGGCAGGCGCTTCAGGAGCGACAGCGACTGGTAGCCTTTGCCGAAGCCTCCCACGCAGATGCGTACCCCGATCGTGTGCAGGGTGTCCAGGGCCGCAAGGTGCGCGGCCCCCGGATCGAAGATCAGCGATTCCGGCACCTCGAGCATGATCTGCCCGGGAGTAACGCCGTGGCGGGTCGACAGGATTTCGAGCCGTTCGGGGAAGCGCTTGTCGGTCAACTGCGCCACCGACAGGTTGAGCGTCACCACGGGCATAAGGCCCTCGACCCGCCAATTCTCCATGCGGCGCAAGGCGTGGTTGAGGATCAGATCGTCAAGCCGGCGGGTCAGGCCCGCGTCTTCGGCAATGAGCAAAGGCAGGTGCGTGGGCACACGGCCATACTCCGGGTGATGCCAGCGCAGAAGCGCCTCCACGCCGACCACGACCTTGTCCACCAGGTCCACGCGGGGTTGGTAGTGCAGGCAGAGCTCACCGTCGTCGCGATCCAGGGCGGAAATCAGGTCGTTGGCCATGGAGCGGGCCAGGGCGCCGACCCGACCGGGATGATCGAGGCAGTATTTGCCGGCCGGGCCCTTGGCGGCCTTGCCGGCCACCGAGACAAGGTCGGTGAAGGCCAGATGCCGCGTGCGCCGCTTTTCGGCGTTGGCCATGCGCACAAAGGGAATATACATGAGCGTGGCGACGCACAGGTTGAAGAGTTGTAATCCTGAGCCGCGCCAGGAGCCGGTGACCAGCCAGCCGCTGATGAACGGCGGGGTGGTCCAGTGGATGTTGAAGACCGGCGGCGGCACCAGCCCGACCTGAATGGCCGCGTAGGAGATCAAAAGAAGGACCAGGGGGACGGCGACAAACGGGATCAGGTACACCGGGTTGAAAACGATGGGTAGCCCGAAAATGAGCAGTTCATTGATGTTGAACAGGGCCGGAACCAGAGATATGGCCGCGATGCGCCGGCTGCCGGAATCCGTTGATTGCAGGCGCAAGGCCGCGATCAGCGCGAGGCCGACCCCGGAACCGCCCATGTAGAGAAACACGTCGAACAGGGATTTGGTCAGCACGTACGGCGCGGCTTCCCCGGCGTTGACGGCCAGGGCGTTGGCTTCCTGCGCGGCGGCGAAGATGTCGTGGGTGATCGGGTCCAGAAGGTCCGGGCCGTGGATGCCGAAAAACCAGCAGACGTGCACCAGGAACGAGAACATGGCCCCCATGCCCAGACTGTTCTGCGCGCCGTCAAAGGCGCCGCGCAACAGGGAGTAGAATGCCTGATGCAGGCTGTCGATGCCGAATGCCGTCAGCGTATAGCGCAGCAGCAGAAAGACCAGCATGGTGAACATGGCCGGGAGAAGCGCGTCGAAAAGTTGGGGCAGCACAGGGTCGGCGTCTTCGGAGTGGAATCCCATGCGCAGGAAGGGAACTCTGCCCAGCAGCAGGAACAGGCTTGCCGCCAGGGTGACCACGATGAAGGTGCCGAACAGGCCTTTCATGCCCGCCCACGATACCGTGAGCGCCAACTCGGTAATGTTGCCGCCGTGAACTTCCGTCAAAGTCGGCCCGATGATGATGAACAAGCAGGAAAAGCAGGTCAGCACGCCCACGGCCGCGTTGACCGGGCGGTCGGGGTGCCGCTCGTTGTGCAGGGAAATCAGGCTGTCGCTGAGAGAAAAGGTCACGGCCAGGGCCAGAATGTTGATCGTGCAGTTGAAGATCAACTCGCCCGGCTTTTTCCATTCCGGGCCAAAGGTCCGGCTCATGAACTCCTGGTAAATGTCCAGGGGGAAATTGTTGAGCAGGATGGCCAGGGCGGCGGCCAGGAACAGCGGCATGGCCAGCATGGCCCCATAACGAAGGGCGCGCAGATAGAGCGAATCCGACATGGACAGAAACACGGACAGGATACGGTTGCCGCCTTCCTGTGTTTGTGGAGTTGTTCTGTCCGGGATCAGTGGCATGTCGTTCTCGGGGCGGCGGTTTGGCCGAAATACGTGTGGGAGTTAAATCGTACTAGGTAATCAGACAATATACCTAAAAATCACTCCCTCCGCAATGCATTAGATTCTGCGGGCGCAGTGTGTTCAGGCGTGATTTCATATCGTCGCGCCGAGCTTTATTTTCAGATGACGGACAGGCCGGCGACGGCCGACCCGGCCGCGAAAAATGCGAAGAGCAGCGCGTACCCGTTGCGGGCCAGGGGGGGAGCCCAGGTCTCCGGTCCCTCCAGGCCGCGCACGGCCGCGGCCGAGGCCAGAGCCTGGACGCGCAGGGCGGGCAGGCGGAACAACTGGGGCAGGGCGAGCTTCCAGAACGCGGGCCCTTTGTCGGGCAGCCCTCTGGAACGCGCCGCCAGGCGGACGTCCCGCGCGGCCGCGAAAATTTCGGGCAGACAGCGGGCCATGAAGGCCAGGGCCGGCCCCAGGCGCCAAAGCCGCCCGCGCAGCGGGGGCGGAATAAACCAGACCAAAGCGGAGCCCATTGCCGGGGCGGAGACCAGGCCGGTCAGCCCCAGGCCGAGCAGGAGCAGCAGGAACAGGCGCAGGCCCAGGAGCCCGGCCTGGAGAGCGAGTTCCGGCAGCGTCTCGACCGGAACTAAGGAAAGGGAACCGGAGTTTATAAGCACGGCATCCACGGCCAGCTTGAGAACCGCCCAGAACAAGGCGAAGCGCAGGGCCCGGGCAAAGCCGCCGGCCGGCAGCAGGGGCCGCCCGACGCCGAGGCGAAACAGCCCCATCAGGGCGATGCAGGCCGCCGGCGCCGGGGGCGCGGCGGCCCAGATCAGCAGGCTGTACAGCGCGGCCAGGGGCAGGAGCAGGCGCGCGTCGGGACGGAAGGAGCCGCTGCTCACTCCGGCAACCCGTGGTGGACGAAAAAGTCCATGTCTGTCTGGTGGCAGACCCCGCAGGTGTTGTTCGCGCCCATGGGGCCGTCGCCCTTGAGGTAGCGCAGGGCCTGAAGGTTGTCGCGGTTGTCGCCGACCAGATCGCGGGCCGGGTACATGACGTGGGGCGCGCCGTGGCAGGTGGGGCATCGCAGTTTGCCCGTGTCGTCGTATCGCCGCGAGAACCGGTCGGCCGCGCCGGCCGTCCACTTGCTGAAGGCCGTGGCTTCGCCGGGAATGGGGTGGTTCTGGAAGTCGTGGCACCCCGTGCAGTCCGGCAGATTCTCGCCGGGAACGCGGGCCAGGATTTCTTCCGGGCGCATCCCGCCGCCGGGGCGGGCGGCGAGTTGGGCGAAGCGCCGCTCCGCCGGGGCCTTGCCCGCGGCTTTCTCGGCCTTGAGCAGGGCCAGGGCGTGCTCGCGCAGGTCGCCGTGGCAGCTTGTGCAGCCGATACCCATACTCGCGTGCAAATCCCGCTGGAGCAGGGAATCACCGTTGGAATCCGCCGGATGGCAGGAGTTGCAGGCCCGCTCGTCGGCCGGCAGATCCATGAGGGCGTGAGCCCCGTGCATGGCCGTGGAAAGGTTCGGCAGAGCCGGGTCGTTGTCGTGGCAGGAGGCGCAGGCCACACCCTGCCCGGTGACGAAGTCGTCCATCAACTCGGTGCGGTTCAGCCGGTCGTGGGCCATGAGGATATTGCGTTCGGTGAGGGGAGCCAGGCCGAGTCGGTCGTCGTGACCGGGTTCCCGGCCGTGACAGTTGCCGCAGCCCCAGGCGGCCGAGCGGGCCGTGACCACGGCGGTTTCCACAGGTTCGCCGTCGCCGGGGTTTTCTCCCGCCGCGATGAGACGGGTCGAGAACCGGGTCATGGGGAAGGCGAAGCCGGGGGCTTCTCCTTCGAGGGTAACGGCCGTTTTGAAGTCGCCGGTAATCGGCTCCGGCGTCGGGCCGCGCCGGATGATCGGGAACTCGCAGACCGGCTCCGGCCGGCCGAGATCGATGCCGCCCGTGCCGGACGGGAACAGGCCCTTGAGGGGGAAGGCGAACATCACATACGGCGCGTTCTCGGCGTCGAAAGGCGTAAGCGCGGGCAGAGCCGGGCCTTCCTGGGGCACCTGAAAGTTCGGCCGGGTGTCGGCTGCAGGCGTGAACGGCGCGGGTTCGGACGCAAGCTTGGCGTACCAGGCGGCAAACAGGCCGATGAGCCCGGCCAGACAGACGAACCAGCAGAGAATGGGGTGGCGCGCGGACATCAGCGGTCTCCTCCTTGGCCGGCCAGACGTTCGGCCAACAGTCGGCGTTCCTCCGGCGTGCCGAAAAATGGCGGCATGTAGGGGCTGATCGTGCCCATTCCGGCCAGGATCGCCTCAACGCCCGCCGGGGGCAGGTGGGCCGTGCGCTTCCTGATGTCGAGCATGGGGCCGTTCCTGCCGTGGCAGGACGAACATTGCGCGGCGAAGATGTGATCCGCCAGGGCGGCTTTCTGTTTTGGGCTCAGGGCTTTCAGGTCCACGGGAGTTTTGGCCTGGGCCGTACCCACCCGCAGACCGGCCCAACCGGATGTGCCGAGGGTGCCCTTTTCCCGCAGCTCAGCCCCGAGTTCCCCGGTGATTCCGTTGGAGTACATGTACCCATAGATGACCCAGGGCCGGCGGGCCGTCTCGCGCACCCATTCAAAGGAGCCCGCCGTGATCAGGGCCAGGGCGACCATGATGGGCACGGCCACGGTCAGGGCTCTCCTGGGCAGGCGGATGAACAGCAGGATTCCCGCGAGCAGCAGGACGGGCAGGGAATCGGCGAAGGAGCGCAGAAACGGCTTGATGTCGGCGGTGCGGCGCAGCATGGATGCCTGGATCTCCGCCGGCAGGGCGCTGTAGTACCACCATGCGGCCGGAACCAGCAGGATTGTGGGCAGGCAGAGCCACAGGGCGCAGCGCTGCACGGCCGTGTGCCGGGCGTCGGCCTCGCCGATGCGCCGGGCTGTGAGCAGGCCGAAGACCCCGGCCAGGGCCAGGCAGAGCATGAAGCGGAAGGCCAGGGCGGGCCAGAAGGTCGGGTTGAAGACGCCGTCCCAGAAGTTGCGGGTCGTAATCCAGTCGCCGGGGGTGAGCATGAAGGAGACGAGCCCGTTGATCACGAACAGGGACAAGAAGGCGAAAGCCGCATAGGCGACGGCGAAGATCCGGTGCGTCGCGTGACTCATGACCCCGGCCCGGACCTTGGCGAAGCCGGCCTTATAGAGCAGCAGGGCGATGATCTCGCCCGCGAAAAAACACCATTCCGTGGCCCAGCCGTACAGGAACTCGCGTACCAGAAGCGACGTCGCGGCCGGGGCGGTCAGGGAGATGACCACCCAGATGGCCACCCCGGAAAGGCCCCCAAAGACCATGGTCAGAAGCAGGAAAAACTTGGCGTGGCGCTCGGTCCAGTCCATGAGGGGAACGGACTGCTCCCGCACGGCCAGGCGCTCGGACCAGAGCAGGAAGAACCCCCCGCCCACGGCGAACTGGGCCACGAACACATGGATGACCGAGATCATGGCGATGAGAAAGCCGCCGCTGACTCCCTGAAGTTCCCAGGCGGGGAAGATCATACGGCCTCCTTCATGCGACACTTGCGGTAAATGCGGCACAGGCGGTACACGGCCACCCCGGTGAGCAGGGCCGCGCCGAGGAAGAGCCAGATCGGCCCGCCGTCGGCTTTGAACGCGCCGCCCGGCCCGAAGGGCTCAAGCAGGGAAAGGCGCAGCAGGTTGCGCATCCCGGCCATGCAGACCACCGTGCCCACGGTCAGGCCGATGGTGAAGCCGATCGTCCGGCGCAGGGCCGTCCACACCGCCGCCCCGGCCAGAACCAGGGCCGCGATGAACAGGCCGGAGGCCAGGGGACTGCCGCCCATGAACAACATGCGCTGCGGCGCGGGCAGGCTGAACAGAAACCACAGGCCCACGGGAACCTGGGCCAGGGTGGCCCCGATAAACCAGCGGTAGCCGCTCTGCATCCGGCCGAACCAGACATGCTGCCGGGGCAGGGGCGCGTCGGCCCGGGCCAGATTGCGGAGTTTGAGCCAGGCCGGCAGGGCGAAGCTCAAGCCCCCCACGGCGAGACAGGAGAGGATCATGTGCAGCCAGCGCGGCCAGATCTGCGGGTCGGAAAGATTGAGGATGATTCCCCCGGCTTTGTCGGCGTACGCCGCCCAGGCGCCCGGCGACTGGACGAGCGTGGCGTTGTTCACGAACAGGAAGGCGTTGCCCAGGAGCAGCAGGGCGGCGAGGGTCAGGACGGTTTTGCGCACGCCGTCGCGGATTTCCGCCGGCGAGGTGTAAATATACAGGCCGTAATAAGCGAACATGACGATGAAGGGCACGGCGAGCCAGTACAGGCCGGTCAGGATGGAAGCGCTGTAAAAATACGCTCCCAACAGAGCCTGGACGAACAGCAAGGGCGGTACGCCCAGGTTGACCACCAGGGCCATGCCTTTGGGCAGGACGGCGGCGAAGGCGCGCCCGCCCTCGGCATCTTCCGGCTTGCGGAAGAGGTTGACCAGGGTGATCAGCACGCCGCCGACCACCGCGTTCATCATCAGGATGTGCAGGACGAAAGCCAGGAAAAGCAGGATCGCCATGCGTTCCGGCGGGCCGGGGATGTCGGGGATCTGCGGGATCAGGGCGGCGAGTCCGTCGGGCGCGCTCATGGGCTCTCCTGTCTGTTATTCAGTGTCAGGTAAGAAGTTTATACAGCATCTGCGCGGCCATCACATACAAGAAGATGGCGAAGAAGCGCTTCAGGCGTTCCACCGGCAGGGAATTGGCCATTTTCACCCCCAGGGGCGCGGTGCAGATGCTCGCCCCGGCGATGCCGAGCAGGGCCGGGCCGTAAACAAAGCCGAAGGACCACTCGGGCAGTCCCGGCAGACCCCAGCCGGCCGAGAGGCTCCCGGCGGCCCCGGCCACGGCGATGAAAAATCCCACGGCCGCCGACGTGCCGATGGCTTTGATCATGGGCACGTTGCACCAGGTCAGGTAGGGCACGGTCAGGCTGCCGCCGCCGATGCCCACCAGGCTTGAGACAAACCCGATGACCAATCCCACAAAGGTATTGGGCCCAAGGCCGGGCAGGCCGCGCGACGGCTTTGGTTTTACATTCAAAAACATTTGCGTGCCCATGTAAATGAGAAAAACGATAAAGAACATCTGGAGGTAGCGGCCGTCGACATTTTTGGTTAACTGCACGCCGCCGAAGGTGCCCACAACGACTCCGGCGCTGAGCATGAACACCACCGGCCAGAGTACCGAGCCGCGTTTGTGGTGGGCCAGGAAGCTGGAGACCGAGGTGAAGATGATCGTTGTCAGCGAAGTGCCGAGCGCGATGTGGTGATTGTATTCCGTATGGATGCCCTGTACACTCAGGGCGAAATTGATCATCGGCACGATAATCAGCCCGCCGCCGATGCCGAGCAGGCCGGCCAGGATGCCGGCCACAACGCCGAGGGCCACGTAAAGGGCCAGAGCCGTGAGCATGGAAGACCTCCGGGGGCGCGGCCGCTTTGGCCGCGGGAACTTGGAGCTATGTACACCCCGCGCCTTCCGCCCGCAAGGGAGAAAACCCGCAGCCGGCCCCGCAGGCCGCTCCCCCGGAACCCGTATGCGCATCTATGTCGCCGCTTCCTGGAAACACCAGCACGCCGTGGAAATGCTGACCGACCGCCTGGAATCCCTGGGGCACGAGGTTCTTTCCTGGATCCGCCAGGGCAGGCCGGAGGAGGCGTTTCTCTCCAAACGGGAACTGGCTCATTTCATTGCCTCGGACGACGGGCGCCGGATCTTCGAGTTTTGTTCCGGTTCGGCCGTGGGCGCGGATCTGGTGATCTACCTGGGGCCGTCGGGCTGTGACGCCTGGGCCGAAGTGGGCGCGGCCTACGGTCGGGGCGTGCCGATTCTGGGGCTGCTGGCCAAGGCCGAAGAGGTCGGGCTGATGCGCCATATGGTGCGGCGCTGGTGTTCCTCGGTGGAGGAACTGCTGGGCGCGGTGGGGGAAGCGGCGCGGTAGCCGTCTCGCGGGCAATGTCGCGCAGAGGGCCGCTCCCCCCCATGCGCGGCCACCGAATCAATCGAGACGACAGGTTGTTTCTTGCCGGTTTGCGGTTCCCTCTCCTTTTCAGACACCGGCTAAACCCATTCCGGAGGACCGAAAAACGGCCATTTGCGTCGCCGTTTCCAGAATTTGGGAAAAAGAGACCAAACCATGCAATCCTTGCAAAATTCCAGTTCGTCCCAGCGTTCCTCCAAATGCATTCGGCGCAGCCGAAGCATACGCTCTCCGCGCCATATGTCGGCAAAGTCGTTTTGCATGATGTTGCCTATGGGATTCTTGTCGCCGACAACATGCACAAAGCACTTCGAAACATCGCCGCTGGGTTCGATTTTCGTGGCATACCACAACCAACTACAGGGGTAGCGCTCTTCTGGAATGCTCTGTCTCGTAGCGGGTGTCACCCCATTATTATCCACCAATCCGGCCCAGTTTCCATAGCTGCGGACATATGCATAGTCTACGATCCCCTGCCAACGCCTGGTAAAAGAGTCGAATTCGTGCTCCAGCTCTTTCAATCCAATGATATGTGTCTGGATTTGGAGGTGCTTGGCATTGCGTCTGTTTCTGGTTTCGACCAGTGTCTCCAAATTATGGCAGACAAATTCGTAGTCCTCACCGCCGGTCAGCCACCGGTAACTTTCCGACGTTCCGGCATCCAAAGAAAAAACCAACTGGTCCAGGCCGCTGTCCACAATGCGCTCGCAGCGCTCCCTATCCAGCAGCAGACCGTTGGTGTTGACGACGATGTGTGCGTTCGGGCAAAGCTTTCTGGCCAGGACAAGATACTTGTCGAAGTGGGGATGCAGTGTCGGTTCGCCATAAGCGCTCAATTCCAAGTCCACTTTGCGCTCACCGACATCACATAGTGCCTTGATGAATACTTCATCGGAAATATAAATTTCGGCTTCTTTTTTGGGAGGCATATTGTGCATCGGGCACATACGACAGGAACGGTTGCAACGAAAGGCCCCCAGCGAGATGGTATATGGAAGGGGAAATTCAAGGCGGATATGCTGCTTTCGCTGTTGTGCCTTTTCCTTTTCGGTCAGATTATGCAGATCCATTTTTCCCTTCCAGGCAGTGCGTATTCCGTTTATTCTCGTTATTTTTGCGATGGGCGGAGCAGCGCCGGAGAGACTTCTTGAACTGCTGGATGACGCGCTCTTGCATTTGGTCGGTCATTTCGTGGAACATCGGCAGAGCCAAGGCCTCGGTTCCGGCCCGATCGGCTCCCGGAAAGCTCCCTTTTATCTTTATCCGAGGGTGCGAGCGGAAGGCCGGCTCCTGGTGGAGCACATATGTGCCGATCTGAGCTTCAATATCCGAGGCGCGCAGTTCAAGCAGAATTCGGTCCCGCTCCGGTGTCAGCAGGCAGAAAGTCTGAAAGGCATGAACCCCTCCCGGTGTGGCCTTCGGCAGGACAACCCCCGGCAAATCTTTTAATTCGGCAAGATACGTAGCGGCCAATTCGCGCCGCCGACCAAGCAGTTCATCCAGAAGCTTCAGTTGTTCCAGTCCCAGAGCAGCAAGCAAATCGCTCATTTTGAAATTGGAGCCTATGGAAACAAATGGCGGAGACGAAGCACCGTCCGCATTCACCGTCATGCCGAAGCGTTTGTGCGAACGCATGGCATTGCGCCACTCAAGATTGCCGGTCACGGCCATGCCGCCTTCCCCGGTGGTCAGGGTTTTGCGGGGGTGGAAGGAGAAAACGGTAATATCGGAAAATGCTCCCACACGTGCGCCCTTATACTCGGCTCCCAAGGCGGGGGCGGCGTCTTCGAGCCTGAGAATGCCGGTATCGGCGGCCCAGGCCGACCACAAGTCGTACTCGAGAGGGTTGCCGAAAGCGGGCACCGGCATGACCACCTTTGTCTTCTTGGTCCTGACCTTTTCCGCCAAGGCCGGGGTCAGGAGCATCGACTCCGGATCGACATCGGCGAGCACCGCGGTACCGCCGGCGAGCACGACGGCGTCGGCGCCGGCCGGGTAGGTGAAGTCGGGAATGATGACTTCGTCTCCCGCCTGCAACCCGACAGCTCGTAATGCCATTTCCAGGCCGGTGGTGCAGTTGCTGGAGGCAACGGCATATTTCTCTCCGACATACCTGGCGAGAGCCACCTCGAAGTCTTCAGCCACTTGGCCTTCGGTGAGCATACCCGTATCCAGCACGGCGGCAACCGCCTCTTTCATGGCGTTGGTGATATAGGGCTTCGTCAAGGGGATCTTACTCATACGCAGTCCTCCGGCCGGTGAGTTGAATGAGCGGGTTTAACAACCGGTTGTGTGCAGGAGCTCGCGGTAGATTTTTTCCACTTGGCGGGCTCCGGAAGAGCGGTCATGCCATTTTATCGCAAACTCCCGGCCTTGACGACCGATTCCCAGGCGTTTTTCCTTGTCCAAAACCAGATCGACGAGCACTTCGGCCACCGTATCGGGAGTGGCACTCACAATCGGCAACTCGGCCACGTATTCCGGGATTTCCGCCCGGACCGACTCCAGCCATTCCGGCCGGAGGAAACAGATGACCGGCTTGCCGAGCATCATACCCTCACGGGCGTTGGCCCCAAACCAGCCGAAGGTGAGCTGATCGCAGAAAATATCGGATTGGAGCTGTCTCCAGATGACTTCCCGGTTGGGGATATCAGTGACCAGATCCAACTCCACGGGCAGCCCTTGTTCGCGCAAAGACTGAATCAGCGGCAGGTATATATGGGTACATTTGATGTTTTTATAGCCGTTGGAGCTGCGGGCTTTCAGGTTGCCGACGGCATGGTAGAGGCGGACCACGCCGGGCTTTGGGGTCGGATGGAGAAAGTCAGCCGGAATTTCGGCCTCAGGCGACCAAACGGACTTGTCCAGGCAATAAAACCCCGGAACCTCGTGGATGCGCCGATCCAGGTTATAGTCGGCTCTATTGCCGCCCAGAGTGATCTGATAGTCCGCCAGGGCGTTGCGTAACTCACCCCAGGCGGCGTTCAGTCCGTCATTGCACAGTTCGCTTTCGTTCCAGTTGCATAGCTCGCACACAGACGGTTCAAGCCGGCGGAAGGTTCCGGACAGCACGCCATCAAAGCAGGCGATGTTGGAATAGACCACTTTCAGGCCCAGGCGTTTGAGTAAGGCTATATCCCAGCCAAGCGGAAAAACCCCGAAGCGGAACATATCGAAGAAGTAGAGAAAGCGCATGGAGTTCACGCCGGTAAAATGCAGTATGTCGTACTCGCCATTGACCACCGCCCATAAAAGCGCCAGCTCGGGGTGGTCCGGGCGCAGGGCGGCCAAAAATACCCGGAAAACCCGGCGCAGTAGCTCGCAGCCGTCCGGTGAAGCCAGGGGCTGCAGCAAGTCCGGCAGGTCGGCCTTTTTATCGGCTTTCAGCTTTCGCAGGTAGTCCCGGCAGGAGGCCTCGAGGCTCGTAAGCCGAGGCATGGTGTATTTTCCCGTCTCGGCCGAGCCGAGAACCGGCAAGCCCTCCAGGTCGGCCCTTTTCTGGGCCGTGAACTCTTCCCAAAAAAGTCCGTTTCGTGGCTCCAACGCATAGGTTTGTGGCCAACTTCGCCCCACCGCTTCCAGAACGAGGGCGCAAAAAGCGGATAATCGAGGATTGGAGGGAACAACAGGCTTAAAACACTCGCAGGCGAGTTGCTTGGGCAGGTCGTGAACAAAGTCCCCGGCCGCCTCGAAGCCGCTGAGGAAGAGATCGGCCCGCCAGCCGGACTCACGCAGTGATTGGGTTAAATACTCATTGTTATAGTATGATACGCCAATCTGCAGAACGCGCCCCGCGCCATGCGCCGGCAAGGTGTTTTCGGTTGGCGCCATATCAGTCGACGGCCCCCTTGAGCCAATCGGATTGCTCTTTCCAGTCGACGGGCGGAGCACCATACCAGCCGGCGTTCGACACGGCGGTGGTCCGCCCATGCTCATGAAGCCAGGTGGAGCAACTCATGACACATAACCCGGTGCAGCCGTGGCAGAAGGGGAGCCGTCGGCCGGAAAGCAATGTGTGTCTGGCCGCCTGCAACCATGGGCTTCGCCAGAGATCCTCGGGCGGCAGCGACAGAAAATTCAAAGGTGACGGTTCGGCGGGAGGGTTCAACTGAGCGGCGCACGCCAGCACGTTGGCCTCGGAATCCAGATACAGGCAGTTCGGCGCCGTGCAATAGTTGAAGTTTGCCGTCCAGCGCGGCTGCATCACCTTTGCCGGCCGCCGGTCGAAAATGTCGAGCTCCACATTGAACAGCACCGTAAAGCCTCTCGCCGTCCACAGATTATAAAAGGCCTCAGCTTGATGGATATTTTCGGGACCGGCCACAAACATGACGGAAGCGTAAAATTCGTCGCCATGCCTTTTCATGCAGAGTTCCTGCCAGCGCATGATATTGCGCTCGACCAGCTTTAAATCTCCTCCCAGCATGTGCCTGTATAGCTCCGGATCCAACGCGTCGATGCTGAAACCGATGTAGCCGATGCCGATATCCAGCAAACGAAGGGCCATATCTTCGGTCAGGAGAGCGCCGTTGGTGGCAAAGCTCGGGAAGAAGCCGTATTTCTGGATCAAGCTCAGTATTTGAATAAGATCCGGATGCAGCAGCGGCTCACCGGACATGTACGCGTGGACCTGCTTCAGCGACGGATAGGCCCGGGCTCTTTCCAGGACTGCTTCCACCATAGTGGTGGGCATGGGCTTTCGGGGGGGAGCCCGTCGAATGCCCGGCCCCGGCGAAGCGTGATGCGGCAGCAGGGGGGAATGGTAGTGGCACTTCCGACAGGAGTAGTTGCAGGTCGGCATGATATCCAAGGTCAGTTGCCTGGGGGCGCCGAGCATGGTTTCAAAGTGCTCTTCCAGATAGAATCGCAGCAATTCCGGGGAGGGAAAATGGCGGCCGGCATCGGGTAGAACGGAGCCGTTGAAATAACCCGGGGGCATAACCGGCACGGGCATGTCCCGAATCGTCCGCAGAGCCGGCAGCGACAGGCGCTCAATAAAAAAACTGTCCAGCAGGGCTTCTTCGGCCGTGGATAAGACATACCCGCAGGAGTGTGGGGGGTAAGTTGCGGCAATTTCTTTGGCAAACAGCCCGGAGAGCGGGTATTGATAATTCCTGATCCGGAACAGTTGCCGGTCTTTCGGCAGGACTTTGGCTACCTCAAAATACAGTTCTGCCACCGGCAAATCCAGATCGAACAGGGCTGGATTGAGAGACAACTCGTCATCCGGGAGGGTGGACTGAAAGGTGACCAGGCGGGCCCTGCCGTCGGTGTATGACACCTCCAGCCAGGCAGAAGCGCCGAAAGCCGCGGCGATGGCGGCTGCGGAGTTTGGCCGGGGGCCGGTCCCGGTATTTTCAACCGCAACAAGGATACTGTCTTTCATTATATCTCCTCAGGAATCATCCCCGGTGCGCGGCAGGGGTAAAAGATCCTGGATCCGAATGCCAGGGAGACGGTTTCGCCGTGTTCATTTCTCAGCATGGAGCTTTGCGTTTCGGCCCAACATGAGCAACGGCCGCAATAGTCGAATTGACGGTGGCCCGTATTCCGATACGCCAGGCGGGAGGGATGCCCTTGCCAGAACAGCGCCGGGTCGGACGCCAGCAGCGAGGGGCTGCGGAGGTCGGGAGCCTGCTGCGTCACGGCCCAACTGCAACTGACCGGCCGGAGTGTATCGGATAAAAAAAGCGAATGCCAGGCGGCAAGGCAGGGGGTCCGCTTCAGGCCCCAGCGGTTGTCCGCAAAGTACGGCTTCATTCCGCGCGACCAGTCATGCCGGGCGAAAAAGGACACATGGAACCCCCGCCGGAGCCACTTGGCCTTATAAGCATTTTGCTCGTTCTCATTGTCCGCCGAAACTACAAAGCTCATTGTGCCGAGAAAACTCCCATATTTTTCCCGGAAGCGACGCTGGAAATAAAGAATATTCTGTTCCACAGCCGCAAGGTCGCCTCCTTGCAGGCGGCGGTATGTTTCCGGCCGCGCCGCGTCAACACTGAAGGCCAGCACACCGATACCGGCCTCCAGGAGGCGGTCGGTCATGTCCTCGCGCAGGAGAGACGCGTTGGTGGTAAAGCCACAGGCAAATCCAGCCTCTCGGGTGAGTTTGACCAGTTCCACGATCTGAGGGTGCGCCAAAGGCTCGCCGGTCAGGGTTGGAGAAACCATCCGCAGCCTCTTATAGTTTCCGGCTTTTTCCAGAAGCGAGGCATAGGTGGAAACAGGCATGGTATGGCCGGCCGGCACCCTCGAACCCTGTGGAAGAGCGGGAGAATGAAACGGGCACTTGAGGCAGCGGTAATTGCAGCCCGGAACGGCGTTGACGATCAGACTGCGGGGAGAGTCGAAAAAATCTTCGAAGTGTTCCACCAGGCAGTAGCGCTGCAACTCAGGCGAAAAGTAATGTCGCCCGGATCGGGGGAGGGCCAAGCCGTTGAAGCAGCCGTTCGGGAGAAGCCCCCCACCCTCGGCCTGGATACCTTTGAACGCCGCCGGGGAAAGCCGCTCCATAAAAAAGTCGTCCAGGCCGAAAGGGGTGCCCAGGGAAAGAACATAATCGTATTCCCCGGGAGGGAAGGTGTGGTCTATTTCTTCACCGAACCACGAGGGCAGGGTGTGGACCGGATTTCGTACGCGATGGACCAATGCCGGCGGAGGCGTTGCGGCAAAAAGGCCGGCGTAAAAATCCTCCACCGTCAGGCCGGACTCCTTCGGCAAAAGATGCTCCAACCCCTCGACGGCCGCCACGGGCTTCAGCAAACCTCCTTCGGAGGCGAGGCGCAGCCAGGGAGAGCGCCGCAAAAGAGCCGATTTGGAAGGCGGCGTTTCCGCCAACCGAGTCGGGCTCTCTTCGACAACCGTCAACTCGTGTGCGACACGCGATGATTGCAACGTTGTCTTTGGACTGTGATATTCGAGCATGGTGGGTCTGCTTCCCGGTTGCGATGCAGCGCTTCCCGGTTACATAAAATTTAATGGTCCTTTATCGGTATTGTGGAAAGTCGTCCAAAAACCGTTTCGCCGGATGACGAGTCCTTCTTTTTTCTCATCTGGGAAAAACAACTGGCTAAGCCAACGCTCGCACTTCTCACAGTAGGTACCATTGGTCCACCCTTCGGCCAATCGTCTGCGAAATTTCTCGAATGCCTCATTTTTCCAGATATCGGCCAGTGGTGCGTCGTTTATATTGCCGAAAACGGCATCGGTGGTATTTGCCCTGGTAATATAGATACTGCAAGGGATAACATCACCATTGTGCCCGATGCCGCAAGTCATCCAGGGAACCACGCAAACCGGGCGCCGAGCGAGGCGTGTCTCTATGATTTTCTCGGAAGAGCACGCGCCATACATATCATTGGTCTCACCGATGGAAACATAGTGGACCAGGGGCAGCCACTCGTCGACGAATGCGCGGCGTTCCTCGCGGCTTTGATTGAGATTGCAGAAGTTGATACACACCGTAACCGGCCGCCCGTGCCGTTCGTTTTCGGCGATAAAGGCCTTGACGTTTCGGCAGACATGATCGTAGCGGGCGGGACGGCGAATTTTTTCAAACCACTCCCGGTTTCCGTCAATGCTGAAAAATACCGAACCGCGATAAAAAGAAAGGAGTTCCGCCGAGATTTCCGGAGACAGCAGGGTGGCGTTGGTATTGAAGTAGCTGTTCAGGCCGGCTTCGGAAACTTTCCGCAGGAACAGCATAAAATCCGGATGCATGAAGGGTTCGCCGTCATAGTTCATCAACAGCGTGCTCTTATACTTGGTCGCCTCGTCGAGGATGCGGTCAAAGGTGGCCTCGCTCATGAAGCCGCGCTCGCGCGTATAATGGGCGACGCCGTGGCGGTAATTGCAGTGAACGCAGCGCAGGTTGCAGGCGTTGGTCACTTCGACCGCCAGATACAAGGGGAAGCTGGAAAGCTCCATGCCGGCCAGTTGGCCGAGGCTCGGCTCACTGACGAAAGGATCGCCCAGAATTTGCTCTTCACCGGGGAAAATCCGACTAACGGCCGGAGCGGCCAGAAAAGAATCTGTTTTCCCCGCGGTTGCTTCCGGGGGGCGCTTATTTGTGCTCATAGTGATCCCTTTGTTGCTCATCCCAAAACGAAGACGTATTCAGCGGGCGATCAGGCCCTATTTTTCAAAAGCTCTTCCCCAATATCCTTCCGGGATATAGGAAACAGCCCAGTGATCACAGTTCAGGCAGGGTTCAACCCCGGCAAGGTTGCCGGACGTATGCGCGGCCCGAATGGCCGCATAACGAGTGCCGTGCCAGACGTCTCTGATTGACTCCGAAGCCAGGTTGCCGATACGCTGTCCGGTAACTCTCCTGGTCCAGTCATGATTACATAGGGCAAAATCCCCATTCCAGTAAATGGCTGTTTCTTCCAGAACCTTATGGCAGATCCGCCGTTCTCGGCGGGGTAAGGGGGGAGTCTTCAGGCTCCCGGGCTCCCCGTCGCCGGAGTGCTCTCTATAAACTCTCACCCGATCAACCTTGGGCAGCCAGTAGTCCACAAATGCAGCCGTTTTTTCCGAGGCCTCCTCGGGTTTCACCGCGGAAACCTGCACCCGGGGCCCCCTTCCCCGCTTGCTCCGCAGGCTGAGAAAGCGAAGGACATTCCCCAGGCTCTCGCCATAGTCGGCTCCTCTGAGTTTCTTGTACTCGTCGGGGTCCAAGGTATCCATTGAAAAAGAGAGAAAATCTATCTGCAGGTCGAGCAGAATGCGCGCCCGTTCCTCAGTCAGCAGAGAGGCGTTGCTGGCGAGTTGGATGGGCTTCAACCCCAGAGAGCGGGCTTTTTCCAGGATATCCGCCCAGTTGGGATGCAGGAGGCTTTCACCGCGGAAAAACGGTACGAGCGCTGTCGGCGTATGGGCCGCCATTTCTTCCAAAGCCTTGACGGCCAAAGAGACCGCCATGTCGCCGCGTTCGCTCTCCATCAGGCGGCGTGGGCAGAAAACGCATTTCAGGTTGCATCGATTGGTCAACTCCAAAGTGACCCGCTTGGGAAAGTCCAGCATGTCAGGTACTCCCGCCGTCCATGCCTTGGAGGATTGGCGGCTGAAATAAATTTTGTGTCGCTTTGGGGCCGATATTGAACAACGCATCGAGTACCGTCAGGCCGGGGATAAAAGAGCCGGGATTCTTGGCCTGCTTGTACTCCAGGGGCTTGAAGTCCTGATACAGGAGCTTTACCCCGTGCCGGGGGAATTCCATGTCGTTTTGATACCCTTCTGCTCCGCCGCCGCAAAGATACGTGTCTCCCCCAACCGCTATGGTTAAGTCGATAAGGCGCCTGGTGGCGGAGGTGGAGACTTTCAACGCAGAGGCCAAAACGAATTTGCCGGGGGCCAAGCCCAGCAGATCCCTGAGTATTTCTATTGCGGCCATGTTGTAAGACACAAGATTTTCAGCGGGGTTTTCCACAAGGGGGCGTACCAGTGGAAAGATACTCTCAAAGAAGGGGGTTCCGGCGTAGGCGGCTTTAAGGGTATGGACAAGTCGGCCGCGCCGGTCGCAAGACGGCTCCAACAGCATTTCGCGATACTCGCGCAGGCCGTGATAGGCTCTGGATACCGGCACGGTGAGCCAGCGCGCCCGTCCCTCTTGGGCAATGCGTACCCTGTTGCCCCAGCAGCCCGAGCGCCCTCTGGGGAACTGCACATCGTCAAGAATAATGAATATATCAGCTTTGAACAATTTATCAAACCAGCCCAGCCAAGGGAAAAAATTGGGTTGGTGGGCGGCGACGATGCAGCGGGAGTGGGGGGGCTTCATCACTGAATCACTCCGGCCAATGTCGTCTCCAGTTCTTTGGAGCAGAAGCGGCTCAACAAACGGCCCAGGCGTTCGGGCGAAGCTTTACCTGCGGACAAAAACGCCCGGGTTTCCGACCTTGGGTCGATGAAGTCCGTCAGCTCGGCCCGGGCGATGACACCTCCGGCCTCCTCCAATTCCAGGCGCAAAGCGGAGTTTGGAGCGGCCGGGAGCGGCCTCACGAGCACACCGTCAACAACAATCGGCGACATGGCGCATTTAAGCCGTACCACCTCCGCCAAGGGCAGGAACGTATCAAGAACCACCTCACGTCCGGTTGGATCCCGGTAAAAAGCACTCGGCAAAGGAGACACCAATGCCCGGATATGATTATATATCTTGCGGGCCGACCATGAAAAATCGAGCTGCCCGTCCACCGGATGGCGCCGCGGCCAGTGTTTGGCCAAGGAGGCATCCTGAGGAAGGCTTTTCAGGCGTCCGGCCAGCACGTTATCCATATTGGCCTGCAGCAGGGAAATGACTGTCTGGTGCACCCGCTCCGAAACATCCCGCCAAGTGTCGGTGGGAGCGATTGAGAGCCGCTCCTGAGCAAGAATATCACCGCCGTCGAGCTTCGTATTCATCAGGTGCATGGTCGCGCCGGCCAGGTTGTCCCCACTGATGATGGACCACTGTATTGGGCTGCAGCCTCGATACTCCGGCAAAGGGCCTCCGTGTATATTGATCGCGGCTGTCCGGGCCGAGGCGAAGACGGCCTCCGGAAGAATCATGGAGTAAGAGTAACATAGCAGCAGGTCGGGGGGGGGGGTGACTACAAACCTTTCAAAAGTGGAATATTCGGGTGATGTCTGTGAAAGCTGAACCTGGAACGGCACGCCCAGCTCGGCGGCCAAGGCCGCCAATTCGGCGTGATACTGGGGTCGGTTTCCCGCACCGACGATGCCGGCCGGCGTTCCGGCCGGCAGAAACGGCAGCAGGGTTCTGACGCCGAGCACATCACCGAACAGGAGGATTTTCAAGGCTTCATCTCAGGGAGGACTTCGTGTCGCATACGCTTGCGGATGTTTTCGCAAACCCTCCGAACGCCTTCTTCCAGCGAGACTTTCGGCTCCACTCCCAGAATCCGCTGTTGCCGCTCGAGGGTCGGCCGCTTCACAGCCGTCATGCGACGGGGGAAATCGATTGTGCGTATCAGTTCCGCCGGCATCCCAAGGTGGCTGCGAATCATTTCAGCCAGAGTTTCAATCGGCTGAATGTCGGGATGGCCGATATTGATCACGGAGTATTCTTTGACATACATCGCAGCCGTGATGGCTGCGACCGCATCGGAGATGTGAAGCCAACCGCGCGCAGCCCCTTTGTGGAGTTCGATGGGTTTGCCGCCGGCCAAGTTGTAGGCAAAGCGGATCATGGCCGAGCGGTGATCCCCGATGGTTTCGTTTTCGTCATATATCATAAAGGGCCGGAGCGTGACCGCCCGCAATCCGTGCTGTTCGACTTCGTACTCGACCAGCTTTTCCCCCAAGAATTTGGTCAGGCCGTATCTGTTGTTGGGTTGGGGGTTGGAAATGCTTTCATCCATCGGGTTGCAACCGGGGCCGTACACCTCGGATGTGCTGAAGAACACGGTCATAACGTTACCGCGGGAGCACAGCTGCAACACGTTGTTTATTCCGGAAAGGTTGGTGGTGACGGCCAGGCCGGCCGCCTGCTCGCAAGTGACCCGGCTGACCATGGCGGAGAGAATGAAGACCACATCCGGCCCCCACTCGAAAGCAGGGAGGAGATCGATGGGTTGATTGATGTCGACGACAAGGTAGTTGGGGCGCCAGCCCGGTGTTATATCCACCTCCAAGACCTCAATACCCATTGCCCGTAAATGGTTGACAAGGGGAGCCCCAATATTTCCTTCGGAGCCGATGACCAGTGCTTTTTTCATGTTGAAGTCTCCGTCTCAGCGACGCTGTCTTCCACAGACGGCATCGTTTGCTGTCGTGGTGGTGGGGGGATGCGACATGCGCAGGCCATAGCTGGATGAGCCGCTCTCATCCCCCATGGGTTCGGCGCGGAAAAAAATTGCGCGACTATTTGGAACAACCATTCCGAGGCCGATCGGTGCGACTGCAGAAAAGATGGTCTTGCGACTCATCAATGGGCTTTTCCCAATATTTGGCGGTGCGCGCAAGTATGCCGCGCAGGTTGTCGGCATGGCCTTCCACATGTCGGTAAAGCATACCTTCAACTGAGAGTGGGGTGGGAGTCCAGCGGACGGGATGCGTCAACACATGCAGGTTATTGATGCTCTTCTCCCGCACGCGAAGCGGTAAATCTTCCCGCCTCCACCCGCCACGACTGTCGGAAATATATGTGTAACCCTCTTTGAGGGACAGTCCATCGGCATTGATCATTCCGGCAATGCGGTTCGCCCGTCGATCAATGCCTGAGGAGACGACCGTTGGGTTATGAAAAGACAAAGCATTGACCCGCACGGAGAAACACTCCTCCAGAATACGCTTTTCCAAAGAGATGCAATCGGCGAGTGGGCCGGCGTCCTGGCCGTGCGTTTCAGCGTAAGGAGCCGGGTCGAAATGCAAGCCGATCCGGTGCCCCAGTCTGACAATCTCCCTAATAAGGCGGTCCATCCCCGGCTCAAGGAGGTTGTAAAAAAGGCTGCGCAATTGGAAAAAGTAGGTCGCCCGCATACCGTGGGCAGCTTCAATTCTGGCCAGAGCCAGCGCCCGTTGGGGCGAGTAATCCACATCGTGCCGCCACAAGACGAGCCGCTCCCCTGAAAGAGCATCCTCATAAAATACAGGGCGCCATGTTTTCAGCACCGCGCAGATAAGCGAGGTATATTCTTCCTCAGTATACAAGTAGTTATCCATAGGGATTTCTGCGGATAAAAGTTTCCAGCCAATAATCAAAGCACAGCAAAGACCAGATCAGTAGCCGCCGATTTGTTTTTCCTTGCAAATGCTCTCCTACCATGGTGAAGGCCATCGATCTGTCGATGTAGTCGTAAATGGGGCTGCGGGAATTCAGCAAGCGACGTTTCACAAAGTCCAAACTTTCTCCCTTGAACCAGGAGGCGTCAGGCGCGGAAAAACCTTGTTTTTCGGCGAAAATGACACTTTCGGGAATATACTTCCCGGCTACTTGGCGCAATATATGCTTACCGTCCCGAGTTTGTCTCAGGTATCTATCCGACTTGGAGCCGGGGTCATTTTCATTAAGACGAACGGAGGCGTCCAGATTCCGCAGCTTGAAGCCGACCGGGCACTTGAGGGCAAAGTCAACCAGATCGTTGTCCAGAAAGGGCGCCCGCGTCTCTAAGCCGTGGGCCATGGACAGCTTGTCCTCCACCAGCAACAATCCTTGTAGGAAAGTGTGTGCCTCAAAATACAGGGAAAGGTTGACGGCGTCCTCAGGGCCGTGGATATGATGTGGGCAACCATCAAACACCTTGCGGAACAAGAGGCGCGGATCCACGTGGCGCACCTCGCTCCACACCGGAGCCAGAAAGCCTGCCAGCCGCTCCGATGGGATGAGGCGCTGCCAGAAATCATAGTATCCATCAATGAAGTCAGAGAAATTTGGCGTGGCGCAGACCGGATAGTAGCGCCAGGGGTATCCTGCGAACAATTCATCGCCGCCTGCACCGGAAAGCACAATTTTGACGAATTTTGAAGCCAATTGCGCGATATAGTAATTGGGATAGCTTTGCCCAACTCTAGGTTCCTCGAGATGGCGCATGATATGAGGCATAATGCGCTCCATGTCGCCACTCTTCAGCACAATTTCGTAGTGCTCGGTTTTGAACAGATTGGACATGGCCTCAGCCCGGATTCGCTCGTCAAAGCCAAGTTCGAGGCCGGAGGCGGAACTGATGTCGAAGCCGCAGGTGAAGCTTTTGATATAGCGACGATCCGCGGCGGCAAGAGCGGAAACCATGCCGGAATCAATGCCTCCGGACAGATAGGCGCCTACTTCGACATCCGCCACCAAGTGTCGGTTGACCGCTTGCCGCAGCAAAAACTCCAGTTCCTCACCGCAGGCCGCCTCAGATGCCGCCGGCATCTCTGACGCAAAGGCATAATCCCAGTAGCGGGTTATATGAGGAGCGCCGGGCGCGCATAAGTCTATTTTCCCAACGGAAGCCTTTGGAAAAAGGCGTACACCCTCAAATAGGGTCCGCTCGCTCAGGAAGTTCTGGAACGTGAAGTATTCCGGCAGGGCTTCCAGATCCACCGCGGCGGCAAACGCAGGATGTGTAAAGAAGGCCTTTATCTCTGAGGCGAACAACAATGTTCTGTTTGCGCAGTACCAGTATAATGGACGAGTGCCGTAACGATCCCTGGCCAGGTACAGTGCATGGGCGCGCTTGTCGAGAACGGCCAGAGAAAAATGACCGTTGAATCTGGAGAGGCAGTTCTGGCCCCATGCAAGCCACGCTGCGGTTACGACGGCGGTGTCGCCGTCGGAGCGCATCTCGAAGCCTAAGGATCGTAACTCCGTTCGCAGTTCTCGGAAATTGAAAAGCATACCGTTGTAAACGACGACAATTTGACCGCAGTCCGACACCATAGGCTGATGTCCGGACGGGCCGGTGTCCAGGGTCGCCAGCCGCCGATGCCCCAAACCCACATGTCCGTGGTAAAAAAAGCCCACATCATCCGGGCCGCGATGGGCCAGACAGGCCGCCATGTCCTCAACGGCCTTGGGAGGGACCGGAGAGTGATCAAGAGAAACGATGCCCGCGATGCCGCACATTAAAAGTATCTAACTTGAAAATCTGTTCCGGCGTCATTGAGGTGGATTTCCCCGACAACTTCCGCAGGTCGCCCCCACGCCACCGAATAAGGTGGTATGGCCTTGTCGACCAGACTCTGCGCGCCGATGATGGTGTGTTCGCCGATATCGGCTCCCTTGGCCAATATGCAGTTCGGTCCAATATAAACATTATTGCCCACACTGGTGGGCGCGGTTGCATAACGCTGTTTGCCGCCCGTGATGGCCCAGGCCACCGAATCATGAGTATATATCTGAACTCCCGCAGAGATACTGCAATAAGCGCCTATGGTCAGCTTGGCCCCGGAGCCGTCGAGGATGGTTTGCGGGCCGATCCAGGTGTGCTCACCCACTGAGACGTTCCCCAGAACCAACGCTCCGTCATAAATGCTCGCACCCTCGCCAAAGCCAAGAAGTCGCGCCTTTTCCCATCGATCGACAACCATATCACCGAAGGAAACAAGCCTGTCATGGCGTTCTAGAAAAAATTCGGCGCGTTGCTTGTAAAAAGAATACAATTCGCCGGCATCCTTTTTTTTCATTTCATTCCCATCACAGCCTTGACAATCTCTCCGGCAGCGTTTCCATTCCCATAAATGGGTCCGGGAAACGGAACATCCGCCTGCATGACCCTTGCCCCTGCCGCGGCAATAGAGTCCCTTTCAGGTATGCATAAAACGTTCCAGCCGCAATCGGTCAGTTCGCGCCACCCTGCGTCCGGCATAATTACGGCGGCTCGTTTACCTGCGTAAAACGCCTCCCTCTGCAGCCCGCCGCTGTCGGTAACCACAAAGGCGCAAGCCTGTACCAGCGACATCAATTCAAGGTAGCCGAGGGGTTTTGCCAAGGTGAGAGAGCTCGCCATGTCGGCGCGGTCAAAGAGAACAAGGTTCTTTCGTGTGCGTGGATGCAAGGGGAGTACGACGCGCATTCCGGTGCATGACTGTAGGTGTGCCAGCCCCTCAAGGCAGCCCCGGAGGGCCGAGGGAGTGTCCACGTTATAATCCCGGTGCAGCGTCGCGATGATAAAATTCCCCGGCGTGAGCCCACGGGTCGCGCAGGCGGAGTCCGGGTCAAACTGCGGGCTCATGCGTAAAAAACAATCATACATCACGTCTCCCGTGATGCGGACTCCCTGTGCAACTCCTTCCCGGGCAAGATTTTCCGCGGCAAGCTGGGAACAGCAGCAGCATACAGACGCAACATGATCCACGAGCACGCGGTTGATCTCTTCGGGCATGGTTTTGGGTGTCATACGGATACCCGCTTCCACATGAATGACCGGCAAACACAGCTTGGCTGCCGCCAGCGCCCCCGCCAGGGTGGTGTTCGTATCGCCGTACACTATGAGCGCGTCGGGCTTTTCCTGCAAGAGCACCTTTTCCAGACCCACCAGAGCAGCCGCCGTCATTTCCGCATGAGTACCGGAGCCGACGCCCAGGTGATATTCGGCCTGAGGGATGGCAAGTTCCTGAAAGAAGACATCCGACATGGCGCTGTCGTAATGTTGCCCGGAATGGACGAGTATGTGTTCCCAAACGCCACTTCGGCGGGCTGCCTCACCCACCAGGGCTTCTTTGATGAATTGCGGCCGCGCGCCGACAAAAGAAAGTACTTTCATTTTCCCGCGCATCGTGTAAGCCCGCCGGAGTCTTTTTGATACGCGCAGCCGCAAGCCACGCAGGCCAAATTCGCCGGAAGCTTTTCGCCGCATTCGCACACCCAGCCACGGAGCTTTGCCGGGTTGCCGTATACAAGGGCGTATTCCGGAACGTCCTTAGTCACCACAGCGCCGGCCCCGACAAAAGCGTAAGCGCCTACGGTTACGCCACATACCACGGTGCAGTTCGCGCCAAGGCTGGCACCCCGCTTTATCAGTGTCGGCCGAGTCTCATCCATGCGCCGGATATGGGCACGCGGGTTGAACACATTGGTAAAAACCACGGAGGGCCCGCAAAAAACGTCATCTTCCAGAGTCACGCCCCGGTAAATGCTGACGTTGTTCTGGATTTTGCAGCCATTGCCTATGTTGACGTCCGGCCCTACCACAACGTTCTGCCCAAGGTTGCAGCCGGTCCCAATGCAGGTACGCGGAAGAATATGGCAGAAATGCCATATGGTCGTTCCCTGTCCGACACTCACTTCATCATCCACAAACGAGGAGGGATGGATAAAATACTTCTTGCTCACAGCATGGCCTCCCGCACGGTGTCGGCGACCGCCATCGTGTCGGCCTCGGTCATATATGGATGGAAGGGGAGAGCTAAAATCCTGCGCGACGCAGCGAGAGAGTTGGGCATATCCTGCGGGGCGTAACCGAGTTGCTTGAACGCCGCCAGCATGTGCATGGGCGTGGGATAGTAAATGTTGGTAGGTATGCCCCGCTCTTTGAGACGCGTGGCGACGGCCTCGCGTCTGCCGTCCGCCACGAGAATGGAATATTGCGCCCAGGCGCTTTTCACCCCGGGCGGAACGGAAGGGAGCGTGATCCCGGCGATATCGGTAAGGCATTCGGCATACCGGCCGGCAATCAGCCGCCTCGCAGTGAGCTCTTCCGAGAATATCTCCAGCTTCGCCAACAAGATCGCAGCCTGGAGAGTATCCATGCGGCCGTTGACCCCCAAACGCACATTGTCGTATTTGCTTTCGCCCTTGCCGTGGATACGGATGGAGCGCAACGTCTCCGCAACATCGTCATCCTCGGTAAACAGAGCCCCCCCATCCCCATAACAGCCCAGCGGCTTTGCCGGGAAAAAGCTGGTCACCGCCATGTCGCAGCCCAGGGCGCAGGCTTTGTTGCCGTGATATTCCGCCCCGAAGGCTTGAGCGGCATCTTCCACTACAAGCAAATTATTCGCTGCCGCCACAGGCAACAGGAAATCGTAATCCGCGGGCAGGCCGAACAGATCGACAGGGATGACCGCCCGCGGCTTGAGCGCGCGCTCCCGCGCGGAGGCCGGCAAGGGATATATGGTGGAATTTTGCTTCCGAACGGCCAGAACGGCCTTGTCCAGCGCCGAAGGGCTCATGCCGAACGATATGGGGTCGATGTCGACCATCACAGGTGTCGCGCCGAGCAGGGCCGGGGCCTCCGCTGTGGCGAAGAAGGAAAATGGCGGCACAAAGACGGCGTCACCCGGCCCTATGCCCGCGGCCAGCAGGGCCATGAGCAACGCTTCGGTTCCGGACGCGCAACTGATGCAGTGCTTGGCACCGGAAAAGCCGGCCAGCTCTCTTTCCAGCTCCGCCACTTCCGGTCCCATAATAAAATGCCCGTGGGCCAATACCGCATCCATGCGAGCCCGAATACGTGCTTCTATGCGGTTGAATTGGGTTTTCAGGTCAATAAATTCCATAACAATTACTCAGTACTGCAGAGGCAGTGAGACGGTTTTTCTATCTCTGGCCGAGGTATAGGCGGCGATCAGCACCTCCAGAGATTTCAAACCCTCCCGACCGTCGGTTTCCGGCTCTGCTTCACCACGGAGCGTGGCAATGACGTTCTGAAAGTACAGAGGATGTCCAAAGCCATAAACAGATGTTGTAGCATAATTGGCGGTTGTTATCTGGTTATCATAGTCTTTGGGGGCCGCGAAATCCCAGATTTGAATATCGTTCACCGCCACGCCTCCGATACGTGCGGTACCGGTATCTCCCAGAATGGTGATGGAACCCTCGAGATTTCTTGGGTAGGTCAGCATGGTCACCGCCATAGACCCGAGTGCCCCGTTGCGCCAGCGCACATTCAGCACGCCGGAATCTTCCACCTCGATGTCCCGGGCCAGAGTGCCCGTCATGGCCTGGACATCGGCGATGGGGCCGATGAGCCAATCCAAGAGATCCACATAATGGCTGGCCTGGTTCATAAAAGCTCCGCCATCCATTTCCCATGTGCCGCGCCAGGCTGCCGAGTCGTAATACTCTTGGGGGCGGGTCCAGAATACATTCAGGTGGACCATATGAATTCTGCCGAAACGTCTTTCCAGCACGGCCCGTTTCAGCAATTGGAGTGTAGAGTTGTGCCTGTTCTGCTTAACGACGAATAACCGGACATTGGCATCGTCACAGGCTTTGACCATGTTGAGGCCGTCCTGCCAGCGCGTGGCCATGGGCTTTTCGGTGACCACATGCTTGCCGTACCGGGCCGCCAAAATGGTTTGGCCGGCGTGCAGGCCGGAGGGGGTGCAGAGTGCCACCAGATCGCAGTCGCTCTGCCGCAATAGTTCCTCATATTGTGAGAAGCCGGGCACATTATAGTCAGCTATGTGTTTTTGCAGCACGCTCGGGTCAACGTCACAAACAGCGACAAGCTCGAGGGTGCCGGAATGCTGCATAACGGCGGCAAAATGATTTTTGGAGACGCGGCCGCAGCCCACGATGGCGATACGGATTTTCCGGTCTGATATGGGCTCCGGCATGGTGATATCCTCAGCGGTTGGGGCGCCGGGGGAGAGTCTCGGCGTCGTTTTTAGCGGGGGCATGGCTGACCGACTTGAGCGACTGGAGAAAATGTCGTGCAAAGTCGGGGTAGCGCTCGCATAGTTTGGCCAAAATTGGGGAGCTGCCATCCTCTTCCGCGCGATATGTATCGTAAAGAAGAGAATCGGCAAAAACTCCGTTTATTAAATCCAGCAAAATTGATTCATATCGTGCGTTGAAGTGTCTATTGATTACATCATAAGTTTGGATTTCCTGCATGCCCACAAGCATCCTATGTTTGAGGCGGTCTGTTTCCGAAAGATAGTAAATGCCACCTTGGTGGCGATGATAGACACTCATAACCTTATTGATAAAACCTATTTTTCCATTTTCAGCGTGCAAAAGATGCCAGTACCAGTCTCCTGGGCACAGATCCGCACGAAACCAATTTGGCAATCCATTGCGAAATCTCCATCTGTACATAACGGAGTTTGTTTGTATAATATTACAGCGTATTAAATCCGATAGGTAATAGAATGGGCGAATGCCACGTGGAAGTTCTTCAACAGGTGGGTAAAGCCGTTCGCGTTCCGGCGCGTTTTCATACGTCACGCGTACGACATGAAAGCATAGAGAGCAATTTTTGTTTGCATCCAAATAATCAACCTGCGTCTGCAGTTTTGTTGGATCGCTGAAGTAATCATCTCCATCGCACAAGGCAACATACTCGCTGCGTGCCATATCAAAAAGTGCGCGCACATTTTCTGGTCCACCGGAGTTTTTCTTACGGAACATTGGAATGATGCTCGGGTGCTTGGAGGCATAATCCAGAATAATTTCCTGTGTGGCATCGTCCGAGGCATCATCCGCGATGATGTGTCTGATTGGAAAAGATGTTTGCTGTGCAAGAATGCTTTCGATGTTTCGCGCAATGAAAGGTTCATGGTTGTAAGTCAGCGTGAGAACGGTGAGCTTGGGCTCGGGGCGGAGAAAAAGCGGCGGTGCAAGGTAAGAATGCCCGAGTGCATCATGCAAAGCCCGTCGAGCCACGTGCAGATCACGATCAAAGTAATATTCGGGAGTGGTATCCAGCTTCTCCAGCAGAGTTTGGGCAAAATCACGATCAAGGCGCCTGGCGACGGCGAATGCAGTGTCGGCGCTCAGGCCGGAGAGAGGCTCCCAGTTTGGCTCAGGCTCCGGCGGGGAGAAAAGGCTTTTTCGCCCGAGCAAGTGCGCGGCTTCTTTGTTGGCTTTGGCGCAAGCCGCCAGGAAATCCGAGCGGCGCTTCGGCCCCAGCAGGCTGCAGGGTGACGCTGCGTAGTCGCCATCTTGGAGGAGGTGGGTCAGTTGGGTCGTCCACTTGGGGGAGTAAGTGCCCGAGGAGTGCGCAAAGAGCGGATTTATTGCCGCGATGAAATGCAAAACCTCGCGCCGGAGAAGGCGTGGCTCTGGTGGGAGGTGGGTGGAGTCGATAGGCAACTCGGCATATTGTTGCAAATCGTCTATGAGTGCGTGCGTATCGCCGCAAAATACCGCTTCTCGGCCGAAAAAGGTGAGGATGTTGCGGAGATCGGCACCAAAGGGGTAGTGCTGAGGCCAAAAGGTGGAACGGACGGCAATATCCTCGTCAAGCGACGAGCTGTCAAAAAGCAGGCAACATGAGTTGCATACCATTTCCAAAAGGATATCGTCACGGCAGGAGCAGTCGACGGTAAGCCTTTGCCTTGCTCCGGGAAATACGGCACGGCAGGCTATGGCGAGATCGCGCAGATAGATGTATTTGGGCCTGAATGTGGAAATTCCGAGAACGAGTGTTCTTGCGCCGACAGCCTCGGCATCTCTCTTTATCTTGTGCAGTCGGGCAATCACCTCGGAGACCGGCGACTCCATGTTCAGAGTATTGGGGCGATAGAGCAGCCGGTCCACGTCGTCGGCCCCATGCGGAACCTCGGGGTGAAAAACGCCGCCGTCTCTCAGTTCCGTTGCGTAGAGAGTGCAAATGGCCCTGAGGGTGAAGGTTTCTTTTATTCCGGAATAAAAGAGTATTTTCTCTATCATCGCCGCAAAGTTCCGTTGAGATTCATGGAGCACTTATGCGAGTGGCGGCATATCGCACACGGAGTCTCCCGCCGACGGCCCCGAGAGGATACAACTCACGGGTTCGGGGCCGTTGGGAAACATCTCCCATACGCGTTCCTTCATGCCGAAAAAGTGTTCCTGCTTGCTGAACAGCACGATATTTTCCGGTGTAGGCATTGTCTCGAGTGCCGCGGGAGACAAGAGGGGAATACCGTCTATATATGCCGTCGGCTTTGTCAAAAATACTTCATCTACATAGAAGCCGATAGGTTCGACGTTCTGAAAGAAATGTTTATAGTATTGGTAGGCCTTGCCGGCTCCAAAGAACAACGCTTTTTGGCCGGACAGCTTTTGTGCCAGAATCGAGCAAGCCTTTTCATTTTCCTCTTGTGACCTTTTTCGAATCTCCGTATCCCAAACTGGCGGCTTTGAAGTAGTGGCACGCAGAACAGCCGTCTCTGTTATCGACTCCGCGCTATGCGGGAGAGGGCACAATTGATCCAGCCGCTCGTCGATTCGCTGAATAAACCGCCTATAGCTGTAGGTATCCGTCTGGACAATGTCCTGCATCGCTTGGTGCGTCATTTGTTCAAGGAAAGGAATATCGTCCACGGCCTGTAACACTTCGTCGATGTTACTGTAATCTTTTTTCAAGGGAATATAGTGCCGCCAGGGGGTGAGAACCCCGGAATACTCTCCCTCAAAAAGAACAAGCCCCGTACCAAGGGCAATGGCCTCAAAGATTTTTGGAGAAAGCTGATTCATGCGGATGGCGCCGTCGACGTCGCTCAGGAAAAGTTCATGAACTTCCTCAAACGAAGCGTTGGGAAATTGCGCCAGATGAGCCTGGATCTTGGAGGAGATGGTGCCGTCAAAATCAAAAACATTCGAGCCGGACTCTGTCCCCAGCAGCACACGGCAGTCGCGGTTGAACGCTATCCAGGCGTCACCATAAAGGCGCCCGTCTTCCGTGACGTCGATATTGGCGGGTATACCGCGCCGTCTGCATATCTCCTGCATTTCAAGGCCGATAGTGTATTTCTCTCGTGTCAGTAATCCGTAGATGTAGGCCATTGTTCGCCCGCGATACCCAATATGCCAGCGGCGATGCCGGAAAGGCACGGGGGGTGGCTGGCACAGCAGGCTTTCGGGTATATAGCCGGCCAGGGCCGGCATCAGAGGAATGGAAGCGAACTCGTCGCGGAACACATCGGGCCAAAATTTTTCCGGAACTAAAGTGATGATGGTACTCAGTCCCATTACTCTGATATTGGTTCTATGGCGTATGTATGAATTATACTCGTCTTGGAAAATTCCTATTTTGGGGCCTCTAAAATATTTGAATTTGTTTAATGTTCGTATTGATAAGTTTCTTGTGAATGCAAAAAAAGAATATGAAAATATTATTGCATCAAATTTATCCAGTGATGGTATATCTTGCTCACTTATAATGTCAAAGAAGTATATCGTATTTTTTGAATATAAAGAAAAAGATTCTTCATAGTCTAATATGGCATTTGTATAGTATGCAGACGAAGATGTAATATAAAGAATATTCATATGTAATTATTTGGGGTGTAAAATCATTTTGCGCCCGTAGTAATCATTGAACTCCACCGTCATTTTGGGCGGAGCTTTCTCCGTGTCAGTCTACCCGCATTGCCGGGTTGCCCGCCAGAATGCAGTTATCTCCGCAGCCCTTGTACACATATGCGCCAGGCGCAATGGTGTTGCCGTTGCCGATTCGCGCACGCGCCAACGCAACGGAATGAACGCCGAAACTGTTGCCGGAGCCGATGTGCGTCTCTCCCAGGGCCATGCTGAACGGCGCGAAGAAATTGCCGTGATTTATACGGGCGTCATGGCCCAGCACAACGCTTCCGTTGAGGTAATTGGCGTCCCCTAAGGATGTGTTGCAGGAAACATGGCAGTTATGAGCCAGAATATTTGCTTCCCCCATCAGGCTTTCTCCAACCTGCCTCACTGAGGGGTGTATAAGATTCATAAACCGCCCCCCCCTGTTCTTCCACTTATGAAACACCTTGAGCCGGAGCGACGGCAGGCCGATGCCGATGATGAGCGCATCGTCATCGTTCGGTATGTGGCTGTCATCCGGGCCGAGCTCCAGTGCGGAGAGTTCACGCAAGTCGCCTTGATACCCCTCGAACGACACGAAGCCTCCGAACGTCAGGTCACTTCGTACCTCCATCACGTCGCGCAGAAGCCAATAACACTCTCTGGCCGCGCCGGAGTTCCCGATAATTATTGCCCGAGGCACAACACCCTACCGCCCGCTAATCATGAATGGCTCCACCCGCCAGGGCGGCAAGTTCTGCAACCGTCCCCAAGTCTTTATATTGGCCGAATTTTGTTTTTATGCCGAACGTCCTGTCGAAATAAGCCATACAGGCCATGATCGCCAAGGAATCCCATTCCTCCACGTCCCAGAGGAATGTACCCGACTCAATGTCGGTGTCACACTGCAGAATCTCCTGCAGCTCTTTATGAAATTGAGCACTCGTCATCAGTCCGACTCCGGTTGTAAGGGCTGCTGCAGGGGGGTGGGCCTGCCGGTTATTTTCTGCCGCCAGTATGCCAGAACATCTTCCGGCATGGGATGATTGCTCGGTATCACATAGTCCTGCACGGCGGTACAACGGATATGATCAAGATCCAGCACAGCGGACGCCCAAGCCAAGCCGACCCCGAAACCTGAGAGCAGCAAGCGTCGACGCGCGCCTTGCAGATCATCGGCCAATGCGTCACAAATGGCGGTCGGAATAGTGGCGACTGCGGTGTTGCCGTATTTGCTGAAAGTTTCCATGGGTGTCTTTTCCGGAGGGAAGCCGATTTTTTCAGCAATAGCCGTCATGATTTGCCGATTTGCCTGATGCGGGACAAAGTAGTCGATGTCGGCTTCGGCTTTTTGGGCATACTGCAGCGTAGCGTTGATGTGTCTCGGCACAACATCCAGCGTGAAGTCGAAAATCGCGCCTCCGTCCATGTATGTCCAGTTCAGCCTCCAAGGCACGCCCTGCGCGTCAAGCAACGGCTCGCAATACTGTGCATAGCTCTCCGCTGTTGAGGGCAGGGGCAGCCTTGCTCCGCCGGCCGGAACAATCAGTGTTTCCGCGCCGCTGCCGTCTGTTCCCAGCGCGAACCATGAGGGTGCGGCTTCCGGCGTATGGTCGATCAGTGTGGCGGTGCCGCAGTCGCCGAATATCGGTGCGACAACACGGTTGTCTCGGTCGTAGAGGCGTGAAAGGCCATCGCCGGCAAGCAACAATACCCGCGACGCGGCCTTTGACTCAACCAGAGAAAATGCAAGCCACAGGCCGTACACGTAGCCCGCGCAACCCTGATTTACGTCAAAGGCGGCGCACCCTTGGGACAGATGGAGTTTATCCTGCAAAATACAGGCGGTGGCAGGCAGGAGATGGTCCGTATGCTGGCAGACGAAAATCAAAGTATCCACCGAACCTCTGTCCAACCCCATATCGGTCATAAGGTTTTCAGCAGCCTGCTGGCAGAGATCCGCCGGGGTCACTCCAGGCCCGGCCACACGGCGCCGGTCGATACCCACCATCTTTGTGACGCGCCGCGCCTTTTTTATGTCACCGCCGAAGTATTCCAGTTCGTCCTCAAGACGGATTTCATGCGAGGGTACGACGGCACTGATGCCGCTGATTTTTGCGTGGTTGAAAGTGCTCCGAGTCATTTTTTCCTCTGGCATAGAGTTGTGGTAAGCGATATGCAAATACCGCTCCAGTGCCGACCGGCCGTGGAATGGTATGCATGTCGGTCACTGAGCCGACGCGTGTGGAGTGGTCTCCCTCCGAATGGTATGTGGTGTGCCGGATAGAATCGGTAACTCGGGCCTTTTCCGCCGGAGAGCCGCCCACGACCCGGCAGGAACGGTGCCATTAGCGATGTTTTCCCTGCATACGTTCGCGCCACCTGCGATCCGGAGAATGGGCAAGTCGGCATCTTGTGACCAAAAACCAAGGCTCCCCAAGGTAATATTCTCTTCGCCGTTGATGTGCCGTAGACTGTCCGCATAAGCCTTCGGTCGGAGCCCACAAGCGAGGAGCGCTTTCAAGGATCCCACAGTACGTAAAAATTTACAGGTGCTGTTGCCGTTGAAAGCACCGGCGTCGTAAACCACATCCCCGGGGCGTCTCCCCACGGCGGGATGATCATATTGGCGAAAGAAAGATACAAGGAGGCATCCACTCCCAGAGCGCGTGCATTTGATGATACCCGTGAAAATTCGTCGACTGCCGGCATCGGCACATGCGTGATGATCACATGGATACGTGGAAAATTCTCTTTGCAACTTTTCCGGCGAGAGGGGCTTTGGGGGCGCTGGAGCGTTTATGGTTTCGGGTGCATTCAGCGGAAGAGAGGCCACCCCAAGGGCATGTGCTTTGAAATGAATTTTTTCAGAATCAATGCCGGCTTTTATGAGAGACTCTCCCCCCAAAAGGCTGCATTCCTTAAGTATCAGTTCATGTGGCCACTGGGGGAGCGCACCGGTTCCTTGTTTTTGCATAGCTTTTGAGGCTGTGCTGTGGGTCGAAAAATACGATTTCTGCAGGCTTTCGTACCGTTTTATACAGCGATCCACAGCGGCAGGCAGAGTTTTCCACGTCATAGGCGCAACGGTATTTCTCGGGCCAATCTTCACTACCGGGTTGCACAACAGCGGAGTACGAGTGATTTCCCTCGGCAGTTCATACCTTCCGTCTTCCTCTTACAGGGCCTTTTTGATGCTCTCCGCCACGCGTTCAATTGCTCGCTCCCCCAACTCCGCATACAACGGCAGGCACAGCACCCTCGGCGCGACGCTCTCGGCCACGGGGCAGGTTTGCCGCTCGGGCAGGTACGGCAGCGTCGTCAGGGCTGGGTAGAAATACCGGCGGGGATGAATATTTTCCCGCTCCAGCCCGGCCATCACGCGCAACACCACAGCCTCGTCTTCGAAAACGACCGGGTAGTATGCGTAGTTGTACGCGAGCCCCGCGTGCAGCCGGGGGCGGCGCAGACCCCGCTCGGGCAGCAGGGCGTCATACATTTGACTGACCCGTTTGCGCCCGGCGATGTTCTTTGCCACTCGATCGATCAGCGCCAGACCCATGGCCGCGTGCAGTTCCGAAAGCTTGGCGTTGGTGCCGGGCATGATGTGGTTATCGCCCACATGGCCGCAGGCCCGCATCAGGCGGAGTTTATCGTCCACCTTCTTGTCGCGGCTGATCACGCAGCCGCCTTCCACAGTGTGGAAGATTTTGGTGGCGTGGAAGCTGCAGGCGGCAAAATCACCGAAGTCCAGCAGGCTTTTGCCCTCCAGAGTGGAGCCGAATGCCTGGGCCGCGTCGTACAGAGTAACGAGCCCGGCATTTGCGGCCAGGGCGTCGATGGCGCCGACATCGCAGGCGTTGCCGTAGATATGCACCGGCAGGATGCCGGCCGTTTCCGGGCCGACCAGCGCGGCGGCTTTGGTGGGGTCAAGGCAGAGGGTTTCTTCGTCGATGTCCGCGAAGACCGGGCGGCAGCCTTCCCAGAGCAGGGCGGATACCGTGGCGGCGTAAGAAAAGGCCGTGACGATCACTTCTTTGCCGGCAAGGCCGGAGGCGCGCAGGGCCAGTTGCAAGGCCAGGGTTCCGTTGGCGCACAGGGCAAGATGGGGAACGCCCAGCAGGGCCTTGAGGCGCTGCTCCAGTTCCACGGCGAATTCTCCGTGGTTGGTCAGGCGGCGGGAGGTGAACAGGCGGTCGAGAAAGTGCTCGTAAGCCGCTTTTTCCGGCACCACGGCGCGGGTGACGTGGACGGCTTCGTCTTCATTCCGGGCAAGGGACGTGGGGTGTTCGTTCACGGGTCTCCTGTCTCGAGAGCTGCGGCTTGTTGCCGGCCGCACACGCAACGGAGAACGAACATTCCCCCAGTGTGCCGCCAATGCCGGACGATAGCTCAGGATCGGGGAAAGGACAAGCGGGGCGCCCGATTGCCGAAAAACGTCCCCATCCGGCCGCGATTTGCAAAAGCAAAAGCGGCCGGGGAGAACCCCGGCCGCCGAATGCGCGTATGCTTTGCTTCGTTAGAACGTCCCGGCTTCTTTCTTCACGTCCAGGGCGATCTTCCAGAGCACGGAAACAACCAGGGCGCCCACGGAGTAGATGCCGATACCGATGGTCAGCTCGGCGATGCTCGGGGCGTACACGGTGATTTCCTCAAAGGCGTTGGGGGTGAAACCGCCGATGAGCAGACCCAGGCCTTTGTCGATCCAGGTGGCGATGACCAGGATGACCAGGGTGAAGGGCAGGAGCTTCTCATTGTCGCGGGTGCTCGGCATGGCGATGAGCAGCAGCGAGAGCAGCGCCAGCACGGCGGCGGTCCACATCCAGGAGTTCACCCACAGGCTGTGCCCGTCATGGCCCATGAACAGGGCGGCGATGGGGTGCATGTGGCCGGGGATCTGGCTGTAGAAGGCCGTGAACACCTCGAGGACGAAGAAGAACACGTTGATGCCCATAGCATAGGCGATGATCTTGGTCAGGGTCTGGATGGCTTCCTTGCCGGCGTCGAAACCGGTCACGCGCTTGAGCACGAGGGAGAGCAGCACCAGGATGGCCGGACCGGAGCAGAAGGCCGAAGACAGGAAGCGCGCGGCCATGATCGCCGTGAGCCAGTAGTGCCGGCCGGGAACACCCGCGTACAGGAAGGCCGTGACCGTGTGGATCGAAAAGGCCCAGAACACGGAAAGGTACACGAAGAACTTGATCCACTTGGGCGGATCCACCTGATGGCGCTCGGCCTCAAGGGTGACCCAGCCGATGACCACGTTCAGGAGCAGGTAGCCGGAAAGCACCATCATATCCCAGAACATGACCGAGTTCGGCGTGGGGTGCAGGATCACGTTGAGCACCCGTTGGGGCTGGCCCATATCGACCACGATGAAGAGCATACACATGACCACCGCGCCGATGGCCATGAATTCGCCCAAAATGATCATCTTCTTGAACTTCTTATAGTGGTGGAAGTAGGCCGGCAGAACCAGCATGACGGCCGAGGCCGCCACACCCACCAGGTAGGTGAACTGAGCGATGTAGAAGCCCCAGGAAACGTCGCGGGAAAGGTCCGTGACCTGAAGGCCCATGTGCAGTTGCAGCAGGTACACCAAGCCGCCGAGGGAGATAAGCGCGCCGAGCGCGGCAAGCCAGATGTAGAACGAGGGCCTGCCTTTGAGGACTTTTTCCAACATGGCCTACCTCCTTAAATGATGTAGTACACGCTGGGTTCGGTGCCCAGAGTGGGTTTGCGGCGGATGGTGAAGTTCTCGGCCAGCGACTTGCGGACGTCGGACTCCGGGTCTCCCAGGTCGCCGAAGAGGATGGCCCCTTCGGAAGCCTCGACGCAGAGCGGCATTTTGCCCACGGCCAAGAGCTCGGAGCAGAAGGTGCATTTTTCCACCACGCCTTTCATGCGCGTGGGGAAGGTCGGGTTGACGTGGGCAATGCCGGGGCGCGGGTCTTTGAAGTTGAAGCTGCGCGCGCCGAAAGGGCAACCGGCCATGCAGTAGCGGCAGCCGATGCAGCGGTGGTAGTCCATGACCACAATGCCGTCGGAGCGGCGGAAGGTGGCCTTGGTGGGGCACACCCGCACGCAGGCCGGGTTCTCACAGTGGTTGCAGAGCATCAGGTACTTGCGGGCCAGAACCTTCTCGGCCGGATAGTTGTCCATCTGGTCGGTGAAGGTCTGTTTGTAGCCGTCGGTCCAGATCCACTTGATTTCCTGCTTGCCCGGCGTGTTCGGCACGTTGTGGTAGGTATGGCAGGCGGAGGTCACGGCCTCGAAGAGGTCGGGGTTGTCGTCGAACGCCCGGGTGTCGATGACCATGCCCCAGTGCTTGGCTTTGAGGCTTTCTTCCGGCGCCTCGAAGGTGCCGGCCGCCCGGGCTATGCCGGGCAGGGCCGCGCCGATCAGCGAAAGGCTCGCGACTTTCAGGAATTGGCGTCTGGAGTTTTTCATTGGTTGTTCCCCTTCGGTGCAACGTGGCAATCCCAGCAGTAGGGGTCCACACTGTTGGAATCATGGCACTTGTCGCAGAACTCGGCCTTGTTGGCGTGGCACTTCATGCAGGTGTTCTGGAGGGAGACCTCCCACTTGGCGCCGTTCGTGGCCGTGTATTCGCGCTTTTCCTCGCGCAGGGCTTGATCCCGCCAGGTGTTCAGAATCTGCATGTGCTCGGCCCGCATGTATTCCTTGGGCTCGATACAGGCCGTGCCGGGCTCGTTCAGGCGCTCGGCCTGCGGTTCCTGGGCCCAGGCCTTCTCATCGGAAGCCTTGGCTGCGGGCACGGCCACCTCGGGGTATTTGTAGTGCGCCGAGCCCAGGTTCAGCCAGAAGGGCGCGGTGAACAGGGCCAGGAAGAGGATGACGCCCGGCCAGATATATTTGGCGTTATACATATTATTCGTCCTCCTCGACGCCGGGCAGATCTTCCTGGCGCAGGTCCATGGTGCGCTTGATTTCGCCCTTCATCACCAGGGCGTTGGCCACCAGCTCGTGCGTGCCGGAGATACCGACACCGGGGGCCCAGTAGTTGGCCAGGGGGGGCAGGGTGGCCCGGTCGATGGCGCAGATGCAGGCCATGGTGTTCACGCCGTGGCGTTCCTGCACGTAGCGCAGGGCGTTGCCGCGGGGCAGGCCGCCGCGCATACGCAGGTCCATGATTTCCTCGGTGTTCAGGCCGGAGCCGCCGCCGCAGCAGAAGGTCTGCTCGCGGATGGTGTTCTCAGGCATTTCCACGAAGTTGTTGCAGGCCGCTTTGAGCACGTAGCGCGGCTCTTCGAGCAGGCCCATGCCCCGGGCGGGGTTGCAGGAGTCGTGGAAGGTCACGGTCAGGTGGTCGTTGCGCGACGGGTCGAGGGTGATCTTGTTGTGCTTGATCAGGTCGGCCGTGAACTCGGTGATGTGAACCATCTTGGTGGCCGCGGCGTTGTGGAACACCGTGCCGGTGATCGGGCTCTTCGGGGTCTCCATGCAGGCCGGGGTGGGGCCGTTCATGGTTTCCATATACTGATGCACGACCCGCCACATGTGGCCGCACTCGCCGCCGAGAATCCATTTGGAGCCCAGGCGCTCGGCCTCGGCGTACATCTTGGCGTTGAGCTTCTTCATCATGTAGGCCGAGGTGAAGGAGCCGAAGTTGCCGCCTTCGGAGGCGTAGGTGGAGAGCGTGTAGTCCAGCCCGATCTCGTGGAAGAGCATCAGGTACCCCATGAAGGTATAGATGCCCGGGTCCGCGAACACGTCGCCCGAGGGGGTGATGAAGAGGACTTCATGCCCCTTTTCGTTGAAGGGCGGGTTGATCTTGATGCCGGTGACCGTCTCGATGTCGTCGCAGAGTGACTCGACGATGTCCTTGAAGGTGTGCGGCGGAATGCCCAGGTGGTTGCCGGTGCGGTTGCAGTTCTTCACCGGGTCCATGATCCAGTGGATACCCAGGCCCAACTCGTGGAGCAGCTCGCGCACGATCATGGTGATTTCGGCCGTGTCGATGCCGTAGGGGCAGAACAGCGAACAGCGCCGACATTCCGTGCACTGATAGAAGTAGTAGAACCACTCCTTGATCACGTCCTTGTCGAGTTTGCGGGCCCCGGCGACCTTGCCGAGCAACTTGCCGGCCAGGGTGAAGTCCTTGCGGTAGACCGAGCGCAGCAACTCGGCCCGCAGCACGGGCATGTTTTTCGGATCCCCGGTGCCGAGAAAGAAGTGACACTTGTCGGCGCAGGCGCCGCAGCGCACACAGACGTCCATGAAGACCTTCAGGGAGCGGTATTTCTCCAGGCGGTCCTTCAGGCCGTTGTAGATGATCTCTTCCCAGTTCTCGGGCAGGTTCCAGTCTTCTTCCGCCGGGTTCCACTCATGGGGGTTGGGCATACCCAGTTCCACCATGGTCTCTTTCTTGGAGGGGTAACACCAGGTGCCCGGCGCGAAGGCGGGCTTGGTGTCCATCCACGAGGCCTCGGGGAAGACGTAGTCGATGCTCTTTATCAGGTCGGAAGACTTCGGCATTTTGGCCATGACTACTCCTTGGCGGCGGCCTGTTCGGGGGTGATTTCCAGGGGCAGGCCCGCCTCGTCCATCTGATCACGGAAATCGTCTTCGTACTCCGCATAAGTGCGGTACGTTTTCTTCGGATTCCAGGGGTTCACGTGACGCACGGCCCGGGAGTTGTTGGGCAGGTTCCGGGTGGGCGAGAGAAAAACCCCGCCCATGTGCATGAGCTTGGAGAAGGGAAAATACGCCAGCAGCACGCTGATGAAGAACAGGTGCATGTAGAAGAGCGGGCTGATGCCCTCGGGCGTTGCCGGCGCGAAAGTCACCAGGCTCATGGTCAGCACCTTGACCTGGGCGATATCGGTCTTGCCGATGTAGCGCATACAGATGCCGCTGCCGACCAGGCCGATGAGCAGGAACAGGGCGAAGTAATCGGCCGGCAGGGAAAGATAGCGGATCTTGGCATCGAACAGCCGGCGGCAGAGCAAGAAGAGCAGGGCCACCAGGAGCAGGCCGCCGCTCATGAAGAAGCGCGGCACGCCCACCTGCATGATCCCGTCGATCATCTCGAGGAAGGAAAGGCAGGGCGGCACCGGCTCAAGAAAGAAGCGGAAGTGCCGGATGAACACGATCAGAAAACAGTAGTGGAAGAGAATGGCGAAGAGCCACAGCCACTTGGAGGACCAGTACACCAGGCGCGGGCCGTCCTGCTTGAGTTCCGCCTTGGTGTTGCGGAACAGCGAGCGGAAGGCGCAGACTTCCAGAATCATCCGGCCGACCGTGGCGATGGGCGTGTAAGGCGAATCGAGCCGGTTCGGCTTGATGAAGTCCAGCGAGCGTTGCTGGCCCCCGGTGGTGGGAATGCGAAAGGGCACCGGGGATTTCGCCCAATCGAAGATCCGCGCCGCAAAGCCGGCCAGAAACACCGCCACCGCCACATACGGCACCACCGCGCCGAAGATGAAGGGCGCGAAGGTCGCCCCCAACCAGGCGATAACGCCCAGGGCGATGACCGCCAGTAATGAGATGATCATTCCTTACCTCGCTGCTTGGCTGTCGGTTGATCCGATTTCTTCCGGGACGTCCCCATATTTTTGCACTATCCGCAACACCTGCGAGTAGCGGCGCCGCGTTTCTTCCACCTTCATATGGAACAGTTTTTCGCGGCACCGGGCGTAAGCGCCGAAGGCCATCAGGGCCACGGCGTCGATGCGCGTCTCCAGGGCCCACAAGGCGGTGGGGGAGACGGCCGCTCCGGGCGTGGCGGCGATTGCCTCGCGAACGATGTCTTTGAGGGCGAAAAACACGCCCAAGGCCGTTTCCGGCGGAAATTCCTGTATGGCCCGCACCCGGACGATTTCTTCCAGGGCCTTGCCGAGGGCGGCCTCGTCGGGCTGTTCCGCGAAGATCGCGTCCATGATCGCCGTGGCGGCGTCTTCGGTACGCCGGCCCACGGGGTTGGCGAAACGGTCCTTGCGGGTGCGGAGAAAGCCTATGGTTTCAAAGGGATATGTGCCGTGCACCACGTCGATCCAGCGACGGGTCAGGTCTTCCCGGCGCGGCAGGAGCAGGGCCTGGAGAGAGGCGGGAGTGTTGGTTTGTGATGCGCTCATCGTTTCCCGCTTTTGCGGACGGTGGTTGCCGGGACGGCGTCCCGCCCCGGTGGAAAAGGCCGGGGAACATATGCGCTGGGTGGAAACAACGCCGGAAGACAACGATTCCCCCAAGGGGGAACCGTTGCGGCGGAGGCTCGGTCCCGCCTCCTCCGGCGCATCGGCGTGGATGCGCCCCGCCCGGCTTCCCGCTGTGTAAGCCGAAAGCCTGTAAAGGTCAAGGCGCGGCCGGGCCGAGGGCGGAAATTCAAGGAGTTAAGAGCGAATGGCGAACCGAACGCGACGCATGAAGTCCGAGTCGGGACGGTCCCTACGGGCAGGGCTGCTGATCCGCCCGGCCGCACTGGCCCAAGCTGTCGACTTCCCAGGGCAGGGAGGGTTCCGCCGGGGCGGTGCCATTGGTCTCCCGGGGGCTGAGCAGGCCGTCCGCGCCGGAGTGCCCGGCTGGGGGCGCGGCCTGCGTTTCGGCTCGGGCCGGGCGGTCGGAGTCCCGGCGGAGAGCCGCATCGGAAGGCTTGGGCAGGACGGGCATCCCGTTGATTTCAATCAGCGGCAGAGCCTGATATCCTTGCTTGAGAACAGCCGCCTTGTTGCGCAGCAGGCGGATCGAGAGCAGGGCGCGATCCAGGGGGCCGATTTTCGGCAGGGGTTCCTCGGGGTTGCGACAGCGTTCCAGGGCTTCGGCCATGGGTACTTTTTGCAGGAGCAGCGCTTCCAGCTTGAGCACGGCGTCGGGGTCGTTTTCGTCCTCGGCCCCCGGGTACAGGGCCGCCGGGTGCCCCCAGGCGAGGCGGGCCGCCCGGCAGTGCGTGCAGGAAGGGGCGAAGTAGATGCGCATGGAGTTGTTGTCCGCGTTGGCCAGGGCCCAGTGGGGCATGGCCTCGTTGCCCACCGAGGCCAGATTGGCGATGAACAACCCGAACCAGATGGGCAGCAGGAGCGAGCGGCCCGGGGTCGCGCCGAACCAGCCGTCCTGCACGGGGCGCAGGGCGAAGCAGGTCAAGCCGAAAAAGGCCGCCACCACGAGGCAGTCCAGGCACGGGGCGGTGAAGAACATGATCAGCAAAAGGAGCGCGTCCAGAAATAGGGCCAGAGAGGCCAGGGCGAACGCGGCCCGGCGCTTGCCGCGCAGGCAGAGCAGGGTCAGGGCGAAGAAGCAGGCCCCGCCGACCGCCCACATGGACACGACCCCGACCCGCCCGTCGCGAAAGAGTGAGCAGCCGGAGGTCAGGCAGGGGGAGGGGTGCCCGGTGGGAAAAGCCACCCAGCCGCACCAGGCAAGGCCGCCGAGGGCGAACAGGAATCCCCACCAGGGGATGGAAAAAACACGGGACTGCGACATGGCGACTCCGGCCGAGCGTCTTCAACTGTTTTTGGGATGCGCGGCGGGAGGGCACGACAAAAGTCCGGCCCGGCCCCCCCGGCTTTCGACGGCTTTCTTTTAGCTCGGAAGCGGAATAAGGTAAAGGGAGGTTCGCTCATTTGGATACGATACAGGCCGACATGTCCACTCCCCTTCCCGCCCATACCGTGCGCCTGAGCGCGCGGGCCAAACGCCCCCTGCTGCGTGTGCGGCCTGGCGCACGCTTGGAGGTGGTTCTGCCTCAAGGTATGAACCCGGCTCTGGTTCCCCTGATTTTGGAGCGGCACCGGGAGTGGATCGAGCGCGCTCTGGCCCGCAGCCCCGAACCGGAAGAACCCGCCGGGCCGGACGCGTTCCCCTTCCATTTTCTTCTTCGTGGCCGGACGGAGTTGGTCGTGCTGCGCCTTTCAGGCCGCAACGCCCGACTGCACGAGGTGGAGCCGGATCTCTTCAGGCCGCCGCGCGAGGTGGAGCATCTGCCC
>JAVBQP010000035.1:0-31015 GCA_031548905.1 Desulfovibrio sp. | reverse complement strand
CAAAACGATTATACAGAGTTTTATACGGGCCATACTCACGCGGCGCGTCCTTCCATTGCAGGCCGTGCTTGATGACATAAATGATGCCGCTGAGCACTGTTAGGTCATCCACGCGTGAAATGCCGTGTGAAAGTGGGAAGACAGGCTTGATACGTTCGAGTTGCCCGACAGAAAGGTAGAAAAGTTGACCCATTGCACCCTCCATAAGCACAACTAACCAACTTTCCTACTTTTTGCAATTAATGAGTCCTGAGCCTAGAATTCGTAGCTCAGGGCCAGAACGGCATGGGTGCCGGGGTAATAATAATAATCCGGCTCATATTCCTCGTTGAAAATGTTCTTCACCGACAGCGTCGCCTTGAACTGCTGCTCTTCGCCCAGCTCCAGGCCCACCGTGAAGTCGGCATTCTGCCCGGCCTTGTGCTCGTACCAGACCTGATCGTCGCCGCCGTCATATTTGTAGGGGGCGGACATCCGGTACGAGGCGTCCGTGAAAATGCGGCTGCGGTCATCGATAACGTGTTCCCAGCGCAGGCCCAGGGTGCCCCAGGCCTTGGGCACCCGGTTGTATTCCGTGGTGTAATCCTGATGCATGAGGTGGGTCTGCATCAGGGTCACGTTGCCGTAAGGCGTGAAGCCGGTGTCCCCGATACGCCAGGCCGCGTCCAGCTCCCAGCCGTACGCCTCGTACGACCCGGCATTGACGGTTTCGTTGACGCTCCAGAACGGCGGGATATAGCCGATGACCCGCGTGGTCATCATGTCGTCGATCTTGGTATAGAACAGGGAGGTGTCCAGCATCAGGCTGCCGTTGTTGTAGCGGGCGCCGATCTCATAGTTGTACGAGCGCTCCGGCTTCAGGTCCGTGTTGGGCTCAAGGTATATGCCCGTGCCGGTCAGTTGCGCGGCCAGATCCGGCGTGCGGAAGCCCTGGGAATACTGCGCCCGCAACGCCAGGTTCTCAATGCCCTTGTAAACGAGGCCCACGTTGCCCACCAGACTGGAGGCGGAAGTGGAATCCTGACGCGACGGGTCTTTCTCATAGTAGCCGAGCGAGGTTTTGATCCAACTCTGGCGCAGGCCCACGGTGAGGGCCAGATCGTCGGTCATGCTCCACTCGTCCTGAGCGAACAGGGCGATGGTCCGCTGGGTCGCGTCGAACTCGTATTCCGGCTTCCCGATATCTTCCCGGTAATTGTTGTGCAGCTTGTCGTACAAATACTCCATACCGATGGAGACGTAATGCGAATCAAAGAGCAGCCAGTCGGCCTGGACGTTGCCACCGTAGGACCGTGAGATATCCTGCAATTTCATGGAGACGGCGAAGCTGTTCAGGGCTTCGCTGCTCTGAATGGTGTCGCGGAACTGGTAATAGGTGTTGACGGTCAGCCTCTTGAAATTCTCGCTCAGGTTGTCGAGCACCAGGGTTCCCGTGTAGGTGTCGCGCCGGTTGCGGGGGAAGTCCGAAAGCTCGGCCAGGGCGGGGTCGTCGCGGTCGTACAGGTTCACCCGCTTGTCGGCCCAGGAATACATGGCGGTCATCTCGTGCACGTCGGAATCATAATGCTGAGCCGTGAAATTCAGACTGCCGCCGTCCCACTTATAGCCCATCTGCCCGAAGAAACTCTCCGCGTGGTAGGAGCTGTGGTCGGCCGTGCCGCCTTGGGCCAACTTACGGTCGTTGGCGTTCACGTAGTTGCCGGACAGGCGGTAAGAAAACCCGTTGTAATCGCCGTAAATCGATGCGCGCGGAGCGATGCCGGTTGTGGAGCTGTCCAGAATGACCTTGACTTTGCCCGCAACGGGTTTGCCGTTGCCGCCCTTTTTGGTGATGATGTTGACCACCCCGCCGATGGCGTCCGAGCCGTACAGGGCCGAAGCCGGGCCCTTGATGATCTCGACCCGCTCGATATCGTCCGGGTCGATGTTCATCAGGCCCTTGTTCATGTCCTCTTTGAAGATGGAGTTCTGGCGCACCCCGTCGATGAGGTACAGCACCCGCCCGGCCTCCAGGCCCCGAATCGAGATCATGCTGTTGTTCCCCGCCCCGGTCTTGCCGGCCGAATAGGTCACGCCGGGGGCGCGTACAAGCTGCTCGGCCACGTCCGTGCTCGGGTGTTCCTCAATTTCCTGCTTGCCGACCACGGAAACGGACATGGGGATGTCCTGCAACTCTTCTTCCACGCGGGTGGCCGTAACCATGATCGCCGGCAGCAGCGTCGGGGTGGCCGACTCTTCCCCGCCCTCCGCCGGCGGAACAGCTCCGCCGGAAACGGGCTCCTCCGCCCAGGCGAACCCGGCCAATCCGGAAAATAGAACCCCGACAATCAGCGCGCCGACCGACAACTTACCCAATGAGCCCATATCGACATATCCCTCCATTGCGGAAATTGCTCCGGTCCCGCCTCGAAATATCTTGAGACTGAGACTCAAAATCGATATAATGAGCCATCTCTTCTGGCGGATTCCGGATTTCTTTGCAAGATTTTTAGCAGACCGGCGGCGACAAAGTATAAGGCGGATGCGAAAAACTGTATCAAATTATTGCGGCTTGGCGCCGACTTTCCGGGCCGCCGCTTCGTACGAGGTTCCAGCATGTGCGCGATGAAGAACAGAAAAATCCTCCTGGTGGATGACGACAAACGCCTGCACGAGGGCATTCGCGACTACCTGGAGCCGCACGGCTTCCACATCCGCTCGCTGTATTCCGGCCACACCCTTGGCTCGGAGGTGGAGTCCTTCCGGCCGGATCTTATGCTGCTGGACGTTATGCTCCCAAACGGCGGGGACGGCTTCGGCCTGCTCCAGGATATCCGCCGGCGCTCCCGCCTGCCGGTGATCATGCTGACCGCCCGCGGGGAAGAAACGGACCGGATCGTCGGCCTGGAACTGGGCGCGGATGATGATCTGCCCAAGCGGTTCAGCCCGCGGGAACTGCTGGCGCGGATCAAGGCCGTGCTCCGCCGGGTGGAGGGGGTGAGCGGCGAAGAGGCCGACACCCTGACGGCCGGCTCCTTCGTTCTGGACATGAAGCGCCACAGCCTGCACCATCAGGGCAAAACCCTGGCCCTCTCAACGGCCGAGACGCGTATCCTGCGGGTGTTCCTCGACCACGCGGGCAAGGTGCTCAGCCGGGATCAGATCCTTTCCCTGGCGTTCGGCAGCGAGCATTGCGCCGGGGACCGCAACATCGACGTGCATGTCAGCCGCCTGCGCGGCCTGCTGCGCGGTTTCGAGGCCGATCTCTCGCCCATCCGCACGGTCTGGGGCGCCGGCTACCGCTGGGTGGACGGTGTTTAAACTCCCGTTCCGCGCCCGCCTGTGGCAGCGCATTTTCACCTACACCCTGCTCTTGGTGCTGCTTTCCCAGGCCACGCCCCTCGTTCTCTTTTACCTGGCCACGGACGGCCGCGAGGCCCGGCGCGACAACATGGCCGTGTTCATCCACGACATCATCCTGGCCAACCTCGACGGGCGCGCCCGGGCCGACGCCAAAATGTACCTGGACTACTTCAACGGCTACGGCCCGCAACTCTGGTTCGAGCTTCCGGACGGCTCCGTCCTGGCCGGAACGCCCGTGGCCGGCCTGACCCACGCGGACAGGCGGCATCTGCCCGCGATCGCCTCCAGCCGTCCTCCGGTCGTGATCTACGAAGCCGAAGGCCTGGCTTGGGAGACGGGCCCCTCCGAACCCCTGGGCCTGCTGGTCACCCCGGTACGCTTCGCGGACGGCGACGCCGTGATGTGCTATACGTACTGGAACGGCCGCTTTCCCCATGTCGAGGACCGCTTTTACTGGGGGTTCGCCGCTCTGGTCCCGATCGGCGGCCTGCTCAGCCTGTGGATGGCCCGCCATGTGACCCTGCCCCTGCGCCGGTTGCGCCGCGAACTCGCGGCCATAAATGAGAACAACCCGACGGCGCGGGTGACTGAAAACGGCATTGCCGAAGTAACGGACGTGGCCGAGGCCGTGAACCGCCTGACCGCGAGCCTGACCCGGCATATCCGGGGGATGCGGGAACTCATGGCCAACGTCTCGCACGAACTGCGCTCACCCCTGACCCGAATGAACTTCGCCGTGGATTTCATCGAGGACGGCCTGAACGCCGGCTCCCAAAGCGAAGACTTTTCCCGTACAACAGCCCTGGCCCACAAACATCTCGGCCTGCTCAAGGAAGAACTGGCCGTGATGGAGCAACTCATCGGCTCCTGCCTGCTGGCGGGTAAGCTCGATCTGCAACAACACCCGGCGGAGCTCCTCCCGCTCAACCTTTCGCTTCTCTGCCAAGATATCTGCGCCGGGCATCCGCCCTCGGCCCAGTCTCGGAACATCCGTTTCGACCAGGACATCGCCGACGACCTCCACACTCTGGGGGATGCCCTCCTCCTGCGCCAGGCCCTGACCAACCTCCTCGACAACGCCCTGCGCTACACGCCCGAAAACGGCCGGATCATTCTCGGCCTGAGCCGCGCCGAGACCTCACCCTCCCACCTGCGCCTGTCCATCCAGAACTCGCACGCGCCCCTGGCGGATCAGGCCCTGGCCCACATCTTCGAGCCGTTCTATCGGGCCAAGTCCGACGATACCGGCGCGGGCCTGGGCCTCTCGCTGGTACACAAGATCATCACCCTGCACGGTGGCACCCTCCAGGCGGAAAACGCCTTCCACGACAACGAATCGATGTTCCGAATCACCATGCAGCTGCCCATGCTCCAATAACCTCTTCCCCCGCCCCACGATCACCACCGCCCTCTCGCCTCCTTGCCTTCCCTCCACACCTCTGCCATTCTCTCCACACCAACGCGCAACCGCCCTCCACACCCAACCGCGTCCCTCCGGGAGCCCACCCCATGCGCCACCCGACCCTCAAAGCCTGCGTCGACGATCTCGCCCGCCACAACCAGCTTATCCAAATCGACTCCTTTGAGGTCGACCCGTACCTCGAACTCGCGGCGATCCAACGCCGCGCTTACCGCAAGGGCGCCCCGGCCCTGCTTTTCACCCGGGTCAAGGGCACCCCTTTCCCCATGCTGGCCGGGCTGTTCGGCACCCTGGAACGCACCCGTTTCATCTTCCGCTCGACCCTGGCGGAGGTCGAGGCCCTGCTCGCCGCCAAGGCCGACCCCCTCGCCCTGCTCAAGCACCCTACCCAGGCCGCCCGCCTGCCGCGCGCCCTGTGGAACATGCTGCCGCGCAAGGTCAAAACCGGCCCGGCCATACGCGGCCGCACCACTCTCTCCCGGCTGCCGCGGCTCGTTTCCCACCCCCTGGACGGCGGGGCTTACATCACCCTGCCCCAAGTCTATACGGAGAACCCCGACGCCCCCGGCCCCTTTCACTCCAACCTCGGCATGTACCGGGTGCAACTTTCCGGCAACGCGTACGACCCGGCTCGCGAGGTCGGCCTGCACTATCAGATCCACCGGGGCATCGGCCCGCATCATGCGGCCGCCCTGCGGCGCGGCGAGGAACTGCCGGTCAACGTCTTCATCGGCGGCCCGCCGGCCCTGACCCTGGCCGCGATCATGCCCCTGCCCGAGGGCGTGCCGGAACTCTGCTTCGCCGGGGCTCTCGGCGGCCGGCGCGTGCCGCTGATCACCCGCCCGAACGCCCTGCCCATCCCGGCGGAAGCCGACTTCTGCCTGTGCGGCAAACTCGTCAACGCGAGCAATGCCGGCCCGGCCACGGCCCTGACCAAACCCGAAGGCCCGTTCGGGGATCACCTCGGTTACTACAGCCTGACCCACGACTTCCCGGTCATGCGGGTGGAGGCCGTGTACCACCGCCCGGACGCCATCTGGCCCTTCACCTCCGTGGGCAGGCCGCCGCAGGAGGACACGGTCTTCGGGGCCTTCATCCACGAACTGGCTTCGGCCCTGGTGCCCTCGGTGTTTCCCGGCATCCGCGAGGTCCATGCCGTGGACGCCGCCGGGGTTCACCCGCTGCTTCTGGCCGTGGGCAGCGAGCGGTACGTGCCCTTCACGCCGGAGCGCATTCCCCAGGAACTCCTCGCCTCCGGTCTGGCCCTGCTGGGGTCCACCCAGACCAGCCTGTCCAAATATGTATTGCTCGCAGCCCAAGAGGATGCCCCGGACATGTCGGCCCACCGCGTTTCGGACTTCTTCGCCCATGTCCTGGAGCGCACGGACTTCGCCCGCGACCTGCATTTCATCACCCGCACGACCATGGACACTCTGGATTACAGCGGGATCAGCCTCAACCAGGGGTCCAAGCTGCTCTGGACCGTGGCCGGAGCCCCCAAACGCCGCCTGTGCCGGGAACTGCCGAAAGACTTCTCCCTGCCCGACGGCTTCGGTGAGGCCCGCCTCTTCGCGCCCGGCGTGATCGTCCTGAGCGGGCCGCACCATAACCGGCCGCGCGACGAGCAGGATTCCGCCCTGGAAAACCTCGCGGAACGCCTCGGCGCGACCCTTGCCCCCGACGCCCCGGAGCAGCCCGCCCTCATCATTATCGCCGACGACGCGGCCTTCACCTCCGCCTCGTGGGACAACTTCCTCTGGACGACCTTCACCCGCTCGGACCCGGCCACGGACCTTTACGGGCCGAAGGCGGGCTTCCACTGCAAACACTGGCGCTGCGAAGCGCCGCTGATCATCGACGCCCGCCTGAAAGCGCACCATGCCCCGCCCCTGGAACCGGACCCGGCCGTGGAGCGACGCATCGACGAGCTGGCCGCGCCGGGCGGGCCGCTGCGCGGACTGGTGGACTGAGCAAAGCCGGAGTTTCTCCCCTCGTATGAACGCCCCCGGCTCCCGCATTTTTTTGCGTCTCATTCCATTTTCGGGTATCGTCCGCGCGGCGCGTCGTTTTTCGCACGGCAACGGCAGGCGAAGCGCGCGCACGGCGCAACCACCCGCGACACGGCAGGCACAAGCAAATGACCATTTCCGACTTTATCAGCCGCTGGCGTGCTTCCGGCGGTTCCGAACAGGCCAACGCGCAGTTGTTTCTCACGGAACTCTGCCGCGTGCTTGAGCTGCCCGAGCCGATTCCCGCCGGGGAAGTGAACGAAGAAAACCTGTACTGCTTCGAGCGCAAGGTCTATCTGCCGCGCGGCGACGGCAGCAGCGAGCTCAAGCGCCTGGACCTCTACCGCAAGGGCTGCTTTGTGCTGGAGGCGAAACAGGGCAAAGGCGGAACCGTTCCTCTGGTTCTGCCGGGCATGACCACCTCCGGCGCCGTCAAGCGCGGCACCCGCCAGTGGGAAGACACCATGCAGCGGGCCAAGAACCAGGCGGAAAACTACATCCGCAGCCTGCCCGCCGCCGAAGGCCGTCCGCCGTTTCTGATCGTGGCCGATATCGGCTATTGCTTCGATATCTATTCGGAATTCAGCCGCACCGGCGGGGTTTACCTGCCGTTCCCGGACGCGCGCACCCACCGCATCAACCTGAACGACCTGGAAAAGCCGGAGGTACGGGCGTTTTTCCAGGCGCTCTGGCACGATCCTCTTTCCCTCGACCCCTCTCGCCGCGCCGCGCGCGTGACCGAAGAGGTCGCCGCCCACCTGGCCGAACTGGCCCGTTCGCTGGAAGCCGACGGTCACGGCCCGGAAAAGGTCTCGCAATTTTTGATGCGCTGCATCTTCACCATGTTCGCCGAGGATGTAAACCTCATCCCGCACAACAGTTTTACGGACATCCTGCAACGCTCGGTCATGGAACCGGGCGGCTACGTCCATTTTGTGCGCGAACTCTGGACGGCCATGAACGCCGGCGCGTTTTCCGTGGTGCTCGGCAAAAAACTCTTGCGTTTCAACGGCAATATCTTCGCCGATCCGGAAGTCCTGCCGTTAAAGACAGTGCAACTCGCCATTCTGCTTGAAGCCGCCAAAGCCGACTGGAAAGAGGTGGAGCCCGCCATCTTCGGCACCCTGCTGGAACGTGCCCTGAACCCCAAGGAGCGCCACAAGCTCGGCGCCCACTACACCCCCCGCGCCTATGTCGAGCGGCTGGTGCTGCCGACCATCATGCAGCCGCTGCGCGCCGAATGGGGCGACGTCCAGACTGTCGCGGGTCTGCTCGCGGAGCAGGGAAAGCTGAAAGAAGCCCAGGCGGCCCTGGAGTCTTTCCACAAACGGCTGCGCGGCCTGCGCGTTCTCGACCCGGCCTGCGGCTCCGGCAACTTTCTGTACGTGACCCTGGAGCACATGAAGCGCCTGGAAGGCGAAGTGCTGCAAAAGCTTTCCAGATATGGCGAGTACCAACAGACACTGCTCCAGGTGGACCCGCACCAGTTTCTCGGCCTGGAGGTCAACCCCAGGGCGGCCCACATCGCGGAGATGGTGTTGTGGATCGGCTACCTGCAGTGGCACTTCCGCACCCACGGCAACGTGACGCCGCCGGAGCCGGTGATCAAAAAATTCGACAACATCCAATGCAAAGACGCGCTGCTCACCTGGACGGGCTGGAAATACGCCACGGATAAGGACGGCAAGCCCGTCACCCGCTGGAACGGCGAAACCTGGAAGACCGACCCGACCACCGGCCGGCAGGTGCCGGATGAAACCGCCACGACGGTGGACAAGGTGTATGAAGACGCGCGGGCGGCGGAATGGCCCAAAGCGGATTTTATTGTGGGGAATCCGCCGTTCGTGGGCGGAAAAGATAAGCGGAATGTGTTGGGATACGGCTACTTTGACGCTCTGGCCTCCGCATACAAAGATCTGCCGGAATCCTGCGATTTTGTCATGTACTGGTGGCACAAAGCGGCCGAGCTGGTACGGCAGGGAAAGGCCGGCCGCTTTGGCTTCATCACCACCAACAGCGTCAACCAGTCGTTCAACCGCCGGGTCACCGCGCTCCACCTTGCGGGGAAAAAGCCCCTGCGCCTGGCTTTCGCCGTGCCGGATCACCCGTGGGTGGACGCCTCCGACGGCGCGGCAGTCAGAATTGCCATGACTGTCGGCGCAAAGGGAACAGGCCCGGGTGTTCTTGCCACAGTGGCGGATGAAAGTAAGACTGATGCCAGAGAGCGGGACGTCATTCTACAAGAGTCGGCGGGAACTATTCATGCCGATTTACGACAGGGGGCGGATATCACCCAGAGCGTCGCGTTAAAGGCCAATGCAGAATTATGTTGTCCCGGTATGAAATTGCACGGCTCCGGCTTCATTGTCACTCCCGCTGATGCCGCCCGGTTGGGCCTGGGGCGCCTGCCGGGTCTGGAACGACATATCCGGGGGTATCGCAACGGCAGGGATATTACCGGAATACCCAGAAACGCGATGGTCATCGACCTCTACGGGCTTTCCGCGGAAGAGGCCAGAACACGTTACCCCGACACATACCAATGGGTTTTGACACGGGTAAAGCCGGAACGGGACGCCAAAAGAGGCTCTTCTAAAGATGCTGAGCAATATGCGAAGAAGTGGTGGCTTTTTGGCAAACCCCGTGAAACGTTTCGTCCCGCCCTCGCAGGGCTCCCTCGCTTTATTTCCACTGTAGAGACTGCAAAACACCGATTCTTCGTCTTTCTTCCTATCGACATCCTCCCGGATAACATGCTGGTGAACATTGCCTCGGAAAACGCTTTTCATCTTGGTGTTCTCTCGAGCCGTTTTCATGCTTGTTGGGCCTTATCAACAGGCGGGACGCTGGAAGATCGTCCACGGTACAACAAGTCCCTCTGCTTCGACCCCTTCCCCTTCCCCACCGCCACGCCCGAGCAACAAACCCGCATCCGTGACCTGGGCGAAAAACTCGACGCCCACCGCAAGGCCCGGCAGGCGCTGCATCCCAAACTGACCATGACCGGCATGTACAACGTGCTGGAAGCCCTGCGCCAGGGCCGGGAGCTGACGGACCAGGAGCGTCTCATTCACGAGCAGGGGCTGGTAACCGTGTTGCGCGAGTTGCACGACGAGTTGGACGCCGCCGTGGCCGAGGCCTACGGTTGGCCGGTCGATCTGCCGGATGAGGAAATCCTCTCACGCCTGGTGGCCCTCAACGCCGAGCGGGCGGAGGAGGAAAAAAACGGCCTGATCCGTTGGCTGCGACCGGAATACCAGACAAAATCCAAGGCCGAGCGCACCGTCGCGCAGGCCTCCCTGGATATCGTCCTGCCGGCCGCGCCCATTGCCACGGGCAAAAAAACCAAAGCCGCCAAAGCCAAGGCCGAACCCAAACCCGCCTGGCCTTCCGATCTGCTGGAGCAGACCCAGGCCGTGCGCGCGGCTGTCGGAGCCATCCAGGCCACCGGCAACCCCCTCACGCCGGAGGCCGTCGCGGGCGAGTTCAGCCGCGCCCCGCGCGCCCGCGTGCTGGAAATTCTGCGAGCCCTGGCCATCCTCGGCTTTGTGACCCTGCCCGAACCGGAGAACGCCGCATGAGCACGCCCGCCTTCGGCCGGCTTATACGGGCCGACAACGGCCTGTGCGGCGCCGCCGGCGCCTTCACCCGCAATGGAGTCTCTCCCTCGATGTTATTGATGGATTGAGGGAATCCTCAACTTCTTCAACCTCTCCACCGCCGCCAGGGCGTTCTCCCTTGTCCCGAACCCGGTCAGGCGAAAGCATCCCTCGCCATGCGGGCCGAAGCCCACGCCGGGCGTACCCACGATCCCGGCTTTACGCAGCAGCAGATCGAAGAAATCCCACGACGGCACTCCGTCGGGCAGCCGCACCCAGACATAGGGGGCGTCCCGCCCGCCGGCCGCATCCAGGCCCAACTCCTCAAAGGCCCGCCGGATGATTCCGGCGTTTTCCAGGTATTCCGAGACCAGGGCGGCGGTCTGGGCGCGGCCTTCCGGGCTGTGCACGGCTTCGGCCGCGCGTTGGGTGATGTAGGGGCAGCCGTTGTACTTGGTGGTCTGGCGGCGCAGCCAGAGATCCCGCACGGCCACGGGTTCACCGGTCAACGTCGCGCCGGTTAAAGCCTTGGGCACCACAGACACGGAACAGCGCAGGCCGGTGAACCCGGCGGTCTTGGAGTAGCTCCGGAACTCCACAGCCACCTCGCGCGCGCCGGGGATCTCATAAATACTGCGCGGGATGTCGGGGGTGCGAATAAACGCCTCGTAAGCGGCGTCGAACAGGATCAGGCACTCGTTCTCGCGGGCGTATTCCACCCAGCGCGCCAGGCCGACCCGATCCATGACCGTGCCGGTGGGGTTGTTGGGGGAACAGATGTAAATGATATCCGGGCGTTCTTTCGGAAAGTCCGGGCAAAAACCGTTCGCGAAGGTCGAGGGCAGATAGATCAACCCGGCGAAACGGCCGTCCGCGCCCTGGGCTCCGGCCCGCCCGGCCATGACGTTGGAATCCGCGTAGACCGGGTAGACCGGGTCGGTCAGGGCCACCCGGCAACTGTGCCCGAACAGTTCCTGAAAATTGCCCACGTCGCACTTGGATCCGTCGCCGATGAACACTTCGTCCGGAGTGATGCCGAGGCCCCGATACCAGTCCTCGACAACGGCGGCGCGCAAAAAGTCGTAGCCCTGCTCCGGGCCGTAGCCGTGAAAGCCTTCGGCCGCGCCCTGCTCGTCCACGGCTTTGCGCAGGGCCTCGACAACAGCCGGGACCAGGGGCCGAGTGACGTCTCCTATCCCCAGGCGAATCAGGGCGATTTCAGGATGTTCCCCGGAAAATTCCCGCACCCGGCGGGCGATTTCCGAAAACAGGTAACTGCCGGGAAGGTTCAGGTATGATTCGTTGATCAGGGTCATATCGGCCTCCGGGCTTCAAATGTTTTGGGATGCAGCACATATTCCCCTACACCGGCAATGGCGGCCGGGCCGGTCATGTGCAGAACGTCGTCCTCGTCCCACTCGATGGACAGGTCGCCGCCGGGCAGGCGCACCACAGCGCTGCGAGCGGAAAAACCGTTGGCGGCGCAAGCGGCCAGCGCGGCGCAGGCCCCGGTGCCGCAGGCGTCCGTTTCGCCCGAGCCGCGTTCCCAGACCCGCATTTCAATCAGATCCGGGGCAACCACACGCACGAACTCGGTATTCACCCGGCAGGGAAACAGAGGGTGGCGCTCGAACAACGGGCCGAGGCGCTGCAGATCCAAAGCCGCCGGATCGTCCACCGGCACGACGAAATGCGGGTTACCCACGGAAACCGCCGTGCCCCGCCGGATCACCCCGTCCACGGCCAGGGCGCGGTGCATGAAATCCTTCCCCGGCGCGCTCATGGGCAGATCGACCGGGGAAAAGGACGGGCGGCCCATGTCCACGCGCACCCGCTCGACCCGCCCGGCCTCGACGGACAACCGGAGGGAGCGGATGCCCGCCAGGGTCTCCACCCGCAGGGTTTCGGAACGCGCCCGGCCACTCTCGTACAGGTACTTGCCCACGCAACGCACGGCGTTGCCGCACATTTCCGCCTCGGACCCGTCGATGTTGAAGATGCGCATCCGTGCGTCGGCCTTGTCGGAGGGCCCGATCAGCACCAGGCCGTCGCCGCCTATGCCGCGCCTGCGGTCGCTGATGCGCGGGGCGAGTTGCTCCGGGTCCGCAACCCGGATCGCGAAGGTATCGATATACACGTAGTCGTTGCCGAGACCGTGCATCTTGATGAACGGGATGGTTTCATACAGCTTCATGGGTATACACCTCCTCAGTGGCGGCCGAGTGCTCGGCGTGGGGGTCTTCCCCGCTTTTCATCCGGGCCAGGCTGCGTCGGTACTCGATGGGCGCGACTTTCAAAAACAGGGGCAGGCAGGCCTCCCAGTCATCCAGGATCTCCGCCGCCAAGGCGCTGCCCGTAACCGTGTGGTGTCTGGTCAGAAGATCGCGCAACAGCGCGACGTCCTCGGGCAGGCGAACGCTTTCCAGGTCCACGCCGTCCAGATTGCAGCGGGTCTGGAACTGTTCGCTGCGGTCAAAGACAAAGGCCGCGCCGCCGCTCATCCCGGCCGCGAAGTTGCAGCCGGTCTGCCCCAACACCACGACCGCGCCGCCGGTCATGTATTCGCAGGCGTGATCGCCCACGCCCTCGACCACGGCGAGTGCTCCGGCATTGCGCACCGCGAAGCGTCCCCCGGCCGACCCGGCCGCGAAGAACTCCCCGGCCGTGGCCCCGTACAGGGCCACGTTGCCCACGGCGGCGGCCCCGCCGCCCCGGCGCGGCCGCCGATCCGGGGGAACGATCGCCAGACGGCCACCGCACAGACCCTTGCCCGCGTAATCGTTGGCCTCACCCTCCACGGTCAGGGACACGCCGTGAGGCAGAAAAGCCCCCAGGCTCTGCCCGGCCGTGCCGTACAAATGGATATCCAGGGTCGAGCCGCGCAGGCCGGCGGAGCCATGAATGTTCGCGACCTCGCCGGCCAGGCGCACGCCCACGGCCCGATCGGTGTTGCGGACAAACCCCTGGAACCGCCCGGACTTCCCGGCCCGCAGGGCGGGCAGCAGGGCCTGGAGCAAAGCGGCCTCCAGAGGCGTGTCCGTGAAGGGAGCCGCCGCGCCCGAACGAGTGTCCGGGCAAACCTCTGACTCCGACGGCGTACGAAAATCCGGCGCGGGCAAGAGCAGATCACCAAGGTCCAGGCGGGACGTCTTGGCCCGAAGCAACTCGGGCCGCGCCGCGCCTTCCTCCCCTTCGGCCGCGCCGGGGAACGGAGCCTGGCGAAGGCGATCGACCCGGCCGATCATCTCGTCCAGGCTGCGGAATCCCAGGTGGGCCATGTGCCCGCGCAGATCTTCGGCCACAAAGCGCAAGTAACGTTCCAGGTGTTTCGGCCGGCCGGGGAATTTCGCCCGCAGACGGGCATCTTGGGCGGCCACACCCACCGGGCACGTGCCCAGGTGGCAGATCCGCAACATGCAGCAGCCGAGCGAAACCAGGGCGGCCGTGCCGAAACCGAACTCGTCCGCCCCCAGCAGCGCGGCCACAGCCAGATCCCGGCCGGTGCGCAACAGTCCGTCCACCTGAAGGCGCAAGCTCCGGCGCAGCCCGGCCTGGATCAGAGCGGAGTGGGCTTCGGCCAGGCCGAGTTCCCAAGGCAACCCCACATGTTCCACGGCCGAACGCGGTGAGGCCCCGGTACCGCCGTCATGCCCGGAAATCAGAATGCCGTCGGCCCCGGCCTTGGCCACCCCGGCCGCGATGGTCCCGATGTTCGGCCCGGCCACCAGCTTGACCGACACCCGGCCGACCGGGTGCAGGCGCTTGAGATCGTAAATGAGCTGAGCCAGATCCTCGATGGAGTAAATGTCGTGATGCGGCGGGGGCGAGATCAGGGTCACGCCCGGCACGGTATGCCTGGCCGCGGCGATCTCCGCCGTGACCTTGTGGGCCGGGAGCTGCCCGCCCTCACCCGGCTTGGCGCCCTGGGCCATCTTGATCTGGATCTCCTCGGCCCCGACCAGGTAGGCGGCGTCCACCCCGAACCGGCCGGAAGCGATTTGGCGGATCTTCGAGCGGGCCGCCTCGGGCACGCCGGGAGGCAGACCGCCTTCACCGCAGTTGGAACGCCCGCCGACCCGGTTGAAGGCCTCGGCCACGCTCCGGTGAGCTTCCGGGCTGATGGAGCCGAAACTCATGGCCGCGCCCACGAAACGGCGTAGAATTGCCCCGGCCGATTCAACCTCCCCCATGGGCACGGGGTCCGGCACGAATTCCAGAAGGTTCCGCAGAACCACCGGGGCCTGCCCACGCCTGTCGCACGACGCGGCGAATTCCCAATAGGCTTGGGCGTCGTCTTCGCGCACGGCCGTGTGCAGCAGGCGTACGGTATGGGGAGTCCAGGCGCGTTGGTCGCGGCCCTTGCGCCGCCCCGGACCTTGGAAGGAGAAGGAGTCCGGGGGAGACGAATGGGAAGACGCAAAGGCCGCGCCGTGGCGGATGAGCGTTTCAGCCGCCAATTCCGTGAAACCGATGCCCCCGATGCGCGACGGCGTACCGGGGAAGCAGCGTTCCATAAGTTCCTTTCCCAGGCCCAGGGCTTCAAAACCCCGTCCGGCCCGGAAGCCGCGCAGGGTGGAAATACCCATGCGCGAGATGGTTTTGAGCAACCCTTTTTGCACGGCCACGGCGTAATTCCGCCGGGCCGAGAGGGCGGAGGCCGCCGGGCCGAGAGCCCGGCGCAGACCGGGGGAATCCAGCAGGGCGAAGGCCAGGCGGGGATGCACGGCATCGGCGCCGAAGGCCGTGAGCTGGGCGATGTGCATGATCTCCAGCACCTCGCCGGAGTCCACGATCAAACCGCAGGCGTGGCGCAACCCGGCGGCCGTGAGCCGGGCGTGCAGAAATGAGAGAGCCGCGAGGCTGGGAATGGGCGCGTGGGCGGCATCCGCCCCGGCGTCGCTCAGGATCAATAGGGTCGCGCCCGCCGCGATGCGGGCCTCGGCCTCTCGGTACAGGGCGTCCAGCCCGGCCGCCAGTCGGTTGCCGGGCTCGTCGGCCGCTCCGGCCGGAGCTTGGGCCGCGAAGAGCATGGGGATGGTCCGGGCCGAGACCGCCGGGTGTTCCGAGGCCCGCAGCCGCTCCATGTCGGCCGGGAACAGCAGGGGGTGGGGCAGACGCAGCCGGGCGTAATGCTCCGGTTTCGGTTCCAGAAGGTTGCCCTGCCGACCCGCGAACCCGGCCAGGGACATAACCGCGCCCTCGCGCAGGGGGTCGATGGGCGGGTTGGTCACCTGGGCGAAGCGCTGCTTGAAGTAATCGAAGAGCGGCCGGGGCGCGCCGGAGAGTACGGCCAAGGGCGTATCCAGGCCCATGGAGCGGATCGGCTCCTGGGCGTCGCGGGCCATGGGCGCGAGGATGCCCTTAATCGTCTCCGGCCCGATGCCGTACAGGCGCAGAGCCCGTTCCAGGCGCTCGTCCGCACGGGCTTCGCCGGAATCGTTTTCTTCCGGCAGATCCCGCCGGCCCGCGGGCAGGGGCAAATCCGCGAGGGTCACACCCCGCTCGCGCACCCAATGCCGGTAAGGGCGGGCGTAAATCACCCCGCCTTTGCATTCCGCGTCCGGAATGACCCGCCCCTGCTCGAAGTCGACCATGAGCATCCGCCGGGGGTGCAGCCGGCCGCGCTCGGCCACGCGCCCGGAGGGGATGTCGAACACCCCGGCCTCCGAGGCCAGCAGGAACAGACCGTCCGTGGTCCGGCACCAGCGGGCCGGGCGCAGGGAGTTGCGATCCAAAACGGCCCCGATCCGCGAAAGCCCGTCGGTGAAGACCAGGGCTGCCGGGCCGTCCCAAGGCTCCATGAGGGCCGCGTGGTACTCATAAAAGGCCCGCTTGTCCTCACCCATGATGAAGGAGGCCCCAAACGGCTCGGGCAGCAGAGTCATGGCCGCATGGGCCGGGCTTTCCCCGGCCTGGAGGAGCAGTTCCAGGGCGTTGTCCAGCATGGCCGAATCACTGCCGCTTTCGTCCAGAACAGGCAGGATGTGGGCCGCTCGCTCCCCAAACAGGGTGGAGGCCGGCAGCAGGGGCTCGCGCACCCGCATGGCGTCCCGGTTCGCGGCCAGCGTGTTTATGTCCCCGTTGTGGGCCAGGCAACGGAAGGGTTGAGCCAGGCGCCAGACCGAACGGGTATTGGTGCTGTATCGCTCGTGAAAAATCGCATAGTGGACGGCGAAGTCCGGAGCTTCCAGATCCGGGAAAAACTCCGCCAAGCGCCCGCCCGCGATCATGCCCTTGTACACGATGCTCGCGGCGGACAGGGAGGCCACGTGAAAATCGCCCGCCCGGCAGGCTCCCGCCTCGGCAACGGCCTTTTCCAGGTGCCGGCGGGCGACGTAGAGCCGGCGCTCAAAGGCGCGGGCGTCCTCTCCGCCGGCCGTTGCCGGGACCACGGCGATCTGGGCCAAGTGGGGCATGACGGCCAGGGCGTGAGCCTGGAGGACTTCCGGCCGGATGGGCACGTCGCGCCGGGCCGGCACGCGCAAGCCGTGCTCCGGCAAAACGGTGTCGAGGATCGCCCAGACCCGGCCCCGCGCTTCGGTATCTTGCGGCAGGAACAACTGGCCCACGGCGCAACGCTCCGGCACGCCGCCCCCGCACAGAGGGGAAAAGATGCGCTCGACAAACCGCCTGGGCAGGGGCAGCAGCAGACCGGCGCCGTCGGCCGTGCCGGGGCCGCAGCCCGAGCCGCCCCGATGTGACAACCGGCCAAGGGCCAGGACGGCCTCCTCCACCAAAGCATGAGAAGGCCGGGCGTCCGGGCGGGCCACAAAGCCGACCCCGCAGGCGTCGTGCTCACTCTGAGGGTCGAAAAGCCCCTGTCGGGAGGTGTCGGAAGCTTCCGGCATGGTTTTTCCTTGTCGTGCCGCCCGGCCCGACCGGGAAAGGAGGGCCGAACCGGGCGAGGCTCCGCCGGCGCTATCGCCGCCAGAGCATGTCGTTGTAAGTGGGCAGGGGCCAGATCCGGGCGTCGGTCATGGTTTCCAGGGCGTCCGCGTGCTTCCGGCACTCATTCATCAGGGGCAGGAGCACCGCGCAGGCGGCCTCGGCCCGCTCCCCGGCCCCACGCATGGCGTCCAGCTCGACATGGCGGGTGTCCAGCTCGTCCAGGGCGGTACTCAGGCCGGTGATATGCTCGCGCAGCCGCTTGTACATGACCCGCTCCGGCCCGGACTCGCCGGCCGCCGCGCCGGCCAGTTCGCGGGCCGTGAGGGCGGCCGTGCCGACTTTCGCCGCCCAGCGCAGGGCCGCCGGCAGGATCAGCCGCCGGCCGAGATCGGAGACGAGCTTGGTTTCCACATGCACGGCCCGGATATAGGCCTCGAACAGAATATCCTGGCGGGCGAGCATTTCCCGCTCGTCAAGCACCCCGAAGCGCGAAAACATCTTCATGACTTCCGGCGTATCGTAGCGGGCCAGGGCTTCCGGCGTGGTGCGGATGTTCGGCAGGCCCCGACCGGCGGCCTCTTCCCGCCATTCGGCTGAATACCCGTTGCCGTTGAAGATCACGGGTAAATGCTCCATGAACAACTTGGCCAGAAGCTCCTGCACGGCCTGCTCGCGCGAAACGCCGGCGGCCGAGGCTTGTTCCAACTCGTCCGCGATATCGCCGAGAGCGGAGGCCATGGCCGAGTTCAGGGCGATGTTGGCCGGGGCGATGGACTGCGAGGCGCCCACGGCCCGGAACTCAAACTTGTTGCCCGTGAAGGCGAAAGGGCTGGTGCGGTTGCGGTCGGACATATCCCTGGGCAGGGGCGGCAGGCAGGAGACACCCACCCGCATGGTTCCGCAGGTGTCCCTGGAGGCGGATGGGGTGGTTTCGCACGGCAGCCCGGCAATGCCCCGGACGATGTCGGTCAGTTGATCTCCCAGGAAAATCGAGAGAATGGCCGGCGGGGCCTCATTGGCGCCCAGGCGGTGGTCGTTGCCCGCCCCGGCGATGCCCAGACGCAGGGCCGAAGGGTTCCGGTGCACGGCCCGCATGACCGCGGCCAGAAAGACCAGAAAGCGGGCATTGGCCTGCGGGGTGGAGCCGGGCTCCAGAAGGTTCTCGCCCTCTGAATCGCACAGCGACCAGTTGTTGTGCTTGCCGGAGCCGTTCACCCCGGCAAAGGGCTTTTCATGCAGCAGGCAGGCGAAGCCGTGGCTCCCGGCCGTAAGGCGCAGCACCTCCATGGTCAGCATGTTGTGGTCCACGGCGATGTTGCAGGGCTCGAACACCGGGGCCAACTCGAACTGGCCGGGGGCCACCTCGTTGTGCCGGGTCTTGGCCGGGATGCCCAGGGCCAGGAGGCGTTCCTCGACCTCGCCCATGAAGGCCAGAACCCTCGGGCCGATGGCCCCGAAGTAATGGTCTTCCATTTCCTGGCCTTTGGACGGCTTGGCCCCGTAAACCGTGCGCCCGGCCAGGAGCAGATCGGCCCGCAACGGGTCACGGGTGATGTCGACCAGGAAGTATTCCTGCTCCGCGCCGACCATAACCTGTACGGCCGTGGCCTTCTCATTACCGAAAAAGCGCAGCACCCGCAGAGCCTGTTCGGAAACGGCCGCCACGGATCGCAGCAGCGGGGTTTTTCGATCCAAAGATTCCCCGGTGTAGGAAAGAAAGATGCAGGGAATATACAAGGTTTTGCCCGAGGGGTTTTCCATGAGAAAGGCCGGGCTGGTGGGATCCCAAGCCGTGTAGCCCCTGGCTTCAAAGGTCGAGCGCAGGCCGCCGGAAGGGAAGGAGGAAGCGTCCGGCTCGCCCTTGATCAACATCTTGCCGGAAAACTCGGAAATCATCCGGCCGTCGGCGTCGCGGGCCGGGGAAAGGAAGGCGTCGTGCTTCTCGGCCGTCAGGCCGGTCATGGGCTGGAACCAGTGGGTGTAGTGGGTGGCCCCGCGTTCCACGGCCCAATCCTTCATGGAGCCGGCCACGATGTCGGCGTCGCCCTCGTGCAGGGGCATACCCCGCTCGGCCGCTTCTTTCAGGCGGGCGAAAACGGCCTTGGGCAGGCGCTCGCGCATGACCGCGAAGCTGAAAACGTCACGGCCGAACAGTTCCGCCGGGCGGGGCCGGATTGGACTGCAAAGGGGGGAATCGGCAGGCATGGGGAACTCCTTGGTTGGGTGGCCTGCCGAAGGGAAAGCAACATCTGTGCAAAGCGGGCATGAAGGCCCACATTCGTTCTGAACCCATTGGCGGCCAACGGAATCAGAAAGTAAGTGAATGGCGCCCCTACAAATAATTCACACATTCCATACGAATTTGTATGTTCATGAAGAGTAAAAATACATTTTTGTATTTTTTTTATTGAAAACGCTTCCCGTATGCGGATAAAAGAAAGGAACGGCGGGAACTTCCCGGTGAGGTGCGATTTTTGCAGTATTCAAACAATATTGTCGCCGTTCGCGCAGGATTCCGCACAATTCGGATTCTCCCGCCGGCGCCCCCTGTACGGAGCACAGCCCCAACCAAGGAATGCACATGGAGCACCGCGCCATTCTCATACTGGATGACGGGACGTCATTTGAAGGGTTCGCCCGTGGAGCTTCCGGCCGGGCCGGGGGCGAGGCGGTGTTCACCACCGCGATGTGCGGCTATCAGGAAACCTTGAGTGACCCCTCGTACTTCGGCCAGCTCATCGTGTTCACCGCCGCCCATGTCGGCAACTACGGCACAACGGAAGAGGACGACGAATCCCCCCGGCCGCGAGCCGCCGGGGCGGTATTCCACGACATGTTCGAACCGACCGGAGCCGCGCCGGAGCGGCCGTTCCCGCACTTCCGAGCCTCCGCCTCCCTGGATGCGTGGCTGCGGCGCCACAACATCCCGGCCCTGTGCGGCGTGGACACCCGCGCCCTGACCCTGCACCTGCGCACTTACGGCGCCCGCAACGGGGTCATCGGCCCGGCCGGGGAAGGCGAAGCTTTGCTCGCCGCGGCCCGCGCCCTGCCCCCCATGCAGGGGCGGGCTCTGGCGCCTCTGGCTTCCCGCGCCGAACCCCTCATCTATGCCGACCCGGCCGGGGACGCCCCGCACGCGGTGGTTGTCGATTACGGCACCAAGGAGTCCATTCTCCGCCGTCTCGCCGCCCTGGGCCTGAAGGTCACCGTCCTGCCCGCCGGCGCCACGGCCGCGGAAATCCTGGCCGCCAAACCCGATGGCGTGCTGCTTTCCAACGGCCCCGGCGACCCGGAACCGCTCGCCGAGGCCGTGGCCGCGATCAAAACCCTTCTGGGCCGGGTGCCGATTTTCGGCATCTGCCTTGGGCACCAACTGCTTGGCCTGGCTTTGGGGGCCCGAACCATGAAACTTCCCTTCGGCCACCACGGGGCAAATCAGCCGGTGCGCGACGAGGTCACGGGCCGGGTCTGGATCACCAGCCAGAATCACGGGTTCTGCGTGGACGCCCGGAGCCTGCCCCAGGGAGTCGAGGCGACCCATTGGAACCTCAACGATGGTACCTTGGAAGGCCTGGCCGCGCCGGAACTCAAGGCGTTTTCCGTGCAATTCCACCCCGAAGCCGCCCCCGGTCCCACGGAATCGTCGGTCCTTTTCGAGCGCTTCCACACCTTGATGCGGGATTCCACCCCCACCCTGTAAGGAATCGGATTCTTCATGCCCAAAGACCCGACCATAAAAAGCGTGCTCGTGCTCGGCTCCGGCCCCATCGTCATCGGCCAAGCCTGCGAGTTCGACTATTCAGGCACCCAGGGGTGCAAGGCCCTTCAGGAAGAGGGCATCCGAATCACCCTGCTCAACTCCAACCCGGCCACAGTGATGACCGATCCCGGCTTCAGCGCCCGCACCTACATGGAGCCGCTGAACATCCACATGGCCTCGGCCGTGATCCGGCGTGAGCGGCCGGACGCCCTGCTGCCCACCCTGGGCGGCCAGACGGCCCTCAACCTGGCCATGGAGCTGCACAAGTCCGGCATCCTCGAGGAATACGGGGTGCGGATGATCGGCGCCGGGCCGGAATCCATCGAAATCGCCGAAAACCGCGAGCGCTTTCGCGAAACCATGCTCGCGGCCGGCCTGGACCTGCCCAGGAGCGGGTTCGCCGAGACCCTGGCCGCCGCCGAAGCCCTGGCCGCCGAGGTCGGGTTCCCGGCCATCATCCGGCCCTCCTACACCCTCGGCGGGGCCGGGGGCGGGGTGGCTTACAACCTGGACGAGTTCCGGCACATCGCGGCGGCCGGGCTGGAAGCCTCGCCCATCCATCAGATTTTGGTGGAAGAATCCGTGCTCGGCTGGAAGGAAATCGAGTTGGAAGTCGTCCGCGACAGGGCCGACAACGCCGTGGTCATCTGCGGCATCGAGAACCTGGACCCCATGGGTGTGCACACCGGCGATTCGATTACCGTGGCCCCGATCCAGACCCTCTCGGATGTGGAATACCAAGCCCTGCGTAACGACGCCCTGACCGTCGTCCGGGCTGTGGGCGTGGATACCGGCGGCTGCAACATCCAGTTCGCCGTGGACCCCAAAACCGGCCGGCGGGTGGTCATCGAAATGAACCCGCGCGTGTCGCGTTCCTCCGCTCTGGCCTCCAAGGCCGTGGGCTACCCCATCGCCCGGGTGGCGGCCAAGCTGGCCCTGGGCTACACTCTGGATGAGCTGCGCAACGTGATCACCGGCGGCTCGGCCTGCTTCGAGCCCGCCGTGGACTACTGCGTGGTAAAGGTGCCGCGCTTCAATTTCGAGAAATTCCCCGGCAGCGAGGACAGGCTCGGCCTGCGGATGCACTCCGTGGGCGAGGTCATGGCCATGGGCGGCAACTTCCGCGAAGCCCTGCAAAAAGCCCTGCGCGGTCTGGAAACGGGCCTTTCCGGCTTGGAAGCCCGGGCGAACGGCGAGGCGTCCTCCCGGCGCGAGCGCCTGGAAACGCTGCGTTCCCGGCTGTCCCGGCCGAGCCCGGCCCGACTCCTGGATCTGTACGAAGCGCTGTGCCTGGGTCTGAGCCTGGAAGAGGCTCAGGCCGAAACCGGTGTCGACCCCTGGTTCCTGGACCAGATGCAACGCCTGGCCCGTGACGAGGCCGTTCTGCCCGAACGTCTGGCCGGTCTGACCGACGCCGCCGGGGCGAACTCCGAGGCCCTGGCCGAACTGCGCCGGCTCAAGGCTCATGGTTTCGGCGACAGGCAGATCTGCCGGCTGCTCGCGGGCGGCCCGGCGGCGATGGACGAAGAAACCTTGCGCGCCCTGCGCCGCGCCCACGGGATCACTCCCCGTTTCCGGGCCGTGGACACCTGCGCCGGGGAGTTCGCGGCCACGACGCCATACTTTTACTCCACCTATGACGCGGCAGCCTCCGACCCGCCGCCCGACCAGACTCCGGGCCGGCCGGAGCGCCTTCCGGACCCGGGACTCAAGGGGGCCGACGGCCGCCCCCTGCGCAAGGTGATGATCCTCGGTGGTGGACCCAACCGAATCGGCCAGGGTGTGGAGTTCGATTACTGCTGTGTGCGGGCCTGCCTGGCCCTGCGCGCGGCCGGGGTAACCACTGTAATGGTCAACTCCAACCCGGAGACGGTTTCCACGGACTTCGACATGTCCGACGTCCTCTACTTCGAGCCCCTCACGGCCGAGGATATCCTGGCCGTGTTCGAGCGCGAGCGCCCGGACGGGGTCATCGTCCAACTCGGCGGGCAGACCCCGCTGAATCTGGCCGAAACCCTGGAACGCGCCGGCGTGCCCATTCTCGGCACCAGGCCGGCCGGCATCGCCCTGGCCGAAGACCGCGACGCCTTTGGGCGGCTGGTGGAAAGCCTGGGCATCCCCGAACCGGCCAGGGGCATGGCGGGCAATGAGGAAATGGCCTGCCGCGCGGCGGCCGGAATCGGCTTCCCGGTTATGGTCCGCCCGTCTTTCGTGCTCGGCGGCCGGGCCATGCGGGTCATTCACAACGACGCCGAACTACGGGAGTATATGCGCGAGGGCGCGGCCGAGGGGTTCGTTTCCCCCACCTCTCCCGTGCTGGTCGACAAGTTCCTGGAAGACGCCGTGGAAGTGGACGTGGACGCCCTGTGCGACGGCGGCTGCGTGACCATCGCCGCGATTATGGAACATATCGAGCAGGCCGGCATCCACTCCGGGGACTCCAGTTGCTCCATTCCCTCCCATACCCTGAGCGATAAGGCCTTGCACCGGATTCGCTCTTACACCCGCAAACTCGGCCCGGCCCTCGGCACCAAGGGTCTGCTCAACGTCCAGTACGCCGTGCGCGGCGACGAGGTCTTCGTGATTGAGGCCAACCCCAGAGCCTCGCGCACCGTGCCTTTCGTCTCCAAGGCCGTTGGCCGCGACATCGCGGGCCTGGCCGCGCTGGTCATGGCCGGGAAGAGCCCGGCCGAGCTGGGCTTTACGGAAGAACCCCGGCCGTTGTGGCACGCGGTCAAAAGCGCGGTCATTCCCTTCCACCGCTTCCCCGGCACGGAAATCTCCCTGGGGCCGGAGATGCGCTCCACCGGCGAGGTCATGGGCATCGACCGCAGCTTCGGCATGGCCTTTCTCAAGGCCCAGTCGGCGGCCTCCGCCCCCATTCCGTATTCCGGCTCGGTGGTGCTCTCGGTCACGGACGCGGATAAAGAGCCGCTGGTGCCCCTGGCCAGACGCCTCGAGGCGCTCGGCTTTGTCGTTTACGCCACCGCCGGAACGGCCGAGATCCTTGCCCGGCACGGTGTCACGACCAGGCCGGTGATGAAAATCGGCCCCAAGCGGCCACACTTGCTGGACATGATGATCAGCAAACAGGTCCAGATGATCGTCAATACCGTCAGCGGCCCGGCCTCGGCCAGGGATGCCGGGTTGATCCGCTCCCGGGCCCTGGCGGGCGGCATCACTCTGCTGACCACCCTGGCCGCCCTGCGGGCCGCCGTGGAAGGTCTGGAGGCCCGGCGTCTCGACAAACGCAGCGTGGCCCCGCTCCAGGATTATTACGCGGGCTGCGTGGAGGGGAAAAAACTGTGCTGACCCCTGTTCATTATTCCGATACCGGCGCGCATGAGGCCTGCGGCGTGGTGGGCCTGTGGAATGTCCCCGAAGCCGCCCGGGTCGCGGCCCTGGCCCTGCACGCCCTCCAGCACCGGGGGCAGGAGTCGGCCGGCGTCGCAGCCTGCCGGGACGAGAAAATACTGTGCCACAAAGGTATGGGTTTGGTTTCCCAGGTCTTTGGCCGGGACGAGACGGCCGCCCTGCCCGGCGTCGCGGCCGTGGGGCACGTGCGCTATTCCACGGCGGGCGGCAGCCGGGCGGCCAACGCCCAGCCTCTGCTCGGCCGTATGGCCGGCGGCGAGGTGGCCCTGGCCCACAACGGCAACCTGAGCCGGGGCGGCGAATTGGCCGGCGCCTTGCTGCGCGAGGGCGCGCTCCTGCAGACCGACACGGACAGCGAACTCATGCTCCATCTTCTGGCCCGACAGAAAAGCCTGGAACCCGACGCCGTGACCCGGATGCTCGGGGAATGCGGCGCGGCCTTTTCCGTGGTCCTGCTGACCACGGGGCGCCTCATGGCCGCGCGGGATCCCTGGGGGTTCCGCCCGCTGGCCCTGGGACGCCTCGGCGACGGTTGGATCGTGGCCTCAGAATCCTGCGCCTTCGACCAGACCGGTGCCCGCTTCGAGCGGGAGATCGCAGCCGGCGAGCTTGTCTGTGTTGATGATTCCGGCGTTTCCTCGTTCTTTTTCGTCGAGCGCCGCCCGACTCCGGCCCGCTGCCTGCTGGAGTTGATCTACTTCGCCCGGCCGGACTCGCGCATCTTCGGGCACACCCCGCATATCTTCCGGCGCATGAGCGGCCGCGCCCTGGCCGCGGAGCACCCTGCCGAGGCCGATATCGTCGTGGCCGTGCCGGATTCCGGCATGTCGGCGGCCATGGGCTATGCCGAGGCCATGGGCCTGCCCCTGGAGCGTGGGATTATCCGCAACCACTACGTGGGCCGCAGTTTCATCGCCCCCGGCCAGAGCGCCCGCAATCTCGCCGTGCGCATGAAGCACAACGTGGTCGCCGAGGTGGTGCGCGGCAAACGCGTAGCCCTGGTGGACGATTCGCTGATCCGCGGCACCACGGCCAGGGCCGTCGACCGGGAACTGCGCGAGGCCGGAGCCACGGAAGTGCACCTGCGCATCGCCTGCCCGCCGACCCTGCATCCCTGCGTGTACGGGGTGGACTTCCCCAATCACGCGGAACTGGCCGCGCACGGCAAAACCCTGGAGGACGTGCGCCTGGCCCTTGAGGTGGACAGCCTGGGCTACCTTTCCCTTGAGGGAATGCTTGACCTGTTCCCCCCGGAGGACCGGGGATTCTGTACCGCCTGCTGGAATGGCGACTACCGCGCCTAGCCGGCGATTCCAAATGAGGATTTTCAGGCTCTGCCCGCGTCAGGCTCATCCCGTGCGAAGCTTATGTATGCTGCAATGCACTGCGCTCTGCCCGCGAACTCGCCTTCCTCGGCAGAGCCCGAACATCCTCATTCGGAATCGTCGGCTTATATCTAAGGAGGACCGCCCATGCCCGATTTAGCCATACGCAACGAAGCGGGTGAACTGCGCCTGCTGTTTGAGGTCGTTCGCGCTCTGGACGCCACAAGCGCGGGCGAGGATCTTTCCTCCGCCCTGGAAAAGGTGCTCGCCCTTATTTCCCAATATACCGGCATGATGCGCGGGACCATCGCCCTGGTGGCCCCGGACGAGAGCGAGATCCTGCTTGAGGCCGCCCACGGATTGAAGAAAACCGCCAAGAAGGTCCGCTACCGCATGGGCGAAGGCGTGACCGGCTCGGTCATCGCGAACGCCTCGCCCATGACTGTGCCCAAGGCATCCGAGGAACCCCTGTTCCTGAACCGGACGGGCGCGCGGGATCTGGCCAAGGAGGAGCTTTCCTTCCTCTGCGTGCCGGTCATGTCCGAGGGCCGGGCCGTGGGCGCTCTTTCCGCCGACCGGCTTTTCGCCGATTCGGTCTGCCTGGAGGAAGACCTGCGCCTGCTCCAGATTCTGGCCTCGCTTGTGGCCCGCTCCGTGGCGGCCCGGCGGGAAACGCTGGCCTTGCAGCAAAGCGTGATGGAAGAAAACCGCCGGCTCCAGGCCCTGATGCGGGCCGACTTCGACGCCTGCGGCATGGTCGCCGGCTCGGCCGGGATGCGCTCGGTTCTGGAAGAGGTCATGCAGGAATCCCGCACCCCGGCCACGGTGTTGATCCGGGGCGAAAGCGGCACGGGCAAAGAGCTGGTGGCCGGAATCATCCACACCAACAGCCCGCGCGCCGGCCGCCCCTTCATCAAGGTCAACTGCGCGGCCCTGCCCGAGGGGCTGGTGGAAAGCGAACTGTTCGGCCACGAGCGCGGGGCCTTCACCGGGGCCGTTGCCCTGCGCAAGGGCCGCTTCGAGGCCGCCCACGGCGGCACCCTCTTTCTGGACGAAGTGGGCGATCTGACCCCGGCCACCCAGGCCAAGCTCCTGCGGGTCGTTCAGGAGCGAGAGTTCGAACGCCTGGGCGGTACGGAAACGCGCCGGGTGGACGTCCGTCTGCTCGCGGCCACCAACCGGGATCTGGAAAGCATGGTTCGCGAAGGGCTGTTCCGCGAAGACCTGTATTACCGCCTGAGCGTGTTCCCGGTCATCCTGCCCCCCTTGCGCGAGCGCAAGGACGACATCATGGCCCTGGCCGGGCACTTCGCCGACAAGGTCGCGCCGGGCAGGCGCATCCGCATCTCTCCGGCGGCGGCGGCCCTGCTCCGGGCCTACAAATGGCCCGGCAACATCCGCGAAATGCAAAACGTGGTGGAGCGTGCGGTGATCCTGGCCGAAACCCGGGTTATCCGGCCCTCCCATCTGCCGGCCTGGCTGCGCGAGGAACCCAGGGAGCTGGAAGACGACTCTCCGGCCGGACTCCAGGAAGCCCTGGACGCTCTTGAGAAGCGCGTTATCGAAGATGCCGTGAAAAAAGTGCGTGGTAATATGGCCGCCGCCGCCCGAAGGCTCGGCATCACCGAGCGGATCATGCAGTTGCGTATGAAAAAATACGACCTGCATTTTCGGGAATTCCGCAGGGAAAACCACCGCTGAGCACAGCCTGCCAAACGCTTCGGTCACTGCGATCACTATCATTGCTGTTGCATTTACCTATTCCTCCATATACAATTCTCTTGCGTTTTTCCGGTTCTCGACTTCGGATGCGCTATGTCGTTCGCATTCCGCATCGGCCTATCCCACCGGCATAACGCCGTTTTCGGATGAGTTTGACGTAATGCCGTTCTTACCCGTATTAGTATTGTATGCATAAGCCACCACAGCATTCGGGAGCCCCTATGAAAGCGGAGCGTAAATATATCTTTTCAACCGAACTCCTCGGCGGCGACATGGCTTTGGCTAGGCCGGGCCTTGGTCCGGAACTGCGCGTGGAAGTATATCGCCTGTTCCAGTTTACATTGCGCGATGTACTGGAGCGCCGCTACGGCACCGACGCCACGGATGAAGCGTTTCGGGAAGCCGGCGCTATGGCCGGCCGCGCGTTTTATGATATGTTCTGCAAAGAGGTCGACGGCCCGGCCGCGCTGATCAAGACCATTCAGGAACGTTTTCGGGAACTGGGCATCGGCATTTTCCGCATGGAGTCGTCGGATTTGGAACGTCTCACCTTCACCATGGCTGTGGAGGAAGATCTGGACTGCTCCGGCCTGCCCGATACCGGCAACGACATCTGCATCTATGACGAAGGGTTCATCCAGGGCATATTGGAATCTTTCTGCGGCAGGCCCTTCACGGTTCGGGAAGTAGACTGCTGGTGCACCGGCGGCAGAGTCTGCCGATTCCAGGCCGTAGCGAAATAGGCCGCGGCGCACGACGGATGGAGTTTGGGGGAACTCACACCCGGAACCGACGCCTGATTGGGGGTGTGATTTGGAAAACAACCGATATGAAGAGGCGCTCGCGCATATCCGGGCTCTGCTGCATGACCGTGAGGCACCGGAAGTTCCGGCCGGCCTCGCCGGCGATCCGGCTATGCGGACTCTGCACCAGGAGCTTCTGGCCCTTCGCCGGACACTTCTGGAATTCTCCGGCGGGGATTTTTCCCGTGCCGTCCCGCTCAAGGGTTTTGCCGGCGGCACATTGAAAGCCCTGCAGGCGGCCATGCGACATCTTACCTGGCAGGCCCGGCGTGTGGCCGAGGGGGATTTCTCGCAACGCGTGGAGTTCCTGGGCGAATTCTCCATCGCCTTCAATACCATGGTCGCCCAGCTGGAGGACAACCTCCTGAGCCTGCGGCGCAAAGAAGTTGAACTGACCAGGCTGACCTCCACGCTCAGCCGCGAGGTGGAGTTGCGCAGCGCGGCCATGAAGGCGCTCTCTCGCAGTGAGGCCACCTTCAAACACTTGGCGGAGCGTGACCCTCTCACCGAAATCCTGAATCGCCGGGCCTTTTTTGAAACCGCCCGCGAACGAGCCCTGGCCGCCGCGGCAGCCGAGTTGCCGTGCAGTCTGGCCCTTCTGGATGTCGATCACTTTAAGCTGTTCAACGACACCCACGGCCATCAGGCGGGCGACGAGGCCTTGAAAACCCTGGTCAAGGTCGCGGGAGAGGCGCTGCGCGTATCCGACATTATGGGGCGTTTCGGCGGGGAGGAGTTCGTTTTCTTCTTCCCCGGCGCGGGGATGCGCCCGGCTGTGGCGGCCTGCGAACGGATTCGCCGCTCCATCGCCGAAAGACGGATAGACTGGGAGACCGGCCGGCTGCCCCTGACGGTCAGCATGGGCGTGACGGAAATCCCGGCCGACTGGGACGCGCCGCGTGACGACCGCTTGCTGCAACACGTCATCAGCACTGCCGACAAAGCGTTGTATCAAGCCAAAGACCAAGGGCGCAATCGGATTGTTTCGCTTACCTGCGAACAGCCTCCCGAGTTGCCCGCGCTTGATGATCCGTCCGAGATCCCCCCGCATTCGCCCAGTTGATGCAAAATTCTTCCCCAATTATTGTGCGTCTGCCGTAGGCGTACGAGTTCGTTCCGAAACCCGTTCACACGGGGGGTATGGGCACGTGGGCGCCGGCACAGTGAAGTCACTTGTGCCGGCCGCCGGTTCTTCCCTCCCCTTTCCCGGTCGAAAAAACAAATACCCCAGACTGATTATTTCCCACACCGCAACGTTTTTCCGCCTTGATCCGGTCGGCGAAAAAGCATACGTTCTGTGCATGAGCGGGGGTTCTCTTGCCCCGCCGGGTCTTTCTCACCGCATCTAGGGCTTTCGCCCTTCGGGCGTGCCCCAGCCAACCCAAGGAGTACCGCCGATGATCCAGAAACGCTTTTTCGTCAACGGAGTCGAACGCAACGTCTTTGTCGATTCCGACGCCGCCCTGTCCACGGTGCTGCGCGAGCAGCTCGGCCTGACCGGCACCAAGGTGGGTTGCGGCGAGGGCCAGTGCGGCGCCTGCTCGGTCATTTTGGACGGCAAGGTCGTCCGCTCCTGCATCACCAAAATGAAACGCGTGGCTGACGGGGCCAAAGTCACCACCATTGAAGGCGTCGGCACTTCGGAGAATCTGCACCCGGTGCAACGGGCCTGGATTCTCCACGGCGCGGCCCAGTGCGGCTTCTGTTCGCCGGGGTTCATCGTCTCGGCCAAGGCGCTGCTGGACGAAAACAAAAACCCCAGCCGGGAAGATGTGCGCGAGTGGTTCCAGAAACACAGAAACGCTTGCCGCTGTACGGGCTATATTCCCCTGGTGGATGCCGTCATGGACGCCGCCAAGGTGCTGCGCGGCGAGATGAAGCCCGAGGCTCTGGAGTTCAAGATGCCCGCCGACGGCCGGATCTGGGGTTCCAAATATCCACGACCGACAGCTGTGGCCAAAGTCACCGGCACCCTGGATTACGGCGGGGATCTCGGCCTGAAACTCCCGGCCGACTGTCTGCACGTGGCTCTGGTCCAGGCGAAGGTTTCACACGCGAACATCAAGGGCATCGATACCGCTGAAGCCGAAAAGATGCCCGGCGTGGTCAAGGTGGTCACCCACAAGGACATCAAGGGCAAAAACCGGATCACCGGCCTGATCACCTTCCCCACCAACAAGGGCGACGGCTGGGATCGTCCGATTCTCTGCGACGAGAAGGTGTTCCAATACGGCGATGCCGTGGCCATGGTCTGCGCCGCCACCCATGACCAGGCCGCGGCCGCGGCCGAAAAGGTCAAGCTGGAGCTCGAAACCCTGCCCGCCTATATGTCTGTCCCGGCGGCCAAAGCTCCGGACGCCATTGAGATTCACCCCGGCACGCCCAACCATTACTTCACCCAGAAGCTGGCCAAAGGCGACGAGACCGCGCCCATCTTCAAACAGGCCGGCGTGGTTTCCATTGAGGAAAACGTCATCTCCAGCCGCCAGCCGCACATGCCCATCGAGCCGGACGTGGGCTTCGCCTGGTATTCGGACGACGGCAAGGTCCACGTGCACTCCAAGTCCATCGGCGTGCACCTGCACCACGCGATGATCGCGCCGGGCCTGGGTATTGAGCCGGAAAACCTGGTGCTTTCTTCAAACCCCATGGGCGGCACCTTCGGCTACAAGTTCAGCCCGACCATGGAGGCCCTGGTGGCCGCCGCGACCATGGCCACCGGCAAACCCTGCCTGCTGCGCTACAACTACCGGCAGCAGATGCAGTACACCG
>JAVBQP010000031.1:0-20798 GCA_031548905.1 Desulfovibrio sp. | reverse complement strand
CCGGCAGGTTCGAGATGTTGATCAGCCCTTGCTCGGGCGACAGGGAACCGTTCGAGCCGATGCCCGGAATGTCCGCTTCATCCACCGCGGCGGCCGTGAAACCGCCCTGCAGGGCCGGCGGCAGCGTGGACGGGGTCACGTTCACGCTCAGCGTGTCGGCAGTGGAGTCGCCGTCTTTGTCCGTGTACGAGAAGCTGAAGGTGTCTGTGCCGTTCCCGGTCGTTTTCGCCTGGTAGGAGTACGTGCCGTCTTTGTTCACCGTCAACGTGCCGTTCGCGCCGTTGATGATCTGGCCGTTCGTCGTGATCGCGATCCCGTTCACCTTGAAGGTGTCGCCGGCGGCCTGATCCGCGCCTTTGACCAGATTGAAAACGCCGGAGGTCGAACCGCCGGAAAGGATCGCGGCGGAGTCGTCGGCCGCCGAAGCGCTGTTCAGTTCACCCTGGGGCACGTCGTCGCGCACCGTCACCGGCACCTGCACCTGATAGGTGTTGCCCTGGCCGTCCTGCACGGTGATCGTCGGGGTGGCGCCCGGCGTCATCGTGTTCGCGCCCGCGCCGGTGGGGTGGTTCATGTTCGAGGTCAGCTCGAACTGCCACACGCCGCCGATGTTGACCAAATGACCGTAAGAAACCGTGCTGTCCGCGCCGGTCACGCCCACGATCGACCAGCCCGCGGGCAGGTTGCCCAGGTTCAGGGTGCCGAACTCGGAGTTGGACGCGCCGTTGGAGCCGATCCCGTTCAGGCCGGCTTCATCCACCGTGCCGGCGGAAAGACCGGCGGCCAGCGTCGGCGGCAGGCCCGGCTTGCTCACGACCATCGACAGCGTGTCGGACGTGGAGTCGCCGTCTTTATCGGTATACTTGAAGACGAAGGAGTCGGTACCGTTGGTGTTGGGTTTGGCCTGATAGCTGTACGTGCCGTCCAGGTTCACCGTCAGGGTGCCATGGGTACCGTTGAAGGTCTGGCCGTTGTGAGTGACTTTCACTCCGCCGACCGTAAAGGTGTCGCCGGCGACCTGATCCGCGCCCTTGACCAGGTTGAAGACGCCCGTGGACACGCCGCCGGAAGCGACGGCCGCCGTATCGTCCGCCGCGCCGGGGCCGTTCAGCTCGCCCTGAGGCACGTCGTCTTTCACCGTCACCGGAACTTTAATTTGGTATGTGTTGCCCAGAGTATCCTGCACCGTGATCGTCGGGCCTGTGAGGTTGCTCGAGTTGGCGCCGGCGCCGGTGGGATGGGTGATCGGCGAGGTCAGTTCAAAATTCCAGTTGCCGCCGATGTTCACCAGGTGGCCGTAAGAAACGGTGCTGTCCGAGCCGGTCACGCCCAGGATCGTCCAGCCCGGAGGCAAGGTCGAAACGTTCAGAGTGCCGAACTCAAGGTTGCTCGCGCCGTTGGAGCCGATGCCGTTCAGGCCGGCTTCATCCACCATGCCGGCCGCGAAGCCGTTCACCAGCACCGGGGGCAGGCTGGGCTTGCTGACTACGATTTTCAGCGTGTCGGCGGCCGTGTCGCCGTCGCCGTCCGTGTAAGAGAAGCTGAAGGTATCCGTGCCGGTGGCGTTGGTGTTGGCCTGGTAGCTATAACTGCCGTTGGGCTGCACCGTCAGAACGCCGTGGGTGCCGACAATGGTTGTGCCGCCACCGGGAATCGGCGTGCCGTTCACGGTGAAGGTGTCGCCCACAACCTGGTCCGCGCCTTTGGCCAAATTGAAGGTGCCGGTCGAGGTCGCGCCGGAGGAAATGGACGCCGAGTCGTCCGCCGCACCGGCGCCGTTCAGCTCACCGGTGGGCGCGTCGTCCACTTCACTGATGGTCAGGTTACGCACAATAGAGTTGCCGCCGGCGTCCACAAGCGTAACGGGAACCGTAATGACATTCCCGTTGGGGGCCGTATCGGCCGTATTCAGCGTGTAGGAAAGCGTGCCGGTGCCGCTGTTGTAGGTCAGCACGCCGTTGGGCTGAGTAATCGTAAACACACCGGGGCCGGCGGGAACCCAGCCGCCGACGGAAGTATCGACAGTATACCCGGAGGGGAGGGAGGTCTGCTGGGTCAGGGCCGCCGTATTGGGCGCCGTGCCGTTGAACAGGTTGGCTTCCCGCACGGTCAGGGTACCCAGAATGTCCATGGCCAGCGGCGCGGGAGCTTCGGGCGTGTCGTCGAGCAGGCTTGTCGTGGCGAAATCGTTGATGCCGCCCTTGCTGTGGTTGTCCCAGTCGTTCGCACTCAAGCGGTTGTGGCCGTATTTGTCCACGCCGCCGATAAGGTCGCCGGAAGCATCGTTGTATGAGTTCAGGCCGGAGGAGGAGGAAGCCGAGGGGCCCATAGCCGTCAACAGGTCGGGGTTGTTGGCCTCAAGGTATTCTTTGAAAGCGACCGGCTCGCTCTGGGGATAAACCAGAACGGCGCTGTCGAGAAAATCGGCGAAATTCGTCAGGATAATTTTCCCGCCGTCGGCGAAGGAAAACACCAGATTGGAACCCTCGTTGCTCAGTTCGGCAATGTCCGGCTTGAACTGCAGGAAGAACGCGGAGCGCGCGGAAACGGGAATCTCAACAGTCTGCCCCCCGGCAGGCTGTGATACCGTCACTTCATGCAATTGCTCGGCAGGCGTGGACGTCTGCCCCTTGCGGGACGCGGAAGAAGACTTTGCCGCAGCGCGACGGGTGCGAGTAGCCATGGGACCCCCTGGGGTTACGCGGCGCCGTCGCTCCCCCTATAGGATAACGTGCCGCTGTGATTTGTGTATGCGCCCGCCGCGTCTCAAAACGGCGGCGCTTCCTAATTTTTTCACAAAACATCATCGCGCCGCGCCGTGCCGGAAAACTCACTTCCGGCACGACACGACATTGTCGACCGTGCGGTTCCCGCCTGAGGCAGGCTCCTTTCACGGCCATCCGCCTCCCACTCTCTCCGGAAATCCTGCTGGCGGATGTTGATTTCCGGCGGCGCAATCGGTAGACTCACAAAACCACTCGTTCATCAACCGCTCGCAAGGGTAAACTAACAAATTACGTTTGTAAGTCAACGTAAAATTTTGTTGTCGATAAAGAAAAAAATAATTCTTTATCATATCGTTGCGGGATAACTGCCAAACGTAAGCAAGCAAAGTTTACGCTTGGTTGTAGGGGGCCAATGAAGCCCGCAGCGCCTTCAGGACAAGTTCTCAATCGCCTCAAAGCAGGCGCCAAAGCCGGGTCGGATACCGAACTGGCCGTTATGCTCGGGGTTACCCAGCAGTCCGTCTCCAGTGCCCGCAGCAAGGGGAAAGTTCCCGACGCATGGATTCGTATCGCGGCGGAACGCTTCAACTTGAGCGCGGATTGGCTGCTCTTCGGCGCCGGCCCCACCTATCGCGACGAGGGAACGCCCTCACCTGAGAGGTTGCCGGCTCCCTCCCCTCCCCCCGTTATAGGCGGCTGCGCCGAACCTCCACTCGTGAAACGCGAGATTCCTGTTCTGGGACCGGCCTCTTGCGGGCCGGCGGATTGGCTCGCCCCCGCCCCCTTGGCCTTTCGCCTGCACTTGGCCGGAGATTATGCCTACAACCCTGAGTTGTTCGCCGTTGTCGCCATGGGCTGCGGTATGGAACCCGAGGGCATACACCAGGGGTTCGTGCTGTTCTGCGACCCACGCGCCGAGCTTGTGCCGGGAGACGCCGTGTTCGTGGAAAAAACCGACGGCACCGCGGCATTGAGACGATTCGCCCGGCCCGTCGAGCAGCGGATCGTTCTGCAATGCTGGCATCCGCCGAAAGAGGACGGCACCCGGGAGATCTACACGGAAGAACTCTCCACGGCGGTACTCAAGCGGATCGCCTGCGTTGTGGTTGTGCGCCGAAAAGCGTGATCCGAAGCGAGGAATAGAAAGAGCGGCCCCGGTCACAACCGGGGCCGCTCTCTTGGAACGTGTCGGCGGGCTCACCGAATATCGGCGCCTTTAAAACAAATAGAATAAGTCATCAAAAACAAAATAAAATTGTCCACCGTATATAATAAGGAAGAAGAAAGGAAAACGCTCGAGCCGGAATGCGCTTACTCAGATCGCCAGTAACTCTTCGGCCCTCTCAACCAGCCGTGAAGCTCCGAATTTCAGGAGCTCCTCCCGGGGGCGGAAGCCCCAGACCACACCCACCGGAATCATCCCGGCGTTGACGGCGGTTTCCATATCCACACGGGAATCCCCCACAAAACGAATCCGTTCAGGGGGCACTCCCGCCAACCCGGCAAGTTCCAGGGCCGCCGTCGGGTCCGGCTTGGCCGGCACCTCCGGTCGTTGCCCGCGCACGGCGAAAAACTCCACGCCGGGGAAGAAGTGATCGACCATCCTGCGGGTGAATGCATCCGGCTTGTTGGACAGAACTCCCAGTGGAACGCCCTGCCCCGCCAACCCTTGAAGCACCTCCACAGTCCCGGGATACGGCCGGGTGCGCACATGCCAGACCTCGGCGTAGCGCGTCTCCACAGCTTTGGCCAAAGCGGGGATTTCCGAGTCGGGGAATTCCAAAGGCGCGGCCCGGCGCACCAGCACCCTCATGCCGTTGCCTACAAAAAAACGGTAGGCCTCAACCGGATGGGCCGGGCAACCCCGGCCGACAAGTGCTTCATTCACGACGCGGGCCAGGTCTTCCAGGCTGTCCAGCAGGGTACCGTCCAGATCAAAGAGAAAAGCGCGTTCGACGGGCATGGTGTTCCCTCCCCGCACATTTAGGCCTCGAGCCCCGGCCGGTGGAACTCGAGCACACTTATGGCGAAACGGGCCGAAACGGTTCCCGGCCCTCCGCTCGTTCAGATGCCGACCTCAACGGCCTCAATCACTTCCTCGACACTTGCCCCGCGGTCGAGGGCCTGCTTGATGTGCCACTCCAGACGGGACTCGCAGCTGATCACGATGGAGATGCCCACGGCGGTCAATTCCTTCCGCTTTCTTTCCAAGGCGCCGTCGCTGTGCGTTCGGTGCTCTATGTCGATAAACGCCCTGTAACCCCTCGACTTCTTAAGGAGAATCCATGCGAACGTTTCCGCAGGGCAATGATCCGCTCGATTGCCTCGCGCTCATGTCCTTCTTTCATCTTTTCTCTATGCTCACCGTAAGGCGGGTGAGAGACGGGTTTCGGCGGCCCATCACAACTCTCCGGCTTTCAGGCGCGCTTCCCGCGCCTGCACGGCTTTGCCCTGGGCTTCCAAAGCGCGGGCCAGTTCCAGCCAGGCGGGTTTGAGATCCGGGCGCAGGCTCACGCTCTGGCGGGCCAGGGCGGCGGCCATTTCCGGATCTTCGCCGGCGTCCAGGTACAGGCCGGCCAAAAGATGCTGCGCCAGCGCATCTTGGGGATCGTGGACCAGGGCTTCATGCAACAACTCGCGGGCCTCGTCGCGCCTGCCTTCGGCCTTGCGCAACCGAGCGAAGTGCCGGCAGGTCGGGCCTTTGCCGCCGGGCAGGGCAGCGGCGCGCTCGTACAGGGTTTCGGCCTCCGAGGCCTCCCCCCTGCCCTCCGCGAGTTGGCCCAGACGGATCAGGGCGAAGAGATGACCCGGAGAATGCGTCAGGCAGGTCTCGAAAAAGGCCCTGGCTTCATCCGCCCGGCCGGTGATCTGGTGGACATAGCCCAGGTTGTACAGCGCCATAACGTCCGTTGGGTCACAGGCCAGAGCTTCGCGAAAACGGCTCTCAGCCTCGGCGTGCCGCCCAAGTCCGGCCAGGCAGATACCCAGGGAATTCCAGGCCATGCCGTTGGCGGCGTCGGCCAGCAGGGCCAGTTGGTACTCCCGTACCGCGCCGAAGGTGTCGCCCTGGCTGTAGAGTTTGTCCGCGCTGATGTTCAGGGCCAGGGAATCCAGCACGCCCACATGGGGCTCGGGCAGGAGCAACGCATAGTCCAGGGCCTTGCGGCAGTTTTCCGGGGCGTCGGATTTGCGGAACTCCAGGCAGGGATACGGGGCGATGCCCGCCGCGACCTCCACCCCGAGCCGGCCGCGCATCTCTGTAAGCAACGCCTCGTAGCGGGCGGCCAGACCTTCAGCCTCCCGGCCGGGGTGGAAAAAGATCAGGCTGTTCAGGCCGTACCGGCCGGCCAGAATGTTCCGCCCGAAGGTGTCCCGAAACATGGCCGCGGCTTCGGCCATGCAACGGTCCGGGTTGGGGGTCGCCTCCCCACTCTCCTCCACGGCCGGGTTTTCAAGCGGAACCAGACGCACCAAGACCAGGGAAAACCCGTCCACATGCTCGCGCTCTTCGGCCCAGCGGGCGAAAAAATCCCCGTGGCGCAAAAAACCAGAGATCGGGTCGCGGCGCTCCTCCCCGGCCTTGACCGGCAGGGGTCCGGTTTCATCTTCGGGCAGCAGGGTCAGGCGATCTCCCGGCTCAATGGGCCAGGCCGGATCGCCCAGGTGGGTGACTTCGGCCTGGGAGGTGTTCTCGCCCACTTCCAGAAGAACCAACTCCCCCTTATAGAGGGGCGTGAGAGCCGAGGGTGGGCGGTTTTCCGCGCCGCGCACCGGGTACTGCACGGACCAGATCGAAAAACGGGCGCCTTCGCGGGCGTGCATACCGCCGCCCAGACCGACCACCACCCGCGACAGGGGCAGAACCTCCTGAACGCGGCCGCCTTCAGCCAGAATCCGGCCGAAGCCCATAACCGGGCCGTCCCGGCCGATGCCCAGGGCGTGATTCTCGGCGGCCAGGGCGGCGGCGAGGCGGGCCTTGCGCAAGAGCAGGCGGGCCTGTTCGGCATACGGCAGGGCGAACAAATCCCCGGCCATGTCCTGCGGGTACAGGGCGTAGCCGGCCGACGACCCCACCCCGATGCGTTCCCGCTTCAGCGGGTGTTCCAGGGCGACCTCGGCAAAGGCGGCATTCACAGCCGTTGCCAGGGTGCGGCAGGATTTGGCCGTGGCCGTGGGCAGGTACACGGCGAACTCCGAGTCGCCCGTGCGCGCGGCCACGGCCTGCTCGGGCCGGCAGGCCGAGAGGGCGTCGGCCAGGGCCACGGTCAGGGAATCCGCAAAGGCGTACCCGTACTCGCGCACCACATCGCGCAGGGCGGCCAGACGGAAGACCACCATACCCAGGCTCCCCCGCCGGGGCAGTTCCCCGCCGCCGGCGAACAGACCGCCCCCGGCTTCCGGGTCGGCGGCCTCGGCCTTGCCGGGCAAAGCGGGCGCGGGCTCGCGCATGAGTTCCAGCTCGCGCTCGAGCGCGGCCAGCAGATGGTGCCGGGTGAACAGGCCCGTGGCCGGATCGCACAGGCTCTGCTTGTACAGGAGCAGGTTCTCGGTAAGGATGGCCGCCAGGGCGGGCCACATGGGCAGCAGGGGCTTGACCTCGGCGGCCGCCACACCGCGCGCGGTAAAGATCGCGGCCGGGCCGCCGGAGGAGTCCGGCAGGGGCAGGAGAATCTTCTTCTCCTTGCCGTTCCAGGTCGCGACAGGCTCCGTGCCGGCGCGCGGGAAAATGAGCCCGTGCCCCTGGAAGGAGAACAAGCCTGCCAAAGCCTCCTTAAGGCGCCGCTCAAATACAATGAAGTCACGCCGCTCAAGCTTGGCGCGGTGTCCGCCCGTTGTTTCCATGCTGCCCTTCCCGGGAAAAGATTCCCGGCCTGGGCGCCGCTCCGGAGCGTTCCGGCGCGAACGCCCTATGGTTTGTCGCCGCCGGAGCCTTCCGCCCGCTCTTCCTTGCCCCTGGCCGCGACTTCCTTGACGTGCTTCACGGCCCGGCGGGAACGCAGAAACCAGATCAGGCCGGCCAGAACAATCACGGCGACGATGGCGTAAAGAATGCCGTGCCCCACGTGTTCCATGATCCGCATGAACATTTTGCCCGAGTAAAGCCCGCCGTAGGTGAACGACGCCGCCCACACACCCGCGCCGATAAAGTTCAGGAAAAAGAACTTCCTGTGGCTGACCCCGCTGATGCCCAGCATGATCGGAGTGACGTTGCGCACCCCGTAGACGAAACGGAAGCCGAGAATCAGGGCTATATCATACTTCTTGAACAGGCCGGCGGCCTTGTCCATGTTGCGCTCGACCCGCGGGAAGTAATGCAGCACCGAACGGCCCTTATACTTGCCCAGGCTGAACATGAGCTGGTCGCTGCAAAAACTGCCGAGAAAGGCGCACAGGGCGATAAGCTCCGGATCCAGACCCGTTTTCGGCGCGGTCATGCCGGCCAGAATGACGATGGTTTCGCCCTCCAGGAAGGTCCAACCCAGAATCACGTAATAGCCGTATTTGCGCAGGAGCTGCTCCATGCTCATGTCCTGGCTGATGAGGTAGATCACCAGCCCGACGGCGGCGAGGGCCAACAGCGCGGCCACATACCAGAAGCGTTTGAGCAGACCCCACAGGCCGGGGCGTTTGTCGTTCATACTACTCCACGGGGATCAGGTTCAGGCGGCGGACCATCTTGCCGGCGGCCGCCGAAACGAAATCGCTCTCGGAAAGGCCGGCCCGCTCGGCGTCGCTCATGAGCAGTTCCGGCGTGTTTTGCAGTTCCCGCTTGGGTGTGACGCCGAACTCGGCGGGGAAGGCATCGGCAAAGTACATATTCTGGAAGTCCATGAACTTCAGGGCGTGGGCTGTGGCGTCGAGTACGGCGAAGTTCTTGCCCGAAACCAGCCCGTGCGCCTTTGCCGTGAGCAGGCCGGCCAGGCATTCGCCGCCCTGGGTGCAGGCAATGTGCCCGTGCCGGTTGGCCAGGAGCATGGAGTCCATGATCGCCTGCTCGGAGACCTGGATGATCTGGAACGCGTTCTCGCCGCCGATGCGGGTGTAGGTCTCGGCCAGATACTTCACGCGCGGGAAGGAGACCGGATTGCCGATCATCGCGGCCTGGGCCGTGGAGGCCTTGACCTTCACCGGCTTGTACTCGCGGGAAGCCGCCGGGGCCGCGTAGTAACGGTACACCGGGTCGGCGTGCGCGGACTGTACCCCGAAAAGGCGCGGCAAACGGTCGATGACCTCCAACTCGTGAAGCTTGAGGAAGCCGCGCATCACGGCCGTGATGTTGCCCGCGTTGCCCACGGGCACGAACACGCAGAGGTCGTCCATGTTCCAGTCGCGTTCCTGGGCGACTTCAAAGGCGAAGCTTTCCTGGCCCAGGATACGCCAGCTGTTCTTGGAGTTGAGCAGAGCCACACGGTAGCGCTCGGCCAGATGCTCGACCACCTTCATGCAGTCGTCGAACACGCCGGGCAGCTCCAGCACTGTGGCTCCGGCCCCGAGGGGCTGGGAAAGCTGCTGCGGCGTGACCTTGCCGTGGGGCAGCAGGACCACGGACTTGATTGGCCCGCCCACATAGGACGCATACAGGGCCGCCGCGGCCGAGGTGTCGCCCGTGGAGGCGCACACGGTCAGCACGTTGTCCCAGTTGTGCCTGCGCACCAGGGATTGCAGATAGCTGAAGGCGCAGGCCATGCCCCGGTCCTTGAAGGAAGCGCTGGGGTTCTGCCCGTCGTTTTTGTAGGCCAGAGGAATGCCTACCTCTTCGCGCAGGGCGGCGGAGGCCGCGATCAGCGGGGTGTTGCCCTCGCCCAGATAGATGATGTCCCGCTCTTCCACCACCGGGGCCATCAATTCGTAGAAACGAAAAATCCCGCGCAGGGCGGTGTTTTTGGTCGCGGCCCTGGCGTCGAAAATCGCCCGCCACTCGGCCCCGGAGGTCCGCTTCAGGCGGTCGAAGCCGGCGTCTTCCAGCAGGAGCACTTCGGAACAGTCCGGGCAGGTATACAGCAGGGAGTCGATGCCGTGGGTCGAGCCGCAGCCCAGGCAGCGGTATCGCATATCCCCCCGATAAACGGGAAAGGCGTTGACGTTCATGCGGGATCCTTTGGTTTGCGCCAGGGCTTTTCTTCCCCCCGGCGAAGGCGTTTGATGTTCTCTCGATGCGCCCAGGCCACGAGCAGGCCCACGGCCACGGTCAGGGGCAGCAGGTCGAAGCGCCCCAAGGCTACGCAGGCCACGGGCAGGATCGTGACCAGGGTCAGGGATCCGGCCGAGACAAAACCCGTGCGCCAGATCACCAGGATGCAGGCGACCCCGGCGATGAGCATAGGCGCAAAAGCCAGGGGCAACATGGTGCCGACGCTGGTGGCCACGCCTTTGCCGCCCTTGAAGGCCAGAAAAAATGAATACATGTGCCCGACAATGGCCGCGAAAGCCACGGCGCTGCACCAGTATACCGAGAGGCCCAGGCACATGGCCGCGCCCACGGGCACGGCGCCCTTGCCGGCATCGCAGATCAGCGTCAACACGCCCAGGGGCGCGCCGCAGAGCCGGGCCACGTTGGTGGTGCCGGTGTTGCCGCTGCCTGCCTTGCGCGGGTCGATGCCCCGGAAGGCCTTGGCGATGACCAGCCCGAAGGGCACGGCCCCAAAAAGATAGGCGGCGACGATCAGCAGTGCCGGAACCATTATGCTTCTTCCGCTTCCATGATCTGGATTTCCCCGGCCAGGGGGCCGACCTTCCCCAGGCGCAGCATCACGGCCATGCCGGGGTGGGCTTTCTCGCCGAACAGTTTTCGTTTGCCGCGCACGAGCAGTTGCGCCCAGGGCAAGGCGCAGGTGACGTAGTATTCGTTCTCGTCCACGACCTCGGCCGGCCACCATTTCTTATCCCCGTGCCGGCGGAAAAACAAGAGCTTCCAATATCGGGGCCGGAAACGTTGAATCTGCCCCACGGCCTCCTGGCGGGTGGAGACAAAGGGCAGCAACTCGGCCAGGGCGCTTTCGGAATAGACGGGCGCGCCGGCGCGCAAAAAGCCGATCACCTGCCCCTGGTTGAGCAGGTCCACGTAGCGGCGCATGGGCGAGGTGGCCGTGATGTAGGCCGAAAGCCCGAGCCCGGCGTGCCGGCGGGGTTTCGCCTCCAGCCCGGCAGGGGGCAGGGAGCGCACGATCCGGGCGATCTCATGCGGCGCGGACCAGACCCCGGCGAACTCCCTGGGCAGGCCCACATCCTGCACCCGGTACAGCAGGGGGATGTTCCGGGCGGCCCCCCACTCGGCCAGACCGGCGTTGCAGAGGATCATCAACTCCCCCACCACCAGGTGGGCCAGGTGGGTCGGTTCCGGGGTGCGGATATCCACGATCGTTTCCGCGCCGCTGCCGCTCAGGATGATTTCCGGATCGGGTCGTTCGGTGATCACCGCGCCTTGAGCCACGCGCCGGCGTTGCAGCAGACGGGCCGCCTTGAGTGCCGCGAGAAGATAGGCTGAAGCCTCGTTTTCCTCCCCCACCGCGGCGGCTTCGGCCGTTTGCAGCGAAAAGTTGCGGGCCACGGCCACGGCCGCCGGGCGGACGGAAAAGTCCCGCACCGCGCCCTCGGCGTCGACAACGGCCTCCATAAGCAATGCCGGGCGGCGGACGCCCTCGTCCAGGCTGAACAGGGCCGGCCCCACGGCGCGGGGCAGCATGTGCTCGTCGCCCTCGGGCAGATACAGGCTGGAAGCGCGGCGCAGCACGGCCTTGTCCAGCTCGGAGCCGAACGGCCAGGCCAGAGCCGGGCAGGCGATGGCGCAGCGCACGAAAAAGGTGTTGTCCGGGTTTTCCCGCACATACAGGGCGTCGTCGCGGTCGATGGTCGTTTCCGGGTCGATGCTGACCAGCCGGCCGGCGTCTTCGCCCTCGCCGCCCAGCCCGGCCAGGGTGGTTGCAACGGCCTGGGCCACGGTCGCGCATTCCCCGGTGTAGGCCTCGGCCCAAGTCTCGCCCGGCTCGAAATCCGCGCGGGCGAACAGGTAGTTGTAATGTGCCGGCACCAGCCCCCAAGCCTCGGCCAGAAGCAGGGGCAGGTGGGGGTGCTCCGGCAGGGTTTTCAGCAGGGCCTTCCACAAACCTTCGTCATCCGGGGCCTCGGGGTCGGCCAGATGCTTGAGGAGCATGTCCTTGAGCAACGCGGCTGTTTCCGGGACGGGAAGCTCCGAGGGCAACAGCGGCCCCCTGGCGCGGCGGGAAATTTCCCAGAGATTTTTGAAAAACACCGACCCCACACCGACCACGGCCTCGCGCCGGCGAACCGTTTCGGCCTCGACCAGACGGGCCGCGACCACTGCCTCGGGCAGGATTTCAAAGTCCGGCGGGGAAAAACGAAAATGAGTCTTGCAGGCCAGCAAGGCCCGGCCAAGAGCGGCGATGTCGTCCACATCCGGCCGCTCCCGGAGCAACCCGGCCAGCCAGGGGGCCGTGGCGCGCTCCACCTCGCCCTGAACCAGGGACCACAGCTCCATGACCTCGATGGATTCCGCCGCCTGGGCCCGCTTGCGGCGCTTGCGCTCAAGGGCTTCATCCATGGCCGCGCGGGAAAGCCCGGCGCCCAGGCCGGGCCCGGACCAGGGCAAAAGGCGCGAAGCCGGCAGGGATGTTTCCCGCCGGCCTTGCGTGTACAAGCGCAGCCGCCCGCTCTGCTCTTCCAGGACAATGCCCAGATGGGGAATGTTGCCCTGGAGGAATTCCACCAGGCAGCCGGGACCGGGATAGAGAACGAGAGCCGCCATGCCCGGGACTAGTGCTTGAAAGAGCGTTGCCCGGTGAAGACCATGGCCGCGTCCGACTCGTTCACGGCTGCGATGACTTCAAAGTCGCGCAGGGAACCGCCCGGCTGGGCAATGGCCGAGACCTTGCGCCGCAGGGCCGCGTCCACGCCGTCCCGGAAGGGGAAGAAGCCGTCGGAGACCAGGGCCGAGCCTTCCAGCCCGCCGTGGGCGGCTTTGGTACGGGCCGTGATGTCGCGCAGGGTTTCCACCGCTTTGGCGTCGCGCCCGTCGGCGGCCTTGGCCTGGAGTTCGTAGATCGAAAGCCCGTTCTCCTTGAACGAGAGTACGTCGGCGTATTTCACCGAGGCCTTGTGGGCCGCGATTTCCACACAACCCACGCGGTCCTGCTCGCCCGTGCCGATGGCCACGGTAGCGCCGTCCTTGACGAAAATCACCGAATTCGAGGTCACCCCGGACTCCACGGCCCAGGCGAAGAGCAGGTCTTCGGCCTCCTGCCGGGAGGGGTGCCGGGCGGCGATCTTCACGCCGTCCTTTTCGGCCTCGGCCGCGATGAAGTCCGAGACCTTGCGGATGCGGTTCACGAAAGACTTCTGGACAATCAACCCACCGTCGGACAAAGATTTGACGTCCATGAAGGGGATGCCCGCGAACTCCTCCAGCCTGCCGAGGCCGGGCAACTCGAGAATGCGCAGGTTCTTGCGCTTGGCCAGGACGCCGACAACGCCCGGCTCAAAGCCGGGTGCGGCCACAACTTCAAAGTAGGCCCCGTCGATAAGCTCGGCCGCTGCCATGTCCAGGGGACGGTTGACGACCACGGCCCCACCGAAGGCGGCGATGCGGTCGCCCCAGAAAGCTTTGTCCAGGGCGTCGGCGACGCCCTTTTTGCTCCAGGCCGCGCCCGAGGGGTTGTTGTGCTTGAGGATCAACGCGGCCGGGCGCTCGGTGAGGTATTGCAGAATGTTCGCGCCGTTGTCCACATCCGTCAGGTTGGTCTTGCCCGGATGCTTGCCGGCCTGGATCATCTGATTCTCGGTCACGGCCGAAACCAACCCCGTGCCGCCGGCCCGGTAGGTAATCCCGCCGATGACCGGCGCGCCTTCGGCCAACTCGTACAAAGCCGCCGGCTGGTCCGGATTTTCCCCGTAGCGCAGGCCTTTTTCCTCACCGTCAATGCTCCAGGAACGCCGGCGGTAAACAAGCTCGGTGTCGCCGAAGCTCATTTTCAGGGAGTCCGGAAAAGCGTCTTTGACGACGGTGCGGTACATATCCTTCAAATTCGTACTCATGGCTCTGGGACTGCTCCTTGCCGGGGCCGGCGTCATGCGACCCGAAGCCGGGCGCGATGCAAAAAAGGGATGGTAGCAAAAAACGGGATTTCCGGCAAATGGCTTCAGGGCGCCCACGGGGTGTCATTGACCATTCTTTGATTATAATTTAGTGATTCTTATATACGATAACTACATATAGGAAGATGGAATGCAACGCCGTATTTTCGTAATTCTCCTGCTCTCACTTGCCGTTTGCGCCTGCGGCCCCCTGCCGCACAGTTTTGGCCCGAAGAACACCCGGGTGGACCACGGGGCGAATCAATCCCCCCTTGAGCGGAACAAAAAAATTTACGTGGCCATGACCGGTGTCGTTCCGGAAGACATGGCCGGCACCCCTGAGGCGCTCACCCTCCAGTTCGCCAAATTCCTGGCTCCGGCCGCGACGGCGGTATACCCCGGCGAGCGGCTCGAAACGCGGGATGAGGCCCTGCGCGGCGCCGGAGCGAAAGCCTGCGACTACGTGTTCCTGCTGACAGTGGAGAAGTGGAATACCGCTTTGCTGTTGCGCCCCATCCGGGCGATTCTGGATGTGGAGGTCGTGGACGCCGCCTCAGCCGAAACCCTTTCCCGCTCCCGCCTGGAGGCCGTCTGCCGGGTTATGCTTGTAGGCCTGGAACCTTCGCCGCGAGAGTGCATCCGCCCGCAAATCGACGACTGGCTGAACAGGATTTTTCAGGTCGGGGCGCCCGCGAACGCCTCACCTTATCCGAACGTCATGCCGCCCACCCCTGCTCCGCGCCCCTAAGTTCAGCCCTCACCAACCCGTATCGCGTCCTGGAGGTTCCCCATGCCCCGCGCCCCGCGTTCGCTTTCTCTCTTTTTTCTCTGCGCCGTCGCTCTCGCCACATGTTGCGCCTGCTCCTTCCAGAGCGGCAGCAACAGCGGCAGGGTCACCCCCTTGCAAGGCGGCGGAACGGCGGCTGCCGGCTCCGGCGTGTATGTGGCCATGCCCATGGCTTTTCAGCGGGAAACCAATTCCGGCAAACGGATTCAGACCGTGCTCCTGAAAGCCCTTGAGGCTCTGCCCGGCAAAAAGGCCGCCGCTCCCGCGCCCTTCCCTCTCGAGCACGATCTGCGGGCGGCCCGCGATGCCGGGTGCGCCTTTTTACTGCAAATCCGGATTGTGGATTGGCAGGATCCACCGGCCTCCTTCCAGTACAAGCCCGATCGCGGTGAAGTGGCGCTTTCGCTCTACGACGCGGCGAACGGAGAGCTTCTGCGGGTTGATGCCGTGGAATGCAGCAGCACCGCCACCACCTTGAACCTCATCGGCAGCGAAGACCCCGGCGACTGCCTGAAACCGTCGCTCGAGCGCTGGCGGGACGCCGTGTTCTCCCCCCGGTAGCCGCCACCCCACACATGCGAAACGGGAGCCTTTCATCAAAATGAAAGGCTCCCGTCGTCGGCAGACGCTCTCCGCCGGAGAATTTTCCGGAAGGCGTGCGGCAAGCTGAAAATTCTCCGGTGGCGCGGGCCGCGTTCTTGTGTTCCCCCGAGTGGGGCAGAGGGGTTTCAAAAAAGTACGGGATCAGGCACCGGCCCGTTCTTCCTCCAGGCACTTCTTCAGGGCGGACACGCCGGAAGCGTGGATCATCTTCAGGGGAATTCTGCCGGACTTGGCATGTTGCACAACTTCCTTGCGGGCCGCGTGTGACACCTTGGCCGTGAACAAGACCAGAAAGTCCACATCGCCCAGGCGGTTCTTGATGCTCCGCTCCTGCCCGGTAAAGCATTTCAGGCTGATGCCCAGATCTTTGGCCGTTTCGATATAGTCTTTATGCAGACGGTCCATGCCGCCCACCAATGCTGCGCACATAGCGACCTCCTTGAAATTTTGCTGTTTGTGCTTGACGACCTACATATAAGTGAGAATGAATCTCAATGTCAATAAATTTCATAAAAAAGATCCCACCGGGCTTTCGGCCCGGTGGGAACCGTCAAAGCGGCCTAGGGCCTGAGGCTTTCCAGGCCACCCATATACGGAACCAGGGCCTTGGGCAGGCGCACCGAGCCATCGGCCTGGAGGCCGTTTTCCAGCACGGCCACGAGGGTCCGCCCCACCGCCAGACCGGAGCCGTTCAGCGTGTGCAGGTATTCCGGCTTGCCGCCGCCTTTGGGCTTGAAGCGCAAATTCATGCGTCGGGCCTGGAAGTCCTCGCAGTTCGAGCAGGAGGAAATTTCCCGGTACTTGTTCTGCCCCGGCAGCCAGACTTCCAGATCATAGGTCTTGGCGGAGGCAAAGCCCATGTCACCGGCACAGAGCGTAATCACCCGGTACGGCAACTCCAGGCGTTGCAGGAGAGTTTCCGCGTGACCGCGCATTTTTTCCAGCTCCTCGTAGGAAGAATCCGGGTGGGAAAGGCGCACCATCTCCACCTTGGTGAACTGGTGCTGGCGGATCAGCCCCTTGGTATCCTTGCCGTAGGAACCCGCCTCGGAGCGAAAGCACGGGGTCTGGGCCGCGTAGCCGATGGGCAGCAGAGCCTCGTCCAGAACCTCCCCGGCGTGCAGATTGGTCAGGGGCACTTCGGCCGTGGGAATAAGGAAGTAGTCCCAGCCCTCGATCTTGAAGAGGTCTTCCGCGAACTTGGGCAACTGACCCGTGCCGGTCATGGTCTCGCGGTTGACCATAAGGGGCGGATAAATTTCCACGTAGCCGTTCTCGTCGGTATGGATATCCAGAAAGAAATTCACCAGGGCCCGCTCGAGCTTCGCGGCCCAGCCCCGGTAAACGGTAAAACGGCTGCCGGCCAGCTTGGCTCCGCGTTCAAAATCAAGCCCGCCCAACGTTTCACAGATTTCCCAGTGTTCTCTGGCCGGGAAGGCGAGGCTTGTGGGCGTGCCCCAGGCGTGCAACTCGGGGTTGTCGTTCTCGTCTTTGCCGTCCGGCACCGAGACGTGCGGAATGTTCGGCACGGTGAGCATCCAGGCTTCCTGCTCGGTTTTGACCGCCTCCACCCGCGCGTCCAAATCCTTGATTTTCGCGTTGACGCCGCCCATATGCTCGATCAGGCCGTCGGCATTTTCTCCGGCGCGCTTTTTGGCGGCCACGTCGGCGGATACGCGGTTTCGCTCGCCTTTCAGGGCTTCCACTTCGCCAAGCAGGTTCCGGCGCTGCTCATCCAGAGAGGCGAACCGGCCGACATCAATATCGGAACCGCGCCGGCTCAGGGCCTTGGCGACGATTTCCGGGGTGCGCTGAAGCAATTTGAGATCAAGCATGGAGTACCTCCAGAGGGAATGAGAGGGATCAAGAGTACCTAAAAGGATGCGAGAAGGCAATTCATGAGAGAAACCGATACTGGGCCGGCCGTGCGCCGCCCCATGCCGGAGAACCATTTCCCCCAATAACGCCCTTGACTTTCATTATCGTAAGAGTATTATTACCGCATTCCGAATGCCGCTCAGAGCCAAACCTTCTTTGGAGGAACAATGTACTGCGCATCATTGTTGGACATGCCCTCCGGCCGAAGCGTCCGGGTTGCGGCCATCACCGGCGACGGTTCGGCCCGTTCCCGTTTGTGCGCCCTTGGCGTGACGCCGGGGACGCATCTGGAAATTTGTTCCGGCTTCGGCTGCCGGGGTTCGCGCCGGGTGCGGGTACGCAACAGCTCTTTGGTGCTGGGCGAGTCTCTGGCCTGCTGCGTTCAGTGCGAATGCGGCGGACGGGAAGACGGACGCGACGCGGACTGAGGGCCTGCCCGTAAATGACAAAGACGAGGAAAAGGCATTTTCTGTGGAGGGGGTATCCGCCTACGGACTTGCCCGGAGCAGGCGATGCCTTTGCCGAAGTATTTGACCGCGAAACGCTTATCTATAAGCAAACCCAAAGCGCACGCTCCCGTTTTTTAGCCGGGCTCGGGAAGGAATACGCTTTCTCTCAGCCGATACACTCCGGCGGGCCGTTGAGCGGCTTTCCACGGCGGAGCCCGCGTGAGTCCTCCCCCCCCTGTGGGTGACGGACTTGTCGCGTCCGAAGGCCAATGCGGCGAGCATCCGCGGCACAAGAGCAAAAAGACCGACCAGGGCGGAGGCCCTTTGTCATGGAGGCGGGCATGTGGTCCGATATACTTGTGGGGGTGATTGTGGCCGCCGCCGTTTTATATACGGGGGTTCGGCTGGTTCGGCGCCCGGCTTCCGGATGCGGTTGCGGCTGTGGGAACGCATCCAAGCCGAGATCGGGCTGCGCCCGCCGGCAAGGTGACGCGAGCCTGCCTGGGGGTGGTTGCGGTGGAAAAGACGGCTGCGGGCATTGATTTTTTGCCCCGTAGGCCGAGAATGGACGTCAATTTCATAAGAAAGGAAGGCAGCTATGAGTGAGAAGACAAGCCTGCGCATCTTAAAGGTGGGCCAGCGGGCGAGCATCGCCGAAATCGACGCCGATGGTGAAATGGGCCGGCGCATCCGCGACATGGGCTTGGTGCCCGGCGTGCAGGTTGAGGTGATCGGCCGCGCTCCGTTGCAGGATCCCGTGGCCCTTCGGCTGCTGGGGTTCACCCTCACTCTGCGCAACAACGAGGCGGATTTTATCCGGGTTTCCTCCGTCTCCGGTTGACGCCCCCCGGCCGGACGCTGTTCCGGATTGTTCCGTACCCGCACATCTCCCGCCGGCCGGGCCGGTTGTGAACTGAATTGAAGGAGCTTCCATGAGTTATATGAGCGAGGACAAAACCCTGATCGCCCTGGCGGGCAACCCGAACTCGGGTAAAACCACGGCGTTCAACAAATATACCGGGGCGCGCCAGCATGTGGGCAACTATCCCGGCATCACCGTTGAGAAAAAAGAAGGCACCGCCCACCTGGACGGCAAAAGTATCACCCTGGTGGATCTGCCCGGAACGTATTCCCTGACCGCCTATTCCTTGGAAGAGGTGGTGGCTCGCAAAGTGCTGGCCGAGGAACGCCCCGGCGCGGTCATCAATGTCGTCAACGCCGGCGTGCTTGAGCGCAACCTCTACCTGACCGTGCAGTTGCTGGAACTGGGCATCCCCGTGGTTCTGTCCCTGAACATGATGGACGAGGCCCGCGCCGCCGGCCTGAGCATCGACGTGGCCCAGTTGGAAAAGCTTACCGGCATCCGCGCGGTTCCCACCGTGGCCCGTAGCGGCGAGGGGTTGGACGAGGCCCTGCGCACGGCTGTGCGCTTGGCCCGCGAGGGTGATGAAAAAGCTCGTACCCCCCTGGAAATTTCTTACGGCCCGGACATTGACGCCATCCTGCCCGGTATGACCGATCTGATCGCCCAAAAAAAATTCCTCACCGACCTGTATCCGGCCCGCTGGACCGCCCTGAAGTACCTTGAAAGAGATGGGGACATTATGGATCGGGGAAAGGGCGCCGACCCCGAAACCTCCGCCGCCCTGGAGAAGATCACCGAAAAACTCGCCGCGCACCTGGCCGGTACCCTGAAGACATACCCCGAAGCGATCATTGCGGACTACCGCTACGGCTTCATCGCCTCGGTGCTCAAGCAGGGGGTTCTGACCGGCGCGGACGAAATGCAGGCCCGGATCGCCTATTCCGACAAGATGGACAAGGTGCTGACCAACCGGCTTTTCGGCCCCCTGATTCTTGTCGGCGTGCTGTATGCCATGTACTGGCTGACCTTTTCCCTGGGCGAGTACCCGGCCGGATGGCTGGAGTCTTTCTTCGGCTTCCTGAACGAAACGGCCGACGCGCACATGCGGGAGGGTATGCTGAAATCCCTGGTCATGTCCGGCGTCATCGACGGCGTGGGCGGGGTCATGAGTTTTGTGCCGCTCATCGCGATCATGTTCCTGCTGATCTCCTTTTTCGAGGATTCCGGTTATATGGCCCGAATGGCCTATATGATGGACCGGGTATTCCGTTTCTTCGGCCTGCACGGAGCCTCGGTCATGCCGTTTATCGTCGCGGGCGGCATCGCGGGCGGCTGCGCCATTCCCGGTGTCATGGCCACACGCACCCTGCGCAGCCCGCGTGAACGGCTGGCGACCATTTTATGCGCCCCGTTCATGAGCTGCGGAGCGAAGATTCCGGTCTTCCTGCTCCTGGTGGGTGTCTTCTTTGAGCAGCACCAGGCGGCGGTCATGATGGGCCTGACCTTGGCCGGCTGGGTGTTCGCCCTGCTGGTTGCCCGGCTGCTGCGTTCCACGGTGATCAGGGGCGAGGCCACGCCGTTTGTCATGGAGTTGCCTCCCTATCGGCTTCCCGCCCTTTCCGGCCTCATCATCCACACCTGGGAACGGGTTTGGGGCTATATGAAGAAGGCCGGCACGATCATTCTGGCCATTTCCGTGCTGGTCTGGGTGGGCATGACCTTCCCCGGCCTGCCGGAAGATCGCGCGGCGTTCTATGCCGAGCAGAAGGCCCCGATTGAGCAGCGCCTCGCGGCTCTGCAGGAAGCCGGCGCTTCGGAAGAGGAAATCGCCGGAGTGGAAGAGGAGCTGACGGGCATCGCCGACGCCGAAGCAGCCGAAACCCTGCGTTCTTCCGCGGCCGGCCGCGTGGGCACAGCCATGGAGGTGTTCACCAAACCGGCCGGCTTCGACTGGCGCACGAACATCGCCATCCTGGCGGGCATCGCGGCCAAGGAAGTGGTGGTCTCCACTCTGGGCACGGCTTACTCCTTGGGTGAAGTGGACGCCGAAGATTCCGGCAGCTTGGCCGACCGCATCAAGGCCGACCCGGATTGGAGCGTGGCCAACGGCACGGCCCTGCTGCTGTTCACCCTGCTGTACTCGCCCTGCGTGCCCACCCTGGCGGTGATCAAGAGCGAATCCGGCCGCTGGCGCTGGATGTGGTTCAGCCTGTTCTTCAACCTGGCGCTGGCCTACACGGTGGCGGTTATCGCCTACCAGGCGATTACAGCTTTCATATAACGGCGGCCCGCCCTCCCCAGCGAAAAGGAAACGTGCCCCCGCCCGGGCCCCGCGGGGCCGTTGCAGTTAGCCCCAACCCCACCGCGGGGGCCGGCCGGGCCCCCCCGGGGTGCGGGAAGAG
>JAVBQP010000043.1:0-29878 GCA_031548905.1 Desulfovibrio sp. | reverse complement strand
GGGACGTTTCCATTTCGCCGATCCCCCTCAGCGTGGCAGGACCGGCCGCAGCGTGTTTCCGGTAATCTCGTACCAGCCTTCTTTCCGCAGGACCACTCGCGAGCGGATCATCCCATGCTCATCAAGCACGGACTCTCCGTTCGCGTCGACCAGGCCTTCGCCGCTCTCTTCCCTGATATGGACATATTTGTTCTGTTGGTAGGCTTTGTCGGGGCACGGCACACGCCCGCTCTCCCCACCGGCGTATTCCGGCAGATACTTATATTCTCGCGGCCACCCATCGCGGGAAGCGTAAACGGCCAAGACGCGGTAGTCGTCGTCTCCACCGTGGCCCATTTCATCGAAAACAACGGACATTTCCCCGCTTGCCCAGTCGGCGAGTACCAGCAGGGTACGGGTCGTTCCGCCGCACCCTTCTCCGGTGCGGACCTCCACCAGATGCAAAGATTTTTTGTCCACATTGCAAAAAAAGGTCGTGCGTACATCCCCAATGCCATGTGGAGAGGCGATGCGCAGGCTTTTCATCGCCCTGCTCCCGAGATCGCAGCCAAGCGTCGGGTCGGGAACGGCGGTTTTCAAAACCAGGGTATCGGGGAACTCAATCGCATAGTAGAGCCGCAGGCATCGCTGGTTGTGGCAGGGGTTGAAATCCGACAGCAGGGCCACGGATTCCCCCTTGAGGTACCCGGTCTGGCGGACGCCGGCGCTGTCAGTATAGCGCGCCTTGTACCACCGCTGCCCTTCGCGGATTCCCTGCTGTGTCAAGTTCACCCGTTGCCCGCGCAAGGTCAGCGGCACAGGCGCGTTTGCGAACGGCTCGCAGTACAGGCCGGCTTCGTCCAGAACCCAGCCGGCGGAAGCGGGGTCGGAGGGACTCCCCGACAGCTCCGCCATCATAAACACATAACGATCGACCAGCGAATCACAGGCCGGGAGGGGAGCCTCCTCGATCGTTTCCGGCCCGGCCCCTTGAGCGGGGACGATGCAGGCAAAGAAAAGAAAGGCCGCGCACATGAGGCGGGGCAAACAATGATTCCACATCCGGCAGGCTCCGTTCGCTCTTTTCCGCCGAACGCGGCGGGCACGCCCCATTCCAGGCAGGATACAGCCCCGGCGGGCGAAAGGCAACGCCGGCCCTCCCGGCACGGATACCTTGCGGGCGAGCGGCTTGAAAGCGCCGCTCCGTTCCGCCGGCGGGCTTGACATTTTTCTTCTTTCACGCATATATCTTCGCTCTTACAAATGCCGGAGCCCATTCCGGCCAAGGAGACATCATGGCCCGTATTACCGTTGAAGACTGCCAGGAACGCGTCAACAACCGCTTTCTGCTGGTTCAGATGGCCATCAAACGCGTGCACCAGTTCCGCGAGGGCTACCCCGCCCTGGTGGAATCCCGCAACAAGGAAGTGGTCACGGCCCTGCGCGAAATCGCGGCCGCCAAGGTCATGCCGGACGACCTTTCCTACTTTAATGCGCCCACCGAAGATATCGTCGCCGACCCCGACTGATCCTTCCTAGAACAATTTCTTTTTGAAATTGTCTTGAAACCATCGTCCCGAAAGACTTCTGAACGAGCCCGCGAGCGGGCGGCCGCCGACGCGGCCGCCGGAGCATTTTCTTCAGAAGGATACTTTCAATGACAACATGCGCTATGCCCAGAGATTACTATGAAGTGCTGGGGGTTGCCAAAACCGCCGGCGAAGATGACATCAAAAAGGCTTACCGCAAGCTGGCCATGGAGCACCACCCGGACAGAAACCCCGGGGACGCCGAAGCTGAAGCCAGGTTCAAAGAAGCCGCGGAAGCCTATGACGTGTTGCGCGACGCCGACAAACGCGCCCGGTACGATCGTTTCGGCCATGCCGGGGTAAACGGCGGGGGCGGCGGCTTTTCTTCCACCGAGGACGTTTTTTCACACTTCGGCGATATTTTCGGCGACCTGTTCGGCTTCAGCATGGGCGGGCGCGCCGCTTCGCGCAACCGGCCCCGGCGCGGTTCCGACCTGCGTTACAACCTGGGTATTTCGTTCCGCCAGGCGGCCAAGGGCGACAACGTCCCCATCCGCATCCCCCGTAACGAGCCCTGCGGCGAGTGCCAGGGTTCGGGTTCGGCCTCCGGCACCAGCCCGGAGACCTGCCGGCGTTGCGGCGGCATGGGGCAGGTGCGCCACAACCAGGGATTTTTTCAGATCAGCGTCCCCTGCCCGGACTGTCAGGGCGCGGGCAGCGTGATCAAGACGCCCTGCCCGCTTTGCCGGGGTAAGGGAGTGGAGCAGAAAACCCGCGAGTTGACCGTGCGCATCCCCGCCGGGGTGGACACCGGCAACCGTCTGCGCCTGCGCGACGAGGGAGAACCCGGAGAGAACGGCGGCCCTTCCGGCGACCTGTACGTGGTTCTGCAGGTGGAGGACGACGGCGAGTTCGAGCGCGACGGCCAGAACCTGCTCACGGCCAAAGAGATTTCCTTTGTTCAGGCCGCCCTCGGCGACAAGGTCACCGTGCCTACCCTGGATGACGACCTGACCCTCGATATCCCCAAAGGCACCCAGAGCGGCGAAGTCTTCCGCCTGGCCGGCAAGGGGCTGCCCTACCCCGGGCGCAGCGCCTCCGGCGACCTGTTGGTGGAAATCCGGGTGATCACGCCCAAGCACCTGAGCGCCCGGCAGGAGGAAATCCTGCGCGAGTTCGCCGTTCTTGAGACAGAGAAACCCCTGAACAAGGCCAAGAAGATCTTCAAAAAGGTCGGCAAGGCTATGGGTATCGATTGATGGCGGATTTTTCCCACCTCACGGCCGACGGCACCGCGACTATGGTCGACGTGGGCGGCAAGCCCGAGACCCGGCGCACGGCCGTGGCCCGCGTGGAAGTCCGCCTGGCGGCCGCGACCATGGCTCTGCTGCTCAAAAAGGCTCTGCCCAAAGGGGACGTGCTCTCCGTGGCCCGGGTGGCCGGCATCCTGGCGGCCAAAAAAACCGCCGAGCTCATCCCGCTCTGCCATCCCCTGCCCCTGGATTTCGTGGACGTCCGCTTTGAGGTGAATGCGGAAGCCGCCACCCTGCGCATCGAAACCGAGGCCCGCACCTCCTCCCGCACCGGGGTCGAGATGGAAGCCCTCACCGCCGCCCAGATCGCGGCCCTCACGGTATACGACATGTGCAAGGCGGTGCAGAAGGATATCGTCATCACCGACTGCCGGCTGATCAAGAAAACCGGCGGCAAGAGCGGCGAATACAACGCGCCGGCCTAACACCCGACTATTTTTTGTTTTTCCCGGGCGTCTGCGGAATTTCCTCCCGCAGACGCCTGTCTTTTTAGGCGCTTGGGTACTGCATCAAAAATTCCACGCACCCGGCCACCACCCCGGCCGCGCCCGCGCCGAGAAGGACCGGATCGCGCAGCGCCCTGGCTATCCACAGCACCAACAGGGAAGCCGCGACCAGAACACCCGCCCACAGGTGGGCGGCCACTCCGAAAGCCTCCAGCACACTCACGTGCTTTGAGGAAAGCAGCCACAACGCGGCCAGAACATACATGCAGCTCGCGGCCGTGTGGACCGGCTCCAGATCCTCCCACAGGGCCCGCCACTGCCTTGTGAAGGGCATGACCAGAATCAGGGCCGCCAAACCGAAGAACCAGACGGGATCAGCCGGAAAAACGAACGAGATGCCGGCGGAAAAAGGCAAAAGAACCCAGAGTTTCTGGCAAAAGAACCCCAACCCCGGGGTAGCCAGACCGGCCGTCCAGAGCACCGGCGAGCGCAGGCGCGCCCCGAACAGGACCAAAAGGACGGAAAGCAGCAGGGGAGCCCAGGCCGCGAGATCTTCTATAATGTCCCACTGCCCGTAAATGAACAGAAGCATGGAAACGGCGTAGACCAGAGCCTGCACGGCCAGGAAAAAACAGATGTTGTCGACGAGGGATTCAGGCTTGCGCTTGCGCCTGCGCACGGCGACCCCGGCGACAAGGCAGACCAGCGCGAAAACGGCGAGACAAGCCGGCACGACTAAGTTGAGAACGGGAAAGGTCGGCTGCGCCGGGTTCACGGACTTCCTCCTCGCGTACGCGGTTTCTGGCCGGAGTTTGCATATCATCCTCTTTTTGGCGTGGGAAATCAAGGGAGGTCGAGCCTCAACGGACTCCGACCCAGGCGAGGCCCGAGTTCCTTTGAAAAACACCCGCTCCTCCGCGCATATTCTCCCCATCGCCCGGCCGTTTTTTGGGTTCCCCCCATCCCACCCTTGACTCCCGGCCCGTTTCCCGCCACAAAAGACCCTGCGCCGCCCACACCGCCCAAAGGATTCCCACAATGAAAGACGACAACGGCCTGTACTATTACCCGGACCCGACCGAAACCCGCACCCGCGTTTACGTGCGCCCGGGGGAATCCGGCCCGGAATTCCGTCTTTGGCACGCCGAGCGTCCGGAAATATGGGAACGCCACGACTGGCTGCCCTTCTCGGTCGTCCAGGCGGCCGCGGCCATGTACAAAGAACAGAAAGGCTCCTCTGATCCCCTTACCCTTTACGACATCAACGTGGCGCGGGCGCTCCTGAAGGACGACGAGCGCCGCCGGAGCTGAAGCCATGCATGAGGTCAGCCTGGGCGGCACGCTGGCCGACTACCTGACCGGCGAGGCCAGGGAACGCACCACCTACGAGGATCTGCGCCAGGCATTGGCCCGCTTTCTTGTGGAGGAAAAAGGCCTGCCGCGTGAAGCCGTCCGCCCCCGATTCCCCATCCGTTACGTGATAGACGGCGAATCCCTTGAGCGTGAGGCGGATCTCGCCTTGCTCAGGGAAGACGGAAGCGCGCTGATGCTGATACTCTTCTGCCCCGGCCGGCCCCACACTTACGCGCGGGAGGCCGTGGCAATGGCCCGGCTGGCCGAGCCCGAACCGGCCCCCCTGGTGCTGGTCACGGATCTGCACACGGCGGAACTGCTCGCGGCCAAAGACGGCTCCGTCCTGGCCGAAGGCCTCGCGGCGATGCCGGGAGCCGATGAAGCGCGGCGTCTGGCCGAGACGCACCCCCCGGTTCCCCTCACCCCGGAAGCGCGCGATAAGGAAAGCCGCATCCTGCACGCTTACACCGGCTTTCTCAAAACCTGCTGCGGGGAAACCTGTACGCTTTAGACGCAAAGGCTTGAGCTTCAAAAAAGGAGACTGCCGTGTCCGGCTGGGTAAGCACCAATCGCCAGGCGTTCGAACGGGACGTTTTGCAGGATTTCTGCATGGGGGCCGAGCAGCTTGAGGAGCAGTTCGCCCGCCTGGCGGACGACGGCAGGCTCTCCTTCGCGGTGCTCAAGGGCCTGGTTGGCGAGCCCATGAACAAGGGGTTGCTCTGGCGCCTGAAAGACAAGGCCCACCACCTGTTTCGCGGCGAGGAGGGCGGCTTCAACCCGGCCGGGCTGCTTCTGGATTGGACCCTCGGCTATATCTTCCACGAAACCTTCAAACTCATGGAAGACGCCCACCAACGACAATTTTACGGCCCCATGCTCGGCGATTTCCAGGGCCGGGGTATGCCGAGCGCGGCGGCCGAACTCCTGCGCGACCTGGACGACATCCAGGCCCAGACGGCCGAGAGTATGCGCCGCGAGGCGGCCCGGCTGGCCCGGCTCTTCGGCTTGACCCGCAGATTCTTTTGCCTGTACTTTCAAGGCCGGGCGGATCATCGTCCCCTGGCCCGGCTTCTGCATGACAGGCAGCCCCTGCTCCGCTCTGTGTTCCGGGAGGACCACCCGGCCCTGATCGCGGCGGTTTACGGCGGCGAGCCGGAACGCCTGCACATCGAGGCCGGGCATTCGTTGTTGGAAAGCGCCCGCCCGGAAGAGGCGCGCGCGGCCGTGGATCGTGCCCTGCGCATCAACCCTGAAAACGCGGCGGCCCTGGAGCTTGCCCGCCTGGTGGAAACCGGCGGCCCGGCCGGCCCCGCCTGAACGAGGATATCATGTCCCTGCTGTATTCCGGCACCAACTCCTCTTATCGCGAACTGAGGGAGGTCGACTCCCCCGAGCTGTTCCGCGATATGTTCCCTTACTCGGCCGTCAGCCGGGTGATCTTCGACGGCGTGTTCGTGGACCCGCGCCCGGCCGACCCCATGTTCATCACCGACACCACCTTCCGCGACGGCCAACAGGCTCGGCCGCCTTACACGGTGCAGCAGATCGTCGAGATCTTCGACCTGCTGCACGAGCTCGGCGGGCACAGCGGGCTGATCCGGGCCGGTGAGTTCTTTATTTATTCCGACAAGGACAAAAAGGCCGTGGAAGCCTGCCGGGCCAGGGGCTACAAGTTCCCGGCGATCACCGCCTGGACCCGGGCCAATATCGACGACCTGCGCCTGGCCAGGGAGATGGAGTTCAAGGAAGTGGGTATGCTGACCAGCGTGTCGGATTACCATATCTTCCTGAAACTCGGCTGGGACCGGAAAAAGGCCTTCGACCACTACGTGAAACTGGCATCTCAGGCGCTGGAGTGGGGCATGGTGCCGCGCTGCCACTTTGAAGACATCACCCGCGCCGATGTGCGCGGCTTCTGCCTGCCCCTGGCCTCCAAGCTCATGGAGCTTTCCAAGGAAGCCGGGATGCCGGTGAAAATCCGCCTCTGCGACACAATGGGCTACGGCGTGCCGTATCCCGGCGCGGCCCTGCCCCGCTCGGTGCCGCGCCTGGTCCGGGCCTTCACCGACGCGGCCGGAGTACCCGGCCAATGCCTGGAATGGCACGGCCACAACGACTTCCACAAGGTGCTCGTGAACGGTTCCACGGCCTGGCTCTACGGCTGCGGCGGGGTCAACTCGACCCTGCTCGGCTTTGGCGAGCGCACCGGCAATACCCCCCTGGAAGCCCTGGTCATCGAGTACCTTTCCCTGACCGGCGAGGACGACGCGGCCCGCACCCAGGTTATCGGGCAGATCGCCCGCTACTTTGAAACCGAGCTGGAATACCGCATCCCCGACAACTACCCCTTTGTGGGCCGGGACTTCAACGCCACCAGCGCGGGCATCCACGTGGACGGCCTGGCCAAGAACGAAGAGATTTACAATATCTTCGACACCAGGAAAATCCTCGGCCGGGACGTGCCGATCATCATCACCGACAAGTCCGGCCGCGCGGGTGTCGCTTACTGGCTCAACAACAACCTCGGCTTGCAAGGTGAACGGCAGGTGAGCAAGAGCAACCCGGCCGTGGGCATGATTTACAACCGCATCCTCCAGGCCTACGAGACCGGGCGGAACACCTCGTTCTCCAACAAGGAAATGACCGCCCTGGCCAAACGCTACATGCCGGAACTGTTCCCCTCGGAAATACAGCGCCTGCGCGATATCGCCCACAGGCTCGCCGCCGGGGTCATCGTCAAGCTGTGCAAGGAATGCGCGATCAAAGGCGCGGGCAACGAGCACTATCCCTGGATGGACGCCTTCCTCAAGCAATACCCTTTCATTCAGTACATCAACCTGACGGACACCCAAGGCAGAATGCTCGCCAACGCGATCATCGACCCGGTCTACAAGCCGCGCTACGACAGCCTGCCCATCGGCTACGACTTCTCCGGCCGCGAGTGGTTCCGCGAGCCCATGAAAACCGGCAAGCTGCACGTTTCGGACATTTACCAATCCCACTTCACGGACAAGCTGATCATCACGGTCGCCGCCCCGGTCGCGGACGAGAACGACGAGATCACCGGGATCATCGGCGCGGACATCCAGTTGGAAGAACTGCTGCGCCTGGCCGAAACCCTTGAGGAAAACGGCGGGTGAACCCGGAATGGGGAACGAATTCCCGGCCCGATGCAGCCGGCGGGGAAGCGGGCGTGGCGCGGCCGGACGGCCGGCCGCCGAACTCGCCGGCCGACGCCCTGTTGTTTTCCCTGCAAATCGTCCTGGTCGGCCTGGGCGGGGCGTTGGCCGTATGGATCTTTGAACATGCCCTGGCCGGGCTGGAAACGGCGCTGTTGGGCCTGGACACGAGTCTGGTCGCCGCCGCCCGCTCCCTGCCGCCCTGGCGGCGGGCGCTCACGCCCACGGCCGGAGCGGTGGCCGCCGGCCTGTTGCTGTATGTGTTCCAGAAGCGCCGCCGGGCGGGCAGGCGGCCACCCACCGACTATATTGAGGCCTTCACCGTGGGCGACGGCCGGTTGGACGCGGCGGGTTCCCTGATCTCCTGCCTGGCCTCGTTGCTGGTCGTTTCCTGCGGCTTGGCCGTGGGACGGGAAGGGGCGATGATCCTGCTGGCCGCGCTCCTCGGCTCTTGGGCCGCCCGCCTGCGGCCCGCCGAACCGGCCGAGGCCACGGTGGAACGACGCCGCACCCTCGTGGCCTGCGGCGCGGCGGCCGGCATGGCCGCCGCCTACCATGCCCCCATTGCCGGGGCATTTTTCGCGGCCGAAGTGCTCGCCGGGGGGTCACTCTCCCTACGGGTGCTCGGGCCGGTGACCCTGGCCGCATTCTGCTCACGCCTGGGCACCGGGCTCGTGTCCAACTTTTCCCCCCTGTACGCGGTGCCGGTCGTGCCGCAGCCGGAGATCTCCCTTTACGCCGCCCTGGCCGTGTTCTCATTGCTCTGCGGCGTGTGCGGGACAATGTTTCTCGCCGCCCTCGCCAGGGCCCGCGAGCTGTTCGATCGGGCGGCCGTCTTTCTGCGCGCCCCTTTGCCCGTGCGCCTGGGGATCGGCGGGCTGCTGGTGGGCCTGCTGTCTTTGTGGTATCCGGAGGTGTGGGGCAACGGGGCCGGCACGGTGCGCCTGTACCTCGGCGCGCCGCCCCTGGCCGGAGTCGCGGCGGCGGTGCTGGGCGCCAAGCTGTGCGCCATGCTGGCGAGTACCGGCGGCGGCGCCCCCGGCGGGGTGCTCACGCCCACGCTGTTTGTGGGCACGGCCTTCGGGGTGCTCATGGGGCACGGCTTCGCCTTTCTTCCCGGCCTTGACGGGCCCATGTGGCTGTTCACTTTATGCGGCATGGCCGGGTTGCTGGCCGCCACCACCCGCGCCCCCTTCATGTCCGCGTTCATGATCGCCGAAAGCAGCGGCGCCTACGATTTGCTGCCGGCCCTGTTGTTTGTCTGCCTGCCCGCCCGCGCCCTGGCCGGGCGTTTGCGTCCTTTGTCCGTCTACGGGATCCCGACATGAACCCCACCCGCATCTGCATCATGCTGCCCCGCTATTCCCGCTATGGCGGGGTGGAGCAATTCGGCTTCCGCCTGGCGGAAGCCCTGGCCCGGCGCGGCCATGCCGTGGATTTCATCTGCGCCCGGCAGGAAGCCGAACCGCCCGTCGGGGTGCGGGTCATCGCGGTGGGCAGGCCGCCAGGCCCGCGCGCGGCCAAAATGCTCTGGTTCCTGCTCCGGGCCGAGCAGGCGCGGCAAAAGGGGAACTACGACCTGTCCATCGGCCTGGGCAAAACCTGGCGACAGGACGTTCTGCGCGTGGGTGGCGGCCCCCTGCGCAACTATTGGAACCTCTCCGAACGGGCCCTGCCGGCCGGGTTCCCCCGTCTCTCCAAGCGCCTGCGCCGGCTGCTTTCGCCCTCGGATTGGCTGACCCTGGCCGTGGAGCGCCGGCAATACGACGGCTCGACCACGGTTCTGGCCGTTTCGGACCTGGTGGCCGAGTGGATCCGGCAAGAGCACCCCGCGATGAACCCGGCCCGCCTGGAAGTCATCTACAACCTGCCGGATTTCACCCGTTTCGCCCCGCCGTCGCCCGAGGAACGCGCCGCGGCCCGGGCCGCCCTGCCCGCTCGGGGTGGAGTGTTCATCGGCACGGCCTCGACCAATTTCCAGCTCAAGGGCGTGGGGCCGATGATCCGGGCCCTGGCTCTGTTGCCGGAAGACCACCACTTTTTCGTGGCCGGCGGGCGCGGGCACGGCGAGTACCTGGAGTCGGCGAAAAACCTGAGGGCTGAGGGGCGCGTCCATTTTCTCGGCAAGGTGGAGAACATGCCTGCCTTTTACCAGGCGCTGGACGTCTTCGTCCTGCCCACGTTCTACGACGCCTGCTCCAACGCGCTGCTCGAGGCGGCCGCCGGCGGGCTGCGGGTGCTGAGCACCCCGTTCAACGGCTCGTCTCGCTTTCTACCCCCGGAGCGACTTATCGCCGACCCCGGCGACCCGGAGTGCCTCGCGGCCGGAATCCGGGCGGCCCTGGCCGCGCCGCCGCCCACGCCGCTCTCGGCGCCGCAGGGGGTCGTCTCCGGTCTGGACGCGTTTGTTGATCGGATTGAAAAGATGCTCGCCCGCAAGGACGCGGGGGAAGAGGGCCAAGACCGGATTTACCCTTCGGCCTCGGTATAGAGCAGACCCTGCCGCTTGGCTTCGGACAGGCCGAGGAAGCTTTCCAGAATCGCGGCGGCCGCCGCCGCGTCCAGGCGGGCCAGGGATTTTTTGCTTGAGCGCCCGGCCTCGCGCAGGCGGGACTCGGCATCCCAAGAACTCAGGTATTCCTCTATCAGGAAGATCGGCAAATCCGTCCGGCCGCGCAAATCGCGGACCATATTCAGCACCTGCCGGGTGGTTTCGCTCACTTCGCCGTTGCCCCGCAGGGGCAGCCCCACCACCAGGGCCTCGGCACCCTCACTCCGGGCGATATCCGGCAACTCGGCCGTGAAGCGCTCTCGCCCGTGCACGGGCACCACCCGCAAGGGAAAGGCCATGCTCCCCCCCGCGTCGGACACGGCCAAGCCGGCCCGCTTTTGCCCGTAGTCAACGGCCAGATACTTCATGCCTGCTCGTCGTCGTCCCGGCTCTCCGCCTCGTTCAAGTGCAGATCGGGAATAAGACCCATGTTCGCCCGGCGCAAGCCGTTCTCGCCGGCGATCCCGGCCAGGAGTTTAATGCATTTCTTGCGCCAGGTGTGCCCCATCAGGCGCTCGGCCGTGAATTCCAGCAGGTGCAGCACCCGCCGGCGCTTGTCCTGCTGCAGAAGAATCCGGGTGATGCCCATCTTGCAGGAAGGGCAGCCGACGACGACCGGAGCGTTCTGATCCAGGCCGTCCAGATCGCGCTCAAGCCGCGCGGCCTTGGCGCTGCGGATCTTGTTATAGATGGCCGGGGAAGTCATGGCCCCCAGGCCGGACTCCCCGCAACAGCCGGGGCTGACCCGCACGGACGGGCCCAGGTGCTCGGCGATGGCGGCGGCGTACAGCTTGCCCGCCTTGACCTTGTGCATACCGGGCACTTCGGCGTGGCAAGGGGAATGGTAAAGGATCTCACGGATATCCTCGGGCTCGGCTTTGCGGCCGGTGCCGTTCTTGCCCAGAGAGCAGCTCGGGGCCAGGCCGGTGCCGTAGCTTGAGGCCGCGTCGTGTCGCGCCGCCGGGGGCAGGGACTGCATCAGGAACCAGGCCACGTCGGAGAGTTCCACGCTTTTGCCGTCCGTTTGAGGGAAGACGTGGGGCAGGAAGTGCCGCTCCATGCCGTCGCGGCAGGAGCCGCAGGCCGTGAGCACCCGTGAGACCGGGTAGCCCTTGGCCGCGGCGTCTTCGGCCAAGGCCTTCAGGCGGGTGATGTTGCGGTCCTGGTTCTCGGCGAAGGCGTCGTGAGCGCCGGACGCCAGCAGGGGGTAGCCGCAGCAAAGGTGCTCCGGGGGCAGGAGCACGGCGTAGCCGGCGGCCAGGAGCAGGGAGGTGCCGGCCAGACCGATGGAACGGAAGAACACCCCGCCGCCGCAGCCGGGGAAGTACAGCACCGTGCCGCGCACATGCCCCTCGGGCACGAACAGGCTCCCCCTGGAAAGGTGCAGGGTTTCGGCCAGATTGCGGAAGCCCGGCTTGGGCCCCGGCGCGCGGAATAGCGGGTTGGCGAACCGGTTGCGCCAAGCCGAAGGCAGCAGGCGGACCATCTTGTTCTGCACACCCTGCCCGATGGAAGCGGCCTTGCCCATCAAGGGCACCCGTCCGGCCGGGTTTTTGGCCACGGCGTGGAGCACCCGGCTTTTCAGGGGGTGGCCGCCGGCGCCTTCCTCTTCCAGAAAGCCGCGTAAGGTCAGGGCCACTTCGGGCGAAGCAATCTTCACCGGGCAGACGGCCACGCACTTGCCGCAGCCGGTACAGTGTTCAACCATCAGGCGCAGTTCGGCCAAGAGCAGAGGATCCGGCCGGCCGTGGTGGACCTGGGAGTGGTAGATGGCTTCAATGAGCGCGCCCAGAGCCAGATTCTTGTTGCGCGGGTGCTGAACCAGGGACTGCTCCGGCTGGTGCATGGGGCAGTGCTGCTTGCATTTGCCGCAGCGGGTACAGACCTGCACGTTGATCAGGAGCGAGATCAACCGCTCCTTGTCCGGCAGGCCGCTGCCCCGGATGTCCTGAATCAGTCGGTTGAAGGAAAAAGTGAAGGGTGAAACAGGCAGCTCGCGCTGGGTGAGCTTGGCCGGGTTGAAGATGTTGCGCGGGTCCACGAGTTGCTTGAACTCGCGGAAATCGGCCATTTTCTCCTCAGGCAGGAAGGCGATCTTGGTGATCCCGATGCCGTGCTCGCCGGTGACCGCGCCGCCGACCTCCATAGCCTTGCCCATGACCAGGGCGGCCACGGTTTCGGCGTTGTGGAGCATGGCCGGGTCGTTGGAGTTGACCGGAATGTTCACGTGCCAGTTGCCGTCGCCCGCATGCATGTGGCTGGCCACGCAGATGGCCGAGGCGGCCATGTATTTTTCAATCTCCGCAAGCTTGCCGGTAAGCGCCGGAAAGTCCTGGGAGAACGCGGCGAAAAACAGCGAGGCGTGCATCCGCAGTTCTTCGTCAGAAAGATCCGAAGTGGGTATTTCGCCCTGGATGATCCGGGTCGCGTAGGCCAGCTCCTCGGTGATCCGGGTGTCCTCCTCGGGCAGGCCGGGCAGGTCGCCGGCGGCCTTCAGGGCCGTGCGGTAGGCCCGGGCCATATACTCCTGGTTCAGGCGCTCCAGGTACAGGGCGAAATCCGGAATGGCCCGCAGGGGGATGACCACGTCCTCGTTGATCTTGAAGCCCGAGGTCCGCTTGGCGATGGCCGAGAGCTTGTGCCGGTCTTCCCAGAAGACCTCGGCTTCGTGCTCGTCTTTGGCCGTGAACACGTCCACGCCGTCGTAGGATTCACAGATCCGGTCCACGTTCCTGACCGCCTCGTCCAGGGCGTCGGCATCGTTGGAGTCCAGTTGGAGGATGAGCACGGAAATGGGTTCGCCCTCGTAATTCGCGGACTTCTTCTTGTATTCGATGGCCTGCACGTACTTGGCGTTGAACTCTTCCAGGGCGGTGATCTTGACCAGGTCGCCGCGTCGGCGGATGTCGTTGCGCAGGGCCACGATATCATTGATCACCAGCATGGAGTTTTCCATGCTCCGGCCGAAGAACTCCAGGACCATGACCCGGAAATGGGTCAGCTTGGCGTGCAAAATGAAGGTCGCGTCCAGGATCACCCCGTCCGTGCCTTCCTTCTGCACCCCCGGCAGGCCGGACAGGGCCTTGTTGGTGACGTCCTTGCCGAGACCCGGCAGGCGCAGTTCCTCGCCGCCGATCCGGACCACGCTGCGCAGGCCGCCGGAAAGATCCCGGACCTCGAACACGGCGGTCTCGTCCGGCATGATCTTGTGCCGGGGGTGGTCCTTGCGGGTCACCTCGATCAGTTCGCCCGTGGGCGTGACCATGCGATAGGAGAGAATATTGTCGATGGTTGTGCCGTACTCGAAACAGAGCGGCCCGCCGGCGTTCTCCGCGACGTTGCCGCCGATGGAGGAGGCCGTCTTGGAGGCCGGATCCACGCTGAAAAGCATGTTGTGCTTGGCCGCCGCGTTGATGGCGTTGATGGTCAGCACGCCGGCCTCGGCCGAGATGGTCAGGTTTTCCGCGTCGATATCGCGAATTCTCGTCAGCTTGGTCAGGGAGAGGATCACCGAGCGCTTACGGGCCGGGATGGCCCCGCCGGTCAGGCCGGAGCCGCCGCCGCGGGGGATGAGCGCGAAATGCATCTCGTTGGCCAGGCGCACCACCCGGCTGACCTGCTCCGGCGTTTCCGGGGTCAGGACGAGCAGGGGCAGTTCCAGGCGCAGGTCGGTGGCGTCCGTGGCGTTTTCCACCAAGGCGGCCCGGCGGGTATCGATACACCCGGCGGGCAGGAATTCCGACAACTTGCCGATAAGCTCCTTCTTGAAGGCCATGTCGCTTTCGTGGGCGCTCCAGAACATGGTGATGCCTTCACCGATGCTCGTGGCGTAGTGATGCGCCAGACCGCGCCGGGCCTGCTCAAAGCGCTCGCGCACGCTGCGCTTGACCGTGTCGGCCGCGATAAATGGGTTATAGCGAACCAAGAAGAGTTCCTCGGCGATATCCAGGGTCAGGGCGCGGACGGCTTCGGGCCATTCGGCGAATTCTTTGTCGCTGATGCGCAGGATACGCGGCACCAGGGAAGCGGAATTTATGGATATATGGGGGCCCTTGGAAAGCATGGGAAGACCTTTTGGCGCTTTCGGCGCCGGCTTGGCGGAGGGGGAAAGAGACGAAGTATAAGGGTTGAAAAGGCGGTTGACAAGGGTTGGCAGGTAAAGGCGGGCCATAGAGGATGGGGCGCGGGGTTCTCGGGCGCGGCGGCTTGCCTTTTGCGCCCCCCCCGGCTAAGATTTCGGCAGACCTCGGTAAAGGATCCCGCATGGCCGACGCCCCACTTGTTTCCGTGATCATCCCCACCTGCGACCGTCCGGATTTTCTGGCTCGCGCCCTGCATAGTCTGGAAATCCAGATCGGTAGGGATTTTGAAGTCGTGGTGGTCAATGACGGCGACGCCCCGGTAGGCGCCGTGCTCGGCACGTATGCGCGCAGCCTGCACCCTGTTGTTGTGGAGCACGAGCGCAAGCGCAGCGGTCTTTCCGCCGCCCGCAACAGTGGGCTCGCCGCCTCGCGGGGCCGCTTGATCACGTTTTTAGACGACGACGATTATTTCTTTGAAAACCACATCTCCGTCCTGGCCGAGGCCATGAGCGTCTCCAACTACCAGATGGTCTATGCCGACGCCCTGCTGGCCGAGCAACGCGACTTCGGGGCCGGGTACGAGACCGTTTCGCGCCGCCTGCCGCTTTCCGAAGACTTCAACCCGGCCGAACTGGCCCGCCGCAATCTGTTGCCCGTGCTCTGCGCCATGTTTGAGCGTTCCTGCCTGGGGCCGGCCGGGGTCTTCGCACCCTATCTGCGCGGGCATGAGGACTGGGATCTCTGGCAACGCATAGCCCGTTTCTTCCCCTTCCGGCACTTGCCGGTGATCACCGGCGAGTACACAGCCAGGGTCAACGCGGGTTCGCTCAGCACCAACATCGCAACCATGCGCGACAGTTGGATCTTTTGTCGCCGGCAAGGTGCTCTGCATCAGGCCGTGCCGTTTGTCTACGACCTCGGCCGGGCGACGCAGACGGCAAAAATCCTGCTGCGCGACAAAGAGCCCGCCGGCGTAAGCGCCATTATTTCCCCGGCCCGGCAGGACGCGGCCGCCGCCGAACGCCTGGCCGCGACCCTGCCGTTCCTCGACGACGCCGAACCCGTGCTGATTCTGCCCGATCCGGCCGGGGCGGGCGATTTTGTCGCGGCCCTGGCTCCGCATTGCCGGCGCAAGCCTTGCGTGGTCGTCACCGAGGGCGACGTCGGCCGGGTGTTTTCCGCGGGCTTGGGCGCGGCCGCGGCCTCCGGGCGGATTCTGGTCTTTCTGGAAGAGGATGTCGTGCCGCGCCCTGGTGCCGTCGCGGCTTTGGCCGGGTTTCTGGAGTCCGAGCCTTTGGCCGGAACGGCCGGCGGTATCGTGGAAGGCGCCGGCTCCCGCCCCATCGCCGGCGGTAAACTGACCGCACGCGGGGAGCCGGTGTTCGCCGCTCCCTGGGAAACCGACACCCCCTATGCCGTGGATGTCGTGCCGTCCCCGGCCCTGGCCGTGCGGCGTGATCTGTTTCTTGAAAGCGGCGGCTTTGACACGGCCTTCGCTCCCGGCCATTACGCCGACGCGGATCTGGCCCTGCGACTGAAGAGTAGGGGCCGCACCGCCCATGTCGTTCCCTCGGCCCGTTTTGGCTGGGACCGGGAAAACCTGCCATTCCGACAAAGCCCGGCCGGGCTCATCTCGCGCCGAACTTTCCGGGACAGGTACTTTCCGGGGAGCTTCAACCCCGAGCACCTGCTTGAGGGCACGGACTGGTCCATGCGGACCCTGCTCCGCCCATCAGACGGCGCCATGCCGGAATCTTTCGACTTCATCCTGCCGCCGCGCTTCCGCTGATTCGGGCTCCCCTGCTTTCGACAGGGGGAAATCTTCCCCCGCAAAGCGGACAGACCGCATTATAAAAAGAATCCCCCCTCTTCATCGAATTATCATGTTCTTTCGCCGGCGGCGTTTTATACTGTCCTCAAACCCTTGTGAGGACGGCCGATGCAAGACTTTTTCCTCTCCATCGCGGGCTTGTTCCAAGACATACCCCATGCGCTTTCCCTTCTTTCCGGCGAGCCGGAAATCGCCATTTTCCTCGCCGTAGGCCTCGGTTTTGCCGTGGGCCGGATCAAATTCGGCCCCGTGCAACTCGGTGGGGTCTGCGGCACACTGATCGTGGCCCTGCTTTTAGGGCAGTCCGGGGTGGCCGTGCCCGCCACCGTGAAAAACGTGTTCTTCGCCCTGTTTATCTTCGCCCTCGGCTACGCGGGCGGGCCACAGTTCTTCGCCAACCTCAACGCCAAGGGCCTGCGCCTGGGCCTGCTTTCGCTTATCGAGGTCGTCGCCGTCCTGGTCCTGGCCCTTTCGGCCATGCGCCTGTTCGGTTTCGACGCGGGCACCACCGCCGGGTTGGTGGCCGGCTCGGCCACGGAATCCGCCGTCATCGGTACGGCCTCCGAAGCCATCGCCCGCCTCCCCCTGCCGGCGGATGCCATAAAATCTTTGCAGAGCAACGTTGTTACAGCCTACTCCGTAACATACATCTTCGGTCTTATCTGCATCGTGGTCTTCACCAGCCAGATGGCCCCGCTGCTGCTCAGGGTGAACCTGCGCGAGGAAGCGGACCGGGTCTGGAAGGCTCTTGGCGGCGACGGCCGCGACGACGCGGCAGGCGACTCCCAGGCCGCGCCCGAACTGGTCGGGCGCGTCTACCGGGTCGGCGTGGGCGCGGGCAAAAGCCTGGCCCGTCTCAACGAGCAGATGGGCGCAACGGCCCGGATTGAACGGGTGCGGCGTGGGCGCGATCTGCTTGCGCTTGCCCCGGATCTCATCCTCAAGGCAGGCGACCGGGTTCTGGTTCTGGGACATCGGGAGAGCGCGGTGCGCGCCCAGGGGCTTATCGGCCCGGAAACGACCGGCTCTGGGGCCATGAACATGGTTGTGGACTTTGAGGAATATATTTGCAGCAACCCGGCCCTGCTCGGGAAAAGCCTGGGCGAACTCATCGCCCGGACCAGAGAACAAGGCTTCCCGAGCGAGGCGTACCTCGCCGGGCTCGTCCGGGGCGGCCAGGTCATGCCCCTGGTGCCTTCCCTGTCCTTCCAGACCGGTGACGTGATCCGCCTGTTCGGCTCGGCCGAGGGCGTCCGGCGCCTCGGGGAACACATCGGCAAGCGCATCGAAAAAAGCGGCCGCACCAACTTTATTTACATGGGCTTCGGCGTGGTGCTCGGCGTGCTGATCGGCCGGATCGGCCTGAATGTGGGCGGCGTCGAATTGACCTTGGGCACCGGCGGCGGCGCCCTGCTGACGGGCCTCGCCTTCGGTTGGTTCCAGGCCAAACACCCGGCCGTACCCGGCACGCCGCCCGCTTCTCTGGAGATAATGAAGGATCTCGGCCTGTCCGCCTTTGTGGCCTGCGTCGGCCTTTCTTCCGGTCCCCAGGCATTCGCTCTGGTGGCCCAATATGGCTTGGTGCTGCCCGGGGTGGGCATGTGCATCGCCCTGTTCCCGGCCATGATCTCGCTATTTGTCGGCCGCAAGCTGCTCAAGCTGGATATTCCGATCCTGCTCGGCGGCATCGCCGGGCAACAGTGCAGCACCCCGGCCTTAAGCGCCGTGCAGGCGGCGGCCGGGAACACCACGCCGCTGATCGGCTACACCATCACCTATGCCGTTTCCAACGCGATCCTGCCGCTGCTCGGCCCCGTGATTGTGGGGCTGGCGGCCCTGATGCAGGCTCCATAACCCGCTCTCCCTCATAAAGGAGACCCTCATGAACGCTCTCCACGTCTTCATTCAGGATCTGTTCAAATCCATGCCGGAGTTGGCCCTCTTCCTGTCCCTGGCCTTGGGATACTTTGTGGGCAAAATCAACTTCGGCAAATTCCAACTCGGGGGCGTGGCCGGGTCGCTGCTCATGGCCGTGCTGGTCAGCCAGTTCGGTGTGCATGTGGACGACACGGTCAAGAACATGCTCTTCGCCCTGTTCATTTTTGCCGTCGGTTTCACCAGCGGGCCCATGTTCTTTCGCTCCCTCGGCAGGCAATCGCTCAAGGAAATCATCCTTTCGGCGGTGCTGGCGGTCTCCGGCCTGATCACGGTGGTGGTCTGCGCCCGCCTGTTCAACCTCGACAAGGGCCTGGCCGCCGGCATCGCGGCCGGCGGGCTGACCCAGTCGGCAATCATGGGCACGGCCGAATCCGCCATCCACAGTATGCAACTGGGGGCGGAAGAAACCGCCCGGCTCGTGGCCAACATTTCCGTTGGCTACGGGGTCACCTATATCTTCGGCTCCTTCGGGGCCATCCTGGTCTGCGTGAACCTGCTTGAAAAGTTCATGGGCAGGACCATCCGCGACGACGCCGTTGCCGCCGAGGCCCAATCCCACAGCGGCGGCCTGGTGGTGGGCGACGAACAGCAGCTTGCCGTGCCCGCCCTGGTGGGGCGCATCTTCCGCGTCGGCCCGGCCGCCGGGCAAAGCGTGCGCGACTTTAAAGGGCTGTTCGGCCTTCCGCCCGTGACGATTGAGCGGATCAAGCGCAACGGCGCGGTCATCGCCGTGGCCCCTGAAGCCGCGCTTGAAGCTGATGACGTCATCCTGCTGGTCGGCAAGCGCCGGAGCGTTCTGGAGGCGGCCAAACGCCTGGGGCCGGAACGTCCCGGCGAGCCCGGCATGGAAGTGCGCATCCAGACCCGGGACATCGTGGTCACCAATGACAAACTCCACGACAAGACCTTTGCCGAGATCCGCGAACTCGCCTCGCCCGAAATGCGCCACGGTCTATACGTGGTCGGCCTGAAGCGGGAGGATCGCCCCGTTCCCGCCACCCTTGACGCCAAGGTTCTGCGCGGCGACGTGATCACCCTGTACGGCGCCGAGCGGGACGTGCGCCGGGCGGCTTCGGCCATCGGCTATGTTCTGGAAGCCGGCACCAAGACCGACTTCGTTTACATGGGCCTGGGCCTTGTGGCCGGCCTGCTGCTCGGCAAGATTGTGGTCCATGCCGGTTCCCTGCCCATCACCCTGGGCAGCGGCGGCGGCGCCCTGCTTTCCGGCCTGATTTTCGGCCGGCTGCGGGTGAACAGGCCGAGCATGGGCGCCTTCCCCGAGGGGGCGTCCCAACTGCTCAAGGATCTCGGCCTGGCCGGGTTTGTGGTCGTGGTCGGCCTCAACTACGGCCGGGAGGCCGTCGGCACGGTGGCCGAGCACGGTGTAAGCATCTTTTTGATCGGCGCGGTGGTCACCGTTCTGCCCCTGATTCTGACCATGCTCGTGGGCCGCTGGATTCTGCGCTACGACAACACGGCCGTGTTCGCCGGGGCGCTGGCCGGCACACGCAGCGCCAACCCGGCCTTCGGGGAAATCCTGAACAAGGCCGAGAACTCCGTGCCCACGGTGCCCTTCGCGGTCACCTACGCCCTGGCCAATGTGTTTCTTACCCTGCTGGGCCCCCTGGTGGTCGCCCTGGCTTGAACCGAGCATCCACGCTCCCCAAACATAAGGAGTTCGCCATGCAACTGCCCGACATCAATGAAATCGGCAAGCTCAGCCCCTTTGAACTCAAAGACGTGCTGATCAAGGCCGCTTCCGGCCGCACCGACCGCGCCCTGCTGAACGCCGGGCGGGGCAACCCCAACTTCCTGGCCACCCTGCCGCGCCACGGATTCTTCCAGTTCGGCCTGTTCGCCATGAGCGAGGCCGAGCGCTCCTTCAGCTACATGCCCGAGGGTGTGGGAGGCTTCCCCCGGCGCGAAGGCATTGAGGCGCGCTTCGAAATATTCGTCAACGAGAATAAGAACGTGCCCGGCGTGCGCTTTCTTCGCGATGCCGTCTCCTACGTGCGCGATCAGCTCGGCCTTTCCGCCGGCGACTTCATTTACGAGATGGCCGAGGGTATTCTCGGCTGCATGTATCCCGTGCCCGACCGGATGCTCAAGCTCTCGGAAAAAATTGTGGGCGAATACATCCGCAAGGAGATGATCGGCAACACGCCCTTCAAGGGCGACTTCGACATGTACGCCGTGGAAGGCGGCACGGCGGCCATGACGTATCTGTTCAACACCCTGCGGGAGAACCACCTGCTCAACCCCGGCGACACCATCGCCCTGGGGATGCCCATCTTCACTCCGTACATTGAGATTCCCGAGCTCAACGACTACCGGCTCAAAGTCGTGCATATCAACGCCGACCCCAAGGAGAACTGGCAGTTTTCCAAGAAGGAGCTGGACAAGCTGCTTGACCCGACGGTCAAGGCGTTCTTCCTGGTCAACCCCAGCAATCCGCCTTCGGTGAAGATGTCCCGCGAGAACCTGGATCGCATCGCAGCCATCGTGAAAAAGCGGCCGGACCTGATCATCCTCACCGACGACGTGTACGGCACCTTCGCGGACGATTTCGTTTCGCTCTTCGCGGTCTGCCCGCGCAACACCATCCTGGTCTACTCCTATTCCAAGTACTTCGGGGCTACGGGTTGGCGCCTGGGTGTGGTGGCCACGCATGAGGACAACGTTCTGGACCGCCTGATCGCGGGCCTGCCGAAAAAGATCCTGGCCGAACTGGACGCGCGCTACAGCTCGATCACCACCGACCCGCGGCACATCAAGTTCATCGACCGCCTGGTGGCCGACAGCCGCACCGTGGCCCTGAACCACACGGCCGGCTTGGCCACGCCGGTGCAGGTCCAGATGGTCATGTTCTCGCTCTTCGCCCTTATGGACGAGGCCGACAGCTACAAAAACGCCATGAAACGGGTGGTCCGCCGGCGGCGCGACGCCCTGTACCGGAGCATGGCCGTGCAGCCCGCCCACCATCCCGACGACGTGGACTACTACCACCTGCTGGACGTGGAGGTGCTCGGCCGGGAGAACTATGGCCGAGAGTTCATTGACTGGCTGTTGAAGACGCTGAAGCCGAACCAGTTCCTCTTTGACTTGGCCGAGAAAGCCGGGGTGGTTCTGCTGCCCGGCAAGGGGTTCGGCACGGTACACCCCTCGGCGCGGGTTTCGTTGGCCAACCTGACCGAGGTGGAATACGGGCGGATCGGCGCGGCCTTGCATGAGTTGATTGGGGAGTATCACGCGAAGTTTGAAAAGAGAAAGAAGAACGGCAAGTGGTGAGGAGGAGGCTCCCTCCCCCCTCTTGTTTTAAAAGACCCCCCGACCAATTGGTCGGGGGGTCTTCTTTGTCGGCAGTGGGAAAGGACTAACGGGCGATGCGGATGGAATCCACGAAGGCGCGGACCTGATCGGCGTTGCCGGGGACGTCCGGATCGGTGAGGGTCTTCACGCCGATGCCTTTGCCGTTATCCAGATAAATGTTGACGTCGTAGATTTCCAGCTTGCCGTCGGGGCGCTTGGCCATGCCTTTGTGGGTCAGGGTCAGCCGGCCGTCGGTCTGCGACTTGTTCACGGTCCAGTTCAGCAGATTGCTCTGGCCTTTGCTCTTGCGGGCGTCTTCCTTATCACGGGCCAGAATGGCTTCGGCATACTTTTGCAGGTCTTCGGGCGTGAACGCGGCGGCCTGATCCTTCGGGGGGAAGCCGCGGCCGGCGTCCACCAGAAAGATTGCGGCAATGCCGTTCTTGCCTTCGGGCGTGTCGGCCGGGCGGTGCAGAGACACCAGCATGACCGGCTCGCCGGAGTCGGCCCGCTGGTCCAGCACGGCCGGGGTGGCCTGTTCCGGGGTGACCATCCCGTCGATTTTCCAGCCCTGAGGGACGCGGAAGCTCACTCCGTAAGCGAGTTTCATGGCGCTGGGGTCATCTTTTTTCGAAGCTTCCGGCGAGGTGGAGCCGCCGCCGCAGGCCGCCAGGGCCAGCGTCAGGGTCAGGCAGGCCGGCAGGAAAAAAAACCGCGAACAGCGGCTGGAAACAGTACGGTGTGCGCTCATAGGGGAGGCTCCTTGTGTGAATAAAGATTGGCCGAAATACTTTAGTCGCTTCATCGGTTCATGGCAAGCGCTGTTTTTCCGGGTCGGGAGCGCCGCCGCCCCACGCGCGGGCTTCCCAGACGCGGCCGATGCCCGCCAGGAGGGCGGAGGTCTCGCTCCCGGCCAACTCCGCGAGTGTGGCCGCAAGACGCTTCGCTTCGGAGCGCAGATCGTCCTCGGTGCCGGTGTTGTCCACCACCAGGTTACAGGCGCGGAGTTTGCCTTCCTCCGGCCACTGCCAGGATTCCACCGTGTCGACCATGCGGGCGCTCCAGCCGCGCCGCTCCATCAGGAGCGCGCGGCGCGGTTCAAAGGGCCGGCGCACGCCCACGGCTAAGGGAGGATGGCCGCCCTTATGGTAGCCGGCCTCGAAATAGAGGGGGATTTCGGCCACGGCCGCCGGAGCCTGGGGGTGATTTCCCCAGAATTCTTCCACCGCGCGGCGCACCAGGGGGTGGATCAGGGCTTCGACTTCTCGGCGCAGAAGGGGCTCTTCAAGCATGGCCTCGGTCAGTTTTTTTTTGTCCACAGGCGAGTCGGCTCCGGGGACGAAACGGGTGCCGAAGCGTGAGCGCAGGGCCAGATGCCCCGCCTGCCCCGGCTGGTAGAGGGCCGCCACCAGGGCGTCCGCGCCGATCACGGGCAGGCCGAGTTCCCCCAGGAAGCGCAACAGGGTGGATTTGCCACAGCCGGGCGAGCCGGTCAGGGCCACCCGCAGGGGCCGGGTCAGGAGGCGGCGCAGGCAGTCGAAAAAGTCCGGCGGGGGTGGGCAGGTGAAGCGCATCTCCTCATCGCTGAAAGGATGCCGGAAGGCCAGGCGGTGGGCGTGGAGCATCTGGCGATCGGCCGCGCGGCCGTCGCCGCCGTAGAGGACGTCGCCGAGGAGCGGATGCCCGATGTGGGCCATGTGGACCCGGATCTGGTGGGTGCGGCCGGTGAAGATACGCACGGCCTGCACGGAAAATCGCCCGTCCGGGTCGGCGTACAGGGTGCGCCGCAGGCTTTTGGCCGGTCGGCCGGAAGCCAGGACGGCCATGCGGACCTTGTTGGCCGGATCCCGGCCCATGCAGGTTTCGATGTGCTCCTCTTCTTTTGCGGGCACGCCGCCGACCAAGGCCAGGTATTCCTTGAACACCTCCCGGCCGGCGAACATGGCGGCCAGGGCCTGCCGGCTTTTTTCCGAAAGGGCGGCCACCAGGAGCCCGCTCGTGTCCATGTCCAGGCGGTGGACGATGCCGGGGCGGAATCCCTCCTGGGCCGCAAGCTCGGGAAAATGAGCCACGAGCCGATGGGCCAGGGTGCCGCTCGGCCGGTTGGGGCAGGGATGCACGGTCAGCCCGGCGGGTTTGTCCAGCACGGCCAGGTATTCATCCCGGTACAGCACGGCCAGAGCACCGTCTTCGGGTTCCAGGCGGGTACGCGCGGCCTCCCGCTCCAGCAGGATGGCGTCCCCCGCCCGCACGGCGATTTTGGGGGAGTCGCAGGGGTTGCCGTTGACCCGGACCCGGCCTTCCCGGATCAGGCTTTTGATTTTTTCGCGCGAAAGCCCCTCGGTTTTGAGGCGAGCGGCCAGAAAGGCGTCCAGGCGCTGGCCGGCCTCCGCCGGCTCGGCGATTACTTCGTACTGGGAAATTTCTGGTCGACTCATGGGGTATCGGTCGCGGCGGCTCAGGGCGTTTGGTCGCGCGGTCGCCGGGAATAAGCCCGCAGGGACGCGCGGGGAACGATATTTTCGTGAAAAAAGCGCACTTGACCGGGGAGCGGGCTTCACTTTACAAAAGAGAGCCGTCGGGGGTCAATGCCCCGATATTTCGTCCCACCCGGAACGCCCCCCTTTGGGGCAGGAGTATTCCTGATGCCTCTGCATATCGTTGAACACCCCCTGGTCAAGCATAAGTTGGGAATCCTGCGCCGACACGACATTCCCGTGCGGGAATTCCGCTCGGTGTCCAATGAAATCTGCCGGCTGTTGACCTATGAAGCGACCAAAGGACTGGAGACGGAAAAAATCACCGTGCAGGGCTGGGCCGGGCCGGTCGAAACGCACCGGATCAAAGGCAAGAAAATCACTGTGGTGCCCATCCTGCGCGCCGGCCTCGGTATGCTCGACGGCTTTCTGGATATGATCCCCGGCGCCAAGGTCGGGGTGGTGGGCATGTTCCGGAATGAGGACACCCTCGAGCCGGTTCGGTACTATGTCAAGCTCGCCAAGGACATGAAGCACCGCATGGCCGTGGTTCTGGATCCCATGCTGGCCACCGGCGGCACCTTGGTCGCCACCATCGACCTGCTCAAGGAAGCGGGTTGCAAAAAGATTGTCGGCCTGTTCCTCGTGGCCGCCCCCGAGGGTGTGGAGCGTGTGCTCAAGGCCCATCCGGACGTGGACATCTACGCCGCCGCCCTGGACCAGAAGCTCAACAACCAAGGCTACATCATTCCCGGCCTGGGCGACGCCGGCGACAAAATTTTCGGAACGAAGTAATCCCAAGGCACGGAAGGAAGTATGGCGTCGTGAACGACCCCGTGCTTCCTTCTGTTTTTTGCAACCTTCACATACCCCGCGGTACGCCATGACGGCCGATGTGTCCCATATTTCCCGCATCTTCCTGATCGGTCCCCGGGCGGCCGGCAAGACGAGCCTTGGGGCCGTTCTGGCCCGTGAGTTGGGATTTTCATTCTCGGATACGGATGATCTGGTCCGGGCCGAAGCGGGCCTGGATGTGGCCGGCATTGTCGCGGCCGAAGGCTGGGAGGGGTTCCGCAGGCGGGAAGCCGCCGCCCTGCGCGCCGCCGCCGGGTCCGGCTCGGTCACGGCCACGGGCGGAGGCATGGTGCTGGATGCCGGCAACCGGGCTTTTATGCGCGAGAACGGGCTGGTGCTGTATCTGAGCGTTCCCGCCGCTGTGCTGCGCGAACGCTTGGCCGCCGACCCCGATCCGGGCCTGCGCCCGAGCCTGACGGGCCTCGACCCACTGGAGGAAGTCGCCCGTATCGCGGCCGAACGCGAACCCCTGTACCGGAAAACCGCCCATGCCGCGCTGGACGCCGCCCGCCCTCTTGCGGACATTGCGGCCGAAGTCCTGGCGCTGCTCAACCAAGCCGACCTGCGATAACTGCCGACGGGAACTCCCCCAGACGCCGCCTACACCATTTCGTCGTCTCCCGGCCCACGCTCCCAGACAATCTTGCCGCGACTCTTCTTGTATTTGCGCAGCAGCACGTAAACCGCGCCGGGGCCGCCGTCGTGGGGTTGGGCCGTGCAGAAGGCCAGAACCACGCGCTTGAAGGGATCATGAGTCAGCCATTCCTGCAATTGCAGGCGCAGCACCCCGATGCCGTCCGGCGAGTTGCGACCGCGCCCGGTGATCACCAGCACGGCGCGCAGGCTCCGGGTATAGGCGTTCTTCATGAAAATCGCCAGGGCATCCAGGGCCTGACGGGCATTCAGCCCGTGCAGATCCAGGTGGGCCTCCGGGCTGAGGGAACCGGCCCGCAGCTTGCCGAGGATCAAAGGGTCCAGCCCGGCCACGAAACCTTCCATATATTCTTCGGTGTGGCAGACCGCGAACTCGATCCGGCCGTCCAGCAGGTCGCGCAGGGTCGCCGCCGGATCCCGACCAGGGCATTCGTTCGACGCCGCCTCCGCCGGGGCGTGGATGTCCCGGCCCCTGGCCGCGATGGGGGCCACCCCGCGCATGGCCGTGAAAAACATATCGTCTTCCGGGGCGGCGGGTTCGACCGGCGCGGGAAGGGGCGGAGCCGCCGGGGCTTTCGCCGGCTCGGCGGGTTTGAGCGCCGCCGGCATGGGCATGGGCCGACCGGCGGCCTGAGCCGGGCGGCCGCGTCCGGCCTGGGGCAGAGGAGCGGCGGCGACGCTCCGCAGAAACAGGGCCGCGTCGGCGTCCTCGTCTGCCCTGGGGGGCGCGGCGGCCGACTTGCGGCCGGAGGGGACGGATGGGACACAGGGGCGCGGCGACTTGGCCTCCTCCCGCTTTTTCGCCTCGGACTCCAGGCGGGCGCGCAACTCCTGAAAGGGGTTGGACATGGGCTCAGCCGCGCTTGGCCGCGACCGCCGCGCGCAACCAGTCGTACCATGCATCCAGGCCGTCACCGTTGCGGCAGGAAAGCGGGAAGATCGTAAGCTCGCGGTTCAGGGCGCGGGCGAACCGCGCGGCCCGATCCATGTCGAAATCCACATGGGGCAGCAAATCGACCTTGTTCAGGATCATGACCGTGGAAAGGTTGAAGAGCAGAGGATACTTTTCCGGCTTGTCATCGCCTTCGGTCACGCTGAGCAGGGCGACCTTGTGGTCCTCGCCGCAGTCGAATTCCACGGGGCAGACCAGATTGCCGACATTTTCGATAAAGAGCACGTCCAGCTTTTCCAGGTCGAATGTATCAAGAACGTTGCGCACCATGGCCGCATCCAGGTGGCAGCCGCCGTTGGTGTTGATCTGCACGGCTTTGGCCCCGGTGGCGGCCACCCGGCGGGCGTCGTTGTCCGTCTGCAGGTCGCCCTCGATGACGCCCATGGCGAACTCGCCGGACAAGTCCCGCAGGGTGCGCTCCAGAAGGGAGGTCTTGCCCGCGCCGGGGGAACTGATCAGGTTGAGAACCAGAACCTTCCCGGCCCGGAAGCGCTCCCGCAGGGCGCCGGCCTCCGCGTCATTGGCCTCCAGAATATTGCGGACAACGGGAATTTCCATAGCTACTCCACCTCCAGGTGTTCAATGACGATGCCCTTGCCGGACAGAACCGTATGCCCCAGTTGCTCGGAACAGTCGGGACAAGGCGCAAGCAGAGCGGTCAGGCCCTTTTCGGGGGAAAATTCAGCGCCGCAGCCGCCGCAGGCGAGCAGGATGGGGATTTCCCGCATCTCCAGTTCCGCGCCTGCCAGAGGGGTTCCGGCGGTGAGAACGCCGAAGGCCAATTGCAGGGCCTCGGGCACAACTCCGGCCAAAGCGCCGTGGGAAAGGATCACCCGCTTGAGTCCGCCGGCCTCGTGCCGTTCCAGTTCTTCGCGGATGACGCCGATCAGGCTTTCCGCCAGGGCCATTTCATGCATGTGGCTACCTTACGCCAAAACAGAAGCAAAGCCAACGGCGGACATCCGGCCCGCGGGGCGGGAAACGAAGAGCCTTCATCCCGGATTTCCCCTTTTTCAGGCATTTCCTTTCCAGACCAAATGCGATACACGCATGAAAATTCGGCCACCGGCCGGAGCCGACCGGCAAGCCGGGCCGGTGAGGAGCTTTACCTGTGGAAAATGCGGAATTTCTCGGTCACTGCGTCACCAAGCCGGGTGCCGGGCGGAATCTGCTGCCGGTTCGTCATGCCGGGCCGTGGCAGGCCTGGAAGATGCAGGACGGTAATGTCATGGTCCGGGCTTTGGGCGCGGAAGGAGAGCCGTGGGGGACGGCATATCTTATGGAACAACATGAATTCGACGACAATTTCACGCGCCGGGATGGGGCCGGCGACACGGGGACGCTCCGGTCGGACGCTCCGGACTTGTTCGCCATGTGGTACGAGCAGGCCAAGGGGGATCCCTACCACCGGAAAGACGGCCTCACAGCCGTTCCACGCCCGGCGACCGTTGCGGATTCCCCGTGGCTGGACGGCTTTTTCAACGACGAAGAAGCTCCCGTCCGGCGGCCCTCCTCCGGCTCGGAGGAGGAGCGCGAAAACATGGCCCGGGAGCGGGAGGCGGACATGCGCGATACCTTCGCTTCCCTTGTCACCCGTATACGGGAAGGCGACGATGCCGCTCCGGACGAGCTCGACCGTCTCATCGAGCGCCCCGGCCCCTATACCTGGCAGCAGAAATACATGTTCACGGAGTTCGGCCTGACCCTGCGCAAGCTGCACCATCCGGCCCGGGCCCTGGCCTGCCACCGGCGCGCCTTGTCCCTGGCCCCGAAAGACGAACATGTGCTGTTCAACGTGGCCCGATCGGAATACGAGATGGGCAACGCGTCGGCAGCCAAGTCCTATCTGCACGAATCTCTCGCGGCCGCGCCGAATTTCGAGGCGGCCCGCACCTTTCTGGAATTTCTCAATTCCGGCGGCCCGCACTGAGCCGGCGGCCAAGCCTCAGGAGCTTTTCGTCCATGAACAAAGGTTTTACCCTTGCCGTGCTCGGCGTGGTGCTCTGCGCCATGGGCCTGGTGTATTTTCTGCATTCCGGCGGCGAAACGCCCGTGCAGGTTTCCGTTTCCTCGACCCCGCATGAAGGCGGAGCGGGGCAACCGGCTCCCCCTGCCGGTGAGGGCGCCGGCGCCCCGGGTACGCCGGCCCGGGCCCCCGAATCCCTGCCCAGGGTCGACCCCCCGCCCGCCGTCACGCCAGGCGGTGGTTCCGGCCCGATGGCCGATACTCAGGGTGGGGCGCCCTCCCGCCTTGAGCCTCCCCGGGCGACGCCTCCCGGAGAAACGCCCGCCCCGGTGGAACAGCCGAAAGCCGAGCAGCCCAAGGCCGAAACTCCCAAGGCGGAAGCCCCCAAGGGTGAGGCCCCCAAGACGGAACAGCCCAGGGCTGAGGCGCCGAAGACGGAGCAACCCAAGGCGGAAACACCGAAAGTGGAAATTCCCAAGGCGGAAGCCCCCAAGACAGACCCCGGCAAGGCCGATACCCCGGTTCGCGAGGAGAACCTCTCGGCCACGGCCTCTCATACCCTGCGCGGCATCAGCCTGCATTTCGCCGATCAAAAGATGTTGCTGCGCATTGAAGCCGACGGCGCCTTCCCCATCAAAGCGTTTTTTCTCCCCAATCCGCCTCGTCTGGTGCTGGATCTGCCCGGCAAGTGGTCGGGCATGAAGGCGCCGACCGTGCCGCAGAACAGGGTGATCAAAAACGTGCGTCTCGGTTCCCAGCCCGGCGGGCCTCGTCTGGTGCTGGATCTGAACGACCCGCTGAAGAATCGCGACATCCGGCGACCTTCCTCCTCCACGGTGGAAGTGCTGGTCGAATAGCGGCCGATTTTCGTCGCGGGGCGCGTTGCAACATGGTGGGCGGACACGCTGTTCAACAATATTGTAATAATGGAAACTCAACGGGTTATGTGCGGAATATACGTTCTTCTCATGTGTTTTTCAGATTTCCGATGAAAAAAACTTGAGAAAAAAAGCACAAATTTATGAAAAATCTATTGACCCCGGGCTCGTGTTAAGGCAAGGGAATTGCAGGAAACGCGCGTTTCCGGCAATTGGATGCGGGATACAGCTGCGCGGTGGTTCATTTTTTTTGGAGAGGAATTTTGCATGACGAAGTCTCTTTATGTGGGCAACCTGCCCTGGTCGGCGACGGAAGACGAGGTTCGCAACCTGTTTGCAAGCCACGGCAACGTGAGCTCCGTGAAACTGGTGAGCGATCGGGAAACCGGCCGCGCCCGCGGTTTCGGGTTCGTTGAAATGGACGACGCCGACGCTACGGCTGCGGTGGAAGCCCTCAACGGCACCAACTTCGGCGGCCGTACCCTGCGGGTGAACGAGGCGCAGCCCAAACCGCAGCGGCGCGCGCGGGTGGGGGCGCGCGGGGCGGGGGGGGTGGGGGGCCGGGGGGGGGGGGGGGGGGGGGGGG
>JAVBQP010000028.1:0-20748 GCA_031548905.1 Desulfovibrio sp. | reverse complement strand
TTTATCGGCGCGGGCTACGACATCCCCAGCATCCGGGGCGAAGGGCGCACCATCTGCACCAACCATGCCTGGGGCTCGGCCTTCCGCGCCTACGGCTCGCCGCAATCCTTCCTGGCCTCCGAACTGGCCATGGACGAGCTGGCGGAAAAGCTGGGCATGGACCCGCTGGAACTGCGCTACAAAAACGTCTACCGCGAGGGCAGCACCAACCCCAACGGGCAGGTGCCCGATTCCTACTCCCTGCCCAAGATGCTCGACGCCCTGCGGCCCAAGTACAAGGCCGCCCTGGAAAAAGCCCAAAAGGCATCCACAGCCACGCATAAAAAGGGCGTAGGCCTCTCCATCGGCGCCTACGGCTGCGGCCTGGACGGCCCGGACACCTCCGAGGCCTTCGTGGAAATGAACGCCGACGGCACGATCACCGTGGGATCGGCCTGGGAGGACCACGGCCAGGGCGCGGACGCCGGGGCCATCGGCTGCGCGCACGAGGCCCTGCTGCCCATGAAGGTCAGCCCCTGCCGGCTGCGTTTCACCTGGCCGGACACGGAAAAGACCCCCAACTCCGGCCCGGCGGGCGGCTCGCGCTCGCAGGTCATGACCGGCAGCGCCATCCGGGTTGCCTGCGAGGCCCTGCTGGCGGCAGCCAAAAAGCCCGACGGCACCTACATGAACTATGAGGAGCTGAAAGCGGCCGGCAAGCCCACCCGTTATGACGGCGTGTACTCCGTGCCCGGCGTGCCCTGCGACGAGAACGGCCAGGGCAAGCCCTTCATGGTTTACATGTACGGCGTGTTCATGGCCGAAGTCACTGTGGAGACGGCCACGGGCAAAACCAAGGTCGACAAGATGACCTTGATGTGCGACGCGGGCAAGATCAACAACCGCCTCGTCGTGGACGGCCAGAACTACGGCGGCCTCGCCCAGGGCATCGGTCTGGCCCTGTCCGAAGACTTCGAGGATCTCGAGAAGCACGCCACCATGATGGGGGCGGGCTTCCCCTACATCAAGGACGTCCCGGACGACATCGAACTGCACTACTTTGAGGAGCACCGCGAGTTCGGGCCGTTCGGCTCGGCCGGCATCGGCGAACTGCCGCTGACCGCGCCGCACCCGGCCATCCTGAACGCCATTTACAACGCCTGCGGCGCCCGGGTCACCCGTATTCCGGCCCGGCCCGAGGCGGTTCTGGCGGCCATGAAAAAATAGTCCAGGCAACACCGCCGTCCGGGCGCCGCGGGGGATCGCCCCGCGGCTCCGGGCGGTGGAAAGCGTCAGGCGGCGACTGTATGGCATTTGACGACTTCCCGTTTTCCCGCTACCCCGGCCTGCCGACGCCGGAAGTCTCCGAACTCCGTAAACGCGAGGTGGAAGCCATGTTGCGCCGGGCGGGCGAATTATTCTGTTACGTCACAACCCTCTGCGGGCGGAAGACGGATGAGGGCGAGGCCGATATCGTGTACGACTGGATTCAAAGCAATTACCCGGACGATGTGGAGCGTTTCGGCAGGGCCTTCGTGTCCGGCCTGCGCGCGGCCCAACGGAGAATCTTCCGCACCGACGCGGCCGGGGAGCTTGCCGCCGACCCCACGACCATGACCTGGTTGCGGGCCGTCAAAAGCCGCTGCCGCGAGTACGCGGCCGCCAAAGAAGACTTGCTTGCGGCTTTCCGCGCGAACACTCCCCACCCGCCGGCCTGGAACTGAACCCCATGCCCGCCCTTTCCGCCACAGGTATCGACATCGCGCCCTGTTGGGCCATGAGCGTTATGGCCGCTTACGACCTGTGCCGTTTCAAAGCGAAGAACAAAGACTTCCGGTGGTGACATGGACCAGAGCACTCTGCGCGAATTCGAAAACCGATGTATTCAGGAGGCTCCGCCTCCCTGCTCCACCTGGTGTCCCCTGCATGTGGACGCGCGCGGCGTTTCTCTGCTTATGGCCCAAGGGAAAGCCGCAGAGGCCCGGAAACTTCTGGATCGAGCCATGCCCCTGGCCGACCTTCTCGGGCGGCTCTGCGAAGGCTCCTGCCGGGAACGCTGCCGAAGGGCGGAAATCGACACCGGCGTCAACCTGCCGCTGCTGGAGCGCGCCTGCGTCGCCTCCGCCGCCGGGCAAAAACCCTTCGCCCTGCCGGCCACGGGCAAGAGCGTCCGGCTCATCGGCTCGGGCTTGTCGTCCCTGACTGCGGCTTCGGAGTTGGGCAAAAAGGGGCACTCCTGTATCATCCACCATGCCGGGCCCATCGGCGCGGAACTGCGCGCCGCCCTGCCCCCCGAGGCCCTGGAAACCGCCCTTGAACACCTGCGCGTCCTGCGGGTCGCCTTCGAGGAGCTCCCCGTCCTGCCCCCGGAGCTTGCCTATTCCCTCCACGAGGATGCGACGTTCGTTTACCTGGGTCTGGACGATCCGGCCGTCGTCCACGACCTCGACCTCGCGGATATCGTTCCCCTGACCCTGGAAACCGGCCGGCCAGGCATCCTGGCCGGAGGGTTCGCCCGTGATGGCCAGGCCCGCTGGATTGACCGGGCCGAAGACGGCAAACGCGCCGCCGGGTCCATCGACCGCCTGCTCCAGGGCGTTCTGCCCGGAACGGCCCGCGAAGCCGAAGGCGCGCAACCATCCCGGCTCTTTACCGATATTTCGGGGGCCACCCCCGCGCCGGAGGTCGCCCCGGCCGATCCGGCCGCGCCCACTCTGGAGGAAGCCCGCGCCGAAGGGGCCCGCTGCCTGGACTGCCAATGCCTGGAGTGCGTCAAACGCTGCCCGTACCTGGCTCATTTCAAGGGTTACCCCAAAAAGTACGCCCGCGAGATTTACAACAATCTTGCCGTGCTGCACGGCCTGCACAAAGGCAACACCCTGACCGACGCCTGCGCCCAGTGCGGCCTGTGCGCCGAAGTCTGCCCCCACGGCGCGGACATGGCCGCTTTCACGTCTCAGGCCCGGCGCGAGATGGTCAAGGCCGACCGTATGCCTCCCTCGGCCCATGAATTTCTGCTCGAGGAAATGGAAGAAGCGAACGGCCTGGCCTTTTTCCGGCACCAACCGGGAACGGAGCGCAGCGCCCGGCTCTTTTTTCCCGGCTGCCGCCTCGCGGCCGGGGATCCGGCGGGCGCCACGGCCTTCTATCGATACCTTGCCGAACACTTGCCGATATCTCCTCTCGGCGACCTGGGGTTCGCCTTCGGCTGTTGCGGCGCCCCGGCCCGCTGGTCCGGCCGGGATAAAGCCACGACCGGCGCGGCCGATGTCTTCAAACGGCTCTGGGAGCAAGCCGGAAAGCCCGAAGTGCTCCTGGCCTGCGCCTCCTGCGCCCGTTTTTTCGCGGCCGAGCACCCGGAGATCCCGGCCCGCATGGTCTGGGAAGTTCTGGCGGATCTCCCCCTGCCGGCCGGCGCGGCCCCGGCGGCCTTCACCGTGGCCCTGCACGACCCCTGCGCGGCCCGGCACGCCGAGGCCTCCCAAGCCGCCGTGCGGCATACCCTGGCCAAGCTGGGCCAGGAGGTGGAGGAACTCGCCCTCGGCCGGAACCTGACCCGTTGTTGCGGCTTCGGCGGCGCGGCCGACGCGGCAGAGCCGGCTCTGGGCGCCGCTTACGCCCACAGCCGGGCCGAGGATACCGCCAACCCGATCCTGTGCTGGTGCGCCGTGTGCCGGGAACAAATCCGCAAAACAGGCAAACCGGCCCTGCATCTGCTCGACCTGCTCTTTCCCCAGGCGGAGGCCGGTACCGCCGCCGAACGCCCGGCCGCCGGTATTTCCGAGCGCCGCGCGGCCATGCACGCTTTTTGCCGGGAGATCCGCATGACCCTTTGGAACGAACCACCCGAAGCCCCCGCAGCCGGCCCCGCCCTGCGCATTCCGCCGGACGTGGCCGAACGCCTGGAAACCCGCCGCATCCTGTACGGAGATATCCAGGCCGTGATCGCCCATGCCGAGGCTCACGGCCCGGCCTTTCGCCGGGGCGACCGCCTCCTGGCCCGTTTGCGGCCCCGGCAGGTGACCTTCTGGGTGGAATACATGAAAGAGCCCGACGGTTCCTTCGCCGTCCACGACGCTTACTGCCACCGCATGGTCGTGCCGGATACACCCGGCGACGGCCTGGAAAGCCCGGCCTCGCGCGAAGGCATGAGAAAGGGGAGACAATGAAACCGCTCCCGGACTCCTTCGGCGCCCCGGCCGGCGGCTGGGCCTGCGCCGCCTGTGGCGGCCCCCTTCAGGTCATGAAGGTGGACGTTACCTACATGGGTAGTAGCTTTCCGGTCGAGTTGACCGGATGCCCGGTCTGCCGCAGCGTGTTCATCCCCCCGGACCTGGCTATGGGCAAAATGCTCGAAGTGGAAAAAATTCTTGAGGACAAATAGCGTGGCCTCCGCCCTCTATGAAAACCCCCTGCTGCGGGAAATCACCGGCGACATCCTCCGCCCCGGCGGTCTGGAACTGACCGTCCGCGCCTTGGAGTTCTGCGCTTTCCCGCCCGGTTCCCGGCTGCTCGACGCCGGCTGTGGGGTGGGGGGAACCCTGCGTTTCCTCCATCACAGCGGGTTCGCCGCCCTCGGCATCGAGCGCCGCGCCGACTTCGCGGCCGAAGCCCGAGCCTATGGGCCGGTGCTGCGGGCCGATCTCGCGGCCCTGCCCCTGGCGGATGCCGGCTTCGCCGGAGTTTTCTGCGAGTGCGTCCTGTCCCTGTTTACGAATAAAGGCGCTATCCTTCGGGAATTGTTCCGGGTTCTGCATCCCGGCGGCCGGCTGATCCTCGCGGATCTCTGCGCGGTCGAAGATTCGGGCTCCGGCGGGACGCGGCCGACCGGCTGTGCGGCCGGGGCCGTCACTGTGGCCATCCTGGAGCAACTTTGCGACGCGGCCGGGTTTGCCGTATCCCACCGGGAGGACCACAGCCGCGCCCTGCGCGAGCTCACCGCCCGCATGGTCTGGCAGGCGGGCGGTACCGCCGCCTTCATAAAACGGGCCGGATTCGCCCCGGACCGCGCTTGCGCCGGCGGTTTTACCTACCACCTGATTATCGCGGAAAAACGGAGGGTTTCATGAAACTGCTCGCCATCAACGGCAGTCCACGCAAAAAACACAACACCGGTTCGCTCCTGCAACAGGTCGTCGAAGGCGCGCTCGCTGCCGGGGCCGAGGCCGAACTGGTTCATCTACGTTCCCTACAACCGTACACCGGCTGTGTGAGCTGTTTCACCTGCAAAGACGCCAAGGGAAAATCTTACGGCCGCTGCGTCGTCAAGGACGGCCTTGCCCCCCTGCTGGAGAAAGCGCACGAGGCGGATATTCTGGTTCTTGGTTCACCTTTCTATTTCAGCACGGAAACCGCCTTCATGCGGGCCTGCATGGAGCGGTTGTTCTTCCAATACTACCTCTACACGGCCAAGAAACCGCCCCTGTCGCCGCGCAAAAAAGCCACGGCTCTGCTCTACACCATGAATATCCGGGCCGAGGACATTCCCCTTTACGGCAAACAGGCCTCCATCGATATCACCTCCGGCGTCATGGAAAAGCTCTTCGCTCCCTGCGAGGTCTTTCTCTGCTGTGATACCAGGCAGTTCGACGATTACTCCCGCTATGAGGTCGATGTCTGGGACGTCCCGGCCAAGCTCAAGCGCCACGACGAAGTCTTCCCCAAAGATCTCGCCCGGGCGTTTGCTTTGGGAGAGAGGCTGGTGAGGGAATAGAGCAGCCTCCGGCGGAAGGTTCGAGAGAGAAACACGGTGAGCCGTTTTGTGGCGTCTGTCGGAAAGAATTTCGGGGAGGGCCCAGGCGGTATGGCGTGGCGGATTGAGAGCATTCGGCCCACTGCCGCACTCCTCTTAACTTCTTGTAAAAGCTCCGGGAACGGCCGGCCGTCGGAGACAACACCGTTGCTGTGAATCAGGCTTTGCCGCAGCAACAGTCAATATTCCTCAATGCCGAGGCAAACATATGTCCCAGATCTCTTCCTCGCAGTTGCTCGTTCTGGAATTCGGCTCCATGGGGTATTCCTGCGCCCAGATTATCCTGGCCGGAGGGCTCCGGCTTATGGGGCGGGAAAACCCGGACCTGCTCCGGGCTATGGGGGGCCTGGCCCAAGGCATGGGCTGCTCGGGCGGGATTTGCGGGGCCCTCTCCGGCGGAGTCTGCCTGATCGCCCTGCACACGGCCAAAGGCGACCCCGGCGAACAACCCTTGGAAGTCGGTCCCGCCCTGATGAACGCACTGGTGGAATGGTTCCGCGCCGAGCACGGCACAAACGGCGACATCTCCTGCGACACCTTGCTCGGCGCCTCCTCCGGACCGGAGTGCCGGATGATGCAGCCGGATCTCTGCGGGAATCTCGTCGCTTCGGTCTGGGACAAAGCCCTGCGTCTGCTCGCGGACAACGGCATCAACCCCGCTGAAGGCCGGGAGCCGGCATGAGCGCGTCCGCGCAAAGCCTCTGCCCGGTCTGCCTCATGGTCCTGGACGCCCGGCATGAGAAGCGGGGCGAAGACGTATTCCTCTGCCGGACCTGCCCGGAGCACGGCCCGTTCGAGGAAGTCGTCTGGCGCGGCCCGCCCGCTTTTGATTCCTGGCGCAGGCCAAAGACGGCCAAAGCCTCTCCAAACCGGCAGACCGCCACGGCCAACGGCTGCCCCCATGATTGCGGCATCTGCCCGGCCCACGAGCAGCACGCCTGCACCGTGCTTTATGAAATCACCACAGCCTGCGACCTGAACTGCCCGGTCTGTTTCGCGGCCTCCGGCGGCACGGCCCCCTTCGCCCCCCTCGCTGAACTCGCCGGGCATCTGCCCTGGATTCGTGAGCAGGCCGGGGATATCGTCCTGCAACTCTCCGGCGGCGAACCCACCCTGTACCCGGAACTCCCGAAACTGGTTCGGGAGGCGAAAAAGCTCTTTTCCTCCGTGCAGTTGAACACCAACGGCCTGCGCCTCGCCGAGGATCCGAACCTTGCCCGCGCCCTGGCCGAAGCCGGGCTGTCCTGGGTCTTCCTCCAGTTCGACGGAGTCACGGATGCAACTTACATCGCCTTGCGCGGCAGGCCCCTGTTGCGGGAAAAGCTCGCCGCCATCAAACACTGCGCCGCCGCCGGCCTGCCGGTGATTCTGGTCCCCACCCTGGCCGCCGGGGTCAACAACCGCGAGCTCGGCCCGCTCTTGCGTCTGGCCCTGGATCACGCGCCCGGCGTGCGCGGCCTGCATGTCCAACCCATGACCTTCGCCGGCCGCAATCACCTGCCGGTTTCCTCCGCCCGAATCACCCTGCCGGAAGTGCTCACGGCCCTCTGCGAGCAAAGCGACGGGCTGATTTTGCCGGAACACGCCACGCCGCCCGGCTGCGAGCACGAACGCTGCTCCTTCCACTGCCGCTACCGCCTGACCCCGGAGGGCGGGCTTGTCCCCCTGCGGGCCGAAGCCTGCTGCACGCCAATGGCCGCCTCCGAAGGCGTCATCCGGGCCGTGGACACCATCCGGCGCAGTTGGGGCGGTGTGGCGGAAAAAAAAACAACGCGCCCGCCGACGCATTTGAGGCATTCATCCGCAAGGCCCGCGCCCAAACTTTCAGCGTGACCTGCATGGCCTTCCAGGACGCCCGCAGCGTGGAGCTGGAGCGCCTGCGCGGCTGCTGCATCCGGGTATTCCACGCTCCGGATCGGCTGTTGCCTTTCTGCGCCTGCAACCTCACCGCCGATGACGGCCGCCCCCTGCACAGGACCACCGGATGAAGCCCATCTCCCGCCTCCCCCTGGCTCTGGACAAACACTTTGCCGAACGCGCCGCCCGCATCGGGCTCGGCGGCCTTCCCCCGCCCGACGCCCTGGCCCTGTGGCGCCTCACTCACTTGCGCACCACCGTGCGCCACGCCGCGCGGCACAGTCTGTTCTATCGCGACCGCCTGGACGACGCCCTGAGCCTGCTCGACGAACCGACACATACTCCCGAGGTGGCCAATGGCCTCCTTTTCGACATTCTCGGACACCTGCCCCAGACCTTTGGAAGCGATCTCGCAGCCGATTCGGACGCCTTTCTGGCCGTGGGGCATGGCGAGACGGCCGGGGTTATCTCCCTGCCCACGTCGGGCACCACCGGGCCGGGCAAGCGGATTTACTGCACGGAAAGCGACCTGCGCCACACGCGCGACTTCTTCAGGTGGGGTATGCAACTGCTTCCGGCTGAGGCCCTGGCCGGCCCCACCGCCCTGCTGATGTCCGGCAACCGCCCCGGCAGCGTCGGGGATCTGCTCGGCCAGGCCCTCACCGCCGGCAGCTCCTCCTGCGCGGCCCTCGGCTTCATGGAAGACATCGAGTCCACCCTGGCGGCCCTGCTCGACCTCAAGCCCTCCTGCCTGGTCGGGGTGCCGGGGCAACTCTTCCGCCTCTCGCGCCGGCCCGAAAGCCGCCGGCTGCGCCCGTACCTCCGGGCTATCCTGTGCAGCGGCGACACCTTGAGCCCCCCGGTTCGTCAAACCATTGCCCACGCCTTCAAGCTTCCGGTCTTCGCCCACTACGGCCTGACCGAGACCGGCCTGGGCGGCGCGGTGGAGTGCCCGGAACTCGCGGGCTGCCACATGCGCGAGGCGGATATGATCTTCGAAATTCTCGACGCCGCCGGCTCTCCCCTCCCTCCCGGCGCCTGGGGCGAACTCACCCTGACCACCCTGACCCGCGCGGCCATGCCCCTGCTGCGCTACCGCACGGGCGACGAGGCCCGCGTCCTGCCCGCATCCTGCCCTTGCGGCTCCCTGTTCGGACGTATTCAGGTCCGGGGCAGGCTTTGCGACACCATCACTCTCTCCGACAACGCCATCCTCACTCGTGAGGATTTGGAAAACGCTCTCTTCACGCTCCCCTTCATCGAGGACGCCGCCTTCACCCTGCGCCCCGGCCGGCCCCGAGAACTCACCCTGCGCATCCAACCGACTCCGGACGCCCCCACAGACGCCCCGGCTGTTTTGGAAAAGCACCTGCGTCACAGGTTCAAACATGTCCCCCAGGTATGTATCGCCGCACCCGAAACGCCTTGCCACACCGATATGCTTCACCTGGTTCCCGAGTGGCCTTCCCCCACCGCCCCTGCCCCGCGCTCGGCCCCCAAGCGGCGCATCCACCGCATCACCGAGCCGTAGGGTCTCACTTCCCCTCGCGTTCCCTTCCGCAAAACGAACACTTGCGAAATAAAAAAAGATATCCTACGACTACCCCACCGCACCCCTTGCCCCGTCCCGCAAACACCCGAGCGCCCCGAAAACACGCCGGCCCGCGCCGACCCGCCCAACCTCGCTACTTCAGACACCTCAGCCACTATGAATCTCTTCGCCTCCATCGCGCGCCGACATCGCGCTCCCCTCGGCTACGCCGAGATCCTCCGCGTGGGCTTGCCCCTCGTGGCGGGCATGTGTTCGACCACGGTTATGGAATTCACCGATCGTCTGTTCCTCAGCCATTATTCAGTGGATGCCATCGCGGCCGTCATGCCCGCGACCATGGCCTGGCTGACCATGGCCCTTACCCTTATGGGCATCTGTGGCTATGCCTCCGTCCTTGTCGCCCAGTATGTGGGTTCCGGTGCGGAGCGCCGCGTGGGCACGGCCTTATGGCAAGGCATCTGGTGCGCCCTCGCGGGCGGCGCGATTACCCTGAGCGCGGCGCTCGCGGCGGAGCCTTTCTTCCGGCTCGTCGGGCATGAATCCCATATTCTGGCGATAGAAGTCGAATACTTCCAGGTTCTCTCGGCCGGGACCGTATTCTTTCTGCTCAACGCCACCGTGGGATCGTTCTATTCCGGCCGAGGCATCACCCGCCCGGTGATGGTCGCGAACATGATCGCGGCCGTGGTGAACATTCCCCTGGACTATCTGCTGATTTTCGGCGGGTTCGGCATTCCGCCGCTCGGGGCCTTTGGGGCGGCCTTCGCCACGGCCACGGGCTGGGTGGTGAGCCTGATTCTTCTCTCCGCGCTGATCTTCACCAAGAAGCATGACGAGCGGTTCGGCGTACGGAGCGATTTTCGCCCGAGCCTGGAGATGCTGCGCAGGCTCCTGCGCTTCGGCCTGCCCGGCGGCTTCAACTTTTTCGTGGAACTGGCGGCCATCGCCTGGTTCGTGTTCGAGGTCGGCACTCTGGGCACGGCGCCCCTGGCGGCTTCAAACATTGCGTTTTCAATCAACTCGCTGGTGTTCGTGCCCATGTTGGGGCTGAACACGGCGGTTTCCGCCCTGGTCGGGCAGGCCATGGGCAGGGGCAAGCCGGAGGAGGCCGCGACCGTGGCCCGGAATACCCTGCATCTGGCCCTGGCATACATGGCCCCGGTGGGGCTGTGTATCGCCCTGTTCGCCGACCCGCTGATCTCCCTGTTCGCGCCCGGTGACCTGACACCCGAGCAGTTCGCCCCGGTCAGGGCGGCCGGGATTATCCTGCTTTACTACATTGCGATCTATTCGGTGGTGGACGCCGGGAATATCGTTTACTTCGGCGCCCTCAAAGGCGCGGGCGACACACCGGGTGTGCTGATGATCCTGTGCTTCTCGGGGACGATTTTCCTGATTCTGCCCATGCTGGCCCTGAAATCCCTGGGCCTGGCCGGATTGCATACGTACTGGTGGGCTTTGACGGTGTATGTGATAGGGCTGGCGGCCTGTGTGATGCTGCGCTTCCGCAGGGGGAAATGGCGGAATATCCGGGTGGTGGAGACGGCGCCGCCCCTTGGGGAGGGGGAGGGATCTGAGGTGTGAGCGGCCTCGGGCAATGAGTTTTTCTCCCTTTTTCGGCCCGGTAGTCCTCTCGCGGGCATGAACCACGCGCTCGGCAAGGCCGGGACGCTCCCGCCTCATGAACGCTTCCCGGCGGCAGGGTTCTCCCTATTTCTTCCGCCGCTCGGCAATCAGCTCGGCGGCTATGCTCACGGCGATCTCCTCCGGCGTCTGGGCGCCGATGGAGAGCCCCACCGGACAACGCACCGCCGCCAAGCGTTGGGGGGGGACGCCTTTCTCCCCCAACTGGGCGTATACGGCGTCCCGTTTGGCGCGGCTGCCGATCATCCCGACATAACCAAAAGCGAAATCCAGCACCGCCTGAAGGGCGTCACGGTCGTGGGCGTGCCCTCTGGTCAGGATAACGGCCGCGTCCGCCGGGCCGGGCGACATATCGGTCAGGGCCCGCTTCAGCGTTTCGGCCCGCTGATCCGGCACGGCCAGGAGCCGGGCCTGAGGAAAGCGTTCGGCTGAGAGGAATTCCTCCCGGTCTTCCAGCACGACCGCCCGGTATTCCAGGGTATCCGCAAGCGCCGCCAAGGCGCGGGAAATATGCCCGGCCCCGAACAGGAACAACCGCCCCCGGCCGGCGAACGGCTCGGTCAGAACATACCCTTCCCCCTCCGGCAACAGACGTGGCCCGGCATCTTCCGGCAGAGGCGGATCGGCAGTCTCCAGAAATTCCCGCCGAAGTATATGCGCCCCCCCCTCAGCCGAAGGCTCCAGATACGCGCGCAAAGAAAAAGCCCGCCCGGCGTCTTCGGCCTCCACGGCCCGCCGATACAGGGCGATGGTCGCCTCGTCCGGGTCGAGACGTTGCAGCAGCAAGGACAACTCACCACCACAAATCATGTCCATGTCGGTGACGCCGTGCAGGGAGTACCCCAGAAGCAGGGCCGGGGGAGAAGAAACCGGCGCGGACGCGAGCATCTCCCGCGCCGCGGCCACAGCCTCGGCTTCGCAACGGCCGCCGCCCACGGTGCCGTGGGTCCGGCCGTCCGCGCCGACCGACAGTCGCGCTCCGGCGGTGCGCGGCGTGGAGCCCTTGTGGGAATATATGACGACGGAGACAAGGGAACACCCGGCATTCAACTCGTCCATAATAAGACGGCAAAACGGCTGCATTGGAATCTCCTCAGGGCAGGTTGGCATTCCGCAACGCATCGTACGCGGCGGGCGTGTCCACATCAAAGATGACGCCGGGATCGTCCACGGGAACCCGGAGCAGGCGCGGCCCGAGCCCGGCCAGAATTTCCCGCGCCCCAACGTCGCCGCTCAGGCGAAGGACGTCCGGAAACAGAACGCGAGAAAGGATCGCCGGGTTGCCCCGTCGGCCTCGGTACTCCGGGACGGTGGCCGGATGTCCGATTTTTTCCCGCACGGCCGCCGCGTGGGCGGCATACAGGCCGCGCAGGGTTTCCGGGCGGAGCAGCGGCTGATCCCCCAAAATCACGGCCACGGCCTGCAGGGCGTCGGCTCCCCGGCTTTCCAGCAGAAACGAAAGACCGAACCGGAGCGATTCCCCCATGCCGCGCTCGGGATACGGGTTGACGACAACATCCAGCCCCTCGGGCGGAAAACCGGGCAAGGCACTTTCCAAGGCGCGACGCAGGGCGTCGGCGTCATGCCCCAGAACCAGGGCGATCCGGGCCTGGCTTCCGGCCGCGAGCACGGCTTCCAGACTATGGGCCAGAATGGGTTTACCCGCGTGGGGGAGCAGGAGCTTTCCCCCGCCCAGGCGGCTGCCCAGGCCGGCGGCCAGGACAATCCCGCCTAAAGAAGAATCCGCGTGCAACACAGGCCCTCCTTGGTGGCGCCGATATACACGCCCGCCATCCCCGGATCGCCGGCCAGGATCGCCCGGGCCAGGGCCTCCCCCGCTTCGGCCGCGCCCGGCAAATCCGCCTGGTTGATGAAGACGACCCGCGCCGCCTGCTCCGGGGTATATTGAAACACCCCTTGCGGATGCAGGAACAACCACGCGGCGGCCTCCGGGGTGAGGATGTCGCCGGGCCTGAGGCCGACAACGCCGGCCGTGTGCTCCAGGCGAAAAGCGGTCATGTCGTCCAGGGGGCGCCCCAGGCCCGAAAGCCCGAGCACGGCCACCGTGGCCCGCGTCAAAGAAGGGATAACCGGTTCGTGCGCCAGCGGGGCCTTGACCGGCCGGCCGGCCGCGCCGTCGGCTTCAACCAGGATGCCCCAGAGGGGATGCCGCCGGCTCAGGGCGTCGAGGTCCGCCGGGGCGAATCCGGCCGGCTTTGCAGATCCGGCCGGGGCCGGTCGTGCGGCGCAGAAAAAATGCCCCCCCCGCGGCGCTTCAATTTCCGCCGGAGACGTGCTAAGCAAAAACGTCCCGCACTGCTCCGCCGTGGGCGGAAAAATGCGGGTGGTGGTCGTGCATAATACCGGTGACCGCTCCGCCCCCAAGGCCTTACCCAGGGCATAGAGCAAAGTGGTCTTGCCGCCGCCGCCGGTCAGGCAGACGATGCCGGGCAGGTGGGGGCGCAGGGCTTCGGCGAAGTCGGCGTAACTCTTCCGCATGATCCGAACTGTACCGGTCGGGGATGAATTCCACAAGAGAGGGCCACATGCCGCGGCACAACACAATCATGATTTACGGCGCCGGGGAGATGGCCTCGGGAGTGGCGGTGCGCCTGTTCCGGGCCGGATTCCGCCGTCTGGTCATGCTGGAAACGGCAAACCCCACCTGCGTGCGCCGGCCGGTAAGCTTCTGCGAGGCCGTGCCCGACGGCCGAGCTCTGGTAGAGGACATCGCAGCCGATCTCGCCCCGAACTCCACATCCATACCCGGCATTTGGAACGCGGGTCGCATCGCCGTGCTTGTGGATCCCGACCATCACAGCCGCGCGGCCCTCGCCCCGGACGTCGTGGTGGACGCCATCCTGGCCAAGACCAACCTGGGTACCGGCCCAGACGACGCCCCCCTGGTTATAGCCCTCGGCCCCGGCTTCTCGGCCGGGCGGGACTGCGACGTGGTGGTGGAAACAAATCGCGGCCACAATCTCGGCCGGCTGATATACGAAGGCGAAGCCGAGCCCAACACCGGCGTTCCCGGCGACATAGCCGGCCGCACTCTCGAGCGGGTGCTGCGGGCTCCCCGCGCGGGCCTGGTCGGCGACTGCCTGCCCATAGGGAGTAGAATTCAGGCGGGCGACGTGACCTGCAGGGTGGCCGGAACACCCGTCCATGCGGCCATCAACGGAGTACTGCGCGGTATGATCCGGGCCGGCCTCCATGTGCCCGAGGGCCTGAAGCTCGGTGATGTGGACCCGCGCGGCCGAGAGGAATACTGCCTGACGGTCTCCGAAAAAGCCCGCGCTCTGGGCGGTTCGGTGCTGGAAGCGATCTGCGCCCATTTCCTCTCCGGCCCGGCCGCTTAGCTCGGCCTCGCCGAGCGCGTGTATTCATGCCCACGCGAGTGCGGCAGGTGTGGGCGGGGTCCGGAGGTGAAATCCCGGCGGGCGAAGATTCCAAAGATGGCGCGACCCGGCCCGCTGAAAAATGCGCGCCACGACCACCCTCCCCATAAAGTACCCTCCCTGAGGTCCGCAAAACCTCTTGTGAGCGCCCCTGTTGCGGGCTATCCTTCCCACTGGGCCGCCTCCGCCGCCCCCTCTCTCCAACCGCCGAGGACACCGGATGAAAGCCATTCCCGTCCACGAGGCCGTCGGCCTCACCCTCTGCCACGACATCACCGAGATCGTCCCCGGCGGGCGCAAGGGCCCGGCCTTCCGACGCGGCCACGTGGTCCGCGCGGAAGATGTGGAACACTTGCTGCGACTCGGCAAGGAACACCTGTACGTCTGGGATACCCGCAACGGCGACCTGCTCCACGAGGACGACGCGGCCCGGCGCATCGCCGCCGCCGCCTCCGGCCCCGGCCTCGTACCGGGCGACCCCAGGGAAGGACGGATCGACCTGACCGCCTCCCACCAAGGCCTGTTGCGCATCAACGTCGACCTGCTCAACCGCCTTAATCTCTTACCGGACGTTTCCCTGGCCACGATCCACACCCTGCAGGAAGTGACTCCCGGCCGGACTGTGGCCGGCACCAGAGTCATTCCCCTGGTGGTTTCCACCGAGACGATCGAAGCCGTGGAAACCTTGTGCCTCGAGCACGGGCCGGTACTTTCCGTCCTCCCCTTCGCCTCGCCGCGCGTGGGCGTGGTCACCACGGGCGGCGAGGTCTTCCACGGCCGGATCAAAGACGCCTTCACCCCGGTGCTGCAAGAAAAACTCGCGGCCTGGGGCTGCGCCTTCCACTTCCACCAGACCGTGCCCGACACGGTGGAGGAAATCGCCAAGGCCGCCCGGAACGCCCTGGAAGCGGGCTCGCAAATGCTCCTGCTCACCGGCGGAATGAGCGTGGACCCGGACGACAAGACCCCCGGCGCCATTCGGGCCGTGGCCGATCGGCTGGTGGCCTACGGGTCGCCGGTGTTCCCCGGCGCGATGTTTATGCTGGCCTACAAGGGAGAGGTGCCGATCATGGGTCTGCCCGGCTGCGTCATGTATCACAGGGCCTCCGTATTCGATCTGGTCATGGCCCGGCTTCTGGCCGGCCTGGACGTCACCCGCGAGGATATCGCCGCCCTCGGGCATGGCGGGTTGTGCGATTCCTGCCCGGAATGTAGATACCCGCTCTGCGGGTTTGGAAAAGGATAAGACCATGAAAGATCGTTTGTTGCTCGCCTATGCGCGTTTCTGGCCCAGCGGCCTGAGCCCGGTCGCCCCGGGAACCTGCGGCTCGCTGGCCGCCGCCGTATTGGCCCCATTCATTTTTATGCCCCTGCCCCTGTGGGGACGCTTGGCCGTGCTGGCTTTCGTGGCCCTGAGCGGCACGGTCGCGGCGGATCGCGCCGCCCGGCTGCTGCAAAAAAAAGATCCCAAGGACGTGGTCATCGACGAGGTTCTGGGGCAGTGGATCACTTATGCGCCGTTCGCGTCCCTGGATGTCTGGGGGTATGCCGCGGGGTTCGCGCTGTTTCGGCTGTTCGACATCACCAAACCGCCGCCGGTGCGGAACCTGGAGCGCCTGCCCGGCGGGGTGGGGATTATGGCCGACGACGCCGCCGCCGGGGTTTTGGCGGCCCTGTGCCTGGGCGCGGCACTGTGGGCGATGGGGAAGCCGGCGTTCGTCCTGTAGCCTCGCGGGCGACCGGGGCGCGGGGTCCGGCCCGCTCCCTGCAGGGCATTCTTTCTGTTGAAAATCCCCTCAACAACGGGTATGAATCTTCGGATGCTTGCCCGGCGAATTCTTTTTCTGGCGCCCGCCCAGCTTGTCACCCGCGTCTTCCCGCAGTTGCGCGACGCCGGGGTTGAAGTGGGCATCGCCGAAAATTTGAAAGGGGCCTCGGCGTTCCTCCGCAAGGGACCGCCGGAGCTCATCCTTTCGCGTTCCTTCATGCCCGGTTACCGGGTGGAGGATCTTCTGGCCGTGGGCAAGGAAGACCCCAATTTCCCGCCGGTCATCGTGTTTTCCGATCGTCCCACGCCCGAGGAGGCCGAGCGCGTCCTTGAGGCCGGGGCCAGGGACTACTGGCCGGAACCCCTGACCTTTGAGAAAATCCAGGTCGCCCTGCCCGATGCCGTGCCCCGCGCCGTGCCGGAACGGCCGGCCGCGAGGCCCGAGCGGGGCTTCGCCATTGTCGGCGAGCACCCGGCCCTGCGCCGGGTTCTGGCCCTGGCCCGGCAGGTCGCCAAGTCCAAGGCCACAGTGCTGATTTCCGGCGACTCCGGCACGGGCAAGGAAATGTTCGCCCGCTTCATCCATGCCGAGGGCGACCGCGCCCACGGGCCGTTTATTGCCGTGAACTGCGCGGCGTTGCCCGAGCATTTGCTGGAAAGCGAACTCTTCGGCCACGAAAAGGGCGCGTTCACCGGGGCCGTCTCCCGCAAACTCGGTAAGTTCGAACTGGCCGACGGCGGCACCCTGCTGTTGGACGAAATATCCGAAATGGACCTCGGCCTCCAGGCCAAGCTGCTGCGCGTGCTCCAGGAAGGCGAGATCGATCGCGTGGGCGGCACGGAAACCGTCCGGGTGGACGTGCGCGTCCTGGCCACCACCAACCGAAATCTTGAGGAATGGGTCAAGGAAGGCAAGTTCCGCCAGGATCTGTTCTTCCGCCTCAACGTCATCCCCCTGCGCCTGCCGTCCTTGCGCGAGCGCGGCGACGACGTGCCCACCCTGGCCCGCTTTTTCATCAGCCGCTACGTGCGCGAGTACGGCCTGCCCCCGGTGGATCTTTCGCCGGAAGCCGAAGCCTGGCTCGCCTCCCATTCCTTCCCCGGTAATGTGCGGGAGTTGCAGAATCTTATGGAGCGGGCCGTGTTGCTCTGCGGCGGCAGGCCCATCGCGCCGGGGCATTTTCTTCTGGAAGGCGACGACTGGCCGCTCTTTCTGGACGACCGCCCCCTTGAGGCGGAGAGCGCCGGCGCTTCCTCCGAGGCCGACGCGCGGGAGGTTCCCCCGGCCGGGGCGGCGTCCTTCGCGGGCGGGGTCATGCCCCTGCACGAGGTGGAGCGGCTGATGATCAAGAAAGGCCTGGAGCAGACCAGGGGCAATCGCACCCAGGCTGCCGAGATCCTTGGTATTTCCGTGCGCACCCTGCGCAATAAATTGAACGAATACCGCTTGGCGGGCGCCGACGTGGAAGCCTGAGCGGACCGATACGACACCCGTTTGGAGACGACCGAATGCTGGACAACATCACACGAGGCGCCCGTTCCTGGGCGGTCAAGATCATCTTCGGGATCATCATCCTGGTTTTCATTTTCTGGGGGATGGGCAACATCACCTCCACGCCCGCGCACACAGCGGCCGAGGTCAATGGGGAAAGCATCGGCATGAGCGCCGTTATGCACGAGGCCGAAGCCAACATCGAGAACTTCCGGCGCGGCGTTCCGGATTTCGCCTCCAACAAGGATGCCCAGACCCGCTTTAAAGAAGCCGTCCTGCGCGAGCTGGTCCAACGGACCCTGCGCCGGCAGGAGGCCGAGCGCCTGGGCCTGTTCGTCTCGCACGTGGAACTGAGCGCGGCCGTGGCCGGCATCGGCCTGTTCCAGAACGACCAGGGCAAGTTCGACGATACCCGCTACAAGACCTTCCTGAAGGCTCGCGGCATGACCCAGGCCCAGTTCCAGGACGACATGCGCCGTTCCCTGCTGGACGAGAAACTCATGGCCCTGGTCGCCTCGGGCGTGGGCCTGACCGAAGCCGAAGCCAGGGCAGCCTTTGATTTCGGCCTGACCCAACACACGGCCCAGTACGTGTTGTTTTCCGCTTCCGACTACCTGGACAAGGCCGAGATTTCCGACCAGGACATCAGCGCCTACTATGAGACCAACAAAGACGCCATGCGCCTGCCCGCGCGCGTCGACCTCGACTACATCGAGCTGACCCCGCGCACCCTGGCCGAGCGCATGACCGTCGGCGACGACGAGATCGCCGCCTACTACAAGGAACACGCGGCCGAGTTCACCGACCCGGCCGGTTACACCAGCCGGCAGATCCTGCTGCGCCTGCCCCAGGCCGACGCCCCGGATTACAAGGAAGCCCTCGGCAAGGCCCAGACCCGCATGGGCGAGATTCAAGAAAAACTGACGGCCGGCGAAGACTTCGGCGATCTGGCCAGGCAGTTCTCCGACGACCCGATGAGCAAGGCCGTGGGCGGTGAAATGGGCTTTATCCCCGAGGGAGTTCTGCCGCCCGAGCTGGACAAGGCCGCCTTCGCCCTCAACCCCGGCCAGGTCGGCGGGCCGGTGCAGACGGTGTACGGCCTGCACCTGATCAAGCTGGAAGACAAACGCAGCGCCCAGCCGAAATCCCTGGACGAGGTCCGGGCCGACATCAAAGCCAAGCTCGCCGAGGACAAGGCTCTGGCGGCCCTGCCGGATCTCCAGGCCAGGGCCGAGGAGGCTCTGCGCCTGGGCACGGCCTTTGACAAGATCGCTACCGAGTTGAACGCGCCCCTGCAACATACCGGCCTGATCCCCCGCAGCGAGGCCGTGGCCCTGCTCCGCCTGCACAAGGATTCCGTCACGGCCCTGGCCGGCGTGCCCACGGGCCGCGCCGCGCCGTCGCCCCTGGCCGTCACCGACGGCGTGGCCGTGGTCTTCGTCAAGGACTCCAAGCCGGAAGAAATCCCGGCCCTGGAAGCGGTCAAGGCCGACATCACGACCAAGCTCAAACGCGGCCGGGCCGAATCCCTGGCTTACGAGGCGGCGCAAAAGGCCCTGGCGGATTTTACCGGCGCCGACGTTCCGGCCGCGTATAAAGACAAGGTCGTCGAGAGCCGCAAGTACAGCGTGGCCTCCCCGGCCGTTTCGCCCTTGGGGGGGTCCGAGGCTCTGGGCGAGGCCCTCATGGCTTCCCCGACCGATACCTGGCTGCCCAAGGCGTACAGCGTCGCGGAAGGCACGGTCGTCGCCCGGCAGGTTTCCACCACCCCGCCCACGGCGGAAGAATGGGAAGGCCTGAAAGGGATGTTCATGAAGAATCTCCTGCAGCGCAAGCGTGAAGACGCGGGCATGGCCTTTATGCGCGGCCTGCTCGACAAGGCCGAGATTTCCGTGAACCTCCAGGCCCTCGACCAGATTTCCCTGCGCTGACGCATTGCGGCTGCGTTCACGTCCCATGAGTCATAATTACTTTCAGGAGTCCTGATGAGCGCCGATTCCCGCTATATTCGCACCGAGATCATTTCCTGGGAGCAACTCCAGCGCGACGTGCGGGGATTGGCCTCCGGGCTTCTGGAACATCCTTCCTTCAAGGGCATTGTCGCCGTGACCAGAGGTGGGCTGGTGCCCGCCGCGATCATCGCCCGGGAGCTGGGTATCCACCTGATCGACACTCTCTGCGTGGTCAGTTACGACTGGCAGGAACAAAGCGACGCCGGGTGCTGTATTTTGAAGGGAGTGGAGGGCGACGGGGAAGGCTGGCTGGTGATTGACGACCTGGTCGACACAGGCAAAACCGCCCGGGAGGTGCGCCGGCTCCTGCCCCGCGCCTATTTCGCCTGTGTCTACGCCAAGCCTGCCGGGCTGGCCCATGTGGATCTGCGCGCCCGCGACATTCCCCAAGATACCTGGGTGCTTTTCCCCTGGGACAGCGCCCCGCAGTTCGTCAAACCCCTGGCCGCCGAGCGCGCGCCGGAGAAATAGCCGCCGGGCGGGCGCGCAAGCGTCCGCCCGCTTGCGCGCTCTTTTCTTGTCTTTCGGCACTACGGTTTGAAAGTCATCTTACAAAGGTAAAATGCTTTCGTGTTGCCAACTTTTTCGCAGCGAACATGCTTTCAGGAGGTCGTATGCGTCGTTTTCTCCTTCCGCTTCTGGCGTTCGCCCTTGTCCTCGCCTCGGCCGTGACGGCCGGCGCGGCGGAAAAAGAGCTGAAAATCGGCTTTGTCTACGTATCGCCCGTGGGCGACGCGGGCTGGTCCTACGCCCATGATCAGGCCCGGCAGGAACTGGCCAAGATGCCCGGCATCACCACCTACTTCGCCGAGAACATCGCCGAGGGGCCGGACTCGGAGCGGGTGATCCTGAACATGGCCCGCAAAGGCTACGACATCATCTTCACCACCAGCTTCGGGTTCATGGACCCGACCCTGAACGTGGCCAAACAATTCCCCAAAGCATACTTCATGCACTGCTCGGGCTACAAGACCGCGCCGAACATGGGTAATTACTTCGGCCGGATATACCAGGCCCGTTTCCTCACCGGCATGGTCGCCGGCCGGATGACCAAGAGCAATATCGTCGGCTATGTGGCCGCCTTCCCCATTCCGGAAGTCATCCGGGGCATCAACGCCTTTACCCTGGGTGTGCGCTCCGTGAACCCCAAGGCCGAGGTCCGGGTGGTCTGGACCAAGACCTGGTATGATCCGGTCACGGAAAAAGAAGCCGGCAAAAGCCTGCTCGACCTCGGCGCGGACGTGCTCGCCCAGCATCAGGATTCTCCCGGCCCGCTGGAGGCCGCCCAGGAAAA
>JAVBQP010000034.1:0-112547 GCA_031548905.1 Desulfovibrio sp. | reverse complement strand
ACCACCTGTTTTTTTTTCCAAACGGCCTGGGGGTGTTTGTGGGGGGGGGCGGGGCCGGCGCCCGCGGCCGCTTGTTCCGGCATGAACAGGGTATGGGAATCAAGCAGCGCCCGCACGTACGTGAGATATTCCTCGTCCGTGCTGCCGGCGGGCAGCTCCAGGCCGCCGATACGCTTGAGCATACCCGCGAAAATTCCCTCATGGCGCTTTTCTTCCGAGGCCATGAAGTCGAAAAATTCCTTGTCCTCAGGCTTGGCGGCCCCGTCCCGAACCTTCAGGTAAAAGGCGTGGCCCCGGCGCTCGATTTCAACGGCGGCGGCGACGGCGTCGGCCGCTTTCACAAAACTTGCCATGATCCGCTCCTTTGAATGTGTGGTGGCATACCGACTACAAAGACTCGGCAAGGGCCAGAACGGCCGCGTACTCCTCCGGCCGGACCGGCTGCACGGAAAGCCTGCTGCCCTTGCGCAGCAACTCCATCCCGGCCAGTTCCGGCCGGGTGCGCAAAAACTTCAGGGGCAGCACGGCGGAAAAACGCCGCGTCAGGCGCACATCGACCACGCTCCAGCGCGGATCCTCCAGCGTCGAAGCCGGGTCGAAGTGCTGGGCTTCCGGCTCCCACTGGGTGGGATCCGGATAGGCTTCCGAGACAATTTCGGCCAGACCGGCAATGCCCGGTTGGGGATCGCCGGAATGATAGAAGAGAACCTTGTCGCCCACACGCATGTCGCGCAGAAAATTTCTGGCCTGGTAATTGCGCACGCCGTCCCAGGCGGTCATTTCGCCGGGAAGGGCCGCGAGATCGTCGATGGAAAAGCAGCCGGGTTCGGTTTTCAGCAGCCAGTGCCTGGGCATGGGGAGCCTCCCGTTAGCCGGTCGTTCGCGGCGGGGCGGGTTTTACAACTCGAACCGGCCGGCGGCGGTGATCAACACGGAGTCGGCGGGCACAGCCTCGTGCTCGCCCACGGCCTTGGTTTTGAGCTTTTCAATCTTCTCCACCGCGTCCATGCCGTCGGCAACTTTGCCGAAAACGCAGTACCCGAACCCCTCGGCGGTCTCGGAGGTGTGGTCCAACTCCGGGTTGTCCACGGTGTTGATGAAGAACTGGGCCGTGGCACTGTGCGGGTCGGCCGTCCTGGCCATAGCCAGGGTGCCGCGCAGATTTTGCAGGCCGTTGCCGGCCTCGTTGCGCACAGGGGCATTCACGGGTTTTTTCTCCATGCGCAGGGTCAGGCCGCCGCCCTGGATCATGAAATCCTTGATCACCCGGTGGAAAATCGTATTGGCGTAGAACCCGTCGTCAACATAGCGGAGAAAGTTCTCCACCGTTTCCGGGGCTTTGTCGGGGAAGAGTTCCAGCAAAATATCGCCGGAAGTGGTTTCCAGCAGAACCAGGGGGTTGTCCATGTGCGAAAGACTCCTTGCGGGGCTGAAAAAGCATCGCGGGCTTTTCACCGACGCGAGGTGCCGATTAAACGCCGGAACCGGCCTCGTGTCAACCCGGAGGAAGGCGCGGCTCCCGCCCTCAGGAATACGGCGGGGAATCCATGCCGAGAAGGCTGCGCAGAATGCCCAAGGCAAGAGAAAAGTCGAACACGGCCAGCGCGTCCAGCAACTCCCGCCCGGCAGGCACGGCGAGCAAATACGGGCGCAACTCCCTGCCGAGGGCGCCGGCTTCGGCGTCATCATCCAGCAGCAGGGCTTCGAGGCGCCGCAGATCGGGCAGACAGGCGGGATCAAGGCGGGCCGGGCCGGCATCCGGCCGGGGGGGGGCGGCATCCGGCTCGTTTCCGGCCGGGCCGGCCTCCCGAGGCGCCTCGCAGGTCTCGCCCACCGGCGGGTACTCCAGAAACAAGGTGAAATGTACCGTGGTACCGTCACCGGGGGCGCCGCCAAGCCGAATGGTCCCGTTCATGGCTTCGATCAGTTTTTTCGTCAGGGCCAGGCCCACCCCCGTTCCGCCATGACGGCGGGAAAAGGAAGAATCCGCCTGGGTGAAAGGTTCGAACAGGCCGGGCATACTCTCCGGCGGGATGCCCGGCCCGGTGTCCTGAACCGAGCAGTCCAGCTCCACCCCGGAATTCCGGCGGAAGGCCTCCCGGCAGAAAACACGCACCGAGCCCTGATCGGTGAACTTCACGGCATTGTCCAGAAGATTCCTGAACACCTGCCCCAGGCGGGCCGCATCCCCGCACAACAGATCAGGCACGGTCGGGTCGATCTCCCAGCCGATGTCGAGGCCTTTGGCCCCGGCCTGCCGGGCGAAAGCGCCCACTGCGTCGGCCACGACATCGCGCAGGCGCAACGGCCGGCGCTCCAGTTCCAGGCCCGCGCTCTCCATGCGGGCGAAGTCCAGAATGCCGTTCATGATTCGTAGCAGGGAATTGCCCGCGGTGTGGGCTTTCTCGATATACTCGCGCTGCGTCGCGTCCAGATCGGTTTGCAGGGCCAGATACGCCATTCCGATGATGATGTTGATCGGGGTGCGCACCTCGTGCCCGATGGTGGCCAGAAATTCGCTTTTGGCCCGCTCGGCGGCCAGGGCCTTGGCCGCCAAATCCTTGGTTACCGAGGCGTACTGCTCCAATTCCCGGTTGGCTTGGCGCAGGGCCTCGAGCGTGTCATGCACCAGACGGGCGCGTTCTCTTTCTTTGGTTTCATCCACGGAAGTGGCCCGCACCCCGGCAAACTCCCCTTCGGCGGTGAAAAGAGGCACGCCCGAGGTCCGGACGTGCAGCACGTTGCCGCTTTTATCCAAAAGATCGTGCTCCAGGTTGCGGAAAAAACCCTGCTCGGAAATCTGGCGGTGCAACTCTGAGCGGAAGTGGGCGATAAACTCCGGCCGGGAGCCGACATCCTCCACGGTCATTCCGAGCATTTCCTCCGGCGTGAAGCCGATTATGCCGAAGCAGCTCGGGCTGACAAACGTGACCCGCTCATTCGCATCTATCTCCCACAGCACTTCGCCCGTGGCGTCGGCCACGTTGCGGAAACGCTCTTCAGAAAGCCGGAGGGCCTCATCGATCCGCTCATGGGCCAGGGCCGCCCCCACAAGGGTGGCGGCGGCGTGCAGCAGGATTTCTTCCTCCCCATGCCAGACCCGTTCGCGCCTGCAGTCCTCAAAGCCCACAACCCCGCGCAGGGTGCCGTCATATACGATGGGGGCCAGCAGAAAGGATACGACACCTTGAGCTTCCAGTTGCCGCCTTCTCGGTCCCGGCGCCAGGTCGCGCACCAGACCGCCGACACAACGGCCCGAAGCCAGGGCGGTATACCGCGCCGGAAAACCCTCATCAAGCACGATCTCCGACAGGTTTCCCTCCGCCTCGGCTCCGGCGTGCGCGCCACGCCAGACCGCGATTCGCGGGGGAATGACGTCGTCCGGCTCCCCCGGCCGCCGGCAGCGCACGTGAACCCGGTCCACTTCGACGGCAAGCCCGAGGATTTCCAGGGCGCGGTCCAACCTGCCGGGCAGGGCCTCACCTTCTTCGGCCAGCAGCGCCCTTACGGCGCGGCACACGCCGCCGAGCAGCCTGCCCCGGAGATCGCCCGGCCCCATGGTCGGGAACGTGTCCCCCACTTCGCGGGCAAGCGTGATGACGCCCAAAAACTCCCCTCCGCCCCCGACAAGGGGAAGGCGGACGGTTTCCAGCAGAACAGTACCGCCGTCGCCGCGGGGGAACTCCTCCTGCCGGCAAAGAGGGCGAAGCGTATCGCGTACCTGCCGGTACGCATCCCAGCACGCGGGGCTGAAGTCGCTCCCCAGAGCCTCGTCGGCCGTTTTGCCCCGCAGGCTTTCAACAGGCTTGCCCAACAGCCGGCAGGCCGCGCCGTTCGCATCAAGGATGCGCCCTTCGGCATCCAGGTAAAAAATCAATCCAGGCAAGGCGTCGCGCACGGCACAGCCGAACAGAACGTCCTCCCGGGAAGGCATTTCCGTCCGGATCTCCAGCAGGGCCAATGCGCCCTCGGCGGCGGGCACGGCAAGTTCGACTGCTCTGGGCTGGGCGTCGTTCCACAGCAACAGGTGCGGCAGGGGAGGGGATTCCTCGCCGCAAAGCGCGGCGCCGACGGCCGCCGTAAGACCTTTCACCGGGCAGCCGGGGCCGAGGAAGGAACCCAGCGTTTCACCTTCTTCGGGCGCGCGACCGAGCAGCCGGACGCAGGCCGGGTTGGCCTTGCGCACCTCCAGGGTCTTGGCGTCAAACAGCAACAGGGGCAGGGACAGGCGCTCAAAAAGATTCGGAGCGGGCAGGCTTTGAGCGTGGGTGCGGCCGGGGAATACAAAAAGTAACAACAACCCCAGAAAGAACACAACGGCAAACAGGAGCATCAGACCTCCGGACAGCGGGACAAAACTCGGCGACCACGGCTTCAAACTCCGTTGGAACCTATGCGGGCCAAGTGAGTATTGTCAATATAGCCTTCCGCTATAATCAAGCGTATTTTCCCCTCCGGCGCCCTTCCTCCCACGAAAAAGCCCCGGCGGAACCGGGGCGAAGAAAAGGGTGGAACCCAAGGGGCCGTTACGCCGCAGGGTCTGCGCCGCCGGCGACGAAACCCTTGGCCGGGCCGCCGGTCTCGGCCGGGGTTCCGGCTATTTTCGACAGATAGCTGTCACCCAGATTTTTGATGTGCGAAGCCACGTTGTCAAAATGGTTCAAGTGGGCCTGCTCTTCCACGATGATCTTTTCCAAAAGATTGGCGCTGATGTTGTCGCCGTTTTCCCGACAGATCAGCAGAAACCGGTTGTAGGCGTCCACGGTGTCATCTTCAAGATCGGTGTCGAAAGGGAAGATCGCGCGCACATCCTGGCGTTTTTTCACGTCGGCGGCCAGAGTCGTGGTGGGTTCGCCGCCCAGCTCCTTGATACGCTCGGCGAACATTTCCGCATGGCGCATTTCATCAATGGCGATGAGTTTCAGATCCGCGGCCAGCGCGCCGTAGTCCATGTCGTCCAGGTTATAGTGCTGGTTCATGTACTGGCTGATGGCGTGCAATTCCATGCCCCGGGCGGTGTTCAACACTTCCAGAACCTTCTTGCGGCGGGCTTCTTTGGAATCCGCTCCCTTGGACGCGGCGGAACTCTTCTTTGCAACTGCCATGGGAAACCTCCTGCGGTTGTTGCGTTGACGGTTGGGTACCCGGAAAATGGGTACAGTGGTTTTCCATCATATACAGCATCCCGTCATTCTTTGCGATGATAAAAACATGCCCAAAGTGAAAAAACCGGACACGGATCGCGCCCCTTGCCCACCGGGGGGTGTGCGGCTATATTATCTGTAAAAAGACGGGCGCCTCCCGCGGCCGTCGCCATGTTGAAGGAGACGACTATGCAGACGAAACAGCGCGGCCTGTTCATCATTCTGGCCCTGGTCGCCGCCCTGGGGCTTGCGGCCCCGGCCGGCGCCGAAACCCGCGCCGACAAAGTGGGCGCCGCCACGGCCGGCCAGATGCCCGGTGTGCGGATCAAACACTGGCAGTCCTCGTCGGTTGAGGAGAAAGGCGCATTCCTGTTCGGGTTCGTGACCATGATGGAGCTGGAAAAGGAATGGCAGGGCAAGCCCCTGCCCCTCAAACAAAGCCTGACAAGCTGCTGGGTCAAGGGCCTGGCCGGGGTCACCATCAAGGATATGCGTGACGCCGTGGACACCTATGCCGCCGCCCACCCGGAAGACGGGGAACGGCAGGTTGTTGAGGTACTCTGGCTCCACTTTGTGCAGCCCAAGCTCACCCCGTGGGAACGCAAAGATGTCGCCGCCGCCTACAAGGCTTCGCGGGCGGGCCGCTGAACCCGGCCGGGGATGAACGTTCCGTAAAAGGCCGGACAATGCGAACCCCGCGTGCGGGGAGCATTCAAAGACCGCCCGGCACATGGTTTCACAGACATTTTCAGCATGAAAATGCTCTCAGGAGGTTGGTATGAAATCGCGAATTCTGGTGTTGACCCTGCTGACGGCGCTGTTGCTTCCCGTCGGGGCCTGCACGAACATGAACAAGACCCAGCAGGGCGCCGTTTCCGGCGGTGTGGTGGGCGCGGCGGCCGGCGCGGGCATCAGCGCCCTGGCCGGCGGGAGTTGGGGTGTGGGCGCGGCCGTCGGCGGCGTGCTCGGCGGCGTGGCCGGCAGCATTTACGGCCACAACCAGTAAACGGCCCGGCACGTTGCCGGTAACGCAAAAAGCCCCGCCGAGCGCGGGGCTTTTTGCGTTACCGGCGTATGAGCGCCGGTGTCGTTATGTTCCGGCCTTCCCGCCCCAGAGCTCGACCAGCCGTTCAGCCCGGCGGGCGTTGGTGTGCTCCCCGGCCCTGGCCCGGCAGGCGGCCCGCATCCGCAGGCGCAGGCCCTCATTTTCCGCGAGCGCTTTGACCACAGCGGCCAGGGCGGCCGGCTCCGGGCTTTCGCCGAACAGAGCGGTTTCGCCCTCCGTGAGGAACCCCTTGAGCGAGGGCATGGGCGTGGCCACGATGGGCAGGCCCAGACCGAGGGCCTCGTACATCTTCATGGGCGCCAGAAAATCATCCGCCGTATGCAGGGGAATGACGAAAATCCCCCCGGCCGGCAGCAGTTCGCGGATCTCGGCCTGGGGCACATGGCCGCGGAAGATGACGCGATCGGCCACGCCGCGCGCTTCGGCTTTCCGGCGCATCTCTTCCAGGCGCTCCGCCGGCTTGCCGCCCACAACGGTCAGGCGGAACCCCGGCAACAGGGCCAACAGTTCGAGCAGGCGCATCACGCCTTTGCCTTTTTGCAGGGTGCCCACGTAGCAGATGTCCCGGCAGGGGGTTCCCGGCTCCGGATCGGGCAGGGGAGAGAACACCCGCTGGTTGAAGCCGAGCGGCAGAACGACGGATTCCTTCGGCTCCGGCAGCGGCCCGGCGGCCTGAGCCCGTAACTCCCCGCAGTTGAAGATGATCGCGTCGGCCTCGACAAAGGCCCGGCGTTCCATTCCGAGAAGCCGTCTCCCCTCTTCGCCGCCCTTGAGCTGCGAAATAAGGTGGTGGATTTCAAAAAACAGCGGCGTGCGCAGACCCAGGGCCTTTTTCAGGCTGAGGGCCATGATCGCCTCTTTCAGGCTGGTGGCGTGGAACACGGCTCCGGCCTTTCGCCCGCCAAGGGCCAGCCGGGCCCGGAACCACAGGCCGTACAGGGCCCGGGAGCGTACAGGAAAACCCACGGCGGCGCCGGCCTCCGCCCCGGAGAACCCCAAGTCCCGGTAAAAACGCGCCAAGTTCACGCGCTCCGGCCCCAGATCGCCGCCGGGGAAAAAATCCACGCCCACGCCCAAGGCCGAGACCTCGCCCACCGTGGTGCAGGTATGCACCGCGTGGGCGGTCGTCGTGGGGAAAAAGACCCGCTGGGCGTAAACGATATGCATGTGTTTCCTTATGGGAGGAGTCCGGTGGTCGCGGACATCACCGCCCCCCGGCCGGCACGCTCACCGCGCCTCTGTCGGGCGCGGGCCAGGCGACCATAGGGCAGCCTTCCCCCAAGCTTTCTTCAATGATGCGCCATTATCCGTGGGATGTTTCCCCCCCACTCGCAACCACAACCGGGGATCGGTCCTGCATTTCCTCTTCTTCTCTCCCCACTCATAACCACAAACCGGGGTCTAGGGGCGGATTTTCGGCTTTTGGCAAGGAAACCGCGCCCCAGCACGACGGGGCTGGGCTCTTCGGCCCTGCCCCTGAGCGATGAGGCGCGGTTGACGCAGTCCAAAAGCCGAAAGGCCGCCCCTAGACCCAGTCGTCGTCGGCAGCGATGGGCGTAAAGCCCCGCCGGATGGTGTTTTCCGTGACCACGCGCGGGTCGAGGAACTGGATCAGGTAATCCGGGCCGCCGGTCTTGGAGCCCACGCCGGACATATTGAACCCGCCGAAGGGCTGACGCTCGACCATCGCCCCGGTGGATGCCTTGTTCAGGTACAGGTTGCCCACCCGGAAACGCTCCCGGGCCTTGGCCAGGTTCTCCGGGCTGCGCGAGAACACCCCGCCGGTCAGGGCGAAGCGGGTGGAGTTGGCTATTTCGATGGCCTCGTCAAAGGTCTTGGCCCGCATCACGGCCAGTACCGGCCCGAAAACTTCCTCCTGGGCGATGCGGTGCTCGGGCCTGATGTTGTCCACGATGACCAGGGGCGCGTAGCAGCCCTCGGCCGGAATGTCCGTGCGCTTGACCAGCACCCGGCCTTCGGACTCGGCGATCTTGATGTATTCCAGAACGTTTTTCTGCTGGTTGGCGTCGGCCACCGGGCCCATGTAGTTGAGCGGATCTTCGGACGGGCCGATCTTCAGGGCCTGGGCGCCCTTGGTCAGGCGCTCGATAAACTTGTCGTAAATGGCGTCGAGTACGATGACCCGCGAGCAGGCCGAGCACTTCTGGCCCTGGAAGCCGAAAGCGGAATAGAGCACCTGAACCACGGCCTCGTCGAGGTCGGCGTCGTCGTCCACGATGATCGCGTTCTTGCCGCCCATCTCGGCGATAACCCGCTTGACCTGCTTCTGGCCGGGGCGCGTGACCGCCGCTTTTTCCACGATATGCAGGCCCACGTCCATGGAGCCGGTAAAGGCGATCAAGGCGATATCCGGGTGCTCCACCAGGTAGTCGCCCATAACCGAGCTGCGGCCGGGGCAGTAGTTGAAGACCCCGGCGGGCAGGCCGGCTTCCTTGAAGATCTCCGTCAGGCCGTAGCCCACGGTGGAGGCGATGGAGGCCGGCTTGAAGATCACCGGGTTGCCGGTGACCAGGGCGGCCGAAACCATGCCGATGGCGATGGCGAAGGGGAAGTTCCAGGGCGAGACGACCGCCGCGATGCCCTTGGGCTGGTAAAAGAGCGTGTTGTGCTCGCCCGGGGCCCGGCCCATGCGGCGCGGCGCGGCCAGACGAAGCATGTCGCGGGCGTAGTATTCCAGAAAGTCGATGCCCTCGCCCACGTCGTGGAAGGATTGATCCCACTGCTTGCCAACCTCGAGAATCTGCACGGCCGAAAGCTCGAACATCCGCCGGCGGGCGATGTCGGCCGCGCGGTGCAGGATCATGGCCCGATCGGCGGGCGGCGTGTCGCGCCAAGCCGGAAAGGCGGCCTTGGCCGCGGCCACGGCCTGATCAATCTCGGCCCGGCCGGCCTGACAGACCCGGGCGATGACTTCCGCCGGGTTCGCCGGGTTGGTGGTGGGGATCTGGTCTTCGGTCACGACCTCGCGGCCGTTGATATACAGGGGCAGGGTCCGGCCGGCCGTTTTGCGCACCAGGGCCATGCCCTCCACAAAGGCCGCGCGGTTGGCCGGCACGGTGAAGTCGATCATGGCCTCGTTGGCGAAGGGCGGGAAGATCGATTCTTTTTTGGGCGCCGGAGGAGCGGCCTTGGCGGCTTTCTCGGCCTTTTCGCGCTCCAGGGCGACCAGGGGGTTTTCCAGCAGGCGGTCAAGCTCGGCGCCGTCGGCGAAGCTCTGCTTGAGGAAAGATTCGTTGGCCGTGTTTTCCAGCAGCCGGCGCACCAGATAGGCCATGCCGGGAATCAGTTCGCCGTAGGGGCAATACAGACGCACCTTGCCGGCCACGTTGAGCAGCCCTTTGCGCACCGGCTCGCCCATGCCGTAAAGCACCTGGTACTCCAGACGGTGATCCGGCACGTTCAGGGACTTGGCCATCTCCATGATCGCCGCGATGGTCCGCACGTTGTGCGAGGCGCAGGCGAAATAGACCAGATCCTGGTTTTGGAGGATTTTTTTGGCGATGCGCTCGTACGCGGCGTCGGATTCCGGCTTGTGGGTCCAGACCGGGATGGGCCAGCCGTTCTGCTTGGCCGAGACGGTTTCGGCGTCCCAGTACGCGCCCTTGACCAGACGCAGGCCGAAGGGCAGGTTTTCTTTGCGGCCCCACGCGATCAGGCCCTCGACATCCTTTTCGCAGTCCACCAGGTAGGCCTGCTGGACAATGGCCAGGTGCGGATAGGCGCGGAATTCGGGAGCCGAGCGCAGGCGCTTGAACAGCTCGATGGTGATTTCCTTGTACTTGAGCTGCTCCATGTCGATGCACAGAAAGCCGCCCATCTGCACGACCTTGCGGTAGATGGGTTCCAGGCGCTTGTAGATGCCCTGGACGGAATCTTCCACATCCACGGGTTTCGCCTGGGAATACAAGGCCGAGGGCTTGATCGAGACGTTGACCTTGGGCGTGGCGCCCCAGTCGAAGCCGGCTTCCGGGCCGTTGCCGGAATGGGCGGCCCATTTGGCCTGCTCGGCGGCCATGGCGTCGAGCACCTCATGGTAGCCGGCCGCGTAGGCGTCGGCTTCCTCCTCGCTGACCGAGGCCTCGCCGAGCAGGTCCACGGTGAAGGTGAAGCCGTCCTTGCGCAGTTTGGCCAGACCTTTCATGGCTTCTTTGACGTTCTCGCCGATGATGAACTGCCGGGCCATGCCTTCGATGTTCGAGCGGATGGCCGAGCCCATGATCTTGCCGGTGATGGCCCCGCCGAAACCGGCCGCGCCGGCGCCCCATTTGAGTACCTTGGGCACGTCGGCCTCGCCGCCGGAAAAGTATTCGCGGATGTGGCGCAGGAGGGATTCGGACGTGTTCAGGTAGGGCAGCACGTCCACAAAGCGGAAGAGCTGGACCTTGAATTCCTCGTTCTGCATGGCCCAGTCCATGACTTTACCGGTCCAGAACCCTTTGTTGAAAATGGAAGGAGCCTCTCCGCTGATGCTTTTGAAAAAGGCTTTGCCGCGTTCGACGATCTTCTGCTCAAGCTGCTGGTCCATTGACTTCTCCTGTTCTCCGCCGCGCGGGACGGCATGGTGGACGGCTGTGGGAATGCTTTGAAAAGGCGGCGGGCGCCGCGCACGTCGAGGCCCGAGAGTAGCCTTCGGCGGCTAGGAAATCAACTCAAAGATCCGCGAAAAAAACAAAGGGCCGCAAGTTGTAAACCAGGGGGCATGACATTCCGACCGATATGCGCTACCGTTCCCGACCATCCGTATTCTGGAGGCCTCATGTCCCGTGCGCAGACCGGCATCCTCGCTGTGTTCCTGGTATTTTTCGTTTGCACCTCGGCCTTCGCCGCGAACTCCCCTGCAAGCCCGGTCCCCGGGCAGGCCGTTTCTCCGGCGGCCGTTTTCGCCGCAGTGCTCGTACGGGCCGAAAAAGGCGACCTTCCCGCCATGCTGCGCCTGGGCGCTTTGTACGAGAATGGGTTCGGGGTGGAGCGCAACTTCGGCAAAGCCCTTGAATGGTACCGCAAGGCGGGCGACGCGGGCCTGCCCGAAGCGGTTTATAACGTCGGCATCTGCTACGAGATAGGCATGGGCACGGCGGTCAACCTGGACAGGGCCGTGGCCCAGTACCGCCTGGCCGCGGAAAAGGGCCTGGCCCAGGCCTCCTACAAGCTGGCCGGCATGTACTTTACCGGTCTCGGCTTGCCCAAAGACGAGGCCAAGGGTCTGGAAGCCCTGACCAAGGCGGCGGATGCCGGCCACGCCCAGGCCCTGAACGATCTGGCCCTGGTGGACCTGAAGGGCCTGTTCGGCGTTCCCCAGGATGCCGGCGCGGCCGAGGTGCGCTTCACCGCCGCCGCCGGGGCGGGCAGCGCGGACGCCATGCGCAATCTGCTCTTTCTGTATAAGGAGGGACTCGGCGGCCGCCCCAAAGATCCGATCAAAGCCCTGGCCTGGTATCTAATCTGCAAGCAGGCCGGTTTTCGGGAAGACCTGCTGCCCCCGGAGGCCGAGTTGACGGCCGACCTGGACGAGGCCGGACGGAATGCCGCGCGCAAAGAGGCCGAAAGCCGGGTCGCCGCCTGGACGCGGCAACAGGCAAAGGCCGAATAGCGCCGCGCCCGCTCCCCGCGGAGGCCGCCGAATCAAACCCAAGGTGATTACGGCAAATCAATTTTATTGCCGCGCTGCGCGGCTCCCGGTTGTCCGGGGACCGACTCCACTCCAGGCGAACCCTTGCGCCCGGCCTGTTTCCGTGGCATAGGAAGACGAGTTTCGGCTACGACCGGACGATTTCATTGAGGAACCGCCCGGAATCGGAGCCGCGAGATGACAAAAACGCCGCAACCATACCGCAGCAGGTTGTAGAATGAACGGGGAGCAAAAGCTGGTCACCGTCACGGGCTGGGTAAGTCCCGTCACTGGGCGGGAGGGCATCCGGGTGGCCATCGTGTCTGAATCGGGGCAGAATGCCGGGCAGGATTTTTTTGTGCTGCATAAAGGCGCGGGCGTCGACCTGCTCGGCCATATCAGCGCCGGGGTGGAAGTCTCCGGCCTTGAAACGCCGGGGGACGAGGGTGAAGATGACCCCCCGCGCCGGTATCTTATGGTGCGCAGCTACCGCCTTCTGGATGACGACTGGGACGAAGAGCGCCCCTGAGCGTTTTGGCCCGGCGGCTTCTCCAATGCCGGCGGCCGTTACGGAAGTTGCGCCTCCGTGGGGGAATCTTTTTCCGCGCCGCTTTCGGGCGGTAAATCTTTTGCCGGATACGCTTCATGGTTGATCAGTTCCCCACTTCCCAATCACCCCGCGTAGCCCGCCGAACGGAGCAGGGCCGTCTGCTTCTGGAACTTTCCGGAACCTGGGCCACCCATACCCTGCATATGGTGGAAGGCGATTTCCGGGCGGCGCTCCGCGGCGCCACCGGCCCGGTGACCATCGATCTGGGCGCCCTGGCCGGCCTGGACACGGCCGGCGCCCTGTTGCTGAACCAGGGCAAGGCCGCCCTGGATCTGGCGGGCAAACCGACTGTCTTTTCCGGCCTGGACGAGCGCCGAAGCCACCTGCTGAACACCTCACACCTGCCTGAGCCGGAAGACGCGCCATCATCCGACCCGCGGGCCTCCTTCCCGGTGCGTTTTGTCGCGAACACCGGCAAGCGGGTGCTCGACGAGCTTCACATGGGCGGGCAGTTGCTGGGCTTTCTCGGCCATTACCTGACCTTTCTCGCCCGGACCCTGCTCAACCCCGCCCGCCTGCGCGTCACCTCCCTGGTCTTTCACATGGAGCAGACCGGCCTGCGGGCCGTGCCCATCGTGGCCCTGCTGACCTTTCTCATCGGTATGGTTGTGGCTTACATGGGCGCGGAGGAGCTCGCCAAGTTCGGGGCCCAGGTCTTTGCCGTCAACCTGCTGGAAGTGACCATCATGCGCGAGATGGGGGTGCTGATCACCGCCATTGTCGTGGCCGGGCGCTCCAGTTCGTCGTTCACCGCCCAGATCGGAGCCATGGTGGCCAACGAGGAAGTGGCGGCCATGCGCTCCATGGGCCTGGACCCCATGGATCTGCTTGTGGTGCCCCGGGTGCTGGCCTTGATGCTCACCCTGCCCATGCTGGTCTTTCTGGCCGACCTGGCCGCGCTGCTCGGCGGGGCCGTGGCCATCTGGTACTCGATGGATCTCGGCTTCGGGGCCTTCATCACCCAGTTCCACAACGTGGCCCAATTGAAGAATTTCCTGGTGGGCATGGTCAAAACCCCGGTCTTCGCCCTGATCATCGGAGTCGTGGGCTGCTTCCAGGGCTTCCGGGCCACCTCCAGCGCGGCCTCGGTCGGGTTCCTGACCACCGTGGCCGTGGTCGAGGCGATCTTCATCGTCATCCTGGTCGACGCCCTGTTCGCCATCTTTTTCACCACCATCGGGATCTGAGGGAAGCATGAGCGACGCGATCATCTCCCTCAAAAACATCACCAACCGTTTCGGAACATTCGCGGTTCACGAGCACCTGGACCTGGACATCCGCCGGGGCGAGATCATCGGCCTCATCGGCGGCTCGGGCACGGGCAAGTCGGTGCTGCTGCGGACCATCCTGGGCTTGAACCGCCAAGCCGAAGGTGCCATCGTCATCGACGGCGTGGACATGAACACCGCGGGCCCGGAAGAAAAAGCCGCCACCCGCCGTAAATGGGGCGTGCTCTTTCAGGACGGGGCCCTGTTCTCCTCCCTCACCGTGGGGGAGAACACCTCCTTCCCTTTGCGCGAGTTCACCAGGCTTTCAAAGAATTTTATCGCGGACGTGGCCCGGATGAAGGTCGACATGGTCGGCCTGCCGCCCTCGGCCTTCGACAAGTTCCCCGGCGAGCTCTCCGGGGGCATGAAAAAGCGGGCCGGCCTGGCCCGCGCCCTGGCAATGGACCCGGCGATCCTGCTTCTGGACGAACCCACCGCCGGCCTGGACCCCTTGAGCGCGGCCGCGTTCGACCAGTTGATCCTGACCCTGCGCTCCACCCTGGGGTTGACGGTCTGCCTGGTCACGCACGATCTCGATTCCCTGCACGCCATTTGCGATCGGGTCGCCGTGCTGGCGGAAAAACGCATCTATGCGGTCGATACCATCCCCAACCTGCTCAAGGTCGACCACCCCTGGATTCGCGAATACTTCACCGGCCCGCGCGGCCGGGCGGCCGGGTTGGCGGGATGAGATACGGGGTGGAGAGAATTTGTTCATGCCTCCGGCGGGCAGAGGGAATGATTCCCTTTGCAATCCCCTTCGGCGGCGGGGCGATGCGCCTCGGCCGCCGTTCCGGCGCCGCGCCGGGTGGAAATACGCTCGGATAACCAGCGGGAGAACGCCGTGGAAATACGCGCCAATTATATCATCGTAGGAGCCTTCACCCTGGCCGTGCTGTTCGGCGGCTTCATCTTTACCCTGTGGAGCGCCAAATCCAGCAAGGACGTGCTCCTGGCGTACTACGACATTTCCTTCAACGAGAGCGTCAAGGGCCTTTCCGTGGGCAACGATGTGCTCTTCACCGGTATCCGGGTGGGCGCGGTCACCGGCATCCGGATCAGCCAGACCACGCCGGGCGCGGTCACGGTGCGTGTGGGCATCGACGCCGAGACTCCGGTGCGGGAAGACTCCGAGGCCAAGCTCGAGTTGCAGGGTCTGACCGGCATTTCGGTGATCAGCATTTCCGGAGGCACGGCGGGCAGCCCCTTGAGCCGCCCCGCGGAAGGAAAAGCCGGGACCATCCGCTACACGCCCTCGCCGCTCACGGCCGTGGTCAACCGCGTGCCGGAAACCCTGGCCAACGTCAACGCCCTGCTGCGCCGCCTGGAGTTGGTGCTCTCGGACGAAAATATTGCCCACATCAACAACACCGTGGCCTCTCTGGATAAAATCACCGCCGCCCTGGCGAACCGAGCCGACTCCATCGACGCCATCCTGACCCATGCGGAGAAAACCTCCCGCGACTTGCAGGTGCTCGTGGGCAAGGCCGGCGACGATCTGCTGGCCACCGGCGAGGCGCTCGGCCGGGCCGCCCGGCGCGCGGACGAGACCATGAAGTCCCTTGAGCCGGGTATGAAGCAATTCTCCCGCGAGGGCCTCAGCGAGCTGCGGATGCTCCTGGTCGAGGCCCGCAACCTGATGCACGTGCTGACCCGTGTCGGCCAGAAACTTGAGAACGACCCGCGCCGCTTCCTCTTCGGCGACCCGGTTCAGGAGTACCAAAGCCGATGAACACCACCGCCAAGCGCCTTTTTTCGCTGTTGCCGCTCCTTCTGGTCCTCACTTCGGCCGGCTGCGGCGGCATTCTGAATCCCGGCCCGGCCCCGGCCCGCCTGCAACTGCGCCCGGATCTGCCGGCGCGGACGGCATCCGCCCCGGCCCGGGGCCAGATTATCGTGGGCCTGCCCGCCACCGGGCGCGATCTGGACACCGACCAGATCGCCTTGGTCTTCGGCCGGCGCGAGGTCCGCTACCTGGCCGACGCCCGCTGGACCGCCCCGACCCCGTCCCTCCTTCAGGGCGCGTATATCGACACCCTGAATGCCTCCGGAGTATTCCAGGGCGTTTCGGATGAAAGCGCCGGTATTTCCGCCGGGCTCAAGCTGCTTTCCACTGTGCGCGGCTTCGGCCTGCACTACGAGCGTGAAGGTGATGTGCCCACGGCGGAGTTCGAGGCTTCTTTCCAACTTCTGGATCTCAACAACGGCTCCATTGTCGCCTCCATGACCGTGCGCACAGCGGCCAGGGCCTCCGGCACCAAGCCCGACGATCTGGCCCGCGCCTGCGAAAGCGCTCTTTCCCAGGGTCTGGCCAAGCTCTCCCCCTGGGTGGCGGAACACGCGGCCAAGCGGGAGAAATGACCGCCGCCCCCTCATCGTCCAAACGAACCTTTTTCCGGCGCGCGGGCCTGCTTCTGAGCCTGTGCGCCGGGTTGTACCTGGCGGCCGCCGTGGGCCTGTGCTTGTGGGGCCTGGCGGAAGACGACGCCCCGGCCGGCGCCGCCGTGGTCCTCGGCAACGCCGTGGAGCCGGGCGGCGTCTTGTCGCCGCGCTTCCAGGCCCGCCTGGACCGCGCCCTGGAATTGTACCGCCAGGGCCGGGTACCCCTGATCATCGTCAGCGGCGGCGTGGGCCGGGAAGGCCGGGACGAAGCCCTGGCGGGCACGGCGTACCTGGCCGGGTTGGGTGTGCCCGCTTCCGCCCTGGTGGCCGATTCGAGCGGCCGCAACACCAGGGCCACGGCGGAGTTCACGGCGGACTTCGCCCGGACCCACGGTCTGCGGCGGGTCATCGCCGTGAGCCAGTATTTTCATCTGCCCCGTTGCCGGCTGGCCTTTGCGGCCGCCGGGATCACGGATGTGGGCACGGCTTACGCCCATTACGTGGAGTGGCGGGACGTGTACTCCGTGGCGCGGGAAGTCGTGGGGCTCGCGGCCTATCAACTCGGTATGCGTTGACCCTTTCGGCGAACGCGTCTCTCCTTACAGCCGGCCAGCGGCGGCGAACCTTCATGCCGAACAATCCGACCCCACATATCCAGCGGCCCGCGCGGCGCTCCCGGCTCCGGCTGCGCCTCGGCAAGGCGTATTTCAGTTGGAAACGCCGCCTGTCCTGGTATTTTTCCTCCACCCGCTACGCTGCCGCCCGCTCGAACGCGTCGCTCGCGTACCCCGTCTGCGCCCATTCCTCGCCCCTGGTACGACCCCTGCGTAACCTCGACATGCATCTGCAGGAAAACAAGAAGCGCAACCTCGCCCTTGCCGCCCGATGCATCGACGGCCTTCTGCTTGAGCCGGGCGAAACGTTCTCTTTTTGGAAGCTTATCGGCAACCCCACGAAAAACCGGGGGTACCTCGAGGGGTTGGTCCTGTGCCAGGGCGGCCTGCGGGCGGGTACTGGCGGCGGGCTGTGCCAGCTTTCCAACCTGATTTACTGGATGACCCTGCACTCCCCGCTCCGGGTGGTGGAGCGCAGCCGGCACAGCTACGACGTGTTCCCCGACGCGGACAGGACGCAGCCTTTCGGCAGCGGGGCCACCGTGGCTTACAATTACGTGGATTTGCAAATCCACAACCCCACCGGAAGCCGTTTCCAACTGCGGGTGGGGCTGGACGACAGCCGGCTGCGCGGCGAGTGGCGGTGTGACGCCCCGGCCGAGTGTGTTTACGCCGTGTTCGAGCGGAACCACCGGATGTGCTCCCAGCCTTGGGGCGGCTACACCCGGCACAACGAGATTTACCGGACGGTCACCCGCCTGAACACGCGGGAAACCCGGGAAGAATTCATCACCGCCAACGACGCCCTGATGCTGTACAGCCCCATGCTGCCTGAGGGTGGCGGGAAAGATGGAGAAACGACATGAAAGCATTCATAGCCTGCGCGGTGCTGTTCCTTCTGCCGGCGGCCACGGCCGGCCGGGCGGCCACGGCGGAGCTCCCGCCCGAGCTGGTGGCCGCGGCCGCGACCAGTTCCGCCGAGGGCTCCTCCTCCATGATCTGCCTGCTGGACCCGGCCTGTACCGGCTGGTGGTCGCCCATGGGCCGCGACGGCGGCCTGAACGAGGGCATCCAGCTCCAATTTCGAGAACCTCTCCGCCTGCGGCATATTGAAATCATGGTCGACCACCCCGGCAACGGCGTGCCGCTGCGGGTCTATCTCGACGCCAAAACATCGGAAGCCAAAACCCCGGCGGCAACCGGCGAATCGTCCGACGAGCTCCTGTATATCCAGTCGGGGCTCGACGCGCCGGAGAACGGCAGGGTGCGGTTCGTCGCTTCCGTCATGGGGAGTGACGGTTCGGCCGACTATGCGGCCAAGTCGGTGTTCATCAAGCTGAACGACGCCTCCGCCGCCGCGCCCGTCCGAATCCACTCCATCCGCTTTTTCAGCGCGGGGGATCCCCGCGACAAGGCCAAGCCCATCGCCTTGCGTCTGCCCCTGGTCGTGTCGGCCACGGCCACCGCCACCTCGACCCTGGAGCCGGGCTTCGCCTACGACGCCTCGCACCTTTTCGACTCGCAGGTGGACATGGCCTGGTCCACCAACGGCAAGACCTCACCGGGGGTCGGCGAGTCCGTGACCCTGGCCTTCGACACGCCGCAAACCGTGGGCGGGCTGATGATCTGGAACGGCTACCAGCGCTCCGCCACCCACTACAAGGCCAACGGCCGGGTCAAACGCCTGCGGGTCAATGATCGGGATGTTGCCGTGAAAGACGTCCAGGGACCGCAGATGGTCGCCCTGCCCGCCCCCGTGACCACGGACAAGCTGGCCTTGGGCATCGCGGCGATCTACCCCGGCGGCAGCTACAAAGACGTGCTCGTTTCCGAGTTGCGCCTTCTGGCCCCGGACGGACGCATTCTCCTGCCCCAGGTCGCGCCGCCCGCGCCGGACATTCCGGCCTCCCTCGACTTCGCGCGGGATACGACCTTCGCCCGGCTCGGCCTGGAAGCTTACAGGCATCCGGAGGGGGAAGGCCCCCTCGACGGCTTCGCGTTCTGCCCGGACGCGTCCATGCGCTTGCGGAGCAACGGCGGTTTTGTCATTTACACGAACGAGACCGGTGACTCGGGCACTTCGGTGGTCGAGGGCGGCTGGGAGGTGACCGGCACCAACGCCGTGCGCCTGTTCGGGAAAAAGTACCCCATAGACACGAACTTCTCGGAGGCATTCTACCTGCCTGACTCGGCCCGTCCCACAAAACCGGACCCGGCCCGGCAGCCCCGCATTTTCCAGTCCGTCATGACCATCCGGCACTATGCGGACCTGGACAAGCGCGAGCGCGCGAACCTGCTGCTCCTTTCCGCCGGGCGGACGCCCGTTTCGGAATGGGGCGCTTCCGGCGAGCCCCACATGTTCTCCGTCGTGGCCGGGCTGCGTGAAGACGATTTTTCCCGCGTCGTCTTCACCGGCGACAGCCTGGAGGAAGCCCTGGACAAGCTCGACGCCCGCCTGCTGGAAGTCAACCCGGTCTGCGTTGTTTCCGACGTTTATTCCGATATCCTCCTGCCCGTCGCAAAGGTGCATACGTGCGAGCCGGGGCCCTAGGCGGCCGTTTCGCGCTCCCCTGCGCGGCGGCGGCCGCGATCGCCGTTGTGGAACTCCTTGTGACACTGCTCGGCCGGGATTTCCTGCCCGGTTTCGACGCCTATTACTACGCCGTCCAGGCCGATTTTCTGGCCCACACCGGCCGGCTCCGGATTCCGGATTCCGGCCTTGTGCATTACGCGATCGCCGCCCTGACCTTCTGCGGTCTGAGCGCGGAAAACGCCGTGCGGGCCTGGACGGCCTGCTCCCTCGCGCTCTTCTACGCCACGCTGCTGCTCCTCCTGCGGCGCTGCCGCTCCCGAAGCCTGGCCGTGTGCCTGTTCGCCTGGGCCCTGGCCTCACCCACGATCCTGTTCCTGGCCGTTGAGTTCCCGAAAAACTTCTCGTTCCTGATTGCCTTCGCAGCCTGGTTCCTGTTCATCGACGGCAGGCACACGCGCCTCGCGCCCCTGGCCGCGCTTGTCTGCCTGGCCGCCTTGCTGCACAAGTCCGCCCTGGTGTATGCCGGGGTCGCGGGCTGCGCCCTGCTGCTCCCGGCCCTGGCCGGGAAAATTCCCCTGCCGCCGCGCCGCCTGCTCGTCGCGGCCGGCTGCGTGGCGGCCTTTTTCCTGCTCTGGGCGCTTTTCGCGACGGATGCGCCGCACCGCGCGGATCTCCTCCGCCTGAAAACCTCCGCCTACACGCCGGGGATCATCGCCCTGCTGGGCGAGAAAAACCTGCCTTCGCCCATCCAGGCGGAACTCATCTTCGCGCTCATCGTGTTCTGCATCCAGGTGTGCCTGCATTGGGGAAAAAAAAAGCGCCTCCTCCTGCCGGCCCTGCTCACGGCCACCGTCGCCATGCCCGCCTTCGGGACGGAAACCTTCAACTTCGGCGAGCGGTTCGCCCTGCTCTGCCCGTTTCTGGTTCTTCTGAGCTGCTTTCTGCTTTACAAAGACGAGGAGAGACGCTTTCCGCCGAGGAGCGTGGTCTTTGCCCTGCTCCCGGCGGCCGTGCTCTGCGCCTTTGCGCGGCTGCCCGCACTCTACCCTCCCGAACGCGACGATTCCTTACGCGCCTACGCCGCGATGACCGAGGCACTCGCGCCCAAGGGCATCCCCCTGCTCATCGTGCACCGGGGTATGCATTTCTACTACAAGTACCACACCGGCCGGGACGCATTCTCGTTCGAGCCCGAGAAGCACTGGGACAAAACCCGCATCCGGCGCCTGGCCTGGGGCCTGACGGACGACGAGTGGCAGGCCCACCTGCCCGCCGAGTGCGGCTGGAGCTCGGGGCGCGTCGCCAAGATGCCCGCGCCGGGGTATACCCTGATCCGCGAGGACTGCTGGAACGCCGCCCGCCGGAACGTCAACCCCGCGTTCAACCCGGACCTGTACGACCTGATGTGGAACAACCCCATGAACCCGAGTGCCCCGCGCCCGACCTTCCTTTATAAGAAGCACACGGATGACGGGGACGAGGAGTTCCCGGCCATTGCGCCCACCGGCGGGTGATTGATTGGTTGACTGGAGGAGGATTGATTATGCAGGCGCAAACACCGCCTCCCCCGTTGGCGACAAGTATCAAGATACCGGGTGAGTTGAAGGTGCGAATATTGAGACCGAATCCGGCGGCAAAACCAAGAAAACGCCCGGCACAGCCGGGCGTTTTCTTGGTACGGCTCCTCGGAAGGAAGGGAAGGAGCCGGCCGGGAGAGGATGGATTCACTCGCGCGTTCCTCTCCCGGTATCTTCAGTATCGTTTACTGCAGTTTGGTCTGCAGATCCCAGACCCGCTTGGTTTCGGGCAGGGGCTTCAGGTACTTCAGCCAGACGTTGGTTTCCAGATTGGCCGGGTTCATCTGCATTTCGCGGCTCCACTCAAGGATGGGCGGCACCAACTCCTTGATCGGGGTGGAGTCCATCTCGGCCGCGAAGCCGTAGTTCGAAGCCTGGTAGGCCAATTCCACGGCCTTCTGGCTGCACTGCTGCGACATCGCCAGGGTGTTCAGGGTCTTGACCGGGTTGTGGAAGCCCACGGAGTTCTCGGCCGAGACGTAATCCCAGAAGAACTGGCCCTTGCGGACGTATTCGCGGGCTTCGGCCATCAGGGCGTCATAATTCGCGGCGCGTTCGCCGCTCCACTCGGAGGCCCGGCGCACGGCTTCATGCGCCTTGACGGAGATGTCCTGGGCGATCATGAGTTGGTCGTAGGCCTTCTTCTGGGTGGTCTGGACGCGGTTGCGCAGGTATTCCACGGTCTTGTCGGTGTGGCACTGCCGGCAGGCGTTGTCGATGCGCTCGTCGGTGCGCAGGGGCGACGTCCACTGGTGCTGCGAGACCTTCTTCTTGCCGTCAAGCCGCTGGTAGGGCATGTGGCAATCGGCGCAGGTCACGCCGGCCGAACCGTGCGGGCCGTTATACCAGGTTTCGAACTCGGGGTGCTGAGCCTTGAGCATCCGGGTCTGCGACACGGGGTGCACCCAGTCGGCGAAGGAGGCGTACGTGCCGTCTTCCTTCTTGGGGCCCTTGTCCACGTAGTATTCGTAGATTTGCTCAGGATCCAGGCCGTTGCCCCAGATCTGCCGGGCCGCGGTCGGCGTGGTGCCGGGCTGCTCTTCTTCGGTGTTGTTGTCCCAGGGGAACACGGGCTTTTTATTCGGGCCGTGGTCCGGCTCGGAGAAGTAGTATTCCACGTGGCACTGGCCGCAGACAAATGCGCGCTTATCGTTGCGGCTCAAAGTCTTCCAGTCCATCCCCTTGCGCTGCATAGCGTCGTTGAGCGGAATGCTCGTGATCGCCAGGGTCATGTCTTCAGGGTTGTGACAGTTGGCGCAACCGATTGTATTGTTCTTCATGTCGATCTTGTCGGTCGAGCGGAAGTCGTGGAAGTTCATGGACCAGAACTTGTCGTCGCCATACTGGGCCACCCAGTCGGGGATGGTCGGGACTTTGCAGTTCCAGCAGGTGGCGGGCAGGCCGGCCTTGTCGCTGTAGTTGTTGATTCGGTCGATGCTCAGGATGTCCTGCACCGCATAGGTGTGCCCGCGGGCTTCGTTGTACTCGTACATGAAGGGATAGCCGGCCCAGAGGTTTTTCAGGTACGGCTGGGACGCATCGGGCTTGCCCGTGGGGGGATCGTTCTTGTCGTCGTTTTTATGGAAGGGGAACGCGGCCTTGAAACGGGTTTGAGTCTCCAGGCCGGTCTGGTTGTTTTTGAGGTAGCTGTCGTACTGCTGGGGAAAAACCTTGCCGAATTCCGCGTTGCTGCGCTCGGAAGCTTTCAGCCCCGTCTTGTAAGTGGGGGTGACGGGTTCTTCCGCCTGGTTGGAACAACCGGCGGCGCCCAGGCCCAGGGCGCAAACGGCGGCCAGAATCAGGATGGGTCTAGACATCGGCGGCCTTCCTCCTGCTTATGGGAAGTTTGTTGTTGTGCGGCACGCTGCGGTGGCAGTCGGTGCAATAGGGCTTCACATCCATGGCCACATCCATAGTCGTCGAATAGTGGCAGCGACGACAGTTGGCCTGGACGACGTCCTTGGTGTCTTTGGAGGCATGGATGCGATCCACGATATTCTCAAAGGTGTTCACCCGGATGTCGTGAAGTCCTATGGCCGTTTTAAACGGCAGTTTTTCGACAAGATTGTGCGGCGTGTGGCATTCGTTGCAGTCCAGCTTTGCGTGGACGCTGCGGCTGTGCGTCCAGACGGCTTCGGACATGGCGTGGCAGTTTGCGCAAAAGGCGGCCTGATCGGTTCCCTTCACGGCAAAGCCCGCGCCCGCCATAGCGAGCATACCGACCACGAAGGTCAGGAAGAGAACGAGCCGGCCGCGTCCGGCTTTGGTACCGTTTCCTTGCATGGGCTCTCCATAAAAATTCTATCTACCAAGTTGTACGGTGTTTTCGGGGATACGCCCCATTTCGACAGCATAAACCTGTTCTCGGCCTTCCCTCCTTCGCGCATGACGCTGTTTCTGCTTATCAATTTATCTCGTGCATCTTTTTTCGTAAAAAAACAACACCTATCATAGTTGGGATATACAGGTCGACAAGGGTGGCCGGCAAGTCGATACCGGACATGGTATAAAGCCATTCCGCCCCGGCAAGTCGACGGAGTACGCCTCGGATGCGCTTTTTCGGGAAAATGACGAACTCGAAAAATTATAAGCGGAGTGATCTGAATAAGGCGGTGCCGCCACAGGAGCGGGGATTATTTTCTGTCGGAACGCAGGCGATTGAGCCGAAGGTGGCCTATCAACTCATTGCGCTCTTCGGTCGAAGCCGCCTCGCGGCGGCACTGCTCAGGTGAGGGCTCGGAGCATGAGCAACTGCACATGCGCCAAGTGCTCCAGCTCCTCGGTCAGGGCCAGGCACTCGGCCGGGTCGGCCCCGTGGACGCACAGGCCGTGGCGTTCCAGCCACAGGGCGGGACGCTCCGCCAGAAGGGCGGCCGCCTCGGCCAGATCGTCCGTGCCGGGGGGCAGATCCGGCACCCAGGCGAGTTTTTCCCGGTAGACCGCGCTTTCAAACAGGGGAACACGCAGACGTTTTTCCGGCGACAGCGCCAGGCTCAGGGCGCTCAGATACGGCGGATGCGTGTGCAGAATAATCCGCGTTTCCGGGCGGACCCGGTACAAAGCCAAGTGCAACCCAGCCTCGCTGGAGGGCTTCGCCCCGCGCAGCAACCGGCCGTCGGGCACATCCAACAGGGCGAAGTCACTCGCGGACAGCGCGCCCTTGGCGGCCCCGGAACGGGTGACCAGGCAGCCCTCCCCGCCGCCGGGCAGCGCCGCGCGCATTGAGGCATTGCCGCTGAAGCCGGGGAGCAGCCCGGCCCGCCAGGCATCGCCGCATAAGCGGATGAGCCGGCCGGCCGCCTTGCGGACGACCGCGTCGAGTTCCGCGCCGGAACCGTCCCCGGCCAGATGGTCGAATCCTTTCAGAAACAGTGATTTCCCGCGCACGAGCAGCCCCGCTTCCGAGCGTACGGCGCCCAGGCGGACGGCGCGGGGCGCGGCCCGCAAGACCAGGGGGAAAGCGTCCTGGGCGCAGGTGCCGACCAGGGCGTAATCCTCCCCGCCCAGAAGGAAAATCTCCTCGGCATCCCGGCCGTACCGCTCGGCCACGGCCCGCAGTTCCGGGTGGAGCAGATCCGGGTCCGGGTCCAGGTCCGCGCCGAGGTCGCCCAACAGGCGCGGCAGGTCGCGAACCAGACCGTCGGACAGGTCCATCAGCCCGAGCCGGCAGCCGGACTCGCGCCGGGCCTCGGCAAGGGCCGCGCCCTCGGCCAGAAGCGGCGCGGGCGCGAGGTGGGCCGCGCAGGCGTGGGGATACCGCGCCAAGGCCTTACGCCCCATATCTTCCAGGCTCAGAAGCCCGGCGTGGGCCAGGCCAGAGGAGCCGATAAGAAAAATCACGTCCCCCGGCTCCGCCTGGGCGCGGCGCAGGAAGGGGGCCCCTTTCCCGGCGCTTGCGCCCCATACGGTCAAGCAGAAACCCAGGCGATCCGAGCGGGAGATATCCCCGCCGGTCAGGGGAATGCCGCAGCGCCCGGCCACGCCCGCCATACCGGAAAAGATGCCCTCCAAGGCGCTTGCGGGTAGATCCGGCGGCAGCAGCAAGCCCAGGGAAAAACCCAAAGGCTCGGCCCCGGCCCCGGCCAAATCGCTCACGGCCGTGGCCAGGGCCTTGGCTCCGGCTTCCTCCGGGGTGAAGTACTCCCGCCGGAAGTGCGAGCCCTCCATGAAAGCATCGGTGGAGAGGGCGACCGCCCCGGGCATACGCAGCTCGGCGCAGTCGTCGCCCCGGCCGAGGGCGATGTGCGCCCCGTCGCGGGGGAAGAAGCGATCGATCAGTTTCAGGCAGTCGTCTTCCGAAGAAGGACGATCGTGGGCGGCGCGGGCCGTCCAACACTCAGGGCATCCGGCGGCATTTTCCATGCCTCACGTCTCCATTGTCAGGTAAGCGGCCATGATCACTTTCAGGCCCACACCGGGAAAGTTCACCCGGTACTTGTCCGGGGGCAGGAACTGGACGATCTTGCCCCGGCCGAAAACCTTGTGCCGGCAAAAGCCGCAGGCTTCCGGCGGCAGGGCGGGGCCGCCCGGCCGGCTGATGACCGAGGCCATGCCCGGCCCGTCATCATCGTCCAACGGGGGCGCAAAGCGCGAGGCGTCGTTCCCGGCCTGGGCCGCGCGCAAACGTTCCATAGCATCCGCCGCGTACGCGGCCGCGCCCCGGCCGGGGCTTGCCGGCCGGCTTTCCCGAAATGCGTCGGCGGTCGAGGCCCGCGAGGCCTCCACCAGGGTGCCGGAGTACGTCTCCCGCCATTCCGTATACAAATCGGGCGGAATCTCGCGCACGAAGGGGCTGGGCACGGCCGGCATGGCGCCGCCCCCGGAGCGGTCGTAGATGCTTGCCGGCACAAGAAGATCCAGGTGCTCGGCCGCCCGGGTGCAGGCCACGTACATGAGCCGGCGCTCTTCCTCAAAATCCTCGCTCCGGGCCAGGGAGTGACGGGAGGGGAAGCGCTCTTCCACAAGGTCGAGAATAAGCACGGCCTTCCATTCCAGGCCCTTGGCCGAGTGGACGGTTGAAAGCACGATGCCCTCGCGCTCCTCGTCCTTGTGCAGGGGCTCGTCCAGGGAGAGGTCGGCCGTGAACAGATCCAGGTCCGTGTAGGACGAAGCGATGCCCACCAACTGCTCCAAGCCTTGCAGACGTTTGGGGTGGTCGTCCGGAAAATTCGCTTCCAGGCGCGGCTGGTAATGGCGGACGGCCTTGTCCAGAACGCGGCCGGGGGTGTCCGGCATGGCCCGCAACTCGTCGATGAAGGTCAGGTCGGCGGAGAGATCCGGGAAGCGCTTCAGCCCGGCGGCCAGACCTTCACGGTCGCCGGCGGCCAGCAGATTGTAAAGCTTGAGGCAGGTTTTCGGCCCCACCCCGGCGGCCAGCCCGGCAATGCGGGCGAAGGCCGGATAATCGAGGGGGTTCTGCAACAGGCGCACGTAGCTGATCACGTCCTTGACGTGGGCGGCTTCGGCATAGCGGATGCCCCCGTACTTGCGGAAGCGCAGGCCGATTTTGTTCAGTTCCAGTTCCAGATGGTAGGAGTGGAAACCCGAGCGGAAGAGCACGGCGATCTCGTCGGCCGGATAGCGGCGCAACAGTTCCACAATCCGGTTTACGGCGATGCCGGCCTGGGAACGATCCGACAGGGGGCGAATCACGTTCGGCTTGGCCCCGCCCACCCGGTTGGTGAAGAGGTGCTTCTTGAAACCCTCGGCCGCGTGTTCCAGCACGGCGTTGGAAAGATCCAGCACGGGTTGGATCGAGCGGTAGTTTTCCTCCAGGCGGATCACCGCCGCGCCGGGGAATTCCTCGGGAAAGCGCAGGATGTTGCGCACGTCCGCGCCGCGAAAGGCGTAGATGGACTGGGCGTCGTCACCCACAACCATCAGGTTGGGCCGCTCCGCGCCGGCGACCAGGGCCGCGATCCGGGCCTGGACCGGGTTGGTGTCCTGGTACTCGTCCACCATCAGGTAGCGGTAGCGGGCGCGGCACCAGGCGGCGACCTCCGGCCGCTCGACCAAGGCGCGCTCCAGCTCGAAGAGCAGGTCGTCGTAGTCCAGCAGGGCCTTTTCCCGCTTAAAAGTCGTGTAGGCCGCGCCCAGTTCGTTCATGGCGTCCAGGTGGGGCAGCAGGTGGAAGGCCTCGCGCCGGAGGATTTCCTCCAAGGGCAGTTCCTTGTTGCGGCACTTGCTCAAAAAGCCGAGAATCGTCTGGTTGCGGGGAAAACTTTTATCCTTCTTGCCCATGCCCGAAGCTTCCCGGCACTGCTGCAGGGCGGCCGGCATGTCCGCGCCGTCCATGATCGAGGGGAGACGGGCGAAACCTTCCGGCGGGAATACCCGGAGCACGGAGTAGGCGAAGGCGTGGAAGGTGCCGCCCGTGACGCCGTCCACGGCCCGGCGATCCGCGTGGGCCTCGCCGGACAGAAGCCTGCGGGCCCGCTCGAGCATTTCCTGGGCGGCCTTGCGGGTGAAGGTCAGCAGCAGGATGGACGAGGCAGGGACCCCGGTTTCCAGCAGCCGGGCCAAGCGGAACACAATGGTCCGGGTCTTGCCGGAACCCGCGCCGGCCACCACCAGCACGGGGCCTTCCAGGCGTTCGACGGCTGCAAGCTGGGCCGGGTTGAGTTCGCGGGCGTAATCGATCATGCGGATGGGCCGAAAGGCTGTTTGAGGTTGGCGGACGGGTTGAAACGATACTTCGGCCGCGTGCGCGTGTCCACCCTTTTGACGGAAGGACCGGGCCGGGGTATACAGTGGCGGACGACGACTTTTTCCGCTGGAGATTCCCATGCCGCAACCTGTCTGTGAAATGTTCGCCCATTTCGTCTACGGCCAGGATCTGAGCTACGACGAACTTATGGAGCGCGAAGAAGCCCTGAAAATCCTTGCTGACGGCGTATTTGCCGAAGCCGGGGGCGAGTACATCCACTTTGAGCCCCAGGGCGACACCCTGCACGCCCAATGCGTTTTGCCCGAATACGGCGAGGACGTGTTCCACACCATCTGCCGGGGGCTGCTGCCCCAGATGGACGCCCATGTCGAAGGCCGGCTGCTCTTTGTGGCCAAGAGCCTGGACTCGATCCACCTGTACACCCTGAGCAACGGCGCCATGAAGGAATCCTGCCTGGGCCTGCCCCCGGCCGGCCCCTTGGGTGAAGCCCTGCGCAACGCGGGCCGCCGGTGATCCCACGCGCCCGCCGGGGGCTCGCCCGCGCCTTGGCGGCGCTCCTCTTCCTCGCTCTGCCCGCGCTTCCCGCGTGGGCGGAGCCGCCCCCCTGCGGCGACTTCCTCGCGGAAATCGGGGCCAAGCCCGCCCACCTGGAGTTCCTCGAATGCGCTCCAAGCAACGAGGCCCAATTGCGGGTGCTTGAGGCCCGCTATCGCGTGGCGGGTGCCTATGCGGCCGGGGTGGAGGACTATTTCGTCCGCGCCTCCGGTATGGCCCGGCTGCGCCGCAACTGCTGCGGTTGGGAAAATTGGCCGGAAGCGCCGGGCGCCCGACATGACGGCGCCCTGCCCCACCACCGCCCCCTCGGCCCGGATGGTCCGGCCGACCCGAAACTCTCCATCGGCATGAGCAGCGGCGAGACGTTGGGGGGGACGACACGGGAGAGATGGGGAGAAATCCCCTGGTTTTACGTGGATGTGGTGATGTATTTGGAGGGACCGTGACGCCTCAAGGAATTGCACAAGCACCGGAGCCTTGATATACCACATCCCCCGGGGCGACGAGTCATCGACGCCGCGAATACGCCGGAGTGGTGGAATGGTAGACACAGGGGGCTTAAAACCCCCAGATCAGAAATGGTCGTGCGGGTTCAAATCCCGCCTCCGGCACCATCTGCCAAGGAAAAGTCATGAGCAATGAATGGGTGACGGCTCCCGTTTGGAGAGATTGGCGCGCGTTGATGCGAACTCTCTATTGCGCGCGTATCGCGTTTGACGCGGAAATCAACAAGTGGCGGCACCCATCCCTCTCCATCACCGGTGATGTCAAACTTGGGTTCTCCGATGGAGATTCTCAATACGAGACGGATCTGGCCGACCATATCGCCACACTTTCGGACGGTTCATTCTTCTATTCCATGATATTCTTACGGGCTGTGTCGATCATGGAGAACCATGCAAAACTCGTTTTATTTATAATGAATGAAAAAAAATGGGATATCTTCAATCGCGGCATTCGCGATGACGAATACATCCAGATTGATGCCCTGGAACTCAAAGGTGGCATAGAAGCCTGGGGAACGAAGCTTCTTGCCGGAGTCGGGCAAAGTTGGGATCGCGTTTACAAAGAGAAAAACGGGATGATGGAGGTCATGTTTCTCCGAAACGCCATTGCCCATGGCTACAGCAGAATGACCACGGATGTATTCAACAAAATCAAAGCGGTTTCTCCCGGTACGGCGCTGAAAGAGCACAGTGAAATCATCATAACGCACAACATGCTGCGGGAATATACCGGCAGGATAAAATCCCTTCTGCGGATTTTGTGTGACGGTGTTTGTCATACGAGCAAAGTATAGCCTCCCGCCACGCTATAAAGCCCCCCCCTCCTCCTCACCAATCGATCATGTATAAACTCTTCGACCTCTTTTCCGGCTGCGGGGGCATGACCCTCGGCTTTACGGATCCGACCTTCTGCGGCGGGTTCGAAAGCGTGTTCGCCATCGACCATGACAAAGCCGCCACGGCCAGTTACGCCCGAAACTTCGGGGACCACGCGGTCTGCGGCGACATCGAGGAATGGGTCGGCGGCGGGCGCTCCATCCCCCAAGCGGATATCGTCATCGGCGGGCCACCCTGCCAGGGGTTCAGCCTCCTGAACAAGGAGCGCGTGGGCGACGCCCGCCGCGCCTTGTGGCAACCCTATATGGACCTCGTGTCCCAGTGCGGGGCCTCGGTGTTCGTGATCGAGAACGTCCAGGGCCTGCTCAACTCGCCGGAACACGAGGCGATCAAAAGGCGAGCCGAAGAGATCGGCTTTCTGACTTCCGGCGCGCTCCTGAACTCGGCAAACTACGGCGCCCCGCAAACGCGCATCCGGGCGTTTATTCTCGGCTGGAAGGTGAAAACCTTTGGCGAATCCTTGCCCTTCCCGCCCGAGAAAACCCACGCCCAGACGGGCGAGAACGGCGCCGGACTCCCTGCCTGGCGCACGGTGCGCGAGGTCATCGTGGACCTGCCCGCCCCGCAGGGAACCGAGGTGCGCGAGGTGCCGCCGCCGCTGGATCTGCACTTCGGCCGCACCCCTACGGAGAAAAGCCTGAAACGCTACCGGGCCGTGCCACCGGGCGGCAACCGCTTCGACCTGCACCGCAACGCCCCGGACCTGACCCCGGACTGTTGGATCCGCAAGACCAGCGGGGGCACGGACCTCTTCGGCCGGCTGTGGTGGGACAGGCCTTCGGTGACCATCCGGACGGAATTCTTCAAGCCGGAAAAAGGCCGCTATCTGCACCCCGAGCAGGATCGGCCCATCACCCACCGGGAAGCGGCCCGTTTGATGGGCTTTCCCGATACCTTCCGGTTCACCGGCAGCAAAATCGAGATCGCCCGGCAGATCGGCAACGCCGTGCCCCCGCCCCTGGCCGGGGCCGTGGCCCGGCACGTCCGCGCCCTTATGGATGCCCTGAAGGCCGGTGCCGCTCGTCGTGGCAGGCGTTGCAAAGGGTGATCAGATTCTCGGCCGTGTTCGCGCCCCCGGCGGCGTGTTCCGTTATATGGTGCAGCTCCAGGTGGCGCGGCAACGAGCGGCTCCACTGGGCGTGGGTCCAGTCGCAATCTTGGCAGGTGTGATTGTCGCGAAGCAGCACCGCCCGATAGACCGGGTCCGGAATCTTCCGGTCATGCTCCGGCCCCTGCCGGTCCTCTTCCAGAACATATACGCCCACAGGCAGATCGGGCCTACCGGTCAATCGGGTCAGCACGGGCCAGCCATGCTCGGTTCGTAGCTCCCGGGTCCGCCTGGCCCACTCCGTCTTGTTGCCGGCCACGTAGCGCAGCTCTTCGCCCGAGAGATCTTTGCCGACGAACGCGCGCAGATATTTCAGGATCTTGTTCCGCGCGCTCAGGTTCTTGTCCTTGCGGATCGTGTTGGCCGCCCGCCAGCGTTGGGCCGCCTCAACATCCTCCTCGTCCGAGAGCAAAATATACTGATCCGGCCTGAGGCGCGGCGTTTCGCCCCCGAACAGCTCCTCAAGCTCCTCCGGCTCCATGTTCTGCAAGGTCATGCCGCTGAGGATTTTCCAGCCGCCCTGTACCCGCAGCTCGCGGATGCGCCGGGCGTACTCCGAAATTCCGGCCACGGCCATCAGTTCATCGCCGGCGAGCACCACGCCGACGTGCCGCTTCAGATAGGCGAGAATCCGCGCCTCGGCGCTTTTCAGGCCGGGGTCGGGCAGGAGGGTGCCGCCCAGGTTCCAGAGCAGCCGGGTCATCGCGGCCAGTTCCAAGGCCTGCCCGCGCAGAGCGCCGCTGCGACGATGCGCCTCGAACGCGTCGAGATGCTCCAGAAGGCGCGGCCGGTAGATTGTCGCATTGCCGGGTCTCTCGGTTTTTGCCATGTCGATATTCGCTCCCACATACTGCTCATCGGCACCGGCAGCGACGATATCCCGCTTCTGCCCGAGGGGCAATATTGCATAGCCCCTCCGGCATCCCTCCGAACATACCGCAAAAACCCCCTTGTCTTTGCGCCCGCTCAGGAGTATGGCCTTGTCGGATGATTCACCGGGCCGGCCGCCCGGTTCGGCATCCGATTTTTTGCGCGGCGGAGTCGTTATGGCGGTATTGTGCGCCGTCTTCGGGTTGTACCTGGGGGCGGGTCTTCTTTCCCTTGGATTCGGGCGCAGGTTCGCGGCCTGTCATGTGGTGCGCGTTCTGGGTCTGGCCGGTTCGGCCCTTGGCTTGGGTTTGGCAGCCTGGACTTTGTGGGGGAACGAAATCATCGCCTTCGAGCTGCCCCTCGGCCTGCCCGTCGGCCGGACTCTGCTCCGCCTGGACGCGGTGAGCGCCGCCTTTCTCCTACCCATGTTCCCGGTCTTCGGGGCGGCCTTTTTCACCCTGCCCGCCGGCATCGGCACGGTGGAGGGGCGCCCGCACTATGGCCGGCACGGCTTTTTCTTCTGCCTGACCGCCCTGGCGACCCTGCTGGTGGTCACGGCCGCGGACGGCATATTCTTTCTCACGGCCTGGGAAATCATGTCCCTGGCGCCCTTCTTCCTGCTCGGCCCGCGCGACCGGGACGCCCAGGAACGTTCCTCGGCCTGGGTTTATATCGCGGCCGCCCACCTGGGGGCCCTGCCCCTGCTCTTCCTGTTCGCCTCCCTGAGCGCCGAAGCCGGCGACACAACCTTCGCCGCCTACGCAGCCCATGCCGGGAACCTCGGCGGGGCGCTCTCCGGCGTGCTCTTTGTGGCCGCCCTGGCCGGCTTCGGGGCCAAGCTGGGCCTCGCCCCCCTGCACGTCTGGATGCCCGAAGCCTACCCCACCGCCCCCGGCCACGTGGCCGCCGTGCTCTCCGGCGCGGTGATCAACGCGGGTATCTACGGACTGTGGCGCATCCTGCCCCTGCTGGGCGAGCCGCACATGTGGTGGGCTTATACCCTGATGGGCGCGGGGGCGTTCTCGGCCGTGCTCGGCGTACTGTTCGCTTTGTCCCAGCAAGACCTGCGGCGCGGCCTGGCCTATTCCGGGGCGGAGAACATGGGCGTGATCTGTCTGCTTCTGGGCGCGGGCCTGGCCGCCGGGCTGCGCGACGCCGAGCTGCCCGCCCTGTTCTTCACCGCCGGGGCTTTGCTGCACCTGTGGAATCATTCGCTCTTCAAGAGTCTGGCCTTTCTCGGCGCCGGGGCCGTGCAACTCGGCACCGGCACCACCCGGATCAGCCGCCTGGGCGGGCTGCAAAAGCGTATGCCCCTCACCGCCGTCTGCATGGCCGGGGCCTGCGCCGCCCTGGCCGGAGTACCGCCCTTGAACGGCTTCATCGGGGAATTCCTGGCTGTATGCGGTTTTGTCAGCGGCGCATTGGCCGAGCGGGGCGGGGAAGGCGTGCTTGTTTACTGGGTGGGCCTGTTCGTGCTCGGCGGCACGGCCGGCCTGGCCCTGATGGCCTTCAGCCGCTTTTACGGCTTGATCTTCCTGGGCGCGCCGCGCTCCGGCGAGGCCCAGTACGGCCTGCGCCCCGGCCGGGCCGTGCGCCTGGCCATGCCCGCGCTGCTCGGCCTGTGCCTTGTCTCGACCCTGGCCGCGCCAGTGCTCTTTCTGCTGGTTTCCCAGGTCTGCGCCGACTTTTTCATCGCCCTCGGCCTGGTGCCGCCCGGCCTGTCGAGCATCTTCCGGGTGGCCGCGACCTTAAGCCACGCCTCCCTTTTCTGCGCCGGGCTGGCCTTTGTCGGCCTGGTTCTGTGGCTGCTGCGCCGGCATCTGGTCGCCAAACGGGGCTGGGAGCCGGGCATCACCTGGGATTGCGGCTACCGGCTGCCTTCCGCGCGGATGCAATACTCCGGCGGTTCCTTCGCGGCCTCGGCCGCGCAGGTCATGCGCGGGTTGCTCCGGCCTAGGATGGATCTGCCTTTTGAGGACGACGGCAAAACGCTCCGCCCCCTGTTCCCGCAGCGGGCCCAGGCCGTGTTCCAGGCCCCGGACTGGGGGCTGAACCTGTGGGGAATGCTCCTGTTCAAACCCGCCGCCCGCCTGGCCGACGCGGCCAAGGTCATGCAGCACGGCCTGCTGAACGGCTATATCCTTTATATTCTGATCGCCCTGGTCCTGGCCCTGACCTGGGCGCTGGGGTGGTCATGAACACGGCCCTTTCCTTGTTCGGCCCGTTCGCGGCTTTGCTCCTGGCCCCGCTCCTGCCCGGAATCATCAACCGGGTCAAGGCCCGCATGGGCGGCCGGCGCGGCAAGCCGGTGCTCCAACTGTACTACGACATCCACAAACTGCTGAAAAAAAGCCCGGTCATCCCGCGCATCACCGGCCCGGCCTTCGCGGCCGCCCCGGCCCTGAACCTGGCCACGGTCGTTGTCGGGCTGTTCCTGGTGCCCCTCGGCGGGTGCGCCGCCCCCCTGGGTTTTGAGGGCGACTTCCTGGCTCTGGGCGCGGCCCTGGCCCTGGGACGCTTCGCCATGATCCTGGCCGCCCTGGACACGGGCAGCGCCTTCGAGGGCATGGGCGCCGCGCGCGAGGCGTTGTTCGGGGCCATGGCCGAGCCGATCTTCCTGCTGGGCATGGCCGTGCTGGCGTACCAATCCGGCGGGTTTTCCCTCTCGGACATGCTCGCGAGCTCCACCCCGAGCATGGACCGGCCCTTTTTCCTGCTTCTCGGGCTGGCCCTGTTCCTGCTCCTGCTCACGGAAAACTGCCGCATCCCGGCGGACGACCCGAACACCCACCTAGAGCTGACCATGATCCACGAGGTCATGGTTCTGGATCACAGCGGGCCGGATCTGGCCCTGGTCGAATACGCGGCCGCCCTCAAGCTCTGGCTCTTTTCCCTGCTCATCGCCGGGGTCGTGCTGCCCACCCGCTCTTTTGCCCCGGCCGGGGCGGCAACCTGGGAAGCGCTCGCCCCGGCGCTGCGCAACATCGGTTCCGGCCTGGCCGTGGTGATCGCCACGACCGTGCTGGTGGGCCTGGTGGAATCGTTCATGGCCCGCCTGCGCATGGAGCGCGTACCGCAGATCCTCACCCTGGCCGGGGCCTTCGCCTGCCTGGCCGGCATCGTGCTCTGGAGGTAAGGACGTGCTTGCGGATATCGTGCTCGCCCCCTCCCTGGAGATGATCCAGACCGCGCTCGGCCTGATCGTGCTGACCAACCTCTGCCTGCCCGCGGCCGAGCGCCGGCGCCTGTGCATCCGGCTGCTGGCCGTGCAGGGTTTCGTCCTCGGCCTGATGCCCCTGGCCGTATACTCCGGCCCCCTGGATTGGCATATCCTGGGGGTGACGGCCGTGTTCACCTTCGTCAAGGGCATCCTGCTGCCGTTGCTGTTACTGCGCACTTACAGACAGTTGGCGCCCCAGCCGCCGGTCAAGCCATATATCGGCAACACCCTGTGCGTTCTGGCCGGGCTGTTCGGCTTCGTATTCTCCCTGTGGCTCAACGGCAGGCTGGAGGCGGTGGCCAACCCGTTGTTCATCTTGATCTTCCCCGTGGCCGTAGCGACGATTTTCACCGGCCTGCTGTTGATCGTCACCCGCAAGGGAGCCCTGGCGCAGATGTTCGGCTACCTGGTCACGGAAAACGGCATTTACCTTCTGGGCGTGCCCATGGCCCAAAGCGACGCGGTCTGGCTGGAAATGACCATCCTCCTGGACATCCTGGCGGGCGTCTTTGTCATGGGCATTGCCGTGCATCACATTCACCAGGAGTTCGAGTCCACCGACGTGGATCGATTCTCCAGCTTACGGGATTAGGCCAAGCGTATGCTTCTCGCCCTCATTTTTCTGCCTCTTGCCGCCGCCCTCGCCGCCTGGTTCATCCAGGCCGACGGCCCCCGGCGCTGCCTGCTCCTGTTCACGGCCCTGGCGGAGTTCCTCCTGGCCGCGGCCTGCTGGTTTCGCGCCCCGGCAAGCGTCGGCGGGGAGTTGCTCCACCTCGATCAGGCCGGGCTGCTGGTCCTGTCGATCACCTGTACCCTGTTCCTGGCCGCCGCGATTTACGCCACGGCCTATCTGCGGGACGAGGATTCCGGCAGGCGTAAGGACTTCCAGCAGGGCCTGCACTTCACCAACGCGCCGGAAGCCACCTTTACCGGCTGCCTGCTCCTGTTCCTGGCCGCGGCCGTGCTTGTGGCCTGTACCCGGCACTTCGGGCTGCTCTGGGTGGGTATCGAGACCACCACCCTGGTCAGCGCGCCCCTGATTTACTTCCACCGGCACCGGCGTTCCCTGGAAGCCACCTGGAAGTACCTGATGATCTGTTCCGTGGGCATTGCCCTGGCCCTGGTGGGCAACCTGCTTCTGGACATCTCCATGCAGACCGGGGGCAACGGCCCGGTGGACATGAGCGTGGGCGCCCTGCGCCAGGCCGCGGCCAAGGTCCACCCCGGCTGGTTCAAGACCGCCTTCGTCTTTCTGTTCATCGGCTACGGCACCAAAATGGGCGTGGCCCCCATGCACACCTGGCTGCCCGACGCCCACTCCGAAGCGCCCTCGCTCGTTTCGGCCCTGCTTTCCGGGGCTTTGCTCAACTGCGCCTTTCTGGGTATTTTCCGCTCCTACCAGGTCGGCTTGGCCGCCGGGCTGGGAGATTTCGCCTCCACCCTGCTCACGGCCTTCGGGCTGTTCTCCATGCTGATCGCCGCCCTGTTCATAGTGGGCCAGGGCGATTTCAAGCGCCTGCCCGCCTATTCCGGGGTCGAGCACATGGGCATTCTCCTGCTCGGCCTGGGCGCGACCTACGGCCTGGACCCCGCCCGGGCCGAGGCCGGAGTCGGCTGGTCCCTGCACATGATCAACCACTCCCTGGTCAAAGGCGCGATCTTCCTTTTGGCCGGAAATATTCTGGCCAAGTACCATACCAAATCGAGCCACGACGTCACCGGCTTGGTCAAGGTCATGCCCCGCACCGGCATTCTCTGGCTTATCGCCATCCTGGCCCTGACCGGCGCGCCGCCCTTCGCCGTGTTCGGAAGCGAAATCTCCGTGCTCCAGGGCCTGTGGCTCTCCGGCCCGGTCTGGTTGGCCCCGGCCTTTCTGGCCTTGCTCGGAGTGGTGTTCGTGGGCATGATCACCCCCACCCTGCGCATGTGCCGGGGCAAGGCGCCCTATGGCATCGAGCCGATGCCGACGGAATCGCCCCTGCTCTGGGCGCCCCCGGCCGTGCTCCTGGCCCTGGTGTTGCTGCTCGGCCTGTATGTGCCCGAACCCCTGCGCCGGGTCGCCGAAGCCCTGGCCTACCCGGCCTTGCTGCCCTGATCGGAGGCGGACATGGAACCCGTCACCCTCTTTGATTCGGCCGCCGCCGGCCCGCCCCCCCTGCGCCTGGAAAACGGCCGGGCCGTTCCCTTTGCGGACGTTCCCCGTTACGGATTCTCGTTCTTCGCCCTGTTCCTCGGCCGGGAGGTCGACGCCGGCCGGCGCGTCGCGGCCCTGTTCGCCCTGCCCGACAAAGGCAAAGCCGACGTCTTCACCCTGCTGGCGATCATCATCGACGACGCTCAGGGAACCATCTTTGCCGTGGCCTGCGAGGTGGAAAAGGAATACCCCTCCCTGACCCCGCGCATCCCGGCCCTGCATTTGTTCGAGCGGGAGAATCACGAGCGTTTCGGTCTTGTGCCCGTGGGGCACCCGCGCCTGAACCCGGTGCGTTTCGAGCGCCCCGACGGCCCGGACGTGGGCGTGGCGAACTTTTTCAGTGTGGACGGCGAAGAGATCCACGAGGTCGCCGTGGGGCCGATCCATGCCGGGATCATCGAGTGCGGGCATTTTCGCTTCCAATGCCTGGGCGAGACCGTGCTCCACCTGGAAATCTCGTTGGGTTACCACCACCGGGGCGTGGAAGCCATGCTCGCCGGAGGCCCGGACGGGCGCACTCTCGCTCTGATGGAAACCCTGTGCGGCGACTCGAGCGTGGCCCACTCCTTCGCGTATTGCACGGTGCTGGAATCCCTGGGCGACGCCCCGCCCTCGCCGCGCGGCCAGATGATCCGCTCCCTGGCCCTGGAGCTGGAGCGTCTGGCCTCGCACACCGGGGATCTCGGCGCCCTGGCCGGCGACGTGGGCTTTCTCTCCACCCTGAACCACTGCGGCGCCCTGCGCGGCGACTGGCTGAACATAACCGCCGAGATCTGCGGCAGCCGCTTCGGCCGGGGCTTGCTCACCCCCGGCGGCGTTCGTTTCGACCTGGATCGGAAGCTTGCCGATACCTTACTCCGCCGCCTGGACGTCTGTGTGGCCCAGGTGGACGGTTCAGTACGCCTGCTGTGGGATTCGCCCTCGGTCATGGCCCGATTTTCCGGCACCGGCGGGGTCTCCAAAGAGGAAGCCGCGGCTCTCGGCCTGGTCGGCCCGCCCGCCCGCGCCTGCGGCCTGCCGCGCGACATCCGCCACAGCCACCCCCTGCGGGATGTGCCCACCCCCCCGGAACTCTCCCTGTTCCCCTACGGCGACGTCAACGCCAGGGCCCGGGTCCGCCATGCCGAAATTATGGCCTCAGCCGCCTACTGCCGGCGGGTTCTGGAACTCCTGCCCCAAGAGGAGGGCGGCACCCCGCCCCTGGCCGAGCGGCCGCGCACCATTGCCCCGGAGCATCTGGCCCTGGCCCTGGTGGAGGCCCGGCACGGCGAGGTGCTGCACCTGGCCCTGACCGACGCGGCCGGTCGCTTCGATCACTACAAGGTCGTGGATCCCTCTTTCCACAACTGGGAGGGTCTGGCCCTGGCCCTGCGCGGCCGGCAGATCTCGGACTTCCCCCTGTGCAACAAAAGCTTCAACCTGTCGTACTGCGGCCACGACCTGTAAGCGGAATCGCCTATGCTGGACATTCTCTTTGAACGCCTGCGCCGCAAGACCCGGACCGTGCCCTTCCCGGCCTCGGCCCCGGTGTTGCCGGAGCGCTATCGCGGCCGGCCGGCTTTTGACGCGACCGTCTGCGCCCGCCTGACCCCGGTCGATTGGGCCGCGGCCGTGACCGGGTGCCCCTCCGGAGCCCTCAGCCTGAGCGGAGCCCTTCCCGCCCTCGACATGGGCCGCTGTCTGTTCTGCGGCCGTTGCGCCGAGACGGCCCCGGCCGGAGCCCTGCGCTTCAGCCGCGATTGGCGCCTGGCGGCAAGCCGGCGCGAGGATCTGATCCTTTCCCCCGGCAACGACGGACCGCCGCATGTCGAGCCCACGCGCGAAGTGGACGGAGCCTTCACCCGCTCCTTCAAGCTGCGCCAGGTTTCGGCCGCGGGCTGCGGGGCCTGCGAGGCCGACCTCAACGTGCTCGGGACCATCGTCTTCGACCTGCCGCGCTTCGGCATGGACTACACGGCCTCGCCCCGGCACGCGGACGCCCTGGTCATTTCCGGCACGGTGCCGCGCAACATGCACGACGCCCTGATCAAGGCGGATCGGGCCATCTCCAAACCCCGCGTGGTCATTGCCGTGGGGGCCTGCGCGGTTTCCGGCGGGGTCTTCGCTCCCAAAGAAGGGCAGAACTCCCCACAGCGGAATTACGGCGCGGCCGAGCACCTGGACGTGGATCTGTTCATTCCCGGCTGCGTGCCGCACCCGTACACGATTCTGGACGGGCTGCTGCGCTTCCTGGGCCGGGAGACACCTCCTCCGACGGAATAGGACCGGCAAACGCCGTACAGCCCCGGACGCTTTCTCGCGTCCGGGGCTGTACGGTATTCAGGCCCCCGCTCAAGCGCCTTTGGTTAACTGCAGGAAGTCTTTGCGCAGCGAACTGATCTGCTCGTGCAGAGCCTCCATCGTGGCCCCTTTGGTCTCGGCGGGCAAATCGCTCTTGCCGGCGGACTCGAGTTTCTTTTCCAACTTCTCAATCATCTTTTTAAGCCGCTCGACGGGATCTTCGTCCGGATCGGCGACCTCGCCCCGAGCCTCTTTCATGTACTCGGCAAAATCGAGGCGGGCCTGTCGCCCTTCCCCGGAATCTTCCTTTTGATCCGTCCCGGCCGGCCGGCGCCAGGCGGCGTAGGCCTCGCGGGCGGCGGCGGAAATGTCGGCCGTGTCGCCCAAAGGATACGCGGCTGCCTGCCCCGGTTCGCGCCGGGAGCGGCCGGAACCGAACAACTCAAGGCCCTGGGTGGCCGAAACGGAACTGCCGATGCGCATGGGTGCCTCCGGTGGGGGTGTGCGGGCAAAGTCCGCCCACCAGTTTGGGATTTGCAAAACCCGTGCGGGGCAGGATCCTCCGCGGCAAACCCTGGCGTTTCTCTCCGAATACTTGCCAATGCCGACATTGAAGGGTAGCATAATCAAGCTGTGTTTTATTGATAACTCCCCATTCTCCGAGAGGTATATTTATGTCCAAACGTGCCGGCGATTCCGGGTCGGGAACGGAAACCGCCCCCATGGAGCAGGTGCGCGAACTTTTGTTCGGCGCGCAGTTGAAAGACATGGAAACCCGTTTCCAGCGCCGGGAAGAACGCTTCACGCGCGAGGTGGCCGACGCCCGCGACTCCATGAAAAAGCGCCTGGATTCCCTGGAAACATTCATGAAAAGCGAAACGGCCTCGCTGCTGGCCCGGCTCAAAGAGGAAAAGAGCGCCCTGGAGTCGGCCCTCAAAGACGAGCAACGCGAGCGGACGGAAGCCGTGGAAACCGAGCGCGCCGAGCGGGCGGAAGCCCTCAAGACCGAACAGCGCGAGCGCGCCGAGGCTCTGGCCAAGCTGACCAAAGATCTGGCCGCCCTGAACGATGCCATGGATCGCAAGGTCTCGCGCCTGACCGATTCGCTCGATGACGCCGAGCGGAATCTGCGCGACCTGCTCCTGGCCGAAAGCGGCGGGCTTTCGGATAAAATCGAGGAAAAGTACCGGGAATCCCTGTCCGTTCTCTCCAAGACCGCGGCCCAAATTCGCCAGGACATGGTATACCGCTCCAGCCTCTCTTCCATGCTGACCGAAGTGGCCGTCAAGCTCAGCGGGCAGTGGACCCTTGAGCTGGAGTCCGGCCAGGGCGGCATGGAAGAAACCGTCGACGATGCCGACGAATAAGCCCGAGCCGGGCGAAACGCGCCAGGGCGCTTCCGGGAACATCCCGGTCGACGCCGACCTGGAAACGCTGCGCGGGCTGCTGTTCGCCCGCGAAATCGCCTTGCTGGAAAGCCTCAAGAACCGGCTGGACGATCCCCAGTCGCAAGCCCGCGATGTGGCCGAGGTCATTGCCGACGCCATCCTCCTGCGCGGCAAAGACGATCGCCTGGGCAAGGCCCTTGAGCCCACGGTCGAGGAGATTATCAAGGACTCCCTGCGCAAAAGGCCCATGGATTTCGCCGGGGCGCTCTTTCCGCTCATGGGCCCGGCAATCCGGCGATCCATAGCGGAAGCCTTCCGGACCATGCTCGAAAGCCTGAGCAAAAGCCTGGAAATGTCCTTTTCCTGGAAAGGCCTGCGCTGGCGATGGGAAGCGCTGCGCTCGGGCAAGCCCTTCAGCGAGATTGTGCTCCTACACACCCTGGTCTACCGGGTGGAGCAGGTTTTTTTCATCCACGGCGAAACCGGCCTGGTGCTGGCCCACGCGGTCAACGACGGGGTGGACACCCAGGACGCCGATCTGGTTTCGGCCATGCTCACGGCCATTCAGGACTTTGTCCGCGACTGTTTCACCGGCGGCGGCGGAGAGCTGGATTCCATTCGCCTGGGCGAATTCACCATCTACATGGAAAAAAGCCCCCAGGCGTTCCTGGCCTGCGTGGTGCGCGGCACGCCGCCGGCGGATTTCCGTTCCCGCATTCAGACGAATTTCGAACTCATGCTCATGGAGTGCGCGGGGGATCTGGCCTCCTTCAACGGCGACACCTCGCCGTTCCTGGCTGTCCACAGGCGGCTTGAGGACTGCCTCTCGGCCCGCTTCGTGGATGAAGGCAAGCCGCTGCCCCTGTGGGCCAAGCTCCTGCCCGTCTGTCTGGGCGCCGCCCTGATCGCCGGCCTGGGTTGGTGGCGCTACGAGCTGGTCCGAACCGAAAAAGCCCACCTCATGGCCCGGCTCACGGCCGAGACGGAACAGGTTCTGACTTACGGGCAGATGCTCCGAGGGGTGGAGCTCCTGCGCCGCGAGCCCGGCCTGCTGCCTGTCACCTCCGCCGGCGAGGGCCTGAAAAAGCCCTGGCGGATTCAGATCCTGTGCGACGAACTGGCCCGCGATCCGTACTCCGTACTGGCCGCAAGCGGGTTCACCAAGGGCGACTTTGTGCTGGATGCCGTTCCCTATGTCTCGTACGAGCCCGAGTTGGTGGCCGAGCGGGTGCGCGACAAGATCACTCCGCCGGATACCGTGCTGTTGCGCTTTGAAGACGGCGTGCTCTCCCTTTCCGGCACCGCCCCCCTGGACTGGACTCTGGAGGCCCGACAAGAGGCCCTGGCCCTGCCCGGCGTCAAGCGCGTGGAGACCAAAGACCTGCACGATCCGCGCACCGACGAGCTGCACCGGCTGGTGGCCGAGGTGGAAAGCGCCCGGGTGGAGTTCCCCCTGGGCGGCGACATGCCTGTTCCGGCGGATCTGCCTGTTCTGCTCAACGCCGTGGACAAGTTGGTGGAATTGGAAAATCTGGCCCGGCAAATGGGTGTGTCCGCCGGCGTGACCATTTACGGCCATGCGGACGCTGTCGGTTCCGCCAAGCGCAACTATGAGATCAGCCAGGCCAGGGCCAGAACCCTGGCGGCCATGCTTTACGCCAAGGGCTCCGCGCTGCCGGTTTCCATCTACGGCATGGGCGCGGACTACGCCGCCGGGGGCGCCCCTTCGACCGGCCCCGAGCAGGCCGACCGGCGCATCGAACTGCGGGTGCGGCTTATCCGGGCGGCCGACGCCTCGCGCGATATCTTAGGGAAATAGTCCAGAAGTGGCTTGTGCTGTACACCGTTTTGAGCTAGATAAAGTAAATCAAATGATTCCAGTATACCATTGCCGCCGAATTTTCTCAATGGATACGTCTAGATACCGACGGCATACAGGCATATAAGCAATAATACGGTACCCCCCTCCGGCGTTTTCGCGAACAATGCTTCCACGCCGGGAATGTTTGGCCCGGCGCGGCCAAGCGGCCGAAATAGCTACGGACGACTCATGATCAGTAAAAAAGTATGTATGCTCGGCTCCTTTGCCGTCGGAAAGACCGCACTGGTCCAGCAATACGTCCACTCCATCTTTACCGACCGCTACCTATCCACGGTGGGCGTGAAAATCAGCAAAAAAACGCTGACCGTCGACGGGCGGGAAGTATCCCTGGTTCTCTGGGATCTGGAAGGCAAAGATGATTACGTTGACGTCAATATTTCCTACCTGCGCGGGGCGATGGGCTTTTTCACGGTGGCCGACGGCACCCGCAAAGAAACCCTTGATGTAGCTCTCAGCTTGCGCGACATGGCCTTGAATCTGATCGGCGACGTGCCGAACGTGCTTCTGGTCAACAAGGCCGACCTGGCCGGCGCCTGGGAAATTTCCGATGACCGCCTGGCCGAGTTGGAGGCCGCCGGTGTGGCCGTAACCCGCACCAGCGCGAAAACCGGTTTGGCGGTCAACGACTCGTTTATTGCTCTGACCAAGGCCATGCTGCATGAGGGATAACGAGCGCATCGATGACGGCGAACTCGCCCTTGCCGTTCTGGAATCTTTGGCCATAGCCGTTCTCCGGCGCGTCGGCCCTCGGGAATATGTTTTTTTCGGGCGAATGCCCTCCTTTTACCGCAATATGTTCGGCGGCACGCCAGAAGCGCCCAATGTCACGCCTTGGGAGCGTTCGGACATGCTCCGCTTTTTTCTGGACGACGCGGAAGACTTTTTTGAGGAAGGGAGCGGCGGCTCCCTGACCTCCGGCACCTGGCAGGAAGACGGCGTGGAAGAAGGCAAGGCCCTGATCGTCACGGCCCTTTCGGTGCGCGGCCGGCAACTGCTGGTGCTGCGCTACCTGAGCGACGATTTCGCGGACCGCTCGCGTATCCTGCAAAAGGCTCGGGAACACCTGCTGGAGCGCCGGATGATCTCCGGGGCCCTGGAAGTGTATAAACACAAGTCCCGCTTTGACGAGCTGACCACCCTGCACAACCGGGCCGATTTCATGGAGGCGCTGCGCACCGCCACGGCCCACTCGGCCAAAACGGGCGCGCCTCTGGCCCTGCTCCTGCTCGACATCGACGATTTCAAACGCGTCAACGACACACACGGGCATCTGGCCGGGGACTCCGTTCTGAGCGCCCTCGGCCGGTTGTTGCGCGCCTCCCTGCGCCGCGACGACCTGCCCGCCCGCTACGGCGGGGAGGAATTCGCCGTGCTTTCCCCGTTTTCGGGCGGCGCCCAGGCCCTGCGCCTGGCGGAAAAGCTGCGCCGCGACATCGCCGGGCACACCTTCGGTTCCCTGCCCCCGATCACCGTGAGCATCGGCTGCACCGACTACATTGGCGGGGAAACTCCCGAAAGCTTCATCGAGCGCGCCGACAACGCCCTGTACGACGCCAAGCGCACGGGCAAAGACCGCGTCTGCAGCCGTTGAGCCGCCCGTGGCCGCGCCCCGTTTTTTCGTGCAGACCCTTGGCTGCAAGGTCAACCAGTATGAAAGCCGCGCCCTGGCCGAAGCCTGGCTCGGCCTTGGCGCCCAAGAGGCCGCGACCCCGGCCGGGGCCGATTGCCTGTTCGTCAACTCCTGCGCGGTAACGGCCAAGGCCGTGGCCGACGTCCGCCGGGCCGTGCGCAGGCTCCATGCCGAAGCCCCCCTGGCCCGAATCATCCTGTTCGGCTGCGCCGCCGAAGTCCTCGACGGGGCGGGTGACCTTCCCGGCCCGCCCGTGCTTGCGGGGCGAGCCCTCAAATCCGACCCGGCCGCCCTGCTGGCCCTCGCCCTGGGAGAAACGCCCGCCCCGCCGCAAGCGGATGCGGACGCCTTCCCGCCCCTGTCCATTTCCGGCTACCACCGGGCCAGAGCCGTGCTCAAGGTTCAGGACGGCTGCTCCCACCACTGCGCCTATTGCATCGTTCCCTCCACGCGCGGGCCTTCCCGCTCCCGGCCCGCGCCGGACACCCTGGCCGAGGCCCTACGTCTGGCCGAGGCCGGGTTCCCGGAAATCGGCATCAACGGCATCAACCTGCGCCTATACGGCCGGGATCTTGAGCCCCGGCAGGATTTCTGGGATCTGCTCCTGGCCCTGGACACGGCCCTGGCCCCGGAATGGGCCGGCCGGCTACGCCTGCGCCTGAGGTCCCTCGAGCCCGGCCAACTGGGCGAAAAAGCCCTGGAAACCCTGGCCCGTTGCCGAATTGTGGCCCCACACCTGCACCTTTCCCTGCAAAGCGGCAGCCCCACAGTGCTCGCCCGTATGGGCCGGGGCCATTACGACCCGGCCTCCCTGCCGGGCTTTCTGCGCGCCCTGGCGGATATCCGGCCCGTCTGGGGCCTGGGGGCGGACCTGATCGCCGGGTTCCCGGGCGAGACCGGCGCGGAACACGCCGAGACTCTGGCCCTGTGCCGGGAGCTGCCCCTGACTTACGCCCATGTGTTTCCGTTTTCCTCCCGGCCCGGCACCCGCGCGGCAGCCATGCCCTTTCCCGTTCCGGCGGAGGAGAAAAAACACCGCGCCGCCGAGCTCCGCGCCTTGGCTACGGAGAAAAAGGCCCGGTTTCTGGAACGCCAACTCGATCTCCCCGAGGTCGTGCCCGCGCCGGAGAGCACCGACGGGGGCCGCAAAGGCATCAACGAATACTACACGGAGTGCCGCGTTCTCGGCCCCGCGCCGGCCGGGCGGCTGTTCGCGGCCGCTCCGGTGGGCCTGGAAAACGGCGTGTTGCTGGTCAGGGCGACAAAGGAACCGGCATGAGAAAGCGTCCCCGGCGCGGCAAAATTCTGCCTGTGCCCCGGCGCTCGGGCCGGCTGTATGTGGCCATCGAGCCGGCGCGGGTGGGTATGTTTCGCTTCCTGCTCGAGGCGGCGGACAACCTGGGCTTGATGAGCGTGGTGGACCGCTTCGGCGCGGTGCTGCAAATCCGTTTTTCCCCCAACCAGGAGCGCGAAGTCCGCGAATTCCTGCGCGGTATGCGCGAGCGGGTGCCGTTCAAGGAAATCCCGTTTGAAGAGCCGGACGCCGCGCGTGTTCTCCCCGGCACCCTGGTCTATGTTATGGGTCCGTCCGGGTGCGGCAAGGACTCTCTGCTGCGCGGGGCGGCCGAACTGCCCGCCCTCAAAGCGCCCGAGGCGCGGGTGTGGTTTGCCCGCCGCCACATTACCCGACCGGCCGATGCCGGCGGGGAAGATCACATCGCCTTGGCCCCCGGCGAATTCGCGGCCAAACGCGAGGCCGAAGCCTTCGCCCTGGACTGGGAAAGCCACGGCCTGAGCTACGGCATCGCGGCCGAGGACATCGATTCTCGTCTCGCTCAGGGGTGGACGGTGGTGCTTAACGGCTCACGGGCCTACCTGCCGGAGGCCCTGCGCCGCTATCCCGGCCTGCTCCCCGTTCTGATCGCCGTGCGCCCGGAAATCCTGCGCGAGCGGCTCCTGGCCAGGGGCAGGGAAACCGCGGAGCAGATTGAGGAGCGCCTCACCCACGCCCCCGCGCTGCCGGCAGACCCGCCCAATTTGGTCCGAATCGACAACTCCGGCAATCTGGCCGAAGCCGTCGCCGCCTTCACGGCGCTCCTGCCGCGTGGCGGATTCCCCCGCTCTTGACCCACGCCCCGTTCGTGCCCATTGTGAAAAGAGACGAACGGCGGCCGCCCGCTTGCGGGTTGGTTTGAGGTTTTTGCGGCACTCTAGGGTCAGGACTCGTTAAGACGCCGTCCGCGAAAAGCCGAGTTTTTTGGGCCTGCAAGGAGCAAGGGAAAAGTTGGACGAAGCTGTATCGACATACTGTGAGGTCAAATTTTCCCTTGCGACGCAGCAGGCCGGAAAAAGACGGCTTTGCAGCAGGCGGATTAACAAGTCCTGACCCTAGTTTCATACACAACGTCAAAGCGAAATTGCTCTATGGCCGGCGGATGGACGAACGACAACTCGGTGAACGATCAAATCGCCGACTTTATCGCGGACGAGGTTTCACGGGCGCGCAGCTTGCTCCCCAAAGGGGAGAGCCTGGAAACCTGCGAGGAGTGCGGAGAACGTATCCCCGAGGCCCGGCGCAAAGCCCTGCCGGGCGTGCGTTTGTGCATTCCCTGCCAGGAAGAGCGCGACAAAGAAGCCGTCGCCTTCAGCGCGTATAACCGCAAGGCGGGCAAAGACAGCCAATTGCGCTGAGCGGCATGTGCTGAAAAGGCCTCTCCCCGATGGGGAGAGGCCGTCGGTTGCTCTCAACGCTCTCGGACCGGCATGTACAAGGCGAACGCGTCCGACAGTTGCCAGTTCGACGGGTAGAGCTCAAAGCAGGGGGCCTGTTCGTTGATGACGTACCCCGGTGCGCTCGGCAGCCAGGTCGTATAAAGGTGCGTATACGCCTCGGCGAGCTTTTCCAGATTCGGCACCGGGCAGGCGGCGTAGCGCCCGGCCGGGAGGTCGGCGCGCTCCAGGCCGGCCGGCACTTCGGCGAAGGCCTCCGCTTCTACAGCGGCCCAGTAATAAAACTCCGTTTCATTGATCATGGCCGAAAGCCCATACGCCCCTGTGCAGCCGCCACCGGGGCAAAGGGCGTCGATGCGCGGGCCGAATTCCTGCCAGAGGGCCGGGCAGTCCGCCTGCGCCTTTTGCATGGTGGTCCGCACCTTCATGCCGACCAGGCTTTTCGCCGGGCAATCGACGACCGTGATCGTGAAATCGCTCATATCCGTTTCTCCTGTCGGTTGGGGGCCGGCGTGACGCCGGCGGTTGAGCTCCACTCCGGCACACGCTTCCCGAGCATGATGACCATTGGGTAATAATTGCCGTCGGTCGGGGATTTCAACTCCCGCAGCGAGCCGGGAGCGCAATAGGCCCAAAAATCGCAATATGTATCCTCTTGAAGCCGGGCGCCGGCGGCCACGACATACTGCGTGATGTTCTCCCGGTAGTTCGGAGCAACATGCGGCACCACAAAGGTCAGGCCTATGGGAACGGACCAGGTGTTCCTCACTTTGGTGCGTCGGGCGTCGTCCTCGGCATCTTTGCACAATGCCTCGCCACTCAGGCGTGAAGCGCATGATACAAGCCCCACCCACTTCTGCTTGGCTTCCACGAGATACCACCGGTTATCCCAAAAAAAACTGAGATCGGCTCTGCCGGGCTCGGCCTTATGGCCTTTCGCGCAGTTGTATTCCTCGAGGGTGGAACAGTCGAGTCTGGCCAGGGCGGCGGCAAACGCGCCGACATTGGCCCGCTCGGTATACCAGTAGATGGCGTCGCCGGCACTGTTCCCAATGCGGCTGTCTTTCTCGTAAGCATGAATGACCGCGAACCACGATTCCAGAACCGTGGCGAACCCGGCGGGAAAATCCCCGGTACTCCGGCCCTGCAATGTTTTGAACATATGCGGATCTCCTCCCCGAGCCCGGGGCGCCGCGTCGAAAGTCGCAAGGCCGTTGCCCTTCGTCACTATACTCAATAACCGGCGGAATCCCAAGCGCCTCGCGGGGCTTTCCCGCGGCGGCTCTCGCTTATTCGATAGAAAATATCGTGATGCGTATACAAATAAATCAATGAACATAGTAGGTAAACACCTGCTTTAACCAAGCGGTTGACAATTATTATCAATTACGGTAGACGTCTTCCCAGGCGAGGAGGCCGACATGAGTGGAGTTGTTTCCTATCTGCCGATGCGTCGCGTTGCGGCATCGAAGCTGCGCCTCCTGGAGGCCGGCATAAAGCTGTTTACCCAAAACGCGGGGCAGGGTCTGACCTCCCGCGAGCTGGCCCGCGAGGCCAAGGTGAACCACGCCCTGATCAACTACCACTTCGGCGGCATGGCGGAACTGCTGAACGCCGTTGTGGATCGATGTATCCAGGACTTGCAGGATATGCTCCTGCCCGAGCTGGAGCGCTTCGGGGAAACGGTCCGCGCGGAGCCCCGCGAAAAAGCGCCCGACCTGCTGCGGGAACATATGGCGGTACTTTTAGGCGTACTCTCCGGCCCCAAGGGCGAAGCGCTGCTCAAAGCCCTGAGCGGACCGGATTCCGCCATGTTGCGCGGGGTCTACGCCCGGTTCAGCGATCATGTGCTCCAGCCCATGCACCTTGCCTTCGCGACGGTGGCGGCCAAACTCCGGGACGTGCCGGAGCGATCGCTGGAAGCCTCCGTCCTGGCGCAACTCATGGTGGCGGAAGCCATGGCGTTTTTCCGGGGCGGCCGCCTGGTGCTTGCCCACCTCGGGCTGGATGGGTTCAACCCGAGCGACCGGGAAGCCATCGGCCGTATCGCGGCGGAGGCCCTGTGCCGGACGGCGGGCTCGACAGAATAGCCCATGCCGCCCGAGGACGACAGCGAACGCCGGTTATACGGTTTTTTTCAACGCTTTGTTTTGAGAATAAATTTCGTTTTCATGCGAGGCATTGTGAAACCGGCAAGACACTTTTGAGGTGTCGCCAAGCGCGACAACGAGTATCTCATATCGACACGAGGCGTATGAGATAAGAAACAACACGCAAGCGAGCATCCGCTCGCGTCTGCCGGGCAATTTCACTGTGAAATTGCTCTTATGACGACCAGAGAGGTTTCCATGTCGCGCTCATCATCCGCCCGGCCGCTGCCGGCCCAAGGCCACGGCGCCCCCGCCGCGAAAGAACGCCAAAACGTGCTGCCGGAAGATATGTACGGGCAAACGACGGAATATTTCGCCCGCGTCACGGATAATCCGCTGGCAGATGCCTTCCCCCGCAAGACCGCCGTGCACGCCGGCATGAGCGGCGCGACCGTCGCCGCCGAAGATATTCCCGCCACGCTGGAGCGTCTGCGCGCGACCAAACGTCGGGGGCCGGCCGCCGCGTACGTCCACCTCCCTTACTGCGAAAGCAAGTGCCTGTACTGCGGCTTTTTCGGGGGCAAGTACACGGCGGATGCCGGGGCCGCTTACCTGAACACCCTGATCCGGGAAATCGAATCCGAACGGGACTGCGTCAGCGTCACCTCCGCGCCGATCAACGCCCTGTATCTGGGCGGCGGCACCCCGACGGCGCTGCGGGCCAAGGAATTGTCGCGCCTGTTGCGCACCCTGGCCGACGTTCTGCCCCTGGCCACCGACTGCGAAATTACCGTGGAGGGGCGCATCCACCACTTTGACGGGGAAAAGATGGAAGCCTGCCTGGAGGCCGGGGCCAACCGCTTCTCCCTCGGTGTGCAGAGCTTCGACACCAAAACCCGCCGGAAAATCGGCCGGATCTGCTCGCGCGAGGAAGTGATTTCCCGGCTCGAAACCCTGGCGTCATACAACCAGGCCGCCATTATCGTGGATCTCATTTACGGCCTGCCCGGCCAGACCCTGGCGGACTGGGAAGAGGAAATCCGCACCTTCCTCGATCTGCCCCTGGACGGCGTGGATCTGTACCAGTTGAACGTCTTCCCCGGCAGCGGCCTGGCCGCGGCCATGGAATCCGGCGCGTTGCCGCCGGCCGCGCCCCTGGCCGAACAGGGAAAATACTTTGAGCGGGGGCTGGCGCTCATGCAGGGCGCCCGCTGCCGGCGCCTTTCCATGAGCCACTGGGGCCGCACCGCGCGCGAGCGCAACCTTTACAATCCCCTGGCCAAAAGCCGGGCCGATTGCCTGAGCTACGGAGCCTGCGCGGGCGGCTCCCTCGGGGGCTGGTTCCTGTTTAACCAAAGCAACGTGGAACGCTACCTGGAACGATGTAACAGTGGGGAAAAGCCGGTCGCCATGGTGGCGGCCCCGCCCGAAAACCTGTCTGTCATGCGCGTGATTCTGGAACAGATGGAACAGTGCCGTCTGAACCTGGACGATGTCGGCGCGGCCCTCAGCCGCTGCGATGCGCGCGAAACAGATGCTTACGCCCTGTACGCGCCTCTTCTGGAGAACTGGGAAGAGGCGGGGCTTGTCACCCGGGAAGGGCCCTGGGTGGAGCTGACGCAGGCGGGGCAGTTCTGGCAGGTGAACCTCACGCAGGCGCTCATCGGCAGGCAACGCCGGATGAGCAAGGAGCAGTAAGGATGCATAGGCAACATGCACATTTCCTGAAATACCCCTTTCTCGCGCTTCTGGTCGCGGGAGCGCTCGCGGCAACGAGCCTTCCCGCCTTCAGCGCGGAAACTCCGGCCACTCCCGTCGCTCCCATCGCAGGGAGCGCGGACAAGCCCCAGAACGATGGTACGCCGGCGAAAGCCGATGCGCAACCCATCGCGAAAGAACCCACCCAGGCCAGGGAAGTTGTGGTCACAGCCACACGCACCGAACGCGAAGTCTTTGACGTGCCCTCGTCCATCTCCGTTGTCACGCGGCAGGAGATGGAGCGCGAGCCCAAAGGCACCGTCGCGCAACAGTTGCAAGACATTCCCGGCGTCCAGGTCAGCGACGGCGGCATGGGCGGCGGGGCCAAGCGGATCAGTATCCGCGGCGAAGCGCCTTCCCGGGTGCTGGTGCTTATCGACGGCATGAAGATTTCCGAGCAGAAGTCCATGGACGGCAGCATGATTATGATCGATCCGCTGAACGTGGAGCGCATCGAGGTGATCAAAGGACCGGCCTCGGTACTGTACGGGTCGGAAGCCATCGGCGGGGTGGTCAACATCATCACCAAAAAAGGCGGCACCAAGCCCGTGCAGGGGGGCTTCGCCCTGACTATGGACGGCTCCAACGACTCCCTCACCCCCTACGGTACGCTGTACGGCTCGTACAAGGGTTTCAGCTACCGCGTCTCGGGCGATTATACCGATGCCGGGGACAAGCGCGGCGGCTCGGGCCGGATCGACGACACCAGCTACCTGCAGACCAACGTCTCGGCCTATCTCGATTACTCCTGGGGGACCGGCAAGATCGGCGGCGGCTACGATCGGTTCTGGAGCAACATCAACATTCCCGGCGCGGTCTCCGGCGGGGCCAACGTCGAGCTTGATCTGCCCAACTGGGAACGCGAGCGTTTCTACAGCTTCGTGGAAGTGGAGCAGATTTCCGACATCCTGCAAAAAATCAAGCTGACCGGCTACATGCAGGAAACCAAAAAGGATTTCTGGAACGACATCACGGTCTCCACCCGCACCCCCATGGCCGGCCCCCCCGGCAGCTTCAGAGAGGTCAACGTCTGGCAGCACCCGTACACGAAGAACGATCAAAAAACTTACGGCGGCAACTTGCAGACCGACTGGACCTTCGGCGACGATCACTATGTGATCGCCGGCGTCGACTACCTGTACGACGACTTGGACGCCTCGGACCACCGGCGGGGCATCGGCTACATGCAACTGTTTCCGGGCGGGGTGCCGGGTCCGATCATTCCCATGTTCAACACCGACGACACCTTCAACTACGACGCCCACCAGCAGACCGTAGCGCTGTTCGCCCAGGACGAGTGGACCTTCCATCCCGACTGGACTGCCACCATCGGCCTGCGCCAGACCTGGATTCAGTCCTCCCTGGACGACACCGACGACCCGAGCCTGAGCGAAGAAGACACCCGCGACTCGCACCTGGTGGGGAGCGTCGGCCTGGTTTACTCCGGCTTTCAGGACTGGCGGCTGCGCGCCCAATATGCCCAGGGCTACCGCTACCCCCTGTTGAACCAGCTCTATATCGGCACCACTCACGGTTCGAGCGGCCGCACCTACCCCAACCCGGATCTGAAGCCGGAGACCTCGCAGAACTTCGAACTGGGCGCGCGCTACGATGCCGGCGGTCTCTCGGCCGACCTGGCCCTGTATTACAACCTGGCCGAAGACTACATCACCAACCGGACGCTTCCCGCGCCCAACCCCAACAACGATTCGCGCTTTGAAAACGTGAACGAGGCCCACACCTACGGCGCGGAGCTGACCCTGGGCTGGACCTACGAGCCCTGGAGCCTGACCCCCTACCTGGCCGGAGCCTACATGCACCGGACATTTGACTACGGCGACAGCGTTCCCGGCAAGACCTCCAATACCGGCGACCCGGAATGGACCGGCCGGGTGGGCCTGAAGTGGGAACGCGATCTGACCCCGGTGCTGAGCATGTACACCGATCTTTACGGCCGCTTCGCCTGTGAGGCCAAAGAAGACCTCTCCGACGGCACCACCGAGGTCCACCCCGGCTGGGGCACGGCGAACTTCGCCATCGGCGCGCGCATGGGCGCGGAGAAAAACTACTTCGTGGACCTGAGCGTGAACAACATTCTGGACCATCGCTACACCCCGGCTTCGAGTTCCCTTGAAGATCCGGGCGCGCACGCCGTGCTGCGCGTGGGCATGGAGTTCTAAAGCGGTTCCACCGCATGGGGGGCGCGCCCGAGGCGCCCCCCATGCGGAGACGCCGCCCTTTTGGAGGTACGCGGATGAATGCAGCGGAAGATATCACACCACGGGCGCGCACCGCGCCCAACTGGTCGACCCGCGAACTGGTGACCATCGGCGTGTTCGCCACGGTGATCAAGGCCTCCACCCTGATGGTCGCGTATATGGGCGGCGGCATGAACCCCGTCACCCTGGCGGCGAAAAACTGCCTGTATGCCACCCTGATGATCGTGCTGCTGCACAAGGTGCCGCGCCGCTGGACCCTGACCCTGGCCGTGGGCATCACCTCGTTGATCTCACTGCTGCTCATGGGCCAGGGCGTGCTGCACGGCCCGGCGGCCGTGGTTGCCTGCCTGGTCGGCGAAGGGTTGATGTATCTGCTCGGCGGCTACGGCAAAACCCGCAACATCGTGGCCGGAGTGCTGACGGCGGAGCTGTTTTCCAAGGCCCTGGGCCTGGCCATCTCCTGGCTGACCATGCGGGAGCAGCCGGGTATGCTTATCACGGCCACGGTGTTCATTCTTATCGGCGTGGTGGGCACCGTGCTGGGCGCCTTCGCCGGGGTTCGCTTCATGAAGGAGCTGCGCCATGCAGGCATCATTTCTCATTAAAGCGGAAGACACCTTCGCGGCCGGGCTGGACGTGCGGGTCAAACTGCTGCTGTGCTTCGCCGGGTCCATTCTCTCCATCGCCCTGTCCTCGCCCGCCGGCCTGGGCCTGCTTGTGCTTCTGAGCACCCTTCTGGCCTTGGGGGCGGCCCGGCCGGTGACCATCCTCAAGGTGTACCTCTTCGCCACGATCATGATGCTGTTCGCCCTGGGCTTTTCGGCCCTGATCGCCCTGGCCGTGCCGGACATGATGCGCTGGAACGCCTTCAGTCTGTCCGTTCCCTTCCTGCGTATGCTCGTGTCCGTCAACCTGCTCCTGGCTCTGGCGCTCTCCACCCCGGTGCGGGAGTTGTTCGCCAGACTCCAGGCCCTGCGCCTGCCGGGCTGGCTGTATGTGCCGCTTTCCGTTGCCGTGCGCTTTATCCCGACCTTTCTCGGCGACTGCGCCCAGATTCGCGACGCCGCCCGCCTGCGCCCCGGACGAGGCCTTGCCGGCTTGTGGCGCGGCATGGTCGTGCCCCTGATTTTCCGCATCCTGTATTCCGCCGATGATCTGGCTATGGCCGCCGAGCTGAAGGGCATCGGCTCCGCCCGCCGCTCCGTGAGCGCGGATATGCCCGGCCTGGGCCGGCGGGATCATCTGGTTCTGGCCCTTGCCGCCCTCGCGGCCGGCGGCGCCGTTGCCCTGCAACTGTACGGCCCGCAATTTCAGTCTCTGCCCATGTGAGTCCCCCGTGCTGCACTTTTCCTCCGTGACCTACGCTTATCCCCACGCGGGCGCCCCGGCCGTGCGCGACATCTCCTTTGGCCTGGCGCCCGGCGAGGCGCTGCTCTGCACGGGCCGCAGCGGCTGCGGCAAGTCGACGCTGACCCGTCTCGTCAACGGCCTGGCCCCGCACTTTTTGCGCGGCACATTACAGGGCGAAGTCCGGGTGGCCGGGCAAAACACCCTGGATACCGACCCGGCGGCCCTGGCCGGCCATGTCGGCACGCTGTTCCAAGACCCGGAGCGCCAGTTTTTCGCCCTGACCGTGGGCGACGAACTGGCCCTAAGCCTGCAATGGCGGGGCGGGCGGGCGGACGAGATTACCCCGGCAACGGCCGAGGCCGCCGCCCTGCTCGGCATCGAAGACTTGTTGGAACACACCATTTTCGGCCTTTCCGAGGGCCAGAAGCAAAAGGTCGCCCTGGCCGCGCTGCTGGCCGCCCGGCCCGGCCTGCTGGTGCTGGACGAGCCCTCCGCCAACCTCGACCCCGAGTCCACAGCCGAACTGGCCCGCACCCTGCTTGCCTTGAAAAAACGCGGCATCGCCCTGTTCATCGTGGATCACCGCCTCCACTGGCTGCGCGATCTGGCGGACCGCGTACTGGTGCTGGACGCCGGGAGCATCGCGGCCCAAGGGGATTTCGCGCTTCTGGAAGACGCGGGACTCCGCGCCCGCCACGGCCTGCGCGCGGTTGACGTCCCCGACGCGCGCGAATCGCTGCCGGAATCCTCTCCCGAATCGGCGGACGCGGCCTTTTTCGCCTGCGAGGATATTTCCTTCGCCTACCCCAAGGGTGCGCCGGTCTTCGACGGCCTGGATCTTTCCTTCGCGCCGGGCAAGGTTGTCGCTCTGCTGGGGGAAAACGGCGCGGGAAAAACCACCCTGGCCCGGCTGCTCACCGGCCTGGAGCGCCCCCGGCGCGGCCGGGTGGCCGCCGGCGGCAAAACGCCGCGCCCGCGCGAGTTGGCCCGCCATACCCAGGTGGTGCTGCAAAATGCCGGGCATCAACTGCGCATGGGCAGCGTGGCCGCCGAACTGCGCGACGCGGCCGCGGGCGCCGTCCCCGACAGCGAGCGCGAAGGGGCGGTGCGCCTGCACCTGGAGCAATACGGCCTGACCCACCTGACGGAGCGCCATCCGCAATCGCTTTCCGGCGGGGAACAGCAGCGCCTGGCCGTGGCCTGCGCCGCCGTGCGCCGGCCGCGGATGCTCATTCTCGACGAGCCCACCAGCGGCCTGGACGGCGAGAGTATGCGCCGCATGGCCGAGAGTATGCGCCGTGCCGCCGAGGCCGGGGCCTGCCTGCTGGTGATCACCCATGATCTTGAACTTATGGACCGCGTCTGCACGGAAAAAATCGTGCTGCGCAAACGGATGGAGACCCCCCTATGAGCGAAACCTACTCCGACGAACAACTCCGCGCCCTGGTGGGCGAAAAGCTGACCGAAGACCCCAACTTCATGCCCCAGACCCTGGCCGAAACTTTGGGCGTGCCGGTCCGAAGGGTTATCGAATCCTTACCGGAAGAGATGCGGGGCCACACGTCCGGCGACAACTTCATCCCCATCTGGGAAGCCATGACGGCGTGGGAAAAGGTCACCTTCATGGCGAACACGCCGGGGGCCATCCTGGAAATTCCCGGCCGGCTGCCCAAGGGCAAAAGCGGCCACGGCATGTATAATTTGATGGACAAGAGCAACCCCCTGAACGGGCACCTGCTCGTGGGCAAAATCGACTCCATCTGGTTCGTGTCCAAGCCCGTGTTCGGACTGGAAAGCCACTCCGTGCAATTTTTCGACATTGATGGCCGGCAGTGCTTCGCCGTGTACCTCGGGCGCGACGCCGCGCGCGAGATCATCCCTTCCGTCAAGGAAGGCTTCCTTGCCTTGAAAGCTCAATACGCCCAATAAGATAAGGAACACCCCATGAAAAAAACGCTCGTTGTGTATTCCAGCCGCACCGGCAACACCAAAATGATTGCCGAAGCCGTGCACGCCGCCATGCCGGAAGGCGCGGAACTGGCCCCGGTGGAAACCGCGCCGGACCCTTCCGGCTATGACTTCATCGCTCTGGGCTTCTGGGTGGACAAAGGCGCGCCGGACGCGGCCATGCTCGACTACATGGACCGGGTCAAAGGCGCGAATGTGGGCCTGTTCGGCACCCTCGGGGCCTGGCCGGATTCCGATCACGCTCGGGAGTCCATGCAAAAAGGCGTGGAGCGCATGGCCGGGAACCGGGTTTTCGGCACCTTCATCTGCCAGGGCAGAGTCGACCCCAAACTGCTCGCGGCCATGGCCAAAATGCGGGAAGGCAACCCCCACCCCATGACCGAGGAACGCAAGGCCCGCATTGAGGAAGCCGCCAAACATCCCAATGCCGAGGACCGCGCCGCCGCGCAGCGGGCCTTTGCCGACATACTGCGCAAGTGGGAGACGACATGCGCGAACTGACCGGGGAAGAAGCGACGGCCCTCATGGGGCGCTGCAACTGGGCCACGATCTGCACCGTGACGGCCGCCGGCCTGCCCTATGCCGTGGAGGCCACGCCGTTCACGATGGACGAGTATATCTGCTTCATGATCAACCCGCGCGGCGGCACCTGGACGAACCTGCAACACAGCGACCGGGTGCTGCTCAAGTACACCCTGGCCGCCGCGGATCTTTCCTTCTGGGCCGGGGTTTCCTGCTTCGGCCGGGGCGACTTCCTCAAAGACGAGGCCGCCCTGCGCGAAGGCTGGCGTCTGCTCGGCGAAGTGATGGGCACGGACTATTCCCGCGCGGCGGAGACCTTCGCCCGGTGTCAGGAACGCACGCCCCTGTTCCGCGTGCGGGTGGAAGAGGTCACCGGCCGCTGCAGCGGACCCAAAGGGGAGTCGCTCCGTTTGCCCTAATACTGTGTTCAGGCTCGTTTTGTGCTCCGGGGCAGGGCCAAGAAGCCCAGCCCCATCGCACAAAACTTCCCCTTCCGTATCTTAGGGCAAACGGAGCGACTCCCCACACAGTCAACCACCGGAACCAGTTTATGGACACACAATATCTTGCCGACATCTATCGCCGGATCGGCCCGGCCGGCGTGGCCCTGGTCTTCATTTCCTTCGCCGGGGTGTATCTGGCCGTAAAGAACCTCGTCCTGATGAGTCTGATCGGCAGGGACTTCCGCAAACGGTTCGCGCTCATCGAGTCCGGCGAGAAGCCCTATTCCGAGGAACTGCACACGCCGGGCAACCCGCTGATCGGGATCATCGCCGAGGTTGTGGGCGCCCACGCCATGCACTCCAACGATATCCGCGCCGAGGTGGCCTATCTGTTCCACCGCAACTTCGAGCGCATCAACCGCGATATCACCTGGCTCAAGCTCATCTCGGTCATCTCGCCCCTGCTCGGCCTGATGGGCACCATGCTCGGCATGGTCAACGTCTTCCGCGAGTTGGCCGGCGGCCCCGGGAGCGCCAACGCCTCCGTGTTGGCCGGCGGTATCTGGGAAGCCCTGCTGACCACTATCATGGGCCTTTCCGTGGCCATCCCCATTCTGATCGTCTTTTACTGCCTGAGCCTGAAGATGAAGGGATTCCATATCGAGGCCATCGAGCACAGCTACCGGGCCGTGGAACGCTTCCAACGCAACTGCCCCCACGCGGCGGACCTGCGTGAGGCCGCCGGGCCCGCTCCCCGGCCGGAGGCAGCCCATACCCCGCCGCACGGCGCGGCGTCATAAGCCGGAGGCCGACATGAACGGTTCCCTGTCTTTCGAAGACGACATCGACGCCTCTTTGGATCTGACCCCGCTGATCGACGCGGTGTTCATGCTCCTGATCTTTTTCATCATGGCCACCACGTTTTCCAAACCCGTGCTGGAAGTGGCCCTGGCCAAGGCGGAGAGCGCCACGGTCAAGGAAACGGCCAAGGAAAAGCTGACCGTGACCATCACCACGGACGGCCGCATCCTGTTCGACGACGTGCCGGTAACGGCGGAAGAAATCGCGGCCCGCCTGGCTCCCCTGGCCGGGGACACGCCCCTGCTCTTCAACGTGGACAGGGGCGCGCCCTTCGGCATGTTCGTGCAGGTGCTGGATGCCGCCAAGGCCAGGGGCATGACAAATTTCGTGATCAACACCACGGCTCCCGAGCGTTCCCGGGAGGAGGCGAATCATGACCGCGCCGGCGCGAATCAGTAGACGGCTGGGCTTTCTCGGCGCCCTGCTGGTGCATGGGGGCATCGCGGCCTTCCTGCTGGTCGGCGTGTCCCAGGCCCTGCCGACCCCCTTGCCGCCGCCGGTGGAAGCCGTGGTCATCACCTTGTCCGACCCGAGCCCCGGCCCGCAGAGCGCCCCCGCCCCGGCCGCGCCGGAAGAGCCGCCTTCTCCCCCTCGGGAAGAAACACCCCCACCGCCGCCGGAACCGACGCCGGCAGTCGAGAAGGTCGTGGAAAAACCTGTGGAGCGCCCGCGCAAACAGACCCCGCCCAAACCGCGCCGGGCCGAGCCGGCCGCACCCTCAGCCGCGCGGACCTCCCCGAGCTCCACAAGCGCGGGAACAGGCACGCCCCATGCCTCGGCCGCCACGGCCGAAGCCCGGCAAACCCTGCTCTCGGCCCTGATCGCCCGCATCGAGCGGGAAAAGCGCTACCCCCCGGCGGCACGCCGCCTGGGACTTGAGGGCGTGGTCCAGGTGGAAGTGCGGGTGGACGTTCAAGGGCGGATCATTTCGGTGCGCACCAGGGAAGGCCAGGCCCACACGGTGCTGGAAAAGGCCACGCGCGAAACCCTGCAACGCGTGCAGGAGGACTGGAAGCCCATGCCCATGCCCGAGGCCACGACCCTGAACATTCCCATCCGCTACAGCCTGAAGAATTCATGATCAACGCGCTGTACCGGCTGGTGCTCGCAAGCGGGGTCAACCGCGCCGCGTTGGGCCGCATGGCCGTTCTGGCCATCATCTCCTCCCTGCTCGCGGCGCTGCCGCCGCACTTTCTGGGAGCCGTGGTCAACGTCGCGGCCGGCGGCGGGAAGGAAGGCGGCGCTCCGACATACTCACCCATCGGCCTGCTGGAACCGGCCCTGGAAGCGGCCACCCGGCTTGTTCCGAGTTCCCCGATCCTTGTCTTCTGCCTGCTGTTTTTTGTGTTTTCCTGCCTGGCCGTTGTGGCGCGCAACCTGTTTGTCGTGTATGTGTCCGTCTGCGCCGACAAGTTCATCGCCCACGCCCGCGCCAAGGCACTGGAAACGGTCGTCCGGGCGAAGGACATCAAGTCCGGGAAGTGGGAATCCGGCGACATCGTGCACAGGGTCATGAACGACACCAAACAATTGGAGTATCTTGTCGGGCCGCCGCTGTACGTGCTCTGCTCGGATGTCTTCGATCTGCTCTGCGTCTCGCTGTTCATTCTGCTGCTGGACTGGAAGATGCTCTGCATTCTGCTCTCGACGCTCCCGATTCTCTACGTGCTGGGCAAAAAAACCGGACGCAGGCAACGCGCCCTGGCCCGGACGGCCCAGGAAACCGAAGCCCGCTGCACGGGCTTTGTGCAGCGCGTGTTTTCCGGCCTGGACACCGTGAAGGTCTTCGCGGCGGAACAAAAGGAATGTCGTGACTTTTCCCGCCTGATCGGCTCGATTTATTCCCTGAACGTAAAAAGCAGCCTGAACCTTGGGACGTTTTTCTGTCTGGAAGGCGCGCTCCGGGCCGCCGGCACCATCGGGGTCATCGCCTACGCGGCCATTCTGGCCGGCTCGGACGCCGCCTACGCAGGAGCGATTCCGGTGCTGATCATCTACACCCAGCGCTTCTACGCGCCGCTCACCAACTGGACCCGGTTCTATCAGGTGATCCAGAAGAGCATCGTCTCCTTCCGGCGCGTCCACGACGTGTTCTCCCTGGCCGGGGAAACCGAACCGTGCCGGCAACCCGCGGAGCCGGCGCAGGGCGCCTTTCCCCTGGAGATCGACGGCGGCATCGAGCTGGAACCGGGGCGGCGCGTGTCGTTACGCATCCGCCTGGAGCGGCCCGGGCTGGTTGTGCTGCGCGGCAGGAGCGGGGTGGGGAAGACCCGTTTCGTCAAGGCGCTTCTCTCGCTGGGTGATACCTTTGACGGTGAACTCCGTCTGGGAGCACAGCGTTTCTCCGGAGCGGATCTGCCCGCCGCGCGCGGGTTTTTCGCCCATGCTTCCCAGGAAGCCCACTTCCTGCCCGGCACGGTGGCCGAGAATCTCGCCTACCCTACCGAGGGCGCCGCCATCGACCACGAGCGCTGTCGGGAACTGCTGGCCGCGCTGGATCTGCGTCTTGGGCCGGACGACGACGTGCGGGAATACGGCGGCAACCTCTCACTGGGGGAAGGCAGGCGGCTCATTCTCGGCCGAGCTCTGTACACCCGGCGGCCCATCCTCGTTCTGGACGAGATCGACGCCAACGTGGACATCCGCACCAGAGAAAAAATTTACGCCCTGGTGGCTCGGGAAAAAGAGTTGCGCCCTGTGCTGATGATCACGCACGCCAACGAGATCGAGCTTGCCGGTGTGGAGCACGCGGTCGTGGTACTGGAAAACTGAGCCGGGAACAAGACAAGGCCCGCGCCGGTTGAAAGGAAGGCACGGGCCAGGGGGTGTCGGCCCCGCCGCTTGAGCGCGGTGAGTCCGCCGGATACGTTGTTTTAAAACGAACGGAACGTTACGAAGTCACTGTAGAAATTCTTGGGGAAGGCCAGGTCGTAGACCGAGTCGCGCTCTTCCGGCCTGTAGCAGGCTTCCACCCGCACGAACTCGGCCTTGGAGGCGTTGACCTCGGTGACCAGGCTGCCGCCGGGCCCGGCCAACGTGGACAAGGGAGGTACCGGCGCCCCGCGCAGGCAACTGATACCCATGCGAAAATCCATGGAAATCACCGTATCGGGAGGAAGGGTATCAGGATCCACGCTCCCCAGGGCGCTGTTGTAATACACGACGTGCAAGCCGATGGCGCCGTCGTTTTCTCCCTCAACCATCATTTTCTTCAGCAGGCGAAAAGCAACCGGCATGTTGGCGCGTATGGCTTCCGGCAGCATCTGGTCTTCTTCGAGCGGCAGGCCGGCCAGCATTTCCGCCAAGGTGGCCGCGCCCCGATGCAGGCGGTTTTCCAGGCGAAAGTGGTAGGAGGCTTCCGCCCCGAACCACATGACCATGAAAAATATGGGAACAAGCAGCGCAAGTTCCACCGTAACACCGCCTTTCGCGCAACGGAACAGGGCGGGAAGTAGCGCGCTCCCCTTAATTCGCTGCAGTTTCATAGCTCATCATCAATGGCGCCAGACTCGAAACCGGGCTCATTTTTGTAATAATAATGGATGACGCGCTTCACTTCCCACGTTTCCGGCAATACGCCGCTCATCAGCGACAGGTTGGCCTCCAACTCCAGATGCACGAAGGAACCGTCCTTCCCCCCCCCGGAAAGACCGCCGGTGACGACAGCACTCAAATCGTCACTATAGCGCGCCTTCACCTTGACCGCGCTTGGGGAAAAAATCTTATAGCTGCGTTCCTGCAACACCCTGCGCGCGATGCGCGAAAACCCTTCGCCCCTGGCCACCCGCGCCTGGTAGGCGATGTCCGAGACCGCGCGCTCCAGCAGCAGGGAAGCTATCTGGATACGAAAGACCTCCAGGCTCATGCAGAAGACCAGAATAAAAACGGGCACGACCAGGGCGAATTCCACGGTCACGCCCCCGCTCCTGTCCCGCAGCAGTTTCATCACGACTCCGCCAGGAGCCTGTCGATTTGCTCCTGGGGCATATGCCCCTGCAACAGCCCGGCGGCCTCCTGCTTGCGGTTGCTCTTGGCCAGGGCCGCGGCTGCGGCCAGACGGGCCTGCGGCAGGGCCTGGATGTCCACCAGAGGCATCAGCGTGGCCGCGGCCTCGGCGTACTGCTTGCCGGCAAGCAGCGAGCGCCCCAGGTTGTAACGCACGCCAACTTCGTCCCGTTCCGCGAGCAGGGCCTTATACATATTCTGGGCCGAGGGGTGGTTGCCTTCGAGGTCCGTGCAGATGGCCACCAGCTTGTTGGCCTCGCGCGTGGTGACGGCCGAGGGATTGCTTTGCGTCACCGCCGTCAGAATGCCCTTGGCTTCGCCGGGCCTGTCCTGCGCGAGAAGCGCCCGCGCCTCTTCCACGCGTGATTCCGGCGAAGGCGCTCCCTTGAGGGGCTCCAGAACGGCCAGGGCCTGGTCCGGCCGGCCGCTTCTGGTTTGCAGGCGGGCCATGATCACGCGGGCTTCGGCGTTTTCCGGCCGTTCATCCAGTTCCTTCCGCGCGGCCGTCAGGGCCATGTCCAGGGTTCCCGCGGCCTCGGCGGCCTTGATGACGCGCAACCGGCTGTCCCACGTTTCGTCAAGAGAGATGGGGTTTCCGTGCAGGGAATACGAGGTCGTGGAGCAGCCCGCGCACAGCAGGCACAGAAGCAGAGCGGCAAGAAGCGAACGCATGGAACCCTCCCTGGGGCGTATGTCGTTTCGTGTGTTCATTTTGAGCCGAAAGCCCGAATCAGGTTGATGGCCGCCGGGGCCGCGATCAGGGCCACCAGCGGGAACAGGATGAGCACCACCAGGGGCACCCCGATCCGCGCGGCAACGGCCCCGGCTTTTTCTTCCAGCACCGCCACCTGCTCGGCCCGGCTCTCGGCGGCGATGTTCCGCAGGGCCTCCACAATGGGCGTGCCGTATTGCAGCGATTGCAACAGGGAGCCGGCGAGCACTTCCAATTCTCGCACGCCGCAGCGGCGTTCCATGCGGCGCAACGATTCCGAGCGTTCGATCACCAACATTTCCGAGCGGGTGAGCCGGAATTCCTGGGCGATTTCCGGGCAGCGCGTTTCCATTTCCACACTGACGCGGCCGAAGGCGTCTTCAAGGCTGACGCCGGCTTCCACGCACAGAGTCAGCAGATCCAGAGCCTGGGGAATCCCCGCGCGGATCTTCGCCCGCCGCTTGGTCACCCGATCCGTCAACCACCAGTCCTGCAGGCGGGAAGCCAGAAAAAGCAGAAGCAGGTACTTCAGCGTGTCGAACATGTTCTTCAGCAGGGTGCCGATCTGCAAATCAAGCCACAGCCAGCCCGCAACGGCCGTCACCACGACAAGCACAAGCTTGGAGACAAAAAAGAGGTCCACCTGCCAGGACTTGCGAAAGCCGGCCCAATGGAGTTTTTCCTTCACCCTGGCGCGTTCTTTGGCGCCGGCCAGGGGCAAGGCAAAGGCCTTGAGCCAGATTTGCGCCTCATCGACCAGGCTTTTGCCGGAATCTTCCGCATCGCCGGCGAACCGGGCGCACCGCCGCTGGATGCGCGCGGCCTGCAGGCGCGAGGCCACGACCTGAGACAGGATAAAAACCACCGGCAGGGCAAAGACCAGGTACCAGATCGCCCGCATCTCCTACCCCTCGGCAAGGCGCGACATGCGCCGAATAATCAACAAACCGGCCACCATGCAGGCCGCGCAGCACCCCAGCACCATGCGCCCGGACGGGTCATTGAGCAAAAAGCGCATTTGCGAGGGGTTCAGGAACACCTGCAAACCGACGATGAAAAACGGCAGGACGCACAGAACCCGCGCGGCGGCGCGGGATTCGGCCGTAAGGGCCTGGAGTTTGCGCTCAACGGCCCGCCGCTCGCGCAGGGTCTGGCCCAAACTGCTCAACATGGGGGAAAGCCGGCTGCCCGTTTCCCGGCTGATGGCAAGCACCGCGCAAAAATAGTCCACATCGGTGAGATGCAACCCTTCGGAAAAACTTGCCAGCGCCTCGCGAAAAGGAACCCCCAGTTCCATGTGCTGCACCAGCCGGCGGAAACGCTCGCCCACCTCGCCTTCAAACATGTCGCCCAACGAGGCCAGGGCCCGCTCCAGCGGCACGCCGGCCTGCACGGCCCGCGTCAACCCGTCCACGGCCTCGGGGAAGCGCTCGGCGAACAGGGCGCGGAAACGCCGCAGGCGGTACCGGCGCACCAGATACCAAGCCAGGGGGCAAACGCCCAGCAGCAACACCACAATGGACCAGACCGGAAAGGCGAAGGCCACGGAGACGACAACGCAGAGCAGCACGCCCCCGACAGCCGCCTTGGTTTCTTTGTGGCGCAGCTCGTGCCAGGGAACGCGCGAAAGCCGCCGGGGCGCGGCGTCCCCAACGCGCAGGGGCTCAAGCCGGGCGAAAAGCCGTTTGCGCTTATGGGCGCGCACAAGCCCCAGGCAGAACACGGCAAGCCCCAGGACCAGCAGCAAAAGTACGGCGCTACTCCCGCTCATAGCCCATCACCTCGCAGTATTCCGCGTACTTGCCCGCCGCGAAAATCTTCCGGGTAAATCCGGGCCGGTGGTCGGTGCGCTCATAATGCCCGCCGGTCTTGGTGCGGGCAAAGCGGAAAATGGGCAAGGCCGCGACCTCGTCGGCCCCTTTGCCGATCACTTCGCTGATGTGGGTCACGCGGCGCATGCCGGTTACGTCGCGTTCCACCTGCACGAGCAGATCCAACGCGCCGGAAAGCTGGCGGCGCACCAGGTTGGAGGGCATGGCGTGCGCGCCCATGTTCAGCATGTTTTCCAGGCGCAGCAGGGCGTCTTCCGGGCTGTTGGCGTGCACGGTCGAGAGCGAGCCGTCGTGCCCGGTGTTCATGGCCTGCAACATGTCGAAGGCTTCTTCGCCGCGCACTTCGCCGAGCAGGATTCTGTCCGGCCGCATCCGCAGGGCGTTGCGCAGCAAATCGCGCTGGGTCACTTCGCCTTTCCCCTCAACGCTGGGGGGGCGGGTTTCCAGGCGGATGACGAAAGGCTGGTCCAGCTTGAGTTCCGCCGCGTCCTCGATGGTGATGATCCGCTCATCCCTGGCGATATGCCGGGAAAGAGCGTTCAGCAGGGTGGTCTTGCCCGACCCCGTGCCGCCGGAAACCAGAATATTCAGGCGGCATTTGCCGGCAAGGCGCAGAAAAGCGGCCATGTCTTTGGACATGCAGCCTTTTTCCGCATACATGGACAGCGACATGACCGCCGACGAAAATTTGCGGATGGAAATGCAGATACCGTTCAGCGACAGGGGCGGAGCCACAATGTTCACCCGGCTGCCGTCCGCCAGGCGCGCGTCCACCATGGGGGAGGATTCGTCCACCCGGCGGCCCACCGCCCCGGCGATGCGTTGGGCGAGGTTCAACAGGTGGTTGTGATCGCGAAAACGGTATTTGGTGACCTCGAGCTTGCCACGCCGCTCCACCAGCACCTGATCCACGCCGTTGATCAGCACGTCGTTCACCAGGGGGTCGTCCATACAGGGCTGAATGGGGCCGAGGCGCACCATGTCGTCGATGATTTCACGGACCAGGGAACGCTGCTCGAAGCTGTTCAGGAACAGGCGCATGGAAACGACCGAGTCGGCGATGATTTTGGCGATGGTCTGTTCCAGCGCTGCCGGGTCCATACGCAGAGCGTTCTCGGCGTCCACCTGATCGACGATGCGCGAACGGATCCGCTGGTGGACCTCGTCGGTTATTTTGCTGTTGCGACGGGAGCTCACCGCAGGATCCTTTTCCACCAGGGCCGCGCCTGGGCCATGCTCAGGCCGAGTCTGTCCTGCCCCATGCGCATGAAGATTTTGTGCAGGCAGTGAGCGGGCGAGCCGGCGGAAACGTTTTTCAGCATGTCTTCTCCCAGCCGCTTCTGGTAGGGGACCACATAGGCGATCTTGCGCGCGATGAGTTCTTCCATCATCGCCTGGGGAACGGGAGCGCTGGGCGAAGGGTTGTTGTACACCGGGAGCACCCGCGCCGAAGGGTTGCTTTCCGTCAGGTGCCGGAGCAGACTTTGGGCCGCCCTGGCCGAGGCCAGGGTACCGGACAAAACCGGCATGACCACGTCCGCCTGAGCCAGAACCGATCCGGCCAGACTCCCCGCCCCGCCGGCAACGCGCCAGACCTGGTAGCGGTAGAGGTGCCCCAACATGTCGACCAGGCGCTCCACGTTTTCCGGGGGAACGGCCCGCGTCTCGCCGAAAGGCTCGTAGCCGTCGAGCAGGGCCAGGTTGCCGTGGGGTTTCTGGATGGCCTGCTCCACCAGCACCTTGTCCAAGCGCTCGCCTTCATCCAGCAGGATGCCGAGATTCCCCGGCATGTCGCTGCCCACGGCCAGACCGGCGGACGGTGAAAAAAAATCCGAGTCCAGCAGCACGGTGCTGCGGCCGAAATGCTGGGCCAGCACCGTGGCCAGCCCGCCGGCGGTCACCCCGGCCCCCACGCCGCCGTGGGTGCCGTACACGGCGATCATGCTCCCGACCCGCGTGTTTTGCGCCGCGTCCAGTTTGAGCATACGGCGCAGCGCCTGCACGAGCTGCTCTTCCGGCAGGGGCTCGGCGAAATAGTCGCAGGCCCCGGCGGCAATGGCCCGGCGGTAAAACCCAAGGTCGTTTTCCTTGCCCACGGCCACAATCAGGGTATGGCCTGGGCAGCGCTCGCGCACTTCCTGCAGCAGGTCCAAAGGAGTGTCGTGGCCGGCGATGTCCAACACGATGGCCCCGTGGAGTTCCAGCTCCGCCGGCACGATTTTTTGCAAAAAATTGTCCTTGCCCTTGGTGGGCTCCGTCAGACCCACGGTAATGCCGCCGGCTTCCAGAAGGGGCCGGAGCACGGCCGCCTTTTGCTCGCTGTTGAGGAAAAGACCCACGCGGGGTTCAAGCGCGGCGGGTTCCTGCGCGGCAGGATCGGAACCGCCCAGGGGGCGGGGAGACGGGGGAACGGATGAGGCTGCGATATGAGCGTTCATAAACTTCCTGAAATGATTCCGGGCCTGAGCCCTTTTCCGCGCGTAAAGGCGCGGCGGCTTCGCCGCAAGCGCGGCCGGCCGGTAAGCCCCTCCTACTTGCCGGAGACGCCGACCTCCACACTCTGGTCGCTGATGCCCCGCACCTGGCCACCCTGGTAGCGCTCCACGGCGCCGACACCGGCGATGGGGTTCGGAGGGCCCAGCTCTTGCGGCCTGTCCAGCTCCGCCGGATCATGCAGCATCCGCGCGTAATTGGCCTCGGTGGCCGCGCCGAAGGCGGGGTGGACCGCATTCGCCGTAAACCAGTGCGAAGAATGCCAGGGGTGCTCGGCCACATTCTGCACAAAGCTCACCACGGCGAGCTCCACGAGCAGTTGGTTGCCGCTGCCCGCGCGACGCGTGACGTCTCGGGTTTCAACTCCCATTTCCCGCAACACGGCGGTAAGAGACTCCGTTTGCCCGACGGCCTTGGGGCCGGCCGTGATGCAGGCGGTCGCGCGCCCCTTGGGGGCCTTGGCCAGGGCCTGACTCAGGGCGCCGGCCCGCTGCCCTTCGGGCACATAGGTCAAATCAACGATAACGTTCTGCCGCACCGGGCGAACCTGGTTCTGCGGCAGGGCGGTGCTTTTACCGCAGGCGCCCAGCAGCAGCAGGGCGCAGAGAACGAAAGACAGTCGCTTCATGCTTTCACTTCATCCTTGATGAGGCCATAGTGCCGAAAGAGTCTTCAACAACCCGGCAAAGGCCGGTTACCCTAGTAATAGATGAACTCCGCGGCCCGCAGGGTGCCGGGCCCGACTTCCGGCTTGTCGCCCATGAACATGCGCTGGAAGAAATTGGGGACGTCCACATTGCCGTTGGGCAGCATGAGTTGGTCGTCGGACGCTTCCGTGATGTAGGCCGTCGCGATGATCACCAGTTCCGTCTCGCCCCGCTGAAAGCTGGTGGAACGCGCCAGGGCGCCGAGGATGGGAATATCGCCGAGCAGGGGTATTTTGCTGACTTCATTGATGATGGAGTTTTGCAGCAGCCCGCCGATGACCACGCTCTGGCCCGAGGCCAACTCCACCGTGGTGTCCGCCCGGCGGGTGATGAACCCGGGCACCAGCGTGCCGGCAATGACCACGCCGTTGGCGCTGGAAGGCTCGCTCACCTCGGGGCGCAAGCGCAGACTGATGCGCTGGGGCGACAAAATTGTGGGCGTTATGCCCAGCAGCACGCCGAATTCCTTGAATTCGACTCCGGTCCCGCCGTTGCCGTCGGTGGTGGGGAAAGGAATCTCCCCACCCGCGAGAAAGTTGGCGGTTTCGCCGGAAATAACCGAAAGATTGGGCTCGGCCAGCACGGACACGAGGTTTTCCACCGCAAGCGCGTCTATGAGCGCCCCGAGATCCAGGGGCATGGCACCGAACGTGGCGCCGCTGCTGACCGCGCTGCCGGAAAGCCCGAGCAGAAAGGAGCTGCCGCCCATGCCTATATCCTTGCCCAACTGCCATTTAATCCCGAGTTGCTCTTTCAGGTTCCGGCTCACCTCGGCCACGCGCACCCGGATGGTCACCTGGGTGGGCATGGTGATGGTCAGTCGATTGATCACCCGGCCGTTACGGGCGGCCAGCGTGCCTTTGCCCGTGCCGGCGCCGGAAGGCGTGGCGCTGTCGCTGCTGCCGCCGGCGGAACTGCCCCCGGTCGAGGATTCGCCCCCTTCGTCCGACTGGCTGCCGGTAACGCGCACGAAAGAATCCAGCATGGACACGACGTCCGCCGCCACCTGGGCGCTCGGCACCTTGCCGCTGACGGCGATGCCGTCGGCTGTGGAGGTCAGCTTAAGGGAAAGAGAGGGGAACTCGCGCTTCAGGGCTTCGATCATCTGGCCGGTGTCATACGAAACATCCAGAGTGGCGCTGTATACGGGGGTGCCCGTTCCGTCCAGCGCGAACAGGGTGGTCTTGCCCGGCATACGCCCGAAGACGAAGAGTTTGTCTTCGCCCACGACCTGGTAGCTGGCGATTTCCGGCTCGGCCACAAAGATTGTGGAGGCGGCTCCGGGCAACGAGACCAGCACCCCGCGACTCACGGACAGCGAAATCGTTTTGCTGGGGGAGAATTCCGTGGCGGCATTCGCGCCCGCCCCCAGAAAGAGAACCGGCACACACAGAATCGTTGATATGAGTTGCAAGAAGCGGCGCATAGAGTTCCTTTTACAAAGCGAAAGTTCGGTGTTCGATTCCGGTCGATCCGGCCGCGACTCAGCGCAGCGTTCTTCCGTGTTCCGTGCCGTAGATGGTGGTGATGTCGCCTATGCCGCCTTCCGTCTTGACCAGATCAGAGGCTTTGGTGATCCCCCCTCGGGGAGTTGGCGACGGCCCTTCGAGACTGCGCAGACTCAAGGAAAGCACGCCCACGGTGCGGGCGACGGTGAGCATCTCCGCCTCCTTGGGCAGCACTTCAAGCATGACGGTTCCCTTGGAGTTGTCTTTACTGCCCGTCCGCACGCTTTCTTCTTCAAAAGAGGCTCTGGGGTCCACGTCACGGTTGACGGCAATGACCCGGACGTCTTCCAGCAAGGTTTTGGCCGAAGCAACGCCCTTGCCGGCCCCCCCGGCATCCAGTTTGCCGGACAGAATGACGTCCACCCGGTTGCCGGGGCGGATCAGCCCGGCCCCGCCGGTCACGTCGTCCACTCGGATGGCCACGGCCCGGGTGCCGGACTTAAGCACGGCGGCGAGAAAAGCCGATTCCCCCGGGCGGATGAAATCCTGGGGCGAAAGGCGCGCGCCCTTTTGCAGCGGGGAGCGCAGCACAACGCCGACAAGATCCTCAATCTTGGTACCCTTGGAGGAAAAAAAGCGGGGGTCCGCGCCGTTGCCGGTGTCGTCGAATTCCACCCACTCCAGATCGCCGCTCTCAATGAAAGACCCGGGATCCAGGTCGCGGGTGACGGCAAGATACTGGATGGTCTTTTTGGGGGCCGGCCCGCCGTCGCCAAATCCCTTGCTCAAAAAAATGAAAGCACCGCAAGCGATAAGCACAAGGGAAGCGTAAAGAACGATACGTGATTTCATCTAGGTATCCGTAGTAATCCGGTATGCTGATACAAGCCTTCGACTCACCCGAAGGGGCGCCATGCCGCCACGGGCCGCGCGAACTCCACAAGGGCCGCCAGGCCTATGGCGATGCCGTAAGGCACCTCTCCCGGCCGGCGCCCGACAAAAAAACCATGCGCCAGATAGAGCAGGGCGAGAATCCCCCCGGCCAGCGCCGAAACTCCGACCAGAACCGCGCCGCGCCCGGGAAGGCACAAAGCGCAGGCGCACAACAACTTTACATCGCCGCCGCCTATAAACCCGCATCGGAAAAGAACCAAGCCCACCGCGAAAACGACCAGCGCCTCACGCCAGCCCAAGGCCTCAACGGAGCCGGCCCAAAGAGCCTGAGCCAGCGCCAGCGCGGCCAGGACTCCCGGCAGGATGTTGGGTATCTTCCGGGTTCGCCAATCGCACAGGCCGGCCAGAATGACCACCGCGCCGGCACATGCGGCCCACGCCCCCTCCACTATTTGGGGGCGCTTTGGGGAAGCTGATCCAGAATGTTCTGGAACAACTGGTTGATCGTGGTCGAAAAAGTGCCGTCGGAGGTGACCAGGGCGCCGATCAACACGGCAATGCCCGCGGCAAGGATGCCGTATTCGATCGAGGTCACCCCGCGCTCGTCGCCGGCCAGCGCGCGTACCGAAATGCAGAAACATCTGAGTATAAACATGGCGTTCCTCCTTTCCAGAAGAGCCGTTTCGCACTCCCTGGACTAGGGCGGAGAGGAAGTATCTCCGCCAAATGATGGCAACTATTTATCTTATTTGATTTTGAGAGTCAATATCTAAAGCGCTTTTTTTTAAACGATTGGATAAACAACGATATGTGAAGAAATCTTGCCGCGAGATAGCAAGTGTTTTATTCTTTTCCCCTGCGGCTACCTTCAGCAGGAGACAAGACCCATGCTCGAGCCGAATCAGGCCCGCCGGGACGCGGCCAGAGGCGTTCCTTCAAAAGATCGGAGCGCAAACCCGTATGCCACGCGCAATCTGCTGATCGATGTCGGTATGCGCCTTTTGTTGCGCATAGGCTGTTGCAACCTTTCCTGTCGGAAGGTCGCCCAGGAGGCCAAGGTCAACCACGCTCTGCTCCACTACCACTTCGGGGGGCTGGGCGGGTTGGTGGAAGCGGTATTCGAGCGCTGTACCCGCAAGCTTGGTGAACGCATTCTTCCCGCCCTGCGGGAATTTGACGCCGAGTTGGAGCGAACCGAACCGGCGGAGGTTCGCGCCTTTATCCGCACGTACATTCCCCTGCTGATGAAGGCTTTTTCCGGCGATGAGAGCAAGGCGTTCATCACCCTGCTGACCAGCCGGCGGGCGCATACCGGCCAGGCCTACGACCTGCTGCGCACACAGATTCTTATGCCCCTGCACAATTCCTGTGCGCGCCTTGTTTCCCGCGCCCGGAACATCCCCTACGAAGCGCTGGAAACCGGCATTCTGGCTCAGCTTGTGCTTACGCAACTCATGGCCTTTTTCCGGGGCGGCTCACCGGTCTGCGCCCATATGGGCTGGACCGCGATTCCGGAGGGAACGCAGGAGATCATTTACAGCGTCGTGGCGGAAGGCATCGGCCGCACGCTTGGTCTTGCCTCCGTGGAATCGACGGAAGAACGCCCCCCCGTCCCGGGTGAGACGGCAAAGCCACGCGCGGGCAAAGCCGGCGCCAAAAACATCGAAGAACTCGCGGCAGCGCCTCCCCGCAAGCGCAGGGCCGGGAAATCCCTGCCGAGCAATGCCTGAACTCAGGGGCGGCTCCCCTTCCCTTCGGGCGCCCGTCTGAGCCGATTGATCAGCGCCTGGGTCAGGTTGACCTGCCAGAACTCTCCCGCATCGGTCAAAATCACCCAGTCCGCTTCCCGCCGGATCAGGCCGGCCTCCTCCCAATTGTCGAACAACGGGGAGAGCAGGGCGGCGAGCGTTTCACTCCCTCCGCCGCAAGCGACCCAGGCCCGCTCCAGTTCCGCCGGGTTCAGGGCGCATACTTCCATCTGCTCCAGAATGCTCTGTATGGCCCCGAACGCGGGTGGGGGCGCCATCATCATGCCCAGCGGCCGGCCGGCCTCGCTCATGGCCCGCAGGTATTCGTCGGCCCCCTGCCGGTTCATCATCATATAGCCGCCCAGCATACCGCCGGCCCCGGCGCCGAACTGCAGGCAGTCCGCCCGGCGTTTGGCCAGCGGATTGTACAGGTTGCGCTCGCGCGTGGTGCCGGCCCAATGGCTCAACGAGAGCCGGCGCATCCGGGCCGAGCGCATCAGCTCCAGCCCCCGGAAAAAAAATTCCGGTTGTTCACGCAACGCCGCCACCGGAGGCAGCTTTCCCGAAGCCAGGGCCTTATCCAGGGCGTTGCCGGGAAAAATGTTGAGCTGGTACAGATCGACCCCGTCCAAAGGAAGGTCGAGCCACTGCTTGATGTCGTCCTCCCAGTGCCCGACGCTCTGCCCGGGCAGCCCGTAGATGAGGTCGATGACGACGGCCGCCTGGTTGTAAGAAGCCAACCGTTGCAAGGCTTCTTTCACCTCGGCGGCTGAAGCCTTACGCCCGATGCTTCTGCGAATTTCCGTCTGGAAACTTTGCACGCCGAATGAAAAGCGATTGGCGCCCCCCTCCAGACAGGCTTCCATTTTCTCCGGCCCGAAATTGTGAATGCGGCCCTCAACGGTGATCTCGCAATCATTGGCAAGGGGCAGACAGGCCCGCAACGTTTGCAGCAGGGTGCGCAACTCGTTCGCGGCAAGGGCCGTGGGTGTGCCGCCCCCGATATACAGCGCGTTGATCGGCGTTTGGCCGACGCAGGGGGCGTCTTTGCCGCTCTCGATTTCCCGCAGCAGCGCCTTCAAGTACGTGTTGCCCGCCTCCGGACTGTATTGCCCGCCAAAAAAACCGCAGTAGACGCATTTGCCTTCGCAGTAGGGGAAATGCACATACGCGGCGCCGGGGCCGGAGCGGGGCGTGGCGCGCAACTCCTCCAGCTTTTCAGCCGCGTCCTTCGCGCTCATGGGTATGCCCATCATGCCGGGGTGGATGGCAGACTTGCGGGAGAACGCCCGGATGGCCGGGGAGTCGGTCACTTCGGCGCGCCAGGCCGTATCGTCGCCGTTGTCGACACTGTGCAGCCGGTTCAGCCGGCCGCCGGAAGCGTGCGGGTGCCCTTCATGAGGGGCCGCCGTTCCTTCGGGATGCCGGAAGGTGTGTGGGTCTTTGTTCCCGGGCGGGGTACATTCCAAAACATGGGCGGGACGCGGGGCGGACATGACGGATATTTCCTTCTGCGCCTGCGGGTGGAGGGGTACACCTTCCCCCCCTCCGCCCTGACGCGGGTGAATGATGATTAATAGCTCAGCCGGACCACATGGCTGCGCCGGGCGATCTTTTCCATTTGCTCGGGGAACGCCTGCGCCGAGGGCGCGAGAATGAAGTTGTCCCCGGCGCAGTAGGTATAGGTCTCGCGCGCCGCCGCGTTCGGGCTGTCGGCGCTGTCGGTCAGGATGTAGAGCTCAATACCGTTTTCCTTGATCTTGTCGCAGAGAGCCGGAAGAATGTTGGTGGACCCGCGACTGTACCCGTAGTTCGGGTTGCCGCCGATAAGCAGAATCCGCTTGGTGGTGTCGCCGTGATAGTCGGCCGGGTACGTTCCCCGGTTCCAGATCTCGCGCCAGGCGGGGGAAAGTACGCGTAGCGCCCAGGCCAACCCTTCGTCAGGCGCCGTCTGCCACATGGATTTCAAGGAGTCGAGGCGATCCAGAATGACGTCTTTGTCGCGCGAGGCCACCAGCATGGGCATGGTCGCGCAGTTCCAGGGGGCGTGGATGACTTGTCTTTTCGCGACCAACTCATTCCAGCGGTACTTCGGATCCGGCGGCTGCCACGTCTGGCCCAGCTTGTGTTTGGCCGTATTGGTCGGCCCCCATTTATAGAAGCGCGAGGGGTTGCGCGATTCTCCGGCAATGGCGTCCTGGTAAGGCACCAGAGCCGCGTCGCGTACGTTGCCCTCGTCGAGGTAAAAGGGCATGTCCTGATCCACGGTCGTCGCGCTGGGGGCTCCAAAGCCATAGGTCAGAAAGTTATAAGTCTGGCTGGTCGGCCCTGCGGTGCCGCCCTCAGTGGGTACGGGACGCTGGTCGTTCATCAGCAGGGGAAAGCCGTCGGCGGGAGAGGCGGGGGGAACCTCCATATTGTCCACATACCGCCGCATGGACGATGCCGAAGCTCCGGGCGGCAGATACGCGGGGCGGGCCACGCAGGCTCCTTCGCGTACGCCCTCCGGCCCTCTGGGATCAAGCAGGTCGTCGATACCGTAGGCCTGAGCCATGACCCGCTGCTCCGGGTAATAGATGCGGCGCGATTCCGGCGTAATGAGGCGTTCTTTGTATTCCCAGCCGATATTGACGTAACCCGAATAGGCGATAAGACTGATATACGTGTTCTCGTCGCTCACGCCCATCACTTCGTCAACCACCCGCTCCACGCCTTCGCGCAACAGATGATGCACGGAACGGACCGAGTCGGAGCCGTCCATCACAATGACCAATTCCAGAGGCTTGAAAGAGCGCTCGGCCGTCACTTGTCCTTCAGTGAAGGAGAGCGGTAGATTCTCGCCGAGAAAAGACTCCACCAGTGAATCCGGGGTGTAGCGGGTGACGATGCGTTCCTTGTCTTCTCCCGCAAACCGGCGGGAATGAGTCGCGATATCTCCCGAGCGCCGCACCGCCCGCAGGTTTTCCGCCATAAACCCATTCATCAGAGCATTCAGAGCAGCGGCCGAGGCGGCGTTACCCTCGCGGGCCATGGCGCACACCGTCGCTGCCTGAGCCTGAACCACCCTGGTCTCGCGCGTGAGCACCTGCGCGCAATGCACGGCAACAACGTTCGCGGCGATAATCGGCAACAGCAGCAGGCCGGCCGCCACGGCTATGCCGCCCCGCTCGCACAATAAAAAACGTTTGAAAAATGCGCGCATCCGCATACCTCCCGCCCGCATGGGCGGAAGCCCCCTTCCGGCCCACGGGCCGGAAGGGGGCGCTTCAGTGTTAGTGGAACGATGCCAGGGTTTGCTGCACCAGCAGGTACTGGTCCTGATCCGTCGTGGATTGGTACACATCATAGGTGATGCCGTCGGCCGTGTGGGTTCCCAGGCTCGGGCTCCATTCGGAGAGGGCCAGTCCGATGGTGTCCACGCCAGCGTCGCCGGAGACGAAGAAGGCGTTTTTACCGGCGTTGATGCTCGAAGCGCTGCCGTCCATGCCGAGGAAGGAAAGCGCCGCACCTAGGGAGTCGCCTCCGAAGTCCAGAATATTCGTCAGGGTCAGACTCACGTTGTCGGTGCCTTTGCCGGAGAAATCCAGATGCTCGAAGCCGGTTGCCCCCTGAAGTTTGGTGAGGTCGCCCAGACCGCCGATCATCAGTCGGTCCAGACCGGTTCCGCCGCTGACGGCGAGGGGTGCATCATCAACAAAGAAGCACTCGCTCAGGATCAAGGTATCGTTCCCGCTGCCCATGTCGATGGCCAGGTTGCTTCCGAGGCCCACCTTCCACAAAGAGAGCAGGTCATCCCCGTCTTTCATATCTATGGAGCCGGGAGCCGCGGAGATGTTGCCGTTGCCGATGTGGAGCGAGTCATCCTCGGCGGAGCCCCGGATGGAAACCTGGAGGCTGTGAGCCGGGTTGGCCGAGAAGGCGACCGCCGCGTCGCGCAGGCCGCCGTTGATGCTCAAGGTGTCCACGCCGCCGCCCAGGGTAATGGTGCTGTTGTACAGCCCCCCGAAGCTCATCGAGTCGTTGCCGGTTCCCAGCGTGAAGGCGCTGTGTTCCGAATCGCCGCCGACCGACAACACGTTGTCGCCGTTGCTCAGGGCAACGGTGGAGGTGAACACGTCGCCGAGCATCACGCTGTCGTTGCCCGTGCCGACCGAGAGGTTGGAATCGCTGAACAGGTCGGTCTCAAAAATGTTGTTGCCGTTGGCAAGGTATATTTTTGAATCAAAAACGTCGTGCAGAGAGACCTCATCCACCCCGGAGCCGCCGGTGATGTTGCCGTAGGTCACGTCTCCGGAAACGTTCAGCGTGTTTGCTCCCGAGCCCAGGGTGAAGTTCGAGCGCCACACGTCGCCGGACAGAACAATGGAATCGTTGCCGGAACCGACGCTCAGGGTGCTGTAGGCCATTTTTCCGCCTACCAGGATGGTGTTGTGGCCGTTGCCGAGAGCGACATAGGCGTTGCTCAGGTCGCCGGTCACGTCCACCGTGTCGGCCCCGGTGCCGGCCGTTATTTCCGAGCCGTCGACGGTGCCGCCCACGGAAAGGCTGTTGGCGCCGTCGCCCATGAAAGCGAACGAGTTTTTCATATTGCCGGTGATGGCGAACGTGTCGTTGCCGGCCCCGGCCTGCACCGTGGAGTATCCATCCAGGGATGCGGCCCCGAAGGCGTTGGCTCCCGCGCCAAGGTTCACGGAGGTTCCCGCCACGACCCCCAGGGTGACGGAGTCGTCCCCGCCGCCGCCGATGATGCCGCTTTGGCTCGTTGCCCCGGCGACAAGCGTGTTGGCCCCGTCGCCCATATGCACGGAAGCGGCCGCGAGGCTGCCGAGCGTGAAGGTGTCGTCACCCGCGCCCGCCGTGAGTACCGAGGCTTTCGTCGCGCCGGTGACCGTGATGGCGGCGGCGTTCGAACCGGACATGGCCAACGTGCTCATGTTGATGGAATCAAAGGTCTTGCTCAACGCATCCGCCAGGTGCGCCTGTTGCTCGTTCAGGTCCGTCACGCCGGCCAGGTCGGCCGCGTCCGTGACGCGGGTGTGCTCAAGCATGGTCAGGGCGCTGTCGATGCAATATCTGGTGGTCGGGTCGGCGCTGTGCGCGACCACGCGCCACGTGGTATTATTATAGAAAACGGTACCCAGAACGGACCAGCCTTCGTCGAGAACGAAGGAATCCCCCGCCTTGCCGGTAATAAAGCTTTTGGGCGCGGACAGCGTTTCCGTGCCGCCGCCTTCCTTGGTCATGACCAAGCTCGCGAAGACCTGGGTTTCGCCGCCTCCAAACTTGGTCGTGCCCGTTCCGGAAAGGCGGAGGATGACGTTTTCCCCTTCAGGCGCGCCGGCGCTGATGTTGATACGCTCAAAGCCGGATATTTTGCCGAAAGCCGCTTGCGAGACGGCGTCAAAGCTGAGCAGGCGGGTTGCCGCATCCAGCCTGACCCCCAGGCCGCCAAGATTCAGATTGTCGATACCGGCCCCTCCGGTGATACCCACGCCGGCCGAGAACATGCACTCCCCTTGCAGGGTGAGCGTATCGACGCCCGCACCCAAGCTGATAATCGCGCCGGCGCCGTAGAAACCGTCCTGCAAAGTCAGCATGTCGTTTCCGTTGCCCAGCCCGACGTCGCTTGCCGTGGCGCTGTTGGCGATGTTGCCGATAATGCTGACGGTATCGTGCAGGGTCGCGCTGGAGGGGGGGGTAAGGTCGATGGCGTTCAGGCCGCTGCCGAGGTTGAATGTCACGTCCTGGAAACCGCCCTTAGTGGCATTGCTGCCGTTGACGGTCACAGTGTCGTTGCCGGCGCCGGAATCGAACGAACCCGCGCAAAAACGGCCGCCGCTGGCGGCGTTGAGTATAATACTGTCATGGCCGGCGCCGGTCTGGATGGTGACGCTGCCGCCGCTGAACCCGCCCACGGCGACTTTGGAGCCTTCCACCGAACTCCGCAGATCGATGTCGACCGTGTCGCCACCGGTGGCGGTTACTTCAATGTTGGCCAGCTTGCCCGTATCCGTGGAGTTGAGCCGGATGGAGTCGGCTCCCGCGCCGCCGGCGATATAAAAGTTGCTGAGCGTGTCGTCCCCGGCGACAAAGGCGTCCATGCCCACCATGGTGGCGTTGACCGTATCGCCGGAGCCGCCCATGGTCAGGCGGCCCTTGCCGGCCCCGAGAATCGTCAGCGAATTGCTCCGGTCGGCCGCGCCCTGAATGTAGATTTCCTGTTTGGCGGTGCCGCGGCTGTCGGAAAAAGCCTTGCCGAAGTCCAGCACCAGGTTGTCCATGAAGACGCCACCCCCCAGATTCACCTGGTTGGCGGAGGAGTCGCCGAAGCTGATGGTGGTGTTGCGCAGTTCCAGCACGCTGTCGGCGGTCACCTTGTTGACGCCGTTGCCCATATGGATGGTCGCGCCGTCCAGCAGCGCCGGGTTGTCTTCTCCAGCCCCCAGTTGCAGGGCGGCGTAAGATTTGCCGGCGGCGAGCAGGGCGGGGTCGTCGGTGAAGCGGATATTCGTTTGCGCTCCGTAGCTCCCCGCCAATACGGTCGCTTCCGCGTAGCGGTCGAAAGAAACGGTGGCCGTGGTGACCTTGTTGGTGGTGCTCCAGCGCAGGTCTTCCGTATACGCGCCCTTTTGCAGAACCAGAGCCACCACATTGTCGCCGCCGCCCACATTGATGAGCCCGCCGGACACAAGCGCGGGCCCGCCGTCGCCGGTTTTCAGGGTGTCGTCGCCGGCGCCGAACCGCACGGAAAGGTCTTCAATCAGATCGCCCTCCGCCCTGTGGTACCGGCTTTGGGCGGTGACCGTGGTGGTGGTGGTGCCCGTGGTGGAGGAGGAAACGCTTTCTCCCGCGAACTTGGCGCTCATGCCGGTCGCCGCGCCGCCGTTCAACTCCAGGCGGTTGTCGCCCGATTCGTCGAGGATGGAGAGATTGCGCGCGCCGCCTTCCAGCGTCACGACATCGTCGCCCTCACCAAGCGCGAGGGTGACGGAATCCGCCCCATGCAAAACAACCGTGTCTTTGCCCACCCCGGCCGTAACGGTGGTGCGCGCGGCGAAGTCCGCTTCCAGCAGGTTGCTGCCCTGCCCGAGTTCCACTGTGGAATCTTCGATGCGGCCTGCGGAAACCGTGTCGTTGCCCGCGTCCGTGTTGATTTTGGTGCGGGAAGTCTCGCCCAAAGTCAGGGAATCGGCTCCTTCAGCCAGATCGATGATGGAGCCGGAACTTTTGGCGATCGTCAGGGTATCGTTGCCGGCCCCGGTGTCAAACCGGGTCATCAGCGCCGTGCCGGCCAGAGCCAGGGAATCGGCGCCGGAACCAAGGTCAACGGATGAAGAGGTCAGAGAGCCCAAGGTCTTGCTCAAAATCTCCGTCAGGGTGATGGAAACGTTGCTGTAGTCGGCGCCGGTGATCAAATCGTCGGCGTCGTTGATGCCGGAGGTAACAATCTGGGTCAGGCCCGCATCCACAAGCATACGGGTTTTCCCGTCCATGAACTGAAGCACCCGGTAGGTGACGCCGCCCACAACCGTCTGCCCGATATCCGACCAGTCTCCGCCAAGGCGATAGGAGTCTTCGCCGGGGGTGCCCACGACGGTCACGACTTTCTCGTTGTAGGTTTTGCCGTTGCACACGTACTTCACTGCCGTATCGGCGCCGAGCAGCGCCCCGATATTTCCGGTAACGGTCAGTTCCGTCTTGCGGCCGTCGTCACGCCCGATATCCAGCACTTCAAAGCCGCCGATCCTGGCTCCGGCGCCCGTAACCAGATTGCTGCCGCTCAAAAAATATTCTCCTGGGGCCATATCTTCGCCCATTCCGGTGATGTTCAGCGTGTCCACGCCGGCCCCGCCGAGGAGAGAGGCTTTCGCCCCCACGGATTTGGAAATGCTCAACGAATCGTTGCCGGCCCCGGTGTTGATGGTCGCGCCGATGATGTTCCCGCTGACGGCAACGTAATCCGCGCCGGCTCCGCCGGTGATGGTGGCGTAAGTGGCGGCCGTCGGCTGGGACCAAATTCCGTTGTCGGGGTCCACCAGGTAAGGCGCGAAACCGAGATCTCCGTCAATGGAGAGCGTGTTGACCCCGGCGCCGAGATTGATGGACGCACCGCTTTTCTCCGACTGGGCAAGCACATGCCCGGAGATCTCCACACTGTCGTTGCCCGCGCCCACATTCAGCGCGGATTTGCCGAACATGGCGGTTCCCGAGGGGGAGGCCGCCTTCAGGCTCAGTATGTCGTTTCCGCCGCCCAAGGTAATGGAGCTGTTCGTCAGCACGGTTTCCGAGGCGTTATGGGTAAATATGGAAACGGTGTTGTGGCCGCCGGTATCCGTGATGGTGGAAGAATCCAGCCGGCCGACGATGGAGACGTTGTCGGCCCCGGACCCCAGGCTGACGGAGGAATTGAACCAATCGCTCCCCGCCCACTTGCCGGCTCCGGCTGCCGCGCCGTCCACGTCACCCACGCGCAGTTCGTTGTCGCCGTTGCCGAGGGCGATGGTGACGTTGTGCATCTTCGCCACATGCATAAAGGCGCTCGAGTCCACCCCGTAGGTTCCCCAGGAATCGCCGACGATGGAAACCACGTCTTTGTCCGCGCCCCCGTTGATCTTGGCGCGGACCACATCCCCCTCGACGGCCAGACTGTTTTTGCCCGCCCCAAGGTCGATGGAGACCGCCGCGGAGGCGGAAAGCCCGGAGATATTCCCCTTGATGACGACGGTATCGTCTCCCGCGCCGACGTTCAGCGTCGATTTACCGTACAGCGAGGTCTGCCTGAAGCCGTGCAGGTTGTCCACGAAGCCGGAAAGCACCTCGACCCGGTCGTTTCCCGCCCCGAGGGAAATGGTGCTGTTGTTCATGGCCATGCCGTTACTGGCGCCGGAATGGATGTTGAACAAATCCACCTTCACCACGTTGTCGCCGCCGGTATCAGTGACGGAAGCATAGTGCATACCCACGGCGGATACGGCGCCCTGGCTCATCGTGGTGGGGCCGACCGTTATGGTATCGTCGCCTTTTCCGGAAGTAATGGCCGCGGCCGAGGTGACTTTGCCGTTTGTCTCCTCGGCGATAAGGGCGTGCTGCCCGGTAACGGTGATCAGGTTGTCGCCTTCCCCGGCGTTTATCTTGCCGCCGCGCACGGCGGTGCCGTTAACGGCGGTGGCCGTCACGGTGATGACGTCATTGCCGCTTCCGGCCGAAATCACGCCGCCGCCGGTCAGGGCAACGCCGTTTGCCGCCCGGACCGTGACCTCGTTGTCTCCGTTGCCGACGTTCAGCGTGCCGCCGGACATGGCGTACGAGGTGCCGAAGGCTCTGGTCTGGGGATTGTTGGGATTGATATCGTCCCGCATTTCCGTGGCGGTCCCGGTGGAACGCACGGTGACGGTATCGGCCCCGACGCCGAGGGTGACGGTCGATTTTTCCATGCCGCTCACGCCGGTCACGCTAACCGAGTTCGCGCCGTTGCCCGTGGTCAGGGTCATTTCGGAAGCGCCGAGAGCCTTGCCCGTCACCGTGACGACATTGTCGCCGTTACCGGCCTTGATGGTGGAGGCGCTTACCGCCGTGGCGTTCGCGGCGCCGGCCGCGACCTCCAGCCGGTTGGCGCCGTCGCCCAGCGAGATGGTGGACCAGCGCACGGCGGGATCCGTCCGCGCCGCTTCCGCGGTGATTTTTATCGTGTCGTCGCCGCCGTTGACGGTAATCGCGGCATTGACCATGCCCTTGGCCGTGACGGTGCTGTCGCCCGTGGCCGTGACGGTGGCGGTGACGGCGCCTTTTTTTGTCCCTTCGCCCATGATGCCGTCCAGACTCAGGACATCCTTACCGCCGGCCAGGGCGATATTCGTGCCGGTTTTCAGCGTGCCGGCAATGGCGATGCGCTCATCGCTGCCCGTGCCCGTGATCTTGTAGGCGGCGGAGCCTATGGAAGAATAATAGTTCCCGCCGGACGAAGAAGTCAGAGCTTCCGTCAGGGTATCGGCCACGTCCAGATGCAGGCTGCGGCCCTTGGTGCCGTTGTCGTCCGTCAGGGTGTACGCGATGTCCAGGCCGGCCTTGACTTCCGCGTCGGTCAGCACGATCAGCCCGGTTTTCGCGTTAATGCCGTCCAGCGTGTCCTGCGCGTCGGCGAGAGTCGCTGCCGCCGCCGCTTTCGCGGCCGTGGCTTCGTCCAGGGCTTTCTGGGTGGCCGTCGCTTTGTCCTGCGCCGTCTGCACCGGTTTTTTCGCGCTGCCCAAGGCGGACTGGGCGCTGTTCATGGCCTTGAGGGTGGCCGGGTTGGGGGTATCCAAGTACGCGGCCTTGGCGGTGTTGAAGGCCGCCTGTTTGGCCGCGATGTTCGCGTCATGCTTGGTGTGCGCGGCATCGAGGGCGTCATCGGCCTTGGTGTCGTTCGCCAGGGCGGTGTTGTAGGCTTTCACCGCGGCGGTTTCGGCGGTTTGCGCCGCCTTCAGGACGGCTTCGGCGTCTTTTTTCAAGGCGGCGTAGCTCGTTTCCGAATGTACGCCGGGCTCCAGCTTGACGCTCAGGGAATTGTCCGCTTTCAGTGTCAGGGTGGCGAACTGTACCGGCGCGCCCCCGCCGGCGGGCTCTCCCAGGACGGACCAGGTTCCGTCGTGGTTGTCCACAAATTTACCTGAAGGGCCTTGCAGGCCGACGGTAACCGTGCCCTCCGTCGCTTCTTTTCTCAGCAGATTGATGCCGGTAATGGCCGCGCCGACGGAAGCGTCGTAGCCCATCGCCGTGTGCAGGGTCAGGTTGATGTCGGCGGTCACCAGGACCGGAAGGCCCGTCTGCACCAAAACCAGGCGTGAAGACTCGATGTCGCCCGCATTTGAAGCCCAAATGTCGCAGCCCATGGCCGTGCCCACCTTGGTCCAGCCGGGCTCGAAGCAGACGGTGTCCAGTTTGCCGCCGTCGCCGTTGATGCGCATAATGTCGCCCTCGCCCAGCTCCTCCGTCAGTTTGGCCACGGTCAGGGAGGCGGGCAGGCCCTTTACCACCGTCACCTTACCGGCAACCGGGGCGGGCGCGACTTCAAAGCCTTGCAGATCTGCTTCGCGGATATACAGGGAACTTGCTTTCTTGTCGGAAAGATCGAGAATCTCGAAATTCTTGATGGCGCCTTCGCCGCGAATCTCGGCCAGCGTGGTCATGGACCGGCCGCTGATGTTCAACATGTCCGTCGTGCCGGCCCCGCCGTCCAGCACCACGCCGGCCCCAAGCGCGCCCTGCAGGAACAGGGTATCGTTGCCGGCTCCGAGGTCGACGGAAGAAGCGCCGTCCGCGCCGCCGAGGGTCAGGCGGTTGCCGCCGCTGCCGGCGGTGATGGTGGAGCCGCCCTCAAGCGAGTCGACCGAGACGACGTTCTTCCCGTTGCCGAGAATGATCGAAGAACCGCCCCTGACCGTGCCGAGGGTCAGGGAGTCCGCTCCGTCACCGGTGCTGATGGTGGAGCCGGAAACGACGCCGCTGGCGCTCACCCGGTCCACGCCACCCGCAGCGGTAATCGAGCCGGTGGTGAAGTCGCCGTTGACGGTCACGGTGTTGTTGCCCGCGCCGAGGTCGAGCACGGCATTGCCGGCATCGCCCGTGAGCGTCACCTTGTCCGCTCCGGCGCCCGTGGTGATGGAACCGGTGGCGAAATCGCCGTTGATTTCCACGGTGTTGTTGCCCGCTCCCAGGTCGAGCGCGGCATCGCTCACGCCGCCCGTCAGCGTCACTTTGTCCGCCCCGGCGCCGGCGGTGATGGAAGAGCCGCTTTTCATGGCCGTGCCGGCGCTGATTTCAACAATGTTGTTGCCTGCGCCCAGGGCAAGGTGGGCCTTGTCGAGGCCGACGGCCACGTTGGAGATACTTACCTTGTCGTTGCCCGCGCCGCCGAGCACGAGGGCGGCCTCAGCGTCTGTGGCCCCGCCCTTGAGGGCGGTGGTGCCGGTTAGGCCGTCGGCGCCGGTGACGGTGAAAGAGTTGGCCCCCGAGCCGAGGTCCACATAGCCCTTTTCCAGAGCGCTTTGCCCATTCGCCGAAAGACGCACGGACACATTGTCCGCCCCCGAGCCGAATTCCCAACCCGCCTCGGAAACGGCCGCATGGTTCGCCACCGGACGCGGCTCCGCGCTGATGGTGTGATTGCCGTTGCCGTAGTTGAATAAACCGGCGATGTGGATATCGTCTTTTTGAGGAATGGACATATGAGGCTCCTTAAGGGGTTTTGTTTTGCCTGTAGGAAAAGCCGCTGCGGCCGGCCGGCATCCGCAACCGCAAAACGCGCTCCGCAACGAAACGTACCGCCCGCCCCCATTCCGGCGAACCGGCTGAACAGCGTAAACCGTGTGGGCATGGCCGGGTAAAGGAACCTCACGACCGGGTACGCCTCCCCGGTATTAAATGAAAACGATATTCACAGTCAACCATTTGTTTAAATAATTCTTTTCAAAAAGAGCTTCCCATATCAATCGCCTACCTCTCAAGCCGGCTGGAGATCTGTACGGAACAACCTTCGGTGGATACGGGGATATTTTCGCGCCTCCTTTTGTGTTTGCACTCGAAAGAACGCAACACTCTGAGGCGGACTCCCTCCATCCGCCCCCCCACCACCGGAGATGGGACGCGGGCTGGGCCCACTGTGCGGCTGAAAAAGTGAAAGGTCGCAACCAGTTGGCTGCAACCTTTCAAAAAATGGTGAAGGGGAGAAGAGAATAAATCTATACTATTCTGAGATACTTGATGAAAAACTCAAAAATTTGTTGTCCGCAAATATACCTAAGATCGAAATGCCCGCGCGAGTATGAGTCTGGAATGTCTGCGTTCTATTTGAGAGTTCGAGCCCGGCGTCCCCGAGAATCCTGCAACACCTATTGGTCATTGGGAATATACTCGACAGGAGGGCAAGCTAATGAGCTTCATGTTAAACGACCGAAAGTCAATCAATCAATGAAAGCAGTCTTTCTCGTATACTTGTGGCTGTTCCAGCAAGGTCTACCGTAATAAACTTTATAATATGACCTTGGATGTTCACATATTCATCAACAATCTCTCCGTCTATGGAAGGGTGTAACAAAATACCCTCAGCCGCCAAGGTCATGTCGTCGTCCATTTCTTCCTGTGAACGAAGGTAGGCATACATTTGATAAATATAGTGACTACGGAGAACTTCACTGCGATAACGTGTTTCTGTTGTTAATGCATTCAATTTAGTATCGATGACGATTCGACGCTTTCTTTCTCGATGATCAAGGCGGATATCAAGCTGCATTTTGGGAAAAATGGATCGGGCATTTTGGGAATGATCCGTTATTTGCCAGTCCTGCCACACCCCGGGATGAATACTCCAGCCGTATTGTTTTGCAACAACCGCGTAAAAGCCGGCTACAGCTTTTTCATACAACTTGTGAAGAAATTTTATGTCGGTTTTGCTCCGAGCAAAGACATACCCTCCCGAGGTGGTAAGCGGGAGCAGAAGGTCAAAGAAGAGTCGTGCCGCACTGACCATAATGACATCATGTCGATCCTGCTGCCCAAAGCGTTCAACGGAAAGTTCCGCCCTGCTCGGTTTACCTCCAGTAACGCCACGCTGGAGAAGTTTGGCTGCGAGCTTGGCGCAGCGGAATGCCAATGCTGGTTGTGCCCGCTCCGAGACGCCTTCCAAAGCAGCCCGCACAAGCCTGTTGCGTGGTGTGTTTGCCGTAAAATGTTCGACCCTGCACGCAATCTTGCCTCTTTCCGGCGACTGCCGCCGTTCCGTACACAGAACGTCTATTTTCCCTCTGATGCGTGAACGTTCTTCCACAATAGGCACATATCGGCAGGTAAGAGAGCCGGAAAGACGCTTCTCGACAGCGGAAGCAAGGAATTCCCCGACAAGATCCGGTAGATATTCAGGAGCATCTTCTCCTCCGAATTTACCCTTGCCATCCACCTGCCTGTGGTAGAAATCCGAGGCATACAGCGTTAAAAGCCACACATTCCGTATGGGGATTTTGCCGTAATACTCCGGAGCCGGTTGAGGGACGAAAAACATGATCGCGATACCGCCTACTCATCAAGCAATTTTCGGATAAACCCCGAGACTTTTTCTGCGTCATCAAACCAATACTCGTTGAGCAACGGCTCTATCTCGGATTTTACAATATCGGCAAACCATGAAGCCGTATCATTATCAATGACGCAACCTGATGGTGGCGTGAAGAAGCTGTGCCCAATCCGGCAATGTTTTCCCAAATCGCTTTCAGCAGCAATGGTAGAATTGAGTTCATCAATTTTATTTGCTATTATGTCCAACTCACTCCGTTTCATGGAAAATCTCTCAACCAACCAGCTTTTCCAACGTTCGTTGAAGAGCGGCTCCAGATCAATAAACGCAAACCGTCTGCGCAGAGCATAGTCCACCAGCGCCAGGGAGCGGTCGGCGACGTTCATGGTTCCAATGACATGCACGTTGCTGGGGATATAAAATTCATTTTCACCGGCAATATGGTAATTGAGTAGAAGGGCGTCCTCGCGCTTTCTTTTATCCGCTTCCAGGAGCGTCAACAGCTCTCCGAAAATCTGCGCGGGATTGCCCCTGTTGATTTCTTCGATAATGAAAACGAAATCGGTGTCGGGATATTTGCGGGCGTGATTAACCCAGGCAAGGAAGGGGCCATCCACCATGGTGAGTTTTCCATCTCCGGATGGGCGCCAGCCTCTGACAAAATCTTCATACGACATGGTCGGGTGGAATTGAACCGACCGGACGCGTTCCGAATCTTTCTTGCGCAGCAGCGCGTAAGCCAGTTTCTTTGCCAGCCACGTTTTCCCTGTGCCGGGTGCGCCCTGCAAAATAATGTTCTTTTTGATGCGAAGCAGGGCCACGATGGTTTCCAGGCGTTCCTTTTCCAGGAAGCAGCCCGTGTTCATAATGTCTTCCACGGTGTACGTGGGAGCGATTTTTTCCTCGGGCGTGGCTCCCATGCCAGAAGGGACTTCCTCCAGGATTTGCTCTCCGTCTTCCGGCGCCGGCGGCAGCTCCGTGTTCCATGCCGTAAACGACAACTCAGGAAATGAATTCACTTGAAAATCAGGATGCTGGAAATGCTTGTCCAGAGTATCGCGCAATGCCAGATACTCATTTGCGCTGCAGTATCCTTTCAGGTTGGTGTGTTCTATTTTTATATTCAGCTTACCTTCAATATAGGGGCGGGACTTGCTGTCCAGCGTGGGAAAATACCATGGCCTGGACCAGTACAAGCCCATCGTGAGGTTCCAGCCGACCATGCTCTGAGCGGCGGCGATATCGTATTTCTTCAAAAAATCCTCACGGTTGGCGTCATCATCATTTTCAGCCAAGCGTAAAGCGCTTTCAAAAATATTCCAAAGCCCATCGATATCAGCGGGGGCGCGATACTGTTCTGACTGAAAGAGCCATGTCTTTTGGGCAAATAGGGTCGGAATGCCGTCAAAAATCGTGGGCACGGGTTCGGCAATCCGTAGCTCCCCGGCAAACTCAGCGGCAATCCGGCGACGGTTGTCGATCGTCTGATTTCTGTTGAAAATGCCTATGGTGGTAAACGGACAGATATCCTTCAGAGGGCCTTTTGTCCCGTCGCGATAGGTGTCGGTTAACGATGCAACGGCCGGAGCTCTCTCCGCCACACGGTAAATGATCTCCAACAATGCTGCACGGTTGTTTTTGAATGCGAGCAACCTGTCTGCGAATGCTTCGTAGAACGTTGTCCATGCAAAACGGCTTTCTTTGGAGGTATCTTCAAAACGATTTCTCCAGTATGGAGTCCGCAGAAAGTACTCAAAGTCCTGATCTGCGTCGTTAAGCGCGAAAGCAATCAGGTTGTCGGTTTCTTTTTTGCCGGGATACGCGGGAGTAACGGCCCCCCAATAAATATATCCATACCACTCGCGAGGCTCATCCAATACTGTCCATTGGACTTTAAGCCTATGCCCATCGCCGTGGTTCTCAATGACCTTGCCGGTAGCTTTTATCGCCATAACGGCCACAGTTTGCCCTTTATTGTCGAAGGGCAGCGCATTCTTTCGTGTATAGCGGGATTTAAGAACGATATAATCGCCAGGTCGAACGGATCGAACGGCATCCACATATTTATCCGTGTCAATTTCCCATATACCTTTGGAAATGAAGCGGTCAGACTGATCCTGATTGCCGCCAAAGACCGCACCAACAAACCATACAGGCCTTTCTGCGACGCTGGATTCATTGCCGGACATATTTCACCTTCACTTATTAAAAGTCTCAACTACAATCTCTGCCGCCGGCGACCATAAGCCGGCGGAGGAAGTGATTGCCCGGTTCAAGGGAAAAGTGCAGGCGGCTCGCGACGCCAAAAAGTAAGTACCTGACGCGGTGGCGCGTTGAGGTTTCCCCACATGCCGAATTGATAAGCTCTGCCAAGTGAAAATGCAACCCGGGCCCTGGGTGGTATTCAGGCGGCTTCGGAACCCGGCTTCTCTTCCACCAGAAAATGGAACATGGCGGACGATTTCCCCATCGGCGTATAGTGCACCAGGCGCAATATGCCCCAGCGGGATGTGAATCTGTTGAAATAGTAGGCCCGCTCCAGGCGGCGCAGGCCTGAGTGCCAGGCGTCCAGACTGCCGTCATCGTCGTAGGCCCAACTCAGTGCCGCTTTGAGTTCTTTCACCGCCGATTTCTTGTTGATCACGCGGGCCGCTCTGCTGCCCGCCGTGTCAAAAGCGATATGCGAGCCGGGGAAGCGGTCGGCGATGTCCGAAAGGAGTTGACGCACATCGTTTTCGGAAAGATACATGAGCACGCCTTCTGAAATAAATAGAAACTGATGCCCCGCATATTCGCGCTCCAGCCTGTCCATCCAGTCTCTCTCAAGCAGATCACCGGCCCAGTCCCTCTCCCGCTCGTTTTCCTGCGGCAGAATTTCCCGGCGCAGGGCGATGACTTCCGGCAGGTCTATATTGATATGGATGCCCTTGCCGGAATCGGTGCGGGCAAACCGGGTGTCCAGCCCGCAACCAAGCTGGACGATAACGGGCCGTTCTGTTTTCTCCAGCATCTCCTTCGTCAGGTCGTCGAAATACCGGATGCGCACGGCTGTTCCGGCACGCATGAATGGGTGCAGGGAAAAATTGAAAACCCCGGCCGGAAGACGCGCGACAACGTCCTCAGCGGCTTTATCTCTGAACAGGCTTTTGGGATGGCTGCCTTCCCTTGCCCTGATGATGAGCGGGATAAGCAGGGTTTGCGAGGCGGGATTTTGAAAAAGAGTTGTGTTTGCCATGATATATGCCACCTTCTGTTAAAAGGATGGCCGCCGGATGAGGGCGGGAACTGTACAGTGGGGGCAGCTCTTCATTTTATAGCCGTTCTACAGACTTGAAAAGGGCAAGCTGCACGTAACTACGTAAGCGTGAAGATTCGCCGCAAGGGAGGTTGGGAACTTCCTGCTTCAATCAACGTCGGCAGGCGGCTTCCTCGCGAAATCCAATTGCAATGTCTTTGGTTTTACGCCGAAATATTTTGAAAATGCCGCGCTGAAATGCCCTATGTTGGCATAGCCGACATCCCAGGCCACTTCGCTTACATTCATATCTCCGGAACGCAGCAAATGGCGCGCCTTGTCCATCCTGTCCTCGTGCAGGCAACGATACGGCGTTTTCTCATATACCGAGTGAAATCCCGTTTTCAGCTTGTTGATATTCAGGCCGACCATTGAGGATAGTTCCGCCAGACGCGGCGGGGACGCCATATTTTCAGTCAGTATCGCCCGCGCCCGGCGAATGCGCCGCATGTCGCCCAAACCCAGTGAAACAACGCGTTCGCGGTTTTTCACCCGGCCGGCATCGTGCAGAATTGACTCCACCAACTCCGCCAACAATTCCATGGCCTTGCCTTGAAGGAACAGTGAACGGGCCGTTCCGGACTTCGTGCAGGAAAAGAATTGGGCGGCCAGCCCTTTCATTATGGGTGACAATGGGGCGTTTTTATTAATGCGCATCAGCCTGCCAATGTTCGCCGTCTCCTCAAAGCCGAGCATCCGCTTCAGCCTTCCGGCTTCCAGGTTCAGACCGAACATTCGCGCGTGCCTTCGCCGCCGGATGGAAAAAGAGCCTTGTGCCCCCGGCATATACAAAGCGATACAGGTCTCCGGATCGGCATTGAAAAGGGATTTTTTTGAATCCACAACCAAAGCGGATTCCGCTTCCCCGCTGAGCACAAAAGCGAATTCGACGCGGTCGCTTTGAGCTTCCACGTTGATGGCGACGTTGTCCTCCGGGAAAAAATCCAGGATATTCAGGTTGATTCCCGGCAATACTTCTATTTCCTGCGGACAGGCCATTGGCGGAATGGCTTTGTCGGTATGCGCGCCGGCAATTTGCAAATCATGCATACGTGCTCCTGGAGAGGCAATGTGTTCTTACTGGGCATATATGATAATAAAATTCATTATCAGTCAAGGCAATGTTCTTCTCTCAAGCTGAATTGCCGGCCGTTTCTGCGGAATCAGTGATTTTTCCGAGTAAAAAAAATGCTTCGTTGAGAAGATTTTTCTATAGCCGGGCCGTACAAGAAATACTTCCAACTCGTAAGGGAGAAAAAAGACTTTTCGCATGACTCTGTTATTCCCCCTTTTACTTATTACATAAGGGCGAGGCCTTCATGAAAAGAATGTTGCAAAATGCGGCGGTACTCGGCGTGTTTATTATAAGCCTCCCCAACTGGGCCTGGGCGGCGGCCCAGCAGCCGCTTGTTCTTGATTCCATCACAGTGACGGCGCAAAAGGTCCAGGCGAACAAGCAGGACGTGCCTTCAAGCATCAGCGTTCTCGACGCCAGGGCCTTGGAGGACTTCGGTTTGAGCCGGCTTGATTCGTTGAGCGGGCTCATCGCGAACATCGGTTTCGCCAAGCCTGACAACGTGAGCACCCAGGTGGTGTTCCGGGGCATAGGCGGCATGCCGAATATGAACAAAACCTGGAATATCAACGTGGACGGGGTGGCTGTGCCCTATGTGGCAATAGATACCGAACTGGACGTTGAACGGATCGAAATCCTGCGCGGGGCGCAAGGCTCCTTGTACGGACGCAATACCCACGCGGGAGCCATAAACATAATAACCAAAGATCCCGGTACGAAGCTGAACGGCAAGGTTACCGCCGCCTATGAGCGCTTCAATACGTTGAACGTCAGTGGTGAAGCCGGCGCTCCGATAAACGATGTGGCGGCATATCGCCTGGCCTTCGGATACAACCGGTCGGACGGGTATATCAAGAATAATTTTCTGGATGAAAAAGACACCAATTCCATGGAGCAGTTTACCGGACGCGGCAAGCTGGTGCTCACGCCCGGGGAATTGGGCAAGCTGACCTTCAGCATGTACGCCGATAAATACAACTCCGGATTTGACGGGTACAGCCCCATTGACGCTCCCCTCAGCTTGCAGACGACAAACAACAGGCCCGGCTACAGCAACGGCTATCTGTTGTCGCCGACAATCACCTGGGAAAAAGACTTCGACTCTTTCGCTCTTACGTCGATCACCAACTACAGCCGGTCAAACTACAGCTATCTGCACGATTGGGACTGGGGGGCCTCCGATTTGCAGTATTCAACGTATGATGAGGATTTCAACACCGTAAGTCAGGAACTGCGCTTTTCAGGCGGCCGGGGAACCAAACTGCAATGGCTGGTTGGAGCCTTCGGCCTTTCGGAGAAAATAGACACCAAAACGGACGTCATTTTTGGCGATGACGCTTCCATGTGGGGGTTCGCTCCCGGAGACCACGCCCAGCAAAACTCCACCGTAAACAGCTACATCGCGTCAGCTTTCGCGCAGTTGATCTACAAGCCCATTCCTCAAATCGAGCTGACCGGGGCGGCCAGGTTTGATTACGAAAAAAAAATCATGGATTGGAAGAATAAAAGCAACATCGCGTGGTTTCAAACGGGGGACGTGGATCTTTCCAAAAATTGGGCCGCGGTGTCGCCTTCCGCAAGCATCGCCTGGCTGTTCGCCGCCGAGCAGCGGGTATACGCCTCCGTGGCCCGTGGCTTTAAGGCCGGGGACTTCAACAACGTCATGGTCGAAACCGCGATTGTGAAGAAGGCGGTTGATCCCGAATATACGACAACCTATGAAGTCGGCTATAAAGGCCGCTTTCTGGATAAGCGGCTGGAGTTGAACGCCGCGCTGTTTTACGTCGATTGGGATGACATGCAGGTCGATGTCGAAGACAAGAACGGCGTATTCAACCCCTATCAAAAAATGAACGCGGGCAAAGCCCATTCCAGCGGCATGGAGGTGGAGACCCGTGCTCTTTTGATGCCGGGGTGGGAGGCCTTCGCCAACGTTGGCTACATGTTCGAATATGAGTTCGACGAGTTCAAAAAAGACGCCAACACCGATTACACCGGCAATCAGCTCCCATATACCAACGCCTATACAATAGGATTCGGCAGCGTCTGCCGTTCGGAATCCGGTCTCTTTATCGGCTTCGACGGCAGTTATAACGGGTACAAGTATCTGCTTGAGGACAACAGTTACAGACAGCCGGGCTATCTGCTGCTCAACGCCAAAATCGGCTACGAAAGCGAAGATTGGGACGTATATCTTTACGGCAGAAACCTTCTCGACAAACGCTATGCGACAGCGGCCTTCAGCGGAGCAAAACGCGTGGGCGAGCCGCTGGTTGTCGGCGTGCAGGCCGCCTACAGGTTCTGATGGGGCGCGCCATGTCGACAACACTTTCTTTCAGCAAAACGGGAAAAACGTCTCTCCGGCTGGGTATTCTGGGCGCTGCCGCCATGTACGCCGGGGATATGCTGTTTTATGGAAACCCGGCCAACATCGATTTGACGCCGGAAGGCCTTGTCGCCGTCATGCGCGGAATGGAACCCACCCGTCTCATGGCGGGTGGGGCCATCGGCCCTTTGGGCGGAGTTTTATACGGAATTGGCTTTTTCGGCGTCGGCGGACTCGTGCGGGATGAGTACCGGAAGCTTCGGGCCGCGATCGTTTTACTGTTCTGCCTGGCCTTGGCTTACGGCGGAGCCTACCACAGCCACTACCCAAATCTTGCTTTCTCTTCCCTTGCGGAGGGAAAAGACGTCTTCCTGGTGACATCCAACTATGTAACGCTGCTGACCATGGGAGCGGTCGCGCCCATGACTATGGCCGCCATTCTCTTCCTGTACGCGGTGCTGCGGGGCCGGACGACATGCCACAAGGCCGTCGCGCTCTTTTCGCCCTTGCCTCTGGTGCTCCTGTCCTTCCCGATGCAAATGCTGCCGCCGCCGTTTTTGACGTTGATCGCCGGCGGATGGAACAACCTTCTTTTCATCATTTTTTTCCTGGCCTGCCTGAAGGCCGCCGGGCATGGCGCTCCGGCGGGGCCCGGCGGCGGAGGGCGTACCGCCACCAGTTTTTCTTTGGCGGACCTTGCACAAAACGAAGCCGCCGTCATCCGGGAAATACGGTGCCTGCCGCGGGTGACCGAGCGTCTGGCCGCCCTGGGCCTGCTGCCGGGGTGCGGGGCAACCGTGCGGCAAAGCGGCCGGACTCCGGTCATCGAGTGCCGTGGAACTTTTATCGCGGTTTCACGGCAATTTGCCCGCCTTATCGCGGTCGATAAAACGCCGGAGGCGGAAATATGGAAAGCGTGAGCAGCCTCAGCGTGGCCATTGCCGGGCAGCCGAACACCGGAAAATCAACCATTTTCGGCGCGTTGACCGGCACGTATCAGGAAGTGGGCAACTGGCCCGGGAAAACGGTCGAAAAAAAGCAAGGACGGGCGCCTCAAAAACAGGGCGGCTATACTGTGGTCGACCTGCCGGGCAGCTATTCGCTGAGCGCCCTCTCCGAGGAAGAAAGAATCGCGGTGGATTTTTTGCGGCGGGAAGCGCCGGATCTGGTCGTGGTCGCAGCCGGCGCGGTCAGCCCGGAACGCACCCTGGCCTATGCGCTGGATATCATCGTCATGGGGCGGCCCGTTCTTGTCGTTCTGAACATGGCCGATATCGCGGAAGCCAACGGCATCCGCTTGAACGTGGAAGGCATTGCCGAGGCGCTCGGCGTGCCGGTGCTGCTTCTTTCCGCAATCAAAAAGCACGACATTGAAGAACTGCGCAACGTCGTCGGGCGATTTTTGCGTGGCCCGCATCAGCCCGCGCCCATGCCGAAAGGCGTGGTTTCTCTGTTGCCGAGTCCGTTGCGTGAAGATTTTTCCGCCTGCGTCGAAGCGCTCCGGCGCCATTGCGACATGGATCACGACAAGGCCTTTGCCCTGGTCTGGCAAGCGTTGAACGGCGATGCCGAAAACAGGGCGTTGCTCGCGGCCGCGCCCGAGGCTGCCGGAATAACGGACCGGATATTTTCCGAACAGGCCTCCGCACAGTTCAGAGAAGCGCGCGGCCGGTGGATGGAGCGCCTGGTGGGCAGAGACAGGCTGGAAGCTTCGCGAGCCGGCAACCGCACCGTCGCATGGGATACCTGGCTGCTACACCCTGTCTGGGGCGCGCTGAGTATGCTCCTTATCCTGATATCCACGCTTGCCGTAGGGTTCGGGGTCGGTTTCCCCTTGGCGGCGTTGACCGCCAAGCTGTTCGCCGTTCCCGAGCCGTATATCCTGGCCTGGGGAGAGGGGGGCGCTTCGATGCTTACCGCCATGACCATAGGAGTCTGGCGGGGCGTGAGCGCGGTTGTCGCCATGCTGCCGTTTCTCGTGGTGTTTTACAGTATCTTCGCGTTTCTTGAGGATGTGGGCTACATGGCCCGCGCGGCTTTCATCATGGACAGGGCCATGAGCGGAATCGGCCTGAACGGAAAGGCCTTCATCCCCCTGCTGTTTGCGGTTCCCTGCAACGTCGCGGGCGCTGTCGGCTGCCGCACAATCGAAAGCCCGCGCGACCGCCTGTTGACCCTGCTGCTTATTCCCCTCGTTCCCTGCACGGCCAAAATAGTGGTCATGGTCTCCATCGCATCCTGGTTGTTTCCCCCGTTGCAGGCCGCCATGACGGTCGTGGGGCTTTTATGCCTGAACGTGCTGGTGCTGGCGCTCATCAGCCTTTTAGCCGGCAGGGTGATGCGGACATCGGATGTTCGCGGCTTGCTGATGGAATTGCCGCATTTCCACCGGCCGAACTTCCGCACCATCTCCCGTTATGTTGCCAGAAATACCGCGGCGTTTCTCAAAAAGGCCTCCACGCTGATCATTGCCTTCAGCGTCCTGCTTTGGTTTGTGGCTTACTACCCCACGGCGGATATCGAAGGCAGCCTGCTCGGGCAGTTCGGTAAAGCCATTCAGCCCCTGGGCGGCATGATGGGATTCGACTGGCGATTGCTGACGGCGTTGCTGGCCTCGGCGGTCAGCAAAGAAGCCCTGCTCGCGACTCTCGGCATCTTGTATCAGGCCGGGCCCGACCAGTTGCCGGCCATCCTGCGCGCGAGCGTTTCCCACGCCGGCGCCGTGGCGTTCATGTGCGCGCAAAGTCTGTTTCTTCCCTGCGTGATAACGTTGGGTATTTTGTACAGCGAATCCCGCTCCCTGAAAGTGATCGGGGTCATCGTCGCCTACACACTGCTGCTGCCGATCATTGTGGCGGCGTTGGTATATCGGGTGCTGGCGCTGTTTTGAAGGCGGATTCGGCAGGGGGCAGCCAATTTCGAGGCTTCCGGCGAGCTTTCCACCGCTTTGCCGGCGCTGGAGGGGGGAACACAACATTCCCCCCTCATCGGCATCACCAGGTGGGCGATGAACGAATGCAACCGTAGCAACGCCACCGGCGACGCGGACAGGCTGATTGACAACACTGGGCGGCGGGCGCTGCACCAAAACATAGATGAAGAGATATCTTATCTCAAATTTTCCCGTGACTCTGCCGCCACGGCAGCCAACACCGCACCCTTCACCGGCCTGTTCGTCGCCATATCGGCCACCCGCGGCCACAACGTGTCCAAAGCCCGCCTGGAAGGTTTCCCCCTCTTCCTTGGCCACAGCCTCGGCAGCCACCTTTTCCTCCTTCTTTTCTTCCATCTTGGCCTCGTCGCGCTTCTCGCGAGCCTCGCACAGGGAGACGAGCGGGTAGGGACCGAAGCTCAGGCCTTTCTGCTTGTCGCCGGAGCGGTAAGCCATGCGCCAGAGTTTGCTGCCGTTGAGCATGACGTGCATGTACAGGCCGCCGCAGGGTCTGTCAGCACAAAAACGACCTTGCGGACCAGCGGAAGATGTCCGTGAAATATTTGTACAGTAAGAGATAAGGCTGGATGTTGGTATCGTGTTGGTATAAAAATCCGCCGGGGCATCTTCACAAGCCGTTTCCAACAGAAATACCGACAAATTGCGGTGGCGACAAAGGACGGACAAGGATTTCCGGGGCAACCGAGAAGGGCCGGAATCCTGATTTTGTCAGTGATTCCGACCCCTTAATGAACTCATATGGTGCCGAAGGGGAGACTCGAACTCCCATGCCCTTTCGAGCACTAGACCCTGAACCTAGCGTGTCTACCAATTCCACCACTTCGGCGTGAGAGGTGGATTTACTCCGCATCGGAATTTTTGGCAAGCGTTTTTTTCGGTTTTGCATCCGCCCATCCGCGCGGAATGGATTTCTCGGCGCGGGCAACGCGGGAGCGGCGCTTCACGCATTCCGCTTTTTCCTTGCCCGAGGGCGGGGCTTTGCGTAAAGTGCCCGGCATGTACGCCATTTCGAACATCGCGGACCTCCCTTTTGATCCGGCCTTGGGTTCGGCAGTCACCATCGGCAACTTCGACGGCGTCCACCTGGGGCACCGCCGGTTGATTGAGCGTACCGTGCAGGCCGCGAAGAACATGAACCTGCGCGCCGTGATCATCACCTTCGAGCCCCACCCCCTGCGCGTACTCCTGGGCGACAACGCCCCTTGCCTGCTCATGCCGCCCCGGCGCAAGCTCGCGCTCCTTTCCGCCCTGGGCGCTGATGTGGTTCTGGCCCTGCCCTTCAGCCGCGAGACGGCGGAACTTTCGCCGGAAGCCTTTGTCCGCCGCACCCTGGTGGAAGGCCTGGGGGTCCGGCACCTTACCGTGGGCTATGACTACGCCTTCGGCAAAGGCAGGCGGGGCAACGCGGCCCTGCTCGGCAAACTGGGGAACGACTTCGGCTTCAGCGTGGAAGAACTCGGCCCGATTGAAGCCGGCGGCGGCATCGTCAGTTCCACGCGCATCCGAACCGCCATCGCCGACGGCCGCGTGGAAGAGGCGGCGCAGCTCCTGGGCCGCCCGCACGGCGTGGAAGGCATCGTGGCCCACGGCCGCAGCCGGGGCCGGACTTTAGGCTTCCCCACCGCCAACCTGCACATCGGCGAGGATTTGCTCCTGCCCCGTACCGGCGTGTACGCGGTGCGGGCCGAGCTGTGCGCCCCCGGCGTTCCCGTGCCGGAAGTCATCGACGGCGTGGCCAACGTGGGCAGCAACCCGACCTTTGCCGACGAGGGCCTGCGGGTGGAAAGCCACCTGTTCGACTTCAACCGCGACATTTACGGCGGGTTTCTGCGAGTCAACTTCCTGGCCCGTCTGCGCGAAGAGGTCGTTTTCGCCGGGCTGGAAGAACTCAAGGAGCAAATCCGGCGGGATGCCGAAACGGCCCGCGCCCTTCTGGCAAACCTGCCGCCCACTATTCCGGGAGACTGCCCATGAACCGTCCTGCCGCGCTGCGCCTGCCGATCCTGCTGCTCTGCGTGTTTTTTGCCCCCTCGCTCTGCCTTGCCGCCTCCGGGCCGCTCTCGGCCGTCACCGCGGCCCAGAAGGCCGTGGACGCCGCGGACGTCAACGCCTTCAACGCGGCGGTAGATGTCGACGCCTTGCTGCAAAACGGCCTGGAGCAGGGTCTGGCCGAGGTATGCAGGCGGGCCGCCGCCGGAACCCTGCCGTCCATGGAACCCATGTTGGCCATGGCTGTGGCGGGTATCGCCTCCGACTGCCGGCCCGACAATCCCCAGCTGGTCGTCCTGCGCGGGCTGGCCCAGTCCGAGGCCAGGAGCTTCGTCACCGCCGGGGTCGGCGGCGGCTGGTTCGCGGGCAAGCCCAACGGCCGGACATCGGAAAATTCCATGCACTCCCGGCTGTTGCGGGGCATGTCCACAGCCCGCAAGAAACTTGTCCCCGGAGCCGTGCTTTCCCAAACGGGGGACACGGCCGAGGTCTCGGCCGAGTTGCGCGATGCCGAAGCGGGCGTCTTTCCCCTGCGCCTGAAAGTGGAGCGCAGTAACACCGCCTGGCGCGTCACCGAGGTGCTGAATGTCCACGAACTCGTGCAAAAAGCCCTGGACCGCCGCTAGAGGCTTTGGCCGCATGGAGGCTCGCGCCCTTCGCCGAGGCGGGCGTTTGACCGGCCTTGCCCTGATTCTGTGCCTCACCCTCGGGTGCCTCGCGCCGGCGCGCCCAGCCGCGGGCGCCGCTCCGGTCCTGTTGGTGGGCGCTCCCCAGAACGATCAGCTTTCCCGCTTCACGGAACAGGTCGCCGCGGCGATGACTCCGATGCCGAACGTGCGCTATGTTCCCGGCCTGGGCGGGGCGTATGCCCTGCGCGACGCGGCCTCGAACCCGACGGCCGTGGCCGTGTTCGTTCTGCCGGCCTTCATCCTGCTGCGGGACGAGCCGAACAGCCCGTATTACAAAGGCAACCTGGAACCCTTCGCCCTGGCCGCCCGGATGCCCGTGGCCCTGTGGGTTCCGGAAAGCTCCCCCATCAAGGCCCTGCCGGAGCTGATCACCCTGGCGCGGCACGGCGCGGGAACAGTGCTCTGCGCCGGGCCGGGGCGTTTCACCGCCCCGCATCTGGCCTCGGTGGTCTTCAACCGGGAGGCCGGGATCCAAACCCTGTTCCTGCCCCTCATCGGCACGGACGAAGCCCGCAAGGCGGCCCTGGAAGGCCGCGTCCAGGCCGTCTGGGCCTACGCCCTGCCTCCCGGCTCCCTGCCGGGGTTGCGCCCTCTGGCCGTGGCCGCCGAAGCCCGCAGCCCCGCCCTGCCGGATACCCCCACCTTTGCCGAGTATGGGCAGGCCGTGACGATCGCGGCCGAATTGGGATTCGCCCTCTCCCCTCAATTCAAGGACAAGCCCGGCATCACCGCCGCCCTGCGCGCCGCCCTGGCCGACTCTTACACGGCCGACGCCCTCGCCCGGCAGGGATTTGCCCCGTTGTCCACGGAAGGCGAGGCTCTCCCCTTGTACCTGGACGAGCAGGCCCGCAGGCTGGAGGCATTCAAGATCGACTTCCCGCATTTGCAGGATTAGATGCTCACGAAGATCCGCCTTCCGGGCGCGCTTTCGTGCCGGCGGCGAACACCGCTTCCAGGCTGAGGATGAGCGCGGCGGCGGACGGAACGAATGGCGGCGCGGCCCGCGAACAGGTCGACGGCGGCCGGGCTCTCGACGGCACCCGCGACGGCCGCGCTCAAGGCCGCGCAGACAAAGAACTGAATGCAGGAAAGCACGAATCCGTCGACATGCGGAGCAATCCTGGCCACAAGCAGGATATGAACCGCCGTGGACACGGCGCACAGCAAGATCAGGATATCACTGCCATTGATGTCGGAAACCCCGCCCACACATAAGCAATACTTTCCGGCAAGCGCGCCGGCCGCGCGGGCCCAGATTGAACGTGGCGGCTTTTCTCCCCCGGCCATGCCGAAAATGGGCACAAGCAAAATCTACAGGGCCGTGATGAAACCGGCTTTCCCGGCCGTTGTGCCGGCTATGCCGACCTGCTGCAGCGATGCGGCAAGAAAAAGCACCGCCCCGCAGACGATTTCTCCCCACACCGGCACAGCGCGGGCCGAGCTTCATGCCCTCACCGTCGAAGCCTGCTCCGCAAGGCGGCTTTCCCCGGAGCACCTGGGCCGCATCAACGGATATCTCGCGTCCGCCCGCCAGATCCTGTCGCTGGAGGCCGCCGAAGACGGACTGCGCCTGCGCGTATTGCCTGAAGGTTCCGCAACGGAACGGGCCGTATTCCGGCTCGCGGCCTCATTCGCGGAAATGCCGGCCGAACATTTTCCGGACAGGATAAAACTGTGCGGGAACCCTTCCCGCGGCTGGATTTTCTATGATGAAAGCAAAAGCCGCACCCGGAAATGGTGCGGCAATACCTGCGCGTACCCTGGTCAAGGTACGCAGATTCCGGGCGGGTAAAAAAGCCCCCCGGCCGTGAAAACGGCCGTTACGGCCGGCATTCCTCCTGAATCAGCCCGTACACGCCCTGGACGACCCTGGCCATGCGCCCGTAATCCAGACGGTCGGGCGTGTCGCCGGGTCTGTGGTATTCGGTGTTGCGGAAAAACGCCGTGTCCGTGAGCATCACAGCCGGCACGCCGTGGGGCCAAAAATTGCGGTGATCGGAAAGATCCACCCCGCCCCAGGAAAAGGGCAGGGCCAGCGCGTACACGGGCATATGGGCGTTCCGGCGCAGAGAGGCCTTGACCGAGCGGACGGTCATGGTGTCGGCAAGCCGCCCGGCCACCATGAGAAAATCGCCGCGATCCGGGTAAAAGAGCCGCAGGATGGGTGAAGGGGAAAGCTGCGAACCCGGCGTGTCGGAAAAACAGCCGATCATCTCCAGGACCACGACCAGGCGCGGCAGGCGGTCCTCTTCGGCCGCAAGGCCCGCATACATGGCGCTGCCCATGTCGTCGGTGCGGAAATAGGGCGGTTCCTCCAGGGTCCAGGCCACCAGCTCCACCGACGAGGTGGGCGGATTGTTCCCCAGCAGGCGGGCCAGCTCGAGCAACCCGGCCGTGCCGCTCGCGTTGTCGTCCGCGCCGGGGGTTGTGGAGACCGCGTCGTAATGGGCGCCGACGACCAGGGGCGGATCATAGGCGCGGCCCTTGGGCGCGAAGCGGGCGATAATATTGCGGTGCGTAACGCCGTCCACGACGAAGCTCTGATCTTCGACCACCGCGCCGCTTTCGTTAAAACGGTCGCGAATATAGTCGGCGGCCGCGTTGAGGTGATCCATGTCCTCCGGGGAGCGCGGCGCGAACTCCTCGGCCAGCGCCCGGACATGCTTTTCCAGCAGGGCGGGGTCCGCGAGCAGACGATCCGTCACGCTCGGGCCGAAATCGGGCATGGGCTGGAACACAAGGAACCAGAGCGTCAACAGCGCGCCCATCAGAAAAGTGGGCAATCCGAAGACAAGAATGGTGCGCAACCGCATCGGCTTCACTCGTGGGGGGTATAGCCGCGTTTGCGCATTTCCCGGCGCACCAGCGGGGGCATCAGCCCTTTGGAAACGATGAAGGAAATGATCCACACAGGCAGCACGACGCAGAGCATCCCGCCGGCGATCACGTGCAGGGACAGAGTCAGCTCAAAGGAATCCAGCCAGGGCAGCATCTGTTGCAGATACGCCGGCAACCCGAGGGCGCCCAGGAGCAGGAACACGATCACGACCTGCGGCCGCAGCATGGCGGCGCGCACAATGGCCTTGCGCTCACCGGCGGGGACTCCGGCCAAATCCGGGTAGCGTTTCAGCAGGCGATCCGCCTGGGAGGAAGACGGGGGCATGGGCAGATCCTTGCAAGCGATTGAAAAATGAAACCGCTCTCAACAACGCTCGGCGGCATAACGGCCCACAAGAGCGCGCCGCAACGCCGCCACAGGGGAATGCAAAGGGGGTCACCCCCTTTGCCCGCCGGAGGCGCACACATATTCTCTGAAAAATTTATCCCAGCAACCCTTCCAGAATAGCCGCGAACTCGGCCGGGTGGCCCTGGCGCTCGCCGTCCTTTAACTGGAGAATTTCGGCGACCTTGCCGCCTTCCTTGGTGGGCAGTTCCATGAGCAGCAGACTGATGGAGCGGGAGTCCTCGACCTTGGGCTGATCCAGAACCAGCCGCCACCCCTGGCCGTGGGCTTCCCAGCGCATCCGGAATTGTCGGGGGGAAGGGAACCCATAAACCAGGACGGCCTTGAGATCGTTGAGGGAAAAGCGCCCCCTGCTGCGCCCGCCGGCGCTGACGTACGCGCCCTGCTGGGTGCGCACGACCAGGGGCAGGGAAAAGAACTGCCGGGGCGGCTCAAGCCGGGCTTCCTCGCCGGGCTCGGGCTCGGCGGGCGCCTCAGGGCGGAGCGGAATGACCTTGGCTCCGGCCGGTTCGGCCGCGGGCGCCAGGGACGCGCTGACGGAGGCGGCCTCTTCCACCACCCGAGAGCGTTCCTGTTCCCAGGTTTCCCTGGCCGCGGCGCGGCGTTCTAAAAAACGGCCCAACTGGTCGGCCAGACCCTGCACGGTGGAACTCAGCTCGCCGGTGATCCGATCCAGGGCGTCCAGGCGCCGCTCCAGACGTTCGCTTGATTGTTTGGCGGCCTCGTCGCGCTTGCGGCGCAGGCCTTCCACTTCCTCGGAACCGGCAAGACCCAATTCGGCCAGCATGGACTCGATGCTGCCCATGCGCTTGAGCAGCGTATCCTGCCGGCGGCTCATGTCCACCACGCCCCGGGCGATGTTCGCCACGCCCCGGGCTTCGTCCAGCTTGCCGGCGGCGCCGGGCGCTTTGGCGTCAATCCAGTCGAATTCGGCGGCCAGACGCGAGCGCACCTCCGGCACGGACATGCCCCCGGAGAACAAATCCCGAATGCGCAGGGCCACGGTCGGAGCCTGGGCGGTGAAGCGGATGGGCTTGCCCTTGTTGGCGACGGGAATGCAGCCGGGAAATTTGCGGCGGTAGCTTTTGACCGTTGTTTCCGAAACGCCCAGCAGCTTGGCCAGATCCTTGTGGGTGACGTGCTCCCCGCTCATGTGTACCTCGTGAAATATCCAATATCCCGCTTTCGCGGACGAACGAGGGTAAACCGAACCACCGAATACAGGCAAGACTTTTTGCGATCCGGGAGGATTTCCGAATAGTCCGGAAACGAAATCAGTTTATGGAGTGTATTCTGAAAGGGGTTTCTCGCCGTTCAGGTAGGCGCGCCAGATATCACGGTGTTTTTTGAATTCCGGCAGGGTCTTGGCCGTGACCGGCTCTGAGCGCGGAGCCAGCACCTTGGCCGGGTTCACGAACTTGCCGTCTTTTTTCATCCGAAAGTCCAGGTGCGGGCCAGTGGAATAACCCGTGCTGCCCACAAAGCCGATAACCTGGCCCTGGCGGACCTTGATCCCTTTTTTCATGCCTTTTGCGAAGCCCGAAAGATGCAGATACATGGACTCATATCCGCCGGTATGGCGCAGAACCACATAGTTGCCCGCGCCCTTGCCCCAGCCGGCGAACTGAACCGCGGCGCTGCCGATGGCCTTGACCGGCGTGCCCGTGGGCGCGGCGTAATCGATGGCCGGGTGGGCCCGCACCTCGCGCAGGATGGGGTGCATCCGCTTTAAATTGAAGCCCGAGCTGACCCGGGTGAACGAAAGCGGCGCTTTGAGAAAGGCCCGCTTCACGCTCTGGCCTTCGGCGTCGTAATATTCGGTGTTGCCCAGGGAATCGGAAAAGGCGAACGCTTCAAATTTCTTGCCCTGGTTGACGAAAATTGCAGCGGGCATCCTGCCGTAGCCTTTGAATTCACCCTCGCGGTAGCGTTTTTCGACCAGAACCGTGAAGGTGTCACCGGGCTGGAGGTCTTTGATGAAGTTGATTTCCCAGGCGAAGACCTCGGCCAGGCGCACGGCCAGGACGGGTGTTTCACCCAGCTTGGCGATATCCTCAAACAGACTGGAGGTAATCTCGCCGTTTATCTTCTCAAAGGTGATGTCGTAGACGATTTTTTCCAACTCGGCGGTGAAATTCGAATCAATACGGCAGACCACGAGCTTTTGCAGATCATCTATCTCATATTCAAAACGGGAAAAGCTGCCGTCTTCCTTGAACACAACAAACGGCTGCCCGGCCTTGATCCGGTTCAGGGCGTAAACTTTTTGGCACACGTTGACCACGGCCTGCACGTCGGACGGCTCAAGCCACTCGCCGAGCAGCTCGCCGGCGGTATCGCCGGGGTTCACCGTGCGGCTGATCACCGAAGGGTCTTCAACCGGTTCGGGAGCCGGGGCGGACTCCGTTTGCGGGGGTTCGGCCGGGGATTGTTCCGCCGCTTCCAGATCCTGTTCGATGGCGCGTTCCTGGGCGATATCAGGAGAACGCCACTCCAGAAGAGCCGCAACGCCGAAGCACAGAAGGAGGAACCCCGCCAGGGATAGGCCGATAATCGTCAATTTGCCTCTGCGGGAGGGAGAGCGGAGGCCGAGTGTCTTTGATTTCATGAATGCTGCCGGTCAGAGAGAAAAGCCCGCGCCGAGCGTCCCAGCGCCGGAAACTTCCGCCCGTTGGGAACATGCTCGGTCGTTCGGACCGGGACGTGCGGATGATAGTCCAAAAGCATCTTTTTTCAAAGTGCTTATAATACGGCGAATTTATATATTATTTTATATTATAAACAAGTTTCCATGTCGGCTGCCGGCACCCTGCCCCGGCCCCACCGGATTTACTTAAAAATATTCAATTATTTCAGCAAGTGAATCGGAGCTCCGGCGCATTGTTTTTTCAACGGTTTTCGGTTATGCTGGGCAATTGCCTTGAGTGAAAACAAGAGAAGACCCAAACCCATTTTCGCCGTGCAGAAAGCCGATTTGCGCCGTTACCTGGAACAGGTATACCCAAGCCCCGAGCTTGAGCAATGGTTCGATCCCCTGATCGTCCGGGTGAACCGCGAGTGCCGGGAAATTCACATTGCCTTTCCCCACGTGTTTTTCGCCGGGCGTTTTCGCGACAAGGTTCGGATGGGCTTTGAAAATCACTGCCTGCCCCTCTTGCAGGGCTGGTCGTTGCGCTGGTCCGAGCCGGAACGGGTTCCGGCCCCGGCCCGCCGGGCCTCAAGATCCGAAAAGCCCCGAACCGGGGATCTTCCCTTGGAGAGGCACACGTTTTCTTCGTTTCTGCACAACCGCAAGAACGACTTTCCCCTGGCCGCGGCCAAAGCCTGCGCCGGGAACATCGGCAACCCGCCCTATGTCCCTCTGGTCATTTACGGCCAAAGCGGCGCGGGCAAAACCCATCTGCTCGGGGCCATCGCCAATGAAGCCCGCGAGCACGCCCCGGATTACCGCTTTTTCTGCGGGCCGGCGGCGTCCCTGCCCGCCGGGGAGCATTTCGAGGCCGTGTTTCTGGACGACCTACAACGCGCCCGCAAAGCCGACCTGCAAGAGCGTCTGGTCATCCTGCTCGACATGATGGCCGCCACGGGTGGGGCCTTTGTCTGCACCATCGACGCCCCGCCGGCCGCTTCCGGGCTTGCGTCCGGGCTTGCGCAGCGCCTGGGGGCCGGGCTGGTGGTGGAGCTGAAAAAGCCGGATCTCGACGTCCGCAGGCGGTATGCGGCCGGGCTGTGCGAAACATACGGCCTGGATGCGGGCAAAGATGCCGCCTTGTCCCTGGCCCAGCGCTGTATGGATTTTCGGGCCATCGACGGGGCCGTCAACAGGGCCAGGGCTTACGCCACCCTCGTGCCGGGCAGAGAAGCCGAGCCCGTGGATATTTTGAACGCCGGGCCGGATCAGCGGGTTCTTACCCCGGAGCAAATCATTCTGACCACGGCGAGATTTTTTTCCCTCACCCCGGAACACCTGACAGGTAAAAGCCGGGACAAAACCACCGCGGAGGCCCGCCGCCACGCCGTGACGCTGTGCAGGGAACTCCTGGGCCTTTCCCTGCCCCAACTCGGCCGGATTTTTGGGGGCAGGGATCATTCATCCATTGTCTACACGATCAAAAAATTTAAAGAAATTCAATCAGGTAACAAAGATATGCACAACACCCACGCCCGATTGAAACAAATGTGCCTTACCCCATCCCCATGAGTGGGAGTGTTCGTAAACGCATTGCAAGGAACAGGAGATCGTCCGCAATCCGTTCCTAAAAAAATTAAGAAGAAAGCGGACTTGCAAAGGTTACGCACAAAGGAACCGCCCCTTCTAAAACCAATAAGGAGAGAATATGTTTTTAAACGTATATAAAGCCGATGTCATCGAAGGCCTGCAAAAGGCCGCCGGGATCATCCCCCAGCGCACCGGCGCGGCTTATCTGCGCTCCATCTGGCTGCGGGCGGAAGGCGGCGGGCTTGAGGTGCTATCCACGGATTCGAGCATTGAATTTCGCGGTTCCTATACGGCTGAAACGGTTGAAAACGGCCTTGTCGGAGTGCCGGGGCGTTCCTTTGTGGAATTGTTGCGCCGCCTGCCCGAGGGCCGTATTTCCCTGAAGCAGGAAGAAGGTTCCTCCACCCTCCTGGTCGAACAGGGGCGGCGCAAGTACAAGCTGCCGGTCAACGACGCTTCCTGGTTCCAGACTTTTTCGGAATTCCCCGAAAGCGGGGCCGTGGTCTGGTCCGGCGACTTTTTGCAGGAAATCATCGCCAAGGTCGACTTCTGCATCGGCGACGAAGGCATGGACGCCCTGGCCTGCATGATTTTAAAGCCCGCCGAAAACGGCCGGATCGAGGCGGCCGGCATGAACGGCCACCAATTTTCCCTGGTTGCGTTCCTGCATGACGAGTTGCGCGCCCTCTTGCCCGATGAAGGTATCCTGATCCAGAAAAAGTACCTGACCGAGCTGAAAAAATGGCTCACGGGCGACGAGATCGAGGTCAACATCGGCGACAAGCGCCTGTATGTGCGCTCGGAAAAGAAAAAGGAATGCTTTTCCATGCCCCTGGCCGGGTTCCAGTACCCGGACTACAGCGCCTTTTTGTCCCGAATCGGCGGCGACGACGTCTCCAAGCTGGTATTGAGCAGGGCCGAGGCTTCCGAAGCTTTGAACCGGATAGCCATCTTCAATACGGAGAGCAACCGCTGCACCTATTTCAGCCTGAGCGCCGGCGAGGCCGTGCTCTCGGCCATGGGGCAAGACGTGGGCTCGGCCGATGAAAGCCTGGACGTGGAATACGCCGGAAGCATCGGCAAAATAGCTTTCCCCACCGGCAACCTGGTGCATATTCTCGACCACTTCGGCTCGGAAAAGCTGACCATGACCATGACCGGCGCCGAAGGCCCTTGCGGCATAACCGGGCAGGACGACCCCGAATACGTGGTGATCATCATGCCCATGAAAATTCTTGAAGACGTCAACTACAGCGAGGAACAGGTCTGATGACCCAGGCAGGCGGCAAATCCACATATAATGCGGAAAGCATAACCATTCTCGAAGGCCTGGCCGCGGTTCGCAAGCGCCCGGCCATGTATATCGGCAGCACCGACGGGCGCGGCCTGCACCACCTTGTCTATGAAGTCGTGGATAACTCCATCGACGAAGCCATGGCCGGGTACTGCACGAAGATTACCGTGCGTCTGCACGTGGACGGGAGTTGTTCCGTCTCCGACAACGGGCGGGGCATTCCCGTGGACATTCACCCCAAGGAGGGCGTCCCGGCCGTGCAGGTGGTCATGACCAAGCTGCACGCCGGCGGCAAGTTCGACAACGAAAGCTATAAAGTGTCGGGCGGCCTGCACGGCGTGGGTGTTTCCTGCGTCAACGCCCTGTCCGAAAGTCTTGAGGTGACCATCCGCCGGGGCGGGTTCCGCTATTCCCAGAAGTACTCGCGCGGCGTGCCGCAAAACGAGTTGCAGACCCTCGGGGAATCCATGAATCACGGCACGACCGTGCGTTTCAGCCCGGATGAGGAAATTTTTGAAACCTTGGTCTTTTCCTACGAGATTCTGCGCAAGCGCCTGGAAGAACTGGCCTACCTGAATAAAGGCCTGGAAATCGAGTTCATCGACGAGCGCTCGGGCGAGCAGGAACTGTTCCGTTTTGACGGCGGCATCCACCAGTTCGTCAAGGATCTCAACTCGGGTGAAGCTCCGGTCCACGCGATCATCGACGGCTACGGCGAATCCGCCGGGGTTGTCGCCGAGTTCGCCCTGCAATACAACGCCGGGTATAAAGAAAACGTCCTGACCTTCGCCAACAACATCCGTACGAAGGAAGGCGGAACCCACCTGGCCGGCTTCAAGACCGCCCTGACCAGGGCGATCAACAACTATCTGAAGAACTCCGAGCTGAATAAAAAGCTCAAGATGACCCTTTCCGGCGACGACGTGCGCGAAGGACTGACCGCCGTGGTCTCGGTCAAGCTGCCCGACCCGCAGTTCGAGGGCCAGACCAAGACCAAACTGGGCAACTCCGAAGTGGCCGGCCTGGTGGGCGGCATCGTTTACGACAAGCTGAACACCTACTTCGAAGAGAATCCCAAAGACATCAAGCTGATCATCGAAAAAGCCGTGGACGCGGCCAGGGCCAGGGACGCGGCCAGAAAAGCCAAGGATCTGGTCCGGCGCAAAGGGGCGCTTTCAGACAACTCCCTGCCCGGCAAGCTGGCCGATTGTCAGAGCAAAGACCCGGCCGATTCCGAACTCTTCATCGTGGAAGGTGATTCGGCCGGCGGTTCGGCCAAGCAGGGGCGCGACCCGTCCCGGCAGGCCATTCTGCCGCTGCGGGGCAAGATTCTTAACGTGGAGCGCACCCGCTTCGACAAAATGCTGGCCAACAAGGAAATCAAGGCCCTGATCACCGCCATGGGCGCCGGTATCGGGATGATCGGCGGCGAGAGCGACATCGACCTCTCCAAGCTGCGCTACCATACCATCGCAATCATGACCGACGCCGACGTGGACGGGGCGCACATCCGCACCCTGCTCCTGACCTTCTTCTTCCGCCAGTATCGCGAGTTGATCGAGCAGGGGTACCTGTACATCGCCCAGCCGCCCTTGTACCGGGCCCATTCCTCCAAGTTCGAGAAGTTCATCAAGGACGACCCCGAGCTGAACGAGTTCCTTCTGGACCGGGTCGGTAGGGAAGTGACGGTGGAATCCGCGAACGGCAAGGGATATTCCGGAAAAACGGTGATCAAGCTGGCCAAGGACATCGCTTTTATCCGCGAAAAGCTGCGCGACGCGGAAATATCGGGTGTCGACGAGCCGTTGTTCATGAACTTCGTCACCTACGAGAAAAAGCTCGACGGTGCCGTGTTCGTGGATGACGGGGCGGATCTGGCCGCCTTCCGCGATTGGTTGGCCGAGCGTGGCTTTAGCGTGCGGGTCGAGACCGAGGAAACCGAGTTGGAACAATTGTACCGGATCGTGTTCGAGGACAAAAACGGCCGGCGCACCCGCCTGGGACCGGAGTTCTTCAACTCCCGCCTCTATTCCCGCACCTGGCAGGCCTGGGAAGACCTGCGCAACGAGGCGGGCGGCGAAACCTTCGCGATCATCCGCAAAGAGGATCGCACCGAGATTGCCGGGGTCTTCGAGCTTGAGCGGGCCCTGCTGGAAGAAGCCCGTCGGGGTATCAACATTCAGCGCTACAAAGGTCTGGGTGAAATGAACCCGGAGCAGCTCTGGGTCACGACCATGAACCCGGAAAACCGGGTGTTGCTTAAAGTGGCCATTGAAGACGCGGAAGAAGCCTCCGAAGCCTTTGAGGAACTCATGGGCGATCGGGTTGAGGCCCGGCGCGAGTTCATTGAACGCAACGCCCTGACCGTGCAGGATCTGGATATATGAACGCCCGTTCCGCCTTCCTGCTCGCTGTTCTGCTGTTTCTCCCGGCTCAGGTTCGGGCCGCCGAGCAGATTGTGGAGGAAAAAACTCACTTTTCCGTCACCGTGCCCGGCGGCTGGGCTTACTACAGCGATGCCGCCAAGAACAACACCCCGGAGCATGTGCTGAAGGCCTTTGACGCCACGGACGTTAAAAAGCCGGAGCTGTACATGGTGGGCTGGAAGGGGAACACCGGCCGCTTTCAGGGCGCTTTCGCCGTGACCTACGTCCACCGGGGGATGCTCCCGTTCCTGTCCAAGGTGCTCGGGAGCGACCAAAAAGCCAAGGCCGAGGCGGCCGCGGGCTTCTCCAGCCTAGAGGCCATCAAAATCCGTAAAGCTTACGAGGCGCGAGGCCAGAAGGTCGTGGAATCGAGCATGGACTTTCTGGAAGCCGACAACATGTTCGTGGCCGTATCCGACGCCATCATCGATGCCGGGGGAACCCGGCGACTCCGCTCGGCAACGTATTACTTTCGCGGTGATTCGATGATCGGCGTCATCACCCTGCGTGACGAAAAGGCCCCGGCCGACATTGCCGGCGCCCTTGAAAACCTGCCCACCTCAGTCATCTGGAACGATTAGGAAAGCCATGTCCGACAACGCGATCGTCAGCATTGAAAAAGAGCTGCGCAAATCATATCTGGAATATTCCCTCTCGGTGATCATCGGCCGGGCCATCCCGGACGCCCGCGACGGCCTGAAGCCCGTGCACCGGCGGATCATGTTCGCCCAGCACGAGCTCGGCAACTCCTACACCCGGCCGCCCAAAAAATCGGCCCGGGTGGTCGGTGACGTCATCGGTAAATACCACCCCCACGGCGACTCCGCCGTGTACGACGCCCTGGTCCGCATGGCCCAGGAGTTCTCCATGCGGGATCTGCTGGTCGACGGCCAGGGCAACTTCGGCTCCATCGACGGCGACGCCCCGGCGGCCATGCGTTACACTGAAGTGCGCATGTCCCGTCTGGCCTCGGAGTTCCTCGCCGATATCGACAAGGAAACCGTCGAGTTCCGCCCCAACTACGACAACACCATGGAAGAGCCCTCGGTGCTGCCGACCAAGGTGCCGAACCTGTTGCTCAACGGTTCCTCGGGCATTGCCGTGGGCATGGCCACGAACATCCCGCCCCACAACCTGGGCGAGTTGTGCGACGCCCTCCAGGCCCTGCTGGATGACCCCGAGTGCACCGTGCATGACCTGATGGAACACGTGAAGGGCCCGGACTTCCCCACCGGCGGCATCATTTACGCCGGGCGCGGCCTGGAAGACGCCCTCTCGACCGGGCGCGGTTCGGTCAAGGTCCGCGGCCGGGTGGAGGTCGAAACCCGCAAGAAAGGCGGCGAGGCCATCGTCATTCGGGAAATTCCCTACGCCCTGAACAAGTCCTCCCTGGTGGAGAAAATCGCCTTCCTGGTCAACGAGCGCAAAATCGAAGGCGTTTCCGACCTGCGTGACGAGTCGGATCGCAAGGGTATCCGGATTGTTCTGGATCTTAAGCGCGGCACTATTCCGGACATCGTGATCAACGCGCTCTACAAGTTCACGCCCCTGGAAACCTCCTTCGCCTACAACATGCTGGCCGTGGTGGGCAACCGGCCGCAGCTCCTGAACGTCAAGTCCGCGCTGACCTGCTTTCTGGATCACCGCCGCGAGGTGGTCATCCGGCGCACCCGCTATGACCTGAAAAAGTCCGAGGCCCGGGCCCACATCCTTGAGGGACTGCGCATCGCCCTGGACAACATCGACGCCGTGGTCGCCCTGATCCGGGCCTCCAAGACGCCGCAGGAGGCCAAAGAAGGTCTGATGGACCGCTTCGGCCTTTCGGACGTCCAGGCCCAAGCCATCCTGGACATGCGTCTGCAACGCCTGACCGGTCTGGAGCACGAAAAGCTCCTGGAGGAATACCGCGAGTTGCTCAAGAAGATCGAATACTTCAAGAGCATTCTGGAAAACGACGAAGTGCTGCGCGGGGTCATCCGCGACGAGATCGTCGACCTGAAGAATACTTTCGCCACGCCGCGCAAGACCGAAATCGAATATGACGATCTGACCGGCATCGACATCGAGGATCTCATTCCGGATGAAGACGTGGTCATCACTCTGTCCCGCCGGGGCTACGTCAAGCGCACCACCCTGGACAACTACCAGCAGCAGAAGCGCGGCGGTAAAGGCATCGCCGGTCTGCACATGAGCGACGACGATGTGGTGCAGGACTTTCTGACCACCTCCAACCACCAGTACCTGCTCCTGTTCACCAACCGGGGCCGGATGCACCAGCTCAAGGTCCACCAGGTGCCGGAAGGCAGCCGCACGGCCAAGGGTATGCACATCGCCAACCTGCTGCCCCTGGACAAGGACGAATGGGTGACCACGGCTTTGACCGTGCGTGAGTTCTCCGAAGATCGTTCGTTCCTCTTTGTCACCAGGCGCGGCATGGTCAAGCGCTCGGACGCCTCGCTTTACGCCAAGTGCCGCAAGTCCGGCATGATCGCCGTGGGCCTGCGCGACGACGACGAGCTGATAACCGTCCGTGAGGTGAACGATAACTGCCAGATTGTGCTGACCACCGAGGCCGGCCTGGCAATCCGTTTCTCGTGCAGTGATGTTCGTTCCATGGGCCGGGGCGCTTCCGGCGTCAAGGGCGTGGCCCTGCGCGGCGTGGACAAGGTGGTGGCCTGCGTGGTCGTCAAGCAGGACGAGGAAACCGCGATCATGACCATTTCGCGCAACGGCTACGGCAAGCGGACCAAGCTGGATCTCTACCGGGTGCAGTCGCGCGGCGGTAAAGGCATCATCAACTTCAAGGCCACCTCCAAGACCGGCCCGGTTATCGGAGCCATGACCGTCTCCGACGACGACGCCTTGCTCCTGCTGACCTCGGCCAACAAGATCATCCGTATCGGCGTTGAGGAAGTCCGCAGCGTGGGCCGTGCCACCCAGGGCGTCCGCCTGGTGGCGATGGACGAAGGCGTCGCCGTGGTCGGTTTCGACAGAATCGACGAAGGCGCGGAAAACGGTAACGGCGAGAAAGAATAGCCTCCGGCGGGCAGGGGGATTGAATCCCCCTGCACCCCCCCTGTTGTGGTTGAACGGCGCGCCTGCTGATAACAGGCGCGCCGTTTCGTAACGGAGATTCCAAAGAGGCGGCTGCGCGGCCCCCGCTAATGGCACACAGCGCGCCCGGGGGGGGGGG